>NZ_JBIDDA010000007.1:0-376484 GCF_043204915.1 Micromonospora sp. NPDC047670
CACCCCCCGGATCATCCGTACGACAGGGGCAGTAAGTCATACCGGGCCGGGCGACCGAGGGTCCCCGGCTGGGGACGATCAAAAAGGTAACGGGGGGGACCGATGGGTGGCGATGGACCGCTACGCTGAGCGACCGTTCAGCCTGCGGGGCGGGCGGTCGACGCCGACCGAGGGCGTCGGGCGGGCCCGGTCCGGGGGTCAGCCGCCGTCGCGGCCGATGCGGCCCCGCGTGTCGCGGGCCACCGCCTCCAGCAGCCGCCGGGGGGCGTGCCGCAGGCCGGCGACGGCCAGCTTGTACTTCCAGGCGGGGACGCTGACCAGCTTGCCTTTTCGCAGGTCACGCAAAGCTTCGTCGACCACGTCCTCGGCCCGCAGCCACATCCACTCCGGGGTCTTCGACATGTTGATGCCGGCCCGGTCGTGGAACTCCGTACGCGTGTAGCCGGGGCAGAGCGCCATCACGCGCACGCCGAACGGCCGCGCGGACTGGCCGACGGACTCGCTGAAGTTGGTCACCCACGCCTTGCTGGCCGAGTACGTCGAACCCGGCATGACCGCGCCGAACCCGGCCACGGAAGAGACATTTATCACTGCCCCGCGCCGCCGCTCGGTCATCGGACGCAGGGCCGCGAGGGTCAGCCGCATCACGGCGTGCACGTTGAGCCGCAGCAACCGCGCCTCGTCCTCGGCGGAGGATCGCAGGAACGGGGTGTTCAGGCTGATGCCCGCGTTGTTGACCAGCAGCTCGATCGGCGGCCCCTCGGCCAGCCGCCGCTCCACGGCCGCGCAACCGTCGTCGGTGGACAGGTCGGCCGGGATCGTCTCGACCTGCCGGCCGTGCCGCGCGGTCAGCTCAGCCGCCGTGTCGGCCAGCCGGGCGGCGTCCCGGGCCACCAGCACCAGGTCCCACCCGTCCGACACCAACCGCCGGGCGAACGCGGCGCCGATGCCGGCCGTCGCTCCGGTGATCAGGGCCCGCCGCCCGGCGGTCGGCTGGTCGAGCGTCACGGGCGGTTCTCACCTCGGCGGGTAAGGGGGCGCGGGCGGCGCCCCGGGCGGCTGGTGCCACGGGTGCTCAGCGGGTGGCGGTGCGGGCGGTGTCGGGGGCTGCTGCGGGTCGGTCGCCGCGGGTCGCCGGCGGAACCAGGCGTTCGCCGCCGGCAGTGCCAGCAACACGGCTACCACAAGGTAACCGAGCACCTGGCCGACCGAAAGCCCCGCGCCCAGCGGAATCCACCAGGACGGCTGGGCGTCGGCGACGAGGCCGAGCAGTTCCGCCGTCGCCCGGTCGTCCTCGCCCAGGCGAAGCGGGGCGGCGCGCTGCACGCCCAGCAGCGCCAGGGCGCAGCAGCCGAGGATGAGCCCGAGCCCCGACACCACCCAGGTCGCGGTGCGCGCGCCGGAGCGGCGGGCCCGCAGGCCGAGGGCCAGGCCGGCGAGGAGCAGCCCCGCGAGCAGACTCACCACCGCGGTGAGCACGGTGGACACGCGCAGCAGGGTGACCACCCGGTCGATCTGGTCCGGGCCCGCCGAGGTGCCCTGGGCGGCGTCGCGGAACCGGGCCACGGTGCCGCCGAGGGACACCGCGCCGGCGACGGCGTGCGCCAGCGCGGCGACCGCCATCAGCAGCAGCACCGCCACGGCGAGCGTGACCGCGGCCGGGCGGCGGGCCGCTGCCTGATCGGGGTGCGACACGACGAGTCCCTCCGGTAGGCGTCGGGATGCAACCTACTCGGAGGGACCGTCGGCGTCGCTCTTATCGGCCGGTCAACTCACCGGCGGCGGCGTCGGACCGGGACGGTCCGAGCCGGGCTGCTCACCACCCGGGGTCGTTCCCGGCTGACCGGGCTGGCCCCCGCCGTACGGCGCGGACGGCGGCTGGCCGGGCTGACCCGGTGCCGACGGCTGGCCGGGCGTCTGCGGGTACCCGGGTGCCTGCGGGTAGCCGGGCTCGCCGGAGGTCTGCGGGTAGCCCGGGTAGGACGCGCCCGGCACCGGCGGCTCCCATGCCTGCTTCGGCTTGCGGAAGAACTCGTTGGCCTTCGGCAGGGCCAACAGGATCAGCGCGGCGAGCAGCGAGAGCAGCCCGATCACGCCGATCAGCGTGGAGACCGGGTTGACCCAGCCGGGCAGGGCCTCGTCCAGGCGGCGCTGGATCTCCTCCGGGCTCGGCCCGTCACCGGTGCCCTGGCCGGCCCCGCCGAAGCCGCCGCCGGCCAGGCCGCCGACCAGGCCGCCGCCCGTGCAGCAGACCAGGATGCCGCCGAGGACCCAGGTGGTGATCCGCGCCCCGTTGCTGCCGCGGTTGTTGAACACGCCCAGTACGGCGAGCGCCACCGCGAGCAGGAGCAGGAGGACGGAACTGCCGATGGTGATGAAGGTGGTGATGTCGGCGAGGTTCTGCGTGCCGTTGGCGTCGGTGCCCCGGTACGCCTCGTCGAGCACCTCCGAGACGGTGCCCAGCGTGCTCAGTGTGATGATGATGCCGATGAGCTGGGTGAGCGCGAACAGCCACAGCAGATACGTGGAAATGGTCACCACACCCGGCCGGGTGCGGGCCGGCGTGTTGTGGGAATCGACCATGATTCTCCTTCCCTAGATCGCGGTCACACCGTATCGAGATCGGGCCAGTCGGGCACGACAGCGGACACCGACCCGCCGTACGGCGTGGCAGTACCCCGTCCGGGAGGAAACCGATCCCGCGCTAGTAGCCGCGCCACTCCGCCCGGGCGTACTCCAGCACGCGGGGCTGGAGCAGGGTGGAGGCCGGCACGTCCACGCGGCGGCGGTCGGCGGGGAAGGCCCCGGCGGCGGACAGCGTCACCGCGTCGAGGAAGCGCAGCGCCGGCGCGTCCGGCGGCAGGGCGAGGGCGGGCGCGGTCGCGCCGGGGGCGGCGAGCAGGAAGCCCCAGTCGCCGAAGGACGGCACGTCCACGTGGTACGGCGTGGTGGCGAAGCCGGCCTCGCGCAGCGACGCCTCGATCGACCAGTACGACCGGGGCGCGAAGTACGGCGACCCGGACTGCACGACCAGCCGGCCGCCCTCGGCGAGCACCGCGCGCACCAGCGCGTAGAACTCGACAGTGTAGAGCTTGGCGGTGGCCGTCTCGTCCGGGTCGGGCAGGTCGGCGACCACCGCGTCGAACCGGTCCGTGGCGGTACGCAGCCAGGAGAACGCGTCGGCGTGCACCACCCGGACCCGGGGGTCGTCGAACGCGCGGGCGTTGAGGGCCCGCAGTTGCGGCTCGCTGCGGGCCAGCGCCACCACCGCCGGGTCGAGGTCCACCACCGTGACCCGCCGGACGTCGGGGTAGCGCAGCAGCTCGCGTACGGCGAGGCCGTCCCCGGCGCCGAGCACCAGCACCTCGCCGCGCGGACCGTTGAGCACCGGATGCACCAGCGCCTCGTGGTAGCGGTACTCGTCGACGGAGCTGAACTGGAGGTCGCCGTTGAGGAAGAGCCGCAGGTCGGTGCCGGCGCGCCCGGTCTCGGCGACCGAGCGGGTGAGCACGATCTCCTGGTAGCGGCTGCGCTCGGCGTGCACCACCGGGTCCCGGTAGAGCTGCTGGCGGGCGGTCAGCTCGAAGTCGTGCGCGGTCACCCACGCGTACCCGAGGCTGAGGGCGACCACGGCGGTGCCGGCGCCGAGCGCGACGCGCGCCCGGCGGCTCAACTCCCGCCGGAAGACCGTGCAGACCAGCGCGAGCCCGGCCACGGCGTTCACCGCGCCGACCACCAGCGCGCCCTTGAGCTGGCCGAAGACCGGCAGCAGCAGGAACGGGAAGGCCAGCCCGCCGAGCAGCGCGCCGACGTAGTCGGCGGCGAACAGGTCGGCCACCGCGCTGCCGGCGGCCTGCTCCCGGATGCGTTGCAGCAGCACCATCAGCAGCGGGATCTCCGCGCCGATCAGCAGGCCGAGGACGAAGGCCGTGGCGACCAGCGCCGGGCCGTAGAGGTCCAGCCAGGCGAAGGCGGCGTAGAGGCCGAGGACGGAGAGACCGCCGAGCAGGGCCAGGGCCAGCTCGATCGCGGCGAACGCGGCGGCGGCGCGCGGTTGCAGCGGCTTGGCGGCGAGCGCGCCGACGCCCATCGCGAACACCATCACGCCCAGCACGATCGACGCCTGGCCGACCGTGTCCCCGATCAGGTAGCTGCCCAGGGCGACGAGGGCCAGCTCGTAGACCAGGCCGCAGGCGGCGCAGACGAAGACCGCGACGAGCACCGCCGCGCGGGACAGCCGCCACCGCGCGGGCGCCGGCGCCTCGACGGTCACCGGCTCTCCGGCGTACGTGCGTCGGGCTTGCCGGCCTGCCGGGCGGCCGCGCGCCGCTGCGCGCGGGCCCCGCGCTTCTCAGCCTCCCTGCGGAGCTGGCGGCGGCGCTGCCACAGGCCGACGGCGACCAGCAGGGCGGTGAGCAGCAGCAGGCCGAACGCGGCGAGGAAGTAGCCCCAGCGGTCCCGCCACAGGTCGCTGCTGGTGCCGGGCAGCGGCGCCGGGGTGGCCGCCGCGTCGACGGTCGGGGTGGCGGCCGGCTCCACCAGTCCCGCCTCGGTGGCGAGCAGCGGCAGGGTCACGGCGGCCCGGGTGACCGCCCAACCCGGATCGTCGATGAAGACCTTCTCGGTCAGCCCGAACCGCTCCAGCCCCTGCTCGATGCGCAGCAGCTGACTGGTGGTGATGTCGGCGGACCCCGTCACGTCGATCCGCGCGAAGTCCTCGCTCTCGCTGCTCTCCGAGGTGTAGGCGACCCTGGCGTCCACCTGCACCCAACGGGGGCAGGCCGGGTTCTCCTCGACCGCGATCCCGTCGCCGAGGTTCGAACCGACGCTCAGGGGGTCGCTGTAGCTGAAGTAGTCCTGGAGCACCCAGCCGTAGCAGATGCCCTGGCTGTCGGCGGAGCGCTGGAGGATCGGCACGGTGTCGCCGCGCTCCTGCGCGGTCGGCGCCGGCACGTCGTCGTCTCCCGAGTCACCGTTGACCAGCCCGGCCACCACGCAACCGAGGACGACCAGGCTGGTGACCAGCCAGAAGACCCAGGCCCCCGTCGACGACTTCTTCCCGGCCGGCGTGGCGGGTTGCTTCGCGTCGGACATCAGCTGATAGCGGCGGCGATGATCGCGCCGGTGGCCAGGTGGACGACCGCGGAGACCCAGACCGCCGGGTGCGGCTGCGGGTCGACCAGGATCTCCCCGAGCCTGCCCGGCGTGGCCACGTCCAGCAGCAGGAACGCCGCCGCCATGATGACCAGGCCGAGGACGCCGTACGCCGCCGCGCCGACGATGCCGAGCACGAAGTCGTCGGCGCTGGCGGCGATGGCGGCCACCACGATGATGCCGACGCCGGCCAGGTTGGAGGCGAGCAGCAGGGCGGCGTTGCGGTTGCGCTCGACCCAGATCAGCTCGTGGAGCTTGCCGGGGGTGGCCACGTCGACGAGGGCGTAGCCGACGGCCATCAGGACGACACCGACCACGCCGTAGGCGAGCGTGACCAGCAGATCGGTGACCAGCGTCTGCAAGGGGACTCCAGGGGTTTCGTCGGGTGAGGGGGTGCTACTTGCCGGAGCCCGGGCCGCCGCCGCGCACGGTGCTGCCCCGGCCCCAGCCCCAGTGGTTCCCCACGGTGGAGTGGTAGCGCGGGTAGGCCGTGCCGAGGCGCTCCAGGAGGATCACCGAGCCGGCGGCGACCGGCAGGATCACCACCGAGTCGTCGTCGTAGCGCAGGTAGACGCCGCTGCCGTCGACGTACTGGTCGGCCGGCGTCCACGCGTCGGTGACCTCCTTCGCCACCTGGCTCGGGGTCCGGGACGAGGTGTAGGCGATGGCGTCCCTGCCGATGTCGTGGCTCGTCGCCCGGGTGTACCTGTCCTCCACGAAGCCGCGCGGCGAGAAGTTGCCGTAGAAGATGGCGAAGGCGGCGACCAGCGCGCCGATGACGGCGAACGCCACCCCCACCACGAACCAGCGTCGGTATGTCATCGCAGTGCCACCACCGTCTCGGTCAGGACCAGCTCGTTGGTCTGGGGATACGCGTGCCAGGTGCGCCAGCCGAGGGCGCCGTCCGGCGGGTCGGGACGCACCGACAGCGCGGTGACCGCGTCGACGTCGCCGGGGAAGACCCCCACCAACGCGTACGGGTCGTCGGCCAGCTCGGCGCGCAGCGCCGCGACCCGGTCGCTCAGCCCGGTGCCGGAGGGCCGCAGGACGGTCGCGGTGAAGCGGTAGCCGTTCGTCTCGTCCCGCACCGCCTCGGGCAGCTCGGGCGGGCGGCCGGGCAGGCAGGCGACCGTCTCGGTCAGCGTGGCGCCGGGAGCGCGCAGGACCACCTGGTGGGAGGCGCCGAGCAGGCGCAGCCGCAGCCGGACGCCGCCGGGCAGGTCCAGATCGAGCACGTGCAGCGCGGGCAGCTCGTCGTCGCCCAGGGCCAGGCTGAGGTCGGCGGCGCTGGTGTCGACGTACGGGGCGTCGAGGGTGACCAGCATCAGTCCGCCTCGGCCTGCGGGTAGATCATCACGTCGGCGCGGTGCAGCACCTCGCCCAACGCCACCTCCCAGCCCGCCTCGCCGTACGCCTCGAAGGAGAGCCGGGCCCCGCCGGGCGCCTGGTAGTCGTGGTACCGCATGGTGCCGTTCGGGTCGAGGCCGGTGGTGCCGGTCGCGGTGTAGCGGGCCTGGCCGGACTCGTCCCAGTTGTAGCGGCGGCCGGCGAAGTCGATCGTCGGGGCGCCCGGGGTGACCGTGGCGCCCGGCTCGGCGGCCCAGAGCACCAGCTCCAGCTCCGGGTCCTCCTCCACGGAGAGCCAGCGGCGCACGCCCGCGGCGTCGTCGAGCAGGTGCTCGGCCCAGCTCCAGCCGCCCTCGACCAGGCGGATCGAGCCCCGCACCGCGTACGACGTCCCGCGGATCTCGACGATGTCGCCGGGCTTCAGGCGGCGGGGGTCGCCGCGCAGCGCGTCGGCGTCCCGGTCCCGCAGCGGGTCGCCCGGGCTCGTGGGGCGCTGCGGCCGGGACCGGGCCCGGCGTAGGGCCACCACCGCGATCACCACCCCGGCCACCCCGACCAGACAGCCCGCCGCCGTCAGCAGGTACGCCACCGACCCGTCCACCGACCACCTCCCCAGGTACGTCGGCGGAGACGGTAACAACCCCGCGCACCTGGGGAAACCTGTGCCTGGCGGGTGATGGGTCGACTACGGCGCGTGCCCGCTCGCCGAGCGGCGCTCAGCCCTCGGTCGGGCCCGGCGCGGCGTCGTCCGCGGCCCGGTGCGCCGCCGGGTCGGGGCAGATCAGGTAGCCGGGCGCAACCATCGGGTAACCGTGGGGAACGGGCGGGGCGTAGGAGACCGGGACCACGGGGTACCCGGCCGGCGGCAGCGGCGCGGCGGGCGCGGCCCTGGGCACGAACCACCGGTTGGCGGGCGGCAGCGCCAGCAGCAGCACCACCGCGAGGGTGAGCACCAGCACGGTCAGCACCCCGAGCCCGGCCAGCGGGAACAGCACCGCGTCGAAGGGGTCGGACCGGGAATAGAGTTCCTCGAAGAACTTCGACTCCGCCCAGATCTCGGCCTCCGGCCCGGCCGGCCCCTCCTCGGGGTACCCCTCCTCCACGTACGGGCCGTCGTCGAAGCCGATGGCGAAGAGCAGCGGGAACACGAACGCTCCGACGAAGCTCTGGCCGCAGCAGACGACCAGTTGGACGCCACCGGACACGAAGACCAGGATCCGGGCGACGTTGCCGCCGCGACGCACCGGCCGCGCGGTGGCGGCCAGCCAGAGTGCGAGCAGCAGGGTGGGCAGCCCGAGCACCACCGCCATGGTGACGTTGCTCCACCGCTCGCCGCGCACCTCGTCGGGGTCGGCGTCCGGCACCGCCCGCACGGCCCGGTCGATGTGGCCGTCCCACTGGATCGCCTGGGTGATCACCAGCGCCACCAGCCCCAGCAGGACCAGCACGGTCGCGAGCTGCAACCAGAAGGCGATGGTGACGGTGACGGGTCGGGGTGGGCGTACGGGCGCGTCGGCGGGCGGCGTCATGGGACGGAAACTACGGACCGCCGTCGATGGTCGACAGGACCGTTCGGGCGGGGCGGGCCGGCGAACGGATCATGCTCCGGCGAGTCGCTCCGACGCGTACCCGCCCAGGGTGGCGCGGCCCATGACGCAGCCGGTGAACGTGCCGAACTCGGCCGGGTCGCCGCGCAGCGCCGTCCAGGCCGCCCGCCCGGCGGTCGGGTCGAGGCGTTCCAGCAGCGTGGCGGCGTAGACACGGCCCGCCGGGGTGCCCTCGACGAGCAGCCGTTCGAGTTGCTCGCGTACGCCCTCGGGGTCGTCGGCGAGCGCCGCCTCGACCCGCCGGTACGCCTCGGTCACCGGCAGCAGCGTGCCGGCGATCCCGACCCCGCCGAACGCCACCGTGTCGGCACGCGCGAGTTCCTCGACCGCCGCCGACAGCTCCCGGTCCTTCTTCTTCCCGATGCCGAACATGCCCTCGTTCCTTCCCCGCCAAGCCCCTGCCCACCCTGTCGATCAAGAGGTTCGCGTCCTCGGCGGGCGGCGCCGGGACGCGAACCTCCTGGTCGACCCGGGCGGACGTCAGGCCCGGTCAAGCCGCGACGCGGTCAGGCCGTCGAGACCGAGAGGGCGTCCTTGGTGTCGGCGAGGTCGACCCGGACCGTGTCCCCGTCGCGGACCTGGCCGGACAGCAGGGCCTTGGCGAGCTGGTCGCCGATCGCCGTCTGGACCAGGCGGCGCAGCGGCCGGGCCCCGTAGATCGGGTCGTAGCCGTGCTCGGCGAGCCACACGCGGGCGGCGTCGCTGATCTCCAGCGCCAACCGACGGTCCGCGAGACGCGTTCGCATCCGGTCGAGCTGGATGTCGACGATCGCCCGCAGGTCGTCACCGCGCAGCGCGGCGAACACCACGATGTCGTCGAGGCGGTTGAGGAACTCCGGCTTGAAGTGCGACCGGACCACCGCGAGGACGCCCTCCCGGCGCTGCTCCTCGGCCAGCGTCAGGTCGCCGATCACCGAGGACCCGAGGTTGGAGGTGAGGATCAGGATGGCGTTGCGGAAGTCCACCGTGCGGCCCTGCCCGTCGGTGAGCCGACCGTCGTCGAGCACCTGGAGCAGGATGTCGAAGACGTCCGGGTGGGCCTTCTCGACCTCGTCCAGCAGGATCACCGAGTACGGCCGGCGGCGCACCGCCTCGGTGAGCTGGCCGCCCTCCTCGTAGCCGACGTAACCGGGCGGGGCGCCGACCAGGCGGGCTACGGAGTGCTTCTCGCCGTACTCGCTCATGTCGATGCGGACCATGGCCCGCTCGTCGTCGAACAGGAACTCGGCGAGCGCCTTGGCCAGCTCGGTCTTGCCGACGCCGGTCGGGCCGAGGAAGAGGAAGCTGCCGGTCGGGCGGTCCGGGTCGGCGACGCCCGCCCGGGCGCGGCGGACCGCGTCGGAGACCGAGCCGACGGCCTCTGCCTGGCCGACCACGCGGGCGCCCAGCGACTCCTCCATCCGCAGCAGCTTGGCGGTCTCGCCTTCGAGCAGCCGGCCGGCGGGGATGCCGGTCCAGGAGGCGACCACGGCGGCGATGTCGTCCGCGCCGACCTCCTCCTTGAGCATCGCGCCGTCGGCCTGGAGCCGGGCCAGCTCCTCCTCGGCCTGCTTCAGCTCGGCCTTGAGGGCGGGGATCCGGCCGTAGCGCAGCTCGGCGGCGCGCTCCAGCTCGCCGTCGCGCTCGGCCCGCTCGGCCTCGCCGCCCAGCCGCTCCAGCTCCTCCTTCGCGGTGGAGAGCTTGGTGATGTGGTCCTTCTCCAGCTTCCAGCGGTCGGAGAGCGCGGTGAGCTGCTCGCGCTTGTCGGCCAGCTCCTTGCGCAGCCGCTCCAGCCGCTCGGCGGAGGCAGCGTCGGGCTCCTTGGCCAGCGCCATCTCCTCGATCTCCAGCCGGCGCACCGCCCGCTCGATCTCGTCCACCTCGACCGGCCGGGAGTCGATCTCCATGCGGAGCCGGGACGCGGACTCGTCGACGAGGTCGATCGCCTTGTCCGGCAGGAACCGGTCGGTGATGTAGCGGTCGGAGAGGGTGGCGGCGGCGACCAGGGCGGCGTCGGTGATGCGTACGCCGTGGTGCACCTCGTAGCGCTCCTTGAGGCCGCGCAGGATGCCGATGGTGTCCTCGATGGTCGGCTCGCCGACCAGCACCGGCTGGAAGCGGCGCTCCAGCGCCGGGTCCTTCTCGATGTGCTCGCGGTACTCGTCCAGGGTGGTCGCGCCGACCATCCGCAGCTCGCCGCGGGCCAGCATCGGCTTGAGCATGTTGCCGGCGTCCATCGAGCCCTCGCCCTTGCCGGCGCCGACGACGGTGTGCAGCTCGTCGAGGAAGGTGATGACCTGGCCGTTGGAGTTCTTGATCTCCTCCAGGACGGACTTCAGCCGCTCCTCGAACTGGCCCCGGTACGACGCGCCGGCGACCATCGCCCCCAGGTCGAGCGAGACGAGCTTCTTGTCCCGCAGCGACTCCGGCACGTCGCCGGCCACGATCCGCTGGGCCAGGCCCTCCACGATCGCGGTCTTGCCGACGCCCGGCTCGCCGATCAGCACCGGGTTGTTCTTGGTACGCCGCGACAGCACCTGGATCACCCGGCGGATCTCGGAGTCCCGGCCGATGACCGGATCGATCTTGCCGTCGCGGGCGCTGGCGGTCAGGTCCACGCCGTACTTGGCCAGGGCCTGGTAGGTCTGCTCCGGGTCGGCGGTGGTGACCCGCCGGTCCCCGCCGCGCACGGTCGGGAAGGCGGCGACCAGGTTCTCCTCGGTGGCGCCGGCCGACTTCAACGCGCCCGACACCGCGCCACCCACCCGCGCCAGGCCGGCGAGCAGGTGCTCGGTGGAGGTGTATTCGTCGCCGAGCGGGCGCGCGATCTGCTCGGCGGCTCCGATGGCGTTGACGAACTCGCGGGCCAGGGTCGGCTCGGCGATGCTGGAGCCGCGCGCGGCGGGCAGGGCGTCGACCGAACGCTGGGCGACCCGGCGCAGCTCGGCGGGGTCGGCCCCGACGGCGCGCAGCAGGCCGGCGGCGGTCGAGCCCTCGGTGTCCAGCAGCGCCAGCAGCAGGTGCCAGGGCTCCACGGTGGCGTGACCGCGCTGGTTCGCCATCGCGACGGCACCGGTGATGGTCTCGCGGCTCTTGGTGGTGAGTCGTTCCGTGTTCATGGGCTCCCCCGGATCGGCGTGTCCACTGGGAAGGACACAACCAGAGTTGAGCCTATTCCGCTCAACCCTGGCCGTGTGAGCTGGATCACTCTCGACGCGACCAGCGGCCGAACTCACCCGCCGCGGGCGGTGGGCCGGGGAGCGGGGGCGCGGTCGCGACCAGCCCCGCCAGCAGCAACGCGAGCTGCCGTCGGCGCAACTGCCTGGTCCGCTCCGGATCCGGCACCCGGATCGCCGCGCACCCCTCCAACAGGAGCGGGATGTCGTGGACCCCCACGTCGGGGCGGAGCCGCCCGTCGGCGTGGGCCCGCCGGACCAGCGCCTCGGTCAGCTCGCCGGCCCGCACGGCGTCGCGGCCCATCTCCTCGGTCGGCGTGAAGGTGCCGGCGAGGCGCACGGTCAGCGAGTGCACGTCGGCGTCCACGAGCCGCGCCAGGAAGTCGGCGAAGGCCGACCAGGCGTCCGGCTCGGTCAGGGCCGCCTCGGCCTCGGCGACGTACCGGCGCAGCCCGTCGTGACACAGCCGCCGCAGCAGGTCCTCCTTGCCGGCGTACCGCCGGTAGAGGGCGCTGATGCCGACGCCGGCGCGTTCGGCGACGGCGGCGATCGGCGCCTTCGGATCGTCGAGAAAGACGGCGCGGGCGGCATCGAGGATGACGGCGTCGTTGCGGGCGGCCTGGGCGCGGCGGCCCGCGCGAGCCGGACTTCCGGTCGGGTTCGTCATGGACCGAGGATAACAGTGGAACGGATCGTTCCGCTCTGCTATGGTTATGGGGAACGAAACATTCCGTTCTGAAGGAGTCACCATGACGGACCACGCCATCCGCCCGTTCCGCGTCGAGATCCCGCAGGCCAAGCTCGACGACCTGGCGGACCGGCTGCGCCGGACGCTGTGGCCCGCCGACGCGGCCGGGACGGACGCGTCGTACGGCGTGACCAGCGAGCGGGTTCGGGCGCTGGCCGCCTACTGGCTGAACGAGTTCGACTGGCGGGCGGTGGAGGCGCGGCTCAACAGCCACCCGCAGTTCGTCACCGAGATCGACGGCGAGCAGATCCACTTCCTGCACGTCCGCTCGTCCCGGGAGGACGCCGTTCCGCTGCTCCTCACCCACGGCTGGCCCGGGACGGTCGTCGAGTTCCTCGACCTGATCGCCCCGCTCACCGAGCCGGAGGACCCGGCGGCACCGGCGTTCCACCTGGTCGTGCCGTCGCTGCCCGGCTTCGGGTTCTCCGGGCCGACGCGCGACACCGGCTGGGGCTGCCACCGCACCGCCCGCGCCTGGGTGGAGCTGATGGACCGCCTCGGCTACGAGCGGTACGGCGCGGTCGGCAACGACGCCGGCTCGATGATCTCGCCGGAGGTGGGCCGGCTCGCCCCGGAGCGCGTGGTCGGCGTGCACGTCACCCAGCTCTTCTCGATGCCCACCGGCGACCCGGCCGAGTTCGCCGGCCTCTCCGAGGACGACCAGGCGGCGCTCAGGCACCTCCAGTGGTTCTACGACAACATGTTCTCGTTCAACATCCTGCACAGCCAGCAGCCGCAGACCCTGGCGTACGCGCTGAGCGACTCCCCGGTCGGCCTGCTCGCCTGGAACGCCCAGCTCTTCGGGGAGAGCCTGGACTTCGACTTCGTCCTGGCCAACGTCGCGATCTACTGGCTGACCGGCACGGCGGGCTCCGCTCCCCGGTTCTACTACGAGGACGCCCACGCCCCCCGGCAGCCGAGCGAGCCCACCACCGTCCCGACCGGGCTGGCCATGTTCGCGGGCGACTTCCAGTCGATCCGACGTTTCGCCGAGCGGGACCACGGCAACATCGTCAGCTGGAACTCGTACGACCCGGGCCTGCCGGCCGGCGGCCCCCGCGACGCCGCCGGGCACTACGCCGCCCACGAGGCGACGGACCTCCTGGTGGGCGACATCCGCCAGTTCTTCCTCAGCCTGAGCTGACCCCACCCCACCCGACGCCCGCCCCGGCCTCCGGGGCGGGCGTCGGCGTCCGGCCCCACCGAGCCGACGCCGGAGGCCGTTTCCCTGGCGGAGCACCGCTGACCGACCACGCAGCGGAGTCGACCTGCGCCGGCTCGCGCTGTCAAGATCTGCGCGTCTCGGTGAGGAGTAGCCTGGCCCGTGTGCGCGTACGTGTCGAACAGACCGCCCTGCCGGGCATCGGGGTCCGTCACGATCTGTTGACGGAGTCCGGTCGCCGCCTCGGTGTGGTCTCCCACCGCAATGGCCGCCGTGACCTCGTCCTGTACGACCCGGACGATCCCGACTCGTGTCAGCACGACATACCGCTGACGGACGACGAGGCGGAGGCGCTCGCCGACATCCTCGGCGCGTCGCTGATGCTCGGTCAGCTCTCCGGGCTGCGTGAGCAGGCCGCCGGCCTGCTCACCGAGCAGATCGCCATTCCGGCGGGCTCGAAGTACGTCAACCGGAGGCTCGGGGACACGCAGGCACGTTCCCGCACGGGCGCCTCGATCGTGGCGGTGCTGCGCCACGGCGAGGTGATCGTCTCGCCGGAGCCCTCCTTCCGCTTCGCCGCCGGTGACGTGGTGGTCGTGGTCGGGACCCGTCAGGGCCTCGACGGGGTGACCGCCATCCTCGCCGACAGTGACCCGGACGGCTGAGGCGCGGATGCACGAAACGACAACACTGCTCGTCGAGGTCGGCGCGCTGCTCTTCCTGCTCGGCCTCCTCGGCCGGCTGAGCCGCCGGATCGGCCTCTCGCCCATCCCCCTCTACCTGCTCGCCGGGCTCGCGTTCGGGCACGGCGGCCTGCTGCCCCTGGCCGCCAGCGAGGAGTTCTTCGCGGTCGGCGCCGAGATCGGCGTGATCCTGCTGCTGGTGATGCTCGGCCTGGAGTACTCGGCCAACGAGCTGGTCGGCAACCTTCGCGCCGCGGCCCCGGCCGGCCTGATCGACGGGCTGCTCAACGCGCTGCCCGGGGCGGCGTTCGCGCTGCTGCTCGGCTGGGACTGGGTCGCCGCCCTGGTGCTCGGCGGCATCACCTGGGTCTCCTCGTCCGGCGTGATCGCCAAGGTCCTCGCCGACCTGGGCCGTCTCGGTAACCGGGAGACGCCGGTGATCCTGTCGGTCCTGGTGATCGAGGACCTGGCCATGGCGTTCTACCTGCCCCTGGCGACGGCGGTGCTCGCCGGCAGCGGCCTGCTCGGCGGCGGCATCGCGCTCGGCGTCGCGGTGGGCACCGTGCTGCTGGTGCTGGTGGTCGCCATCCGGTACGGCAACCTCATCTCCACGGCCATGTCGGCCAAGGACCCGGAGGCGCTGCTGCTCGGCGTGCTCGGGATGACCCTGCTGGTGGCGGGCATCGCGGCGAAGCTCCAGGTGTCGGCGGCGGTCGGCGCGTTCCTGGTCGGCATCGCGCTGTCCGGGCCGGTGGCGCACCACGCGACGGAGCTGCTCAGCCCGCTGCGGGACCTCTTCGCGGCGGTCTTCTTCGTCTTCTTCGGCCTGGTCACCGACCCGCGGGACATCCCGCCGGTACTGCTGCCCGCGCTCGCGCTGGCCGTGGTCACCATGGCGACGAAGACGCTCACCGGTTACCTGGCGGCCCGCCGGGTCGGCATCGCCGAGCCCGGTCGCTGGCGGGCGGGCCTGGCCCTGGTGCCCCGAGGCGAGTTCTCCATCGTCATCGCCGGGCTCGCCGTGGCCGCCGGCAGCGTCGAGCCGAGGCTGGCGGCGCTCGCCACGGCGTACGTGCTGATCACGGTCGTGACCGGGCCGATGCTGGCGCGGCTGCCCGACTTCGCGTGGTTCAAGCGCTGGCTGCGGCAACGCGCCGCGGCCCAGCGGGCCCGGCCGGTGCCGGTACGGGACTGACCGACGTGGCCGTCCGGGGCAGGGTCGACCGTACGGTCGGCCCTGCCCTCGGCCAAGGGTTGTCGAATTGCTCCCTGCGGGGTCTACCGCCGGTAGCGCGACCGGGTTACCGTTTCGCCCCAGCAGCCAGGGCTCGTGGGTGGCCGGTGCCCCCGCGGACGAGAGCGGAAGGTTGGCCGGTGAGCGTGCAGGAGTCGACGTTCCACGGCTTTGCCAACCCCGTCGACCCGACCCCCGCCGAGCTGCGGGCGTGGGCCTACCAGCCGGACTCGGTGCCGCTGACCTCGATGCCGCCGGACTGGGACCTGCTGGTCTCCGGCGACCGGCTGGTGGCGGTGCTCTTCGACCTGGCGATGGACCAGGCCTGCCCGGCACGCCGGTTCGCGCTGCACTGCCTCTACATCTACGCCGCCGACGGCATCCGGACGAACTTCCGCGCCCATCCGAAGCGGCGCTTCCGCAAGCTGGTCGAGCAGGCCGAGCGCACCGGTGACGACCTGATGCGCACCTGGGCGTACAACAGCCGGGTGCTGCTGGCCCGGCCGGAACTCTTCGTCTACCGGGACTGGTGCGAGGGCGGCCTGGTCCGGGAGAACCGCCGCATCGCCTGAGGAAACCGCGGGACCCATCGGTTCGCTCCGCCGCGCGGTCGCCGGAGCGTCGCGCCGAACACGAACGCGACGACCGGCGGCATCGCCGCCGACCTGCCGCGGAAGTCGGGCGGGCCACGGGAACGGCCGCTTGCACGGCGAACGGGCCGGGACCCCCCGTGGGTCCCGGCCCGCACGTCGGCGGATCGTCAGCGTTCCGATCCACCCTGCTTCCGGCGTCTCGCCTCGTCGCGCCCCTGGTCGACACCGTGGTCGACCTGGTCGGCGAACGCGCCGTTCTTGATCTTGTCTGTGAAGCGGCCCTCGGTGACCCGGTCGAACCTCTCCCGGACGTTCTTCGCCACCTTGTCGAGCCGCTCCTCCGTCTGCTGCGCAACCTTCTTCGCCGATTCCGCCATGGCTCCCCCTGCCATCGGAGTTCCGGATTGAGGCGGTTGAGCCTGATTCGTAGGTTAGCGGATCCGGCACCTGCCCCGCCGAAGAAAGAGACGAAAGGCGACCGCGCCCGGCCGGGGGAGGGCGGCCGGGCGCGGGGTGGGTGGTGTGGTCAACGGTCGGGGGTTCGCCGCGGACGCCAGACCACCAGCGCGGTGGAGGCGCGGTTGGTCGGCACCAGGTCACTGCCCGGGAAGCGGGCCAGCGACTCCAGCTCGGCGATCCGGCGGTACGCGGCGTCCAGCTCCGCCTCCAGCCGGGCCACCCGCTGCTGCGCCTGCTCCAGCAGCCGCTCCAGGCCGATGATCCGCTTGACCCCCGCCAGGTTGATGCCGTCGTCCTGGCTGAGCCGCTGGACCTCGCGCAGCAGCACCACGTCCCGGACGCTGTAGCGGCGCCCGCCGCCGGCCGCCCGCCCCGGCTGGACCAGGCCCAGCCGGTCGTACTGGCGCAGCGTCTGCGGGTGCATCCCCGCCATCCGCGCCGCCACCGAGATCATCAGCACCTTGGCCTCGTAGGCAGGGTCACCCGAACCGACGAACTCGTCCGACATCCCGCTCACCTCCGCGTGCACTCCACCGAGCCGACTGAACACCGGGTCAACTGAACCGACGCACCCGCGCGTCGAGATGTTCCCGGGCGGCCGGCGGGGTCTGCGCGGCGAAGGTCTCCAGCGCCGCGCGCGCCTCGTCGGACACCCGCGCGGGCACCACCACGTCGAGCGTCACCAGCAGGTCACCCGCCCGCCCGTCGCGGCGGACCACCCCCTTGCCGCGGGCCCGCAGGATCCGGCCGCTCGGCGTGCCCGGCGGCACCCGCAGGGTCACCGCGCCGTCGAGGGTGGGCACCCGCAGGTCCGTGCCGAGCACCGCCTCCGCGAACGTGATCGGCACGGTCAGCGTGAGGTCGTCGCCGGTACGCCCGAACAGCTCGTCCGGTCGCACCTTGACGTGCACGAAGAGGTCGCCGGCCGGACCGCCCCGCGCGCCGGGCTCGCCCCGCCCCGCGAGCCGGATCTTCTGGCCGTCGGCCACCCCGGCGGGGAAGCGCACGTTCAGCGTGCGGGTCTTGGTGACGCCGCCGGTGCCCTGGCACTCCGGGCACTTCTCCTCCACGACCGTGCCCACGCCCTGACAGTTGCGGCACGGCTCGGAGAAACTGAACGAGCCCTGGTTGCGGGTGGTCATCCCGGCGCCGTGGCACACCGGGCAGGTGCGCGGCTGGGTGCCGGGCTTGGCCCCGTCGCCGTGGCAGGTGTCGCAGACCCCCGGGGCGCGCAGCGTCAACGGCAGGGTCACCCCGCGTACGGCGTCGCCGAAGTCGAGGGCCACCTCGGCCTCGACGTCCCGGCCCCGCGCCGGGCCACGGGGCGCCGCCCCGCCGCCGGCGCCGCCAGCGCCGGAGAATATCGAACTGAACAGGTCCTGGAAGCCGGCCCCGCCGAAGCGGCGGTCGCCACCCCCGCCGGCCGCGCCCGCGAACAGGTCGGAGACGTCGAACGGCATGCCGCCGGGCTGGCCGCCACGGGCGTTGCGCCGGAACGCGCCCGAACCGAACAGCGAGCGCAACTCGTCGTACTCGCGGCGCCTGGCGTCGTCGCCGAGCACCGCGTACGCCTCCGAGGCGGCCTTGAAGCGCTCCTCGGCCTTCGGGTCACCGGGGTTGTGGTCCGGGTGCGAATCCCGTGCCAGCTTCCGGTATGCCTTCTTGATGTCGTCGGCGGAGGCGGCCTTGTCCACGCCCAGCACGGCGTAGAAGTCCTTCTCGATCCAGTCCTTGGAACTCACCGGTCCACCCCCTCCCTACCTGGGGACCGACCGTCCCGCCCACCCGGTGCGGGTGGACGGGACGGCCCGGTCGTCGTCGCGCACTACTCCGGGTCGGCGACCGCGACCATCGCCGGTCGCAGCAGCCGCTCACCGACCTGGTAGCCCCGGCGCATCACCTGCACGCAGGTCGGCTCGGTGACGTCGGCCGAGGTCTGGTGCGCCACCGCCTCGTGCCGGGTCGGGTCGAACGGGTCGCCCTGCTCGCCGAACGCCGTCAGCCCGAACTTGCCGAGCGCCGTGGTGAGCTGCTCGGCCACCGTGCCGAACGGCCCGACCAGGTCGCCGTGCTCGCGGGCCCGGTCCAGGTCGTCGAGGATCGGCAGCAGCGCGGCGAGCACCGCGCCGGTCGCCTGCTCGGTGACCAGACCCTTGTCCCGGTCCACCCGCTTGCGGTAGTTGGCGTACTCCGCCGTCACCCGCTGCAGGTCCCGGGTCCGCTCGTCGAGCTCCGTACGCAGCGCCTCGAGTTCGGCGCCGAGCGCGGTCCCGCCGCCGTCGACCGGCTGCGCCGGGGCGTCCACCACCGGCGGGCCGGTCACCTCGGCCGCCTCGACCTCGATCTCGTCGACGACGACCTCGGCCTCCTCGACCAGCCCTTCGGCCGGGGCGTCCGACCCGGCGTCGGCGGCGGCCGGCTCGCTCGTCTCGCTGATCTTGCGGTTGTTGCGGATGACGACCCGCGGCCCGTCGCCGGCCTGCTCGGCGGGCGCGGAGCCACCCGGCGTCGACCCGGTCGCACCCGGGTCGGCGGCTCGTGGCTTCTCCGTCATTGGGCTACCTCATCCCTCTGCCGTGGTTCCGTGTCCGGGACGGATCGTCACTTCTTGTCCTCGTCCACGATCTCCGCGTCGACCACGTCGTCCGCGCCACCGGCCGGCCCGCCGGCCTGCGCGCCGCCGGTCGCCCCGGCGCCCGTGGCACCCGGACCGGCCTCGCCCGGCTGCTCACCCGGCTGGTTGTAGAGCAGGGAACCGGCCTGCTGGGAGACCTGCGCCAGCCGCTCGTGCGCCGACTTGATCTTCTCGATGTCCTGACCGCCGAGCGCGCCGCGCAGCTCGCCGAGCGCCTCGTTGATCTGGTCACGGGACTCCGCCGGCAGCTTGTCGCCGCTCTCGGCCAGGAACTTCTCGGTCTGCCACTGGAGCGCCTCGGCCAGGTTGCGGGTCTCGGCCTCGTCGCGGCGACGCTTGTCGTCCTCGGCGTGCTCCTCGGCGTCGCGGCGCATGCGCTCGATGTCGTCCTTCGGCAGCGAGGAGCCGCCGGTGATCGTCATCTTCTGCTCCTTGCCGGTGCCGAGGTCCTTCGCGTGGACGTTGACGATGCCGTTGGCGTCGATGTCGAAGGTGACCTCGATCTGCGGCACGCCGCGCGGCGCCGGCGGGAGGCCGGTCAGCTCGAAGGTGCCGAGCTTCTTGTTGTAGGCCGCGATCTCGCGCTCGCCCTGGAAGACCTGGATCAGCACCGACGGCTGGTTGTCGTCCGCCGTGGTGAAGACCTCGGAGCGCTTGGTCGGGATGGTGGTGTTGCGCTCGATCAGCTTGGTGAAGATGCCGCCCTTGGTCTCGATGCCCAGGCTCAGCGGGGTCACGTCGAGCAGCAGGACGTCCTTGACCTCGCCCTTGAGCACACCGGCCTGGAGGGCGGCGCCGACGGCGACGACCTCGTCCGGGTTGACGCCCTTGTTGGGCTCCTTGCCGGTGAGCTGCTTGACCAGGTCGGTCACGGCCGGCATCCGGGTCGAGCCGCCGACGAGGATGACGTGGTCGACGTCGGAGATCTTGATCCCGGCGTCCTTCACGGCCTGCTCGAACGGGCCCTTGCAGCGGTCCAGCAGGTCCTGCGTCATCCGCTGGAACTCGGCGCGGCTGAGCGTCACGTCCAGGTGCAGCGGGCCCGCCGCGCCGGCGGTGATGTACGGCAGGTTGATGTTGGTGGTGGTGGCGGCGGACAGCTCGATCTTGGCCTTCTCGGCCGCCTCGCGGAGCCGCTGCAGGGCCATCTTGTCCTGGGCCAGGTCGATGCCGTGCTCGCCACGGAAGGTCTTGACCAGGTGGTCGATGATCCGCTGGTCCCAGTCGTCGCCGCCGAGGTTGTTGTCACCGCTGGTCGACTTGACCTCGATGACGCCCTCGGCCAGCTCCAGCAGCGACACGTCGAAGGTGCCGCCGCCGAGGTCGAAGACCAGGACGGTCTGCTCCTTGGAGCCCTTGTCCAGCCCGTACGCCAGGGCGGCCGCGGTCGGCTCGTTCACGATCCGCAGCACGTTGAAGCCGGCGATCTCACCGGCCTCCTTGGTGGCCTGGCGCTGACCGTCGTTGAAGTAGGCCGGGACGGTGATCACGGCGTCGGTGATCTGCTCGCCCAGGTACGCCTCGGCGTCCCGCTTGAGCTTCATCAGCGTGCGGGCCGAGATCTCCTGCGGGGTGTACTTCTTGCCGTCGATGTCGACGGACCAGTTGGTGCCGATCTCCCGCTTGACCGAGCGGATCGTCCGGTCCGGGTTGGTCACCGCCTGGCGCTTGGCGACCTCACCGACGAGCACCTCGCCGTTGCGGGCGAACGCGACGATCGACGGGGTCGTCCGCGAGCCCTCAGCGTTGGCGATGACGGTGGGCTCACCGCCCTCCAGGACGCTGACGCAGGAGTTCGTCGTGCCGAGGTCGATACCGACCGCACGTGCCATCTTCGCTTCCTCGCTTCGTGACGTTGTGAACCGCCCACGGGCGTCGCCCCTGAGCCGCTCGGCGGGCGTCGCCCGCAGCGACCCCACCACAAGTTGAGTGAACTTGACTCAATAGTGCCACGCCCCGGGAAATCGTCAAGTCGAGGTTGAGCCGACCCGACGCAAGTCACGGTTGCTACCGACCGGTTGTTTTCCCTTGCGTCGGTCGGGCACGCTTTAGCGGTGACGACGCACGGCGATTCCGCCACCCAGGCCGGCGCGCCCACCGTCGCAGCCCGCACCGGCCCCGCGGACGCCGGGGAGGACCGGCCCGCCACCACCGGGGACGACAGCCTGCCCGCCGCGCTGGCCGGCCTGCGCGCCGCGATCGGGGCGGCCCGGTTCCCGCTGGCACTGCCCTCCGCCGAGCCCGCCCGACGGGCCGCCGGCAGCCTCACCGACCAGCTCGACGACTACCTGCTCCCCCGGCTGCGCCGGCTCGACGCGCCGCTGCTCGTGGTGGTCGGCGGGTCCACCGGCGCGGGCAAGTCCACCCTCGTCAACAGCCTGGTGCAGGCTCGGGTGAGCGCCGCCGGGGTGCTCCGGCCCACCACCCGCTCCCCGGTGCTGGTGTGCAGCCCGGCCGACTCCGGCTGGTTCCGCCAGGGCGAGCTGCTGCCCGGCCTCACCCGCACCACCGAGCCCAGCGAGGACCCGCGCACCCTGCAACTGGTCACCGCCCCGGCCCTGCCGCCCGGGCTGGCCTTCCTCGACGCCCCCGACATCGACTCGGTGGTCGACGCCAACCGGGCCCTGGCCGGCCAACTCCTGGCCGCCGCCGACCTCTGGCTCTTCGTCACCACCGCCGCCCGCTACGCGGACGCCGTCCCCTGGGAGCTGCTGCGCAGCGCCCGCGCCCGGGGCGCGGTGATCGCCATGGTGCTGGACCGGGTGCCCCCGGAGGCGGCCGACGAGATCGCCGCCCACCTGTCGGAGATGCTGGCCGCGCAGGGCCTCGGCGCGGCCCCGCTGTTCGTACTGCCGGAGACCTGGGTCGACGGCCAGGGCCTGCTGCCCGACCGGGTCACCGCGCCGCTCTCCACCTGGTTCGCCCGGCTGGCCGCCGACGCCGACGCCCGGGCGGCCGTGGTCCGGCAGACCCTCGACGGCGCGCTCGCCGCGCTGCGCCCGGCGGCCGAGGAGCTCGCCGACGCCGCGGACGAGCAGGTGACCGCCGCCGACGCGCTCGACGAGCGGGTGCGGGCCGCGTACCGGGGGGCGCACCGGACCGTCGAGCAGGGGCTGAAGGACGGCCGGCTGCTCCGTGGCGAGGTGCTCGCCCGCTGGCAGGAGTTCGTCGGCACCGGCGAGTTCTTCCGCACCCTGGAGGCCCGGATCGGGCGGCTCCGTGACCGGGTGGTGGCCGCGGTCACCGGCCGTCCCGCGCCCGCCTCCGAGCTGCGCGAGGCCATCGAGTCCCAGCTGGTGACCCTGCTGCGCGGCGTCGCCGCCGAGGCGGCCGAGAACGCGTACACCGGGTGGAAGGCGCATCCCGCCGGGGCGGCGCTGCTCGAACCGGGGCTCGCCCACCCCGCCGGCGACCTGCCCGAGCGGGCCGAGCGGCTGGTCCGGGAGTGGCAGCGCGGCGTGCTGGAGCTGGTCCGGGTCGAGGGCGGCGACCGGCGCTTCGTGGCCCGGACGGCCGCGTACGCGGTGAACGCCACGGGGCTCGTTGTCATGATCGCCGTGTTCGCCTCGACCGCGTTCATCCCGACCGGGTTGGAGGTCGCCACCGGGGCGGGCACCACGGTCGCCGCGCAGACCGTGCTCCAGGCGATCTTCGGCGACCAGGCCGTGCGTACGCTCGCCGCCAAGGCCCGGGCCGACCTGCTGGACCGGGTGCGGGCGCTGCTGGACGACGAGGCCGCCCGCTACCTGGCCCGGACGGCGGAGTCCCGGCCCGCCGCGGAGACCGCGGAGGCGCTGCGCCGGGCCGCCAACCGGGTGGAGATCGCGCGGCACCGCAGCGGCCTCGCCGACACGGACGCCGCGAGCCTCCCCGGCACCGAGGGCGGAGAGTCATGACGAACATCGTCGGGCGCATGCGCGAGGCGTTCCGCGGTGACCGGCGGGTCGACGCCGACGCGCTGATCGCCCGCCTCGACGCCGTACGCCGGTTCCTCGCGGTCGTCGACGGCCACCTGCCGGACTCGCGGCTCGTGCCGGCGCACACCCTGGTCGAGCGGGCCGGCACCCGGCTGGCGCTCTCCCGCGACCACACGGTGGTGGCCCTCGCCGGCGCGACCGGCAGCGGCAAGTCGAGCCTGTTCAACGCGCTCGCCCGGATGGAACTCTCCCCGGTCGGGGTGCGCCGCCCCACCACCGGCGTCACCCACGCCTGCGTCTGGGGGCCGCTCGACGGCGGCAACCGGCTGCTCGACTGGGTCGGCGTGCTGCCCCGGCACCGGTTCGTGCGGGAGAGCGTGCTCGACGGCGACGACGAGTCCGCCCTGCACGGGCTGATCCTGCTCGACCTGCCCGACTTCGACTCGGTGCAGCGGTCCCACCGCCTGGAGGTGGACCGGCTGCTCGGCCTCGTCGACCTCGTGGTGTGGGTGGTCGACCCGCAGAAGTACGCCGACCGCGTCATCCACACCAGCTACCTGCGCGAGTTCCACCGGCACCGCGACGTCACCCTGGTCGTGCTCAACCAGGCCGACCGGCTGCCCCCGGCCGAGCTGCCCCGGGTCCTGGCCGACCTGCGCCGGCTGCTCGACGCGGACGGCCTGGACGGCGTGCCGCTGCTGGCCACCACCGCCGTGGACCCGGCGGGCATGGTCGGGCTGCGGGAGGCACTGGAACGGACGGTGGCCGAGCGGCAGGCCGCGCTGCGCCGCCTCCAGGGCGACGTGGACGCCGTGGTGGCCGGGCTCGACGAGCTGGTCGGGAGCGCCGCGCCGGCCGCCGGGCCCGACGACGCCGCCGGCACCGCGCTGCACCGGGCGCTGGCCGGCGCGGCCGGGGTGCCGGCGGTCGCCGAGGCGGTCGAGCGGGCGTACCGGCACCGGGGCGGCGCGGCCACCGGCTGGCCGCTGGTCCGGGGCTGGCGCCGGCTGCGGCCCGACCCGCTGCGCCGGCTGCACCTGCCCGGCCCGGCCGCCGACCGCGACGAGCCGGCGGAGAGCCTGGTCGCCGCGACCTCGGTGCCCGACCCCACCGCCGCCCAGCGCTCCGCGCTCGGCCTGGCGATCCGGTCGGTGGCCGACCGGGCGGGCAGCGACCTGCCCGCCTCCTGGCCGGCGGCGGTGACCGCCGCCGCCCGGTCCCGCCTCGGGGACCTGCCGGACGCTCTGGACCGCGCGGTCGCCGGCACCGACCTCGGCATGGACCGACGGCCGCTCTGGTGGCGGATCGTCGGTGGCCTCCAGTGGCTGGTGACCCTGGCCGCGCTGGCCGGGCTCGGGTGGCTGGCGCTCGGCTACGCGCTGCGCGCGCTGGGTCTGCCGGCGTTGGACGACCCGGCCGTGGGCGAGGTGCCGCTGCCCACCCTGCTGTTCCTGGGCGGCCTGCTCGCCGGGCTGCTGGTGGCCGCCCTGACCAGGCCGGTCCTCCGCTGGGCGGCCCACCGGGCCCGCCGCCGTGCGGAGCGACGGCTCACCGACGCGGTGGCGGCGGTCGGCGACGAGTACGTGCTGGCCCCGGTCCGCGCGGTGCTCGCCTCCTACGCCGAGGCCCGGGCGGCCCTGGAGGACGCCGCCGGCCGCTGAGCTGGGAATCCCGGCCGACGGCCAGCCTCAGGACGGTCGTGCGGGCGACGCGACGCGGGCGACGCTCGGGTCGCTCGTGCCGTCCCGAGCCGGGCGGCAGCGTAGGGTCGGTGGATGGGAACGCCTCAGACCCCGTACGACGCGGTGCTGCACGCCGCCCGCGACGTGGCCAAGCTGGAGAACGCCCTCGACGCGGAGATGCTCGGCGCGGCCCTGCTCGGCAGCGTCTACGCGGTCGCGGAGACCGACCGCGACGCCGCCGTCCGGGACTTCGTGGCCGGCTTCCTGGCCGCCACCTCCCGCCGCCGCTCGGCCGCCGCCACCACCATCCGCCCCGTCTTCGCCGCGCTGGTGCCCGACGCCGAGGGCGCCGCCCGGATCCGCCCCGGCGCCGCCGCCCCCGACTGGGCCGCCCACCTCGGCCGGGTGCACCTCACCGGCTGCTGGTCCTACGGCGACGTGTACGGCGACCAGACCTCCTACCTCGCGACCTTCGCGTACGACGACCCGGCCGGCGGGCCGGCGCACGCGGTGGTGACGCTGCTCGACCACAACATCGGCATCACCAAGGACGTCTTCGTCGGCGGGCCGCCCGAGCGGATCCTCGGGCAGGTCCGCCAGATGTGCGACGGGGACGAGCTGACCTGGTTCCGCGACGAGGAGCCGGACCGGATGCACGCCGAGGTGAGCCGGCACCTGGCGATCACCGACGCGCTCAGCGAGCTGCCCGGGGAGGGCTCGCTGGCGACCGACCGCGCCCTGCTCGGCGCCCGGCTGGCCCGGCTGCCCCACCGCGCCGAGGCGGCCCCCGCGCCCGCCGTCGAACCGCTCACCGCCGCCGAGCGCACGGACCTGGTCCGCCGGTTCCTCGCCTCGCCCGAGGCGGCCCGGTTCGGCCTGGACGCCGTCGACGGGGCGGAGCTGGCCTCGCTGCACTTCTGCCTCAGCCTGCTGCTGGACCACGCGGCCAGCTTCCCGGACGCCGACCCGATGCGGTGGAGCCCCACCGTGGCGGGGCTGTTCCTGCTCGACTGGGTGCATCGGCGAGCGGTGCTGGACATGGACGACGCCGCCCTGCTGCCCCGGGTGCTGCGGGCCTGGGCCGCGTACGCCGCCCGCAAGCGTGGGCTGCCCGAACGGGCGGCGGCGCAGACCGACACGGCGATCGAGGAGATGGTGCCGGAGTTCGCCCGCCTCTACAGCACGGGCGAGCGGCGCAGCCCCGCCACCGCCGCCGTCGCCCAGTTGATGGCCGACGGCGTCGACCCGGACGACCCGGCCGCCCTGGACGCGTGGATCGAGGCCAACCGGCACCGCCTGGCCGACGACGGCGCCTGACGGCTCCCGCGCTCCGGGCGCCCTGACGTACGCCTACGTCAGGGCGCCCGGAGCCGTCACAGGGCCGAGCCGCCGGTGGCGTCGACGACCTGGCCGGTGACCCAGCGGGCCTGTTCCGAGGCGAGGAACCGCACCACGTCGGCCACGTCGTCGACGGTGCCGACCCGGTTGAACACCGACAGCGCGGCGGCCGACTCCCGGGCGTCGCCCTGGAGCCAGCCGGCGTTCATGTCGGTGTCGATGACGCCGGGCAGCACGGCGTTGACGGTGATGCCGCGGGCGGCCAGGGTCGGGGCCAGGGCCAGCGTCAGCGCGTTCAGCGCCGCCTTCGTCGCCGAGTAGACGGGATGCGTCGGGGCGGCGATCCGGGTGTAGCCCGTCGAGATGTTGACCACCCGCCCGCCGTCGCGCATGTGCGGCCACAGCGCCTGGGTGAGGAAGAGCGGGACGGTGAGGTTGACCTCCACCACCCGCCGGTAGGTCTCCTCGTCGATCGAGCCCAGCCCCTGCGGCTCGCCGATGCCGGCGTTGTTCACCAGGACGTCGACCTCGCGGCGTCCGACGGCCTGTTCGACCTGGTCGAGGAACGCCGTGGCGAGCCGCTCGGCCGTGGTCGCGCCGTCCGCGTCGAAGCCCGCCTGGACCAGCACCGGCACCGCGCCGGACCGGCGGACCAGCTCCGCGGTCTCCCGGGCGGCGGCTTCGTCGCGCGTGTAGTGGACCCCGACCACCTCCGCGCCCGCGTCCGCGAGCGCCACCGCGATGGCCCGGCCGATCCCCCGCGAACTTCCCGTCACCAGCACAGATCGCCCCATGACCCCTCCTTTTGTAGCAGTCACTACAGAAACTGGCGACTACTATAGTGGTCGCTATGAAAAGCGGGAAGCGGGGGCCGGGCCGACCCCGGTCCTTCGACCAGGAGCAGGTCCTGGAGCAGGCCACGCAGGTGTTCTGGGCGCACGGCTACGAGGGCGCCAGTCTCGCGATGCTGCAGGCCGCCACGGGCCTGAACCCGCCGAGCATCTACCACGCGTTCGGCTCGAAGGCCGGGTTGTACGCGGCCTGCCTCGACCACTACGTCGCGAGCGTCGGGCAGCACACGAACGCCGCGCTCAGCCGGGAGGTCCCCGATCGCGCCGGGCTGGCGGAGTTCCTCCTCGGCGCGGCACGGCAGTTCACCGACGCCGATTGCCCGGGTGGGTGCATGATCTCCACGGCGGCGCTCGAGCTGCCGCCGCAGTCGGACCCCGTCGCCCGCGCCGTCGCCGGCCGGCGCGACACGACCCTGGGTCTGCTCACCGACTACTTCCGGCGCGCCCAGGCCGCGGGCACGCTCGACCGTGGCGCGGACCCGCAGGCACTCAGCCGGTACTTCGGCGCGATCGTCCAGGGCATGTCGGTGCAGGCCCGCGACGGCGCCACGGCGGACGAGCTGACGGCCGTGGCCCACATCGCGCTCACCGCCTGGCGGGAGCCGCCCCCGCCCCGCCGGTAGCGTTCGGCCCCCGCCCCTCAGGCCCGGTCGCCGGTGCGGGCTCGGCGGCGGCGTCGGCTGGTGACGGCGTCGGGGCTACGTCGGCATCGGCTCGGTGACAGCGTCGGCTCGGCGGCGGTGCCGGCCTGGCCGGTGCGGGCGGCACCGCCGCGCGGCCGGTCAGTCGAGGCAGAACTCGTTGCCCTCCGGGTCGGCCAGCACGATGTGCCCGGCGTCGAGCGGCGGCGCGGGCTCGAAGCGGCCGAGTCGGGTGGCGCCACGGGAGACGAGCCGCTCGGCCTCCGCCTCCAGGGCCGCCATCCGCGCGTCGCCCGTCAGCCCGGGAGCGGCCCGCACGTCGAGGTGTACGCGGTTCTTCGCCCGCTTGCCCTCCGGCACCCGCTGGAAGAACAGCCGTGGCCCCGAGCCCTCGGGATCGAGCACCGCCGAGGCGTCGTTGCGGCGCTCGGGCGGCACGCCCATCGCGTCCAGCGCCTCATCCCACGACTCGAAGCCCGCGGGCGGGCCCTGCACCTGGTAGCCGAGGGCATCGGCCCAGAAGGCGGCCAGCGCGGCCGGATCGGCGCAGTCGAACGTGATCTGGACGTCGCGGGCCATCTCAGCTCGCCTCCTGTCGGTTGTCTCGGTGGTTGTGCAGGTGGAGATCGCGGAGCAGGCACACCTCGGCCAGGTGGTGGATCAGCTCGCGGTTGACGTGCAGCACCAGCGCCGCCAGCGGACGCTCGGCGTACGGCCCCTCCGCCGCCCCGCACGGGCGGGACAGGCCGGATTCGCCCAGGGACTCGACGCCGGCCTGCCAGGTGGCGTACTCCGCGTCGAGTTGGGCCAGCGCCCCGGCCGCGGTCGCGGCGTACTCGAAGGACCCGTAGTCGGCGGGCGCGCGACCGAAGTGCGCGGCGTTGCGCGCCGCGAGCACGCCGACGATCACGTGCCCGAGTCGCCAGGCGATCGTCGTGAGCGGTGGCGGGTCGGGCTGCGGCACCGCGAAGTCGATGGTCATCGCGCCGGACCCGACCCGCAGCGGCGCGGTGCCGGTGCCGCGCGGGCGCACGCTCCAGCAGCCAGGCACCGGCTCCCAGAAGTACTCGTCGTCGGTGAGGCCGTCGAGGCGGGCGCGGAGCTGGTTGGTCCAGTGCCAGGTGAGCTGCTCGCGGAGCAGCGGGTTCCAGGGTTGGTCGGTCATGGGCGCATGCTCCCGAAGATAGCGGACAGGATCGTTCCGCGATCTGTGAAACGCTGACCGCATGACCGTCGAGGCGACGACCGAGCGGGTCCTGCGGCTGCTGATGCTGCTGCAGCGCCGGCCGTCCTGGACCGCCGCCGAGCTCGCCGCCGAGCTGGGGGTCACCGACCGCTGCGTACGCCGCGACGTGGAACGGCTGCGCGCGCTCGGCTACCCCGTGCACGCGACGGCGGGCGTCGGGGGCGGCTACCAGCTCGGCGCCGGCACCCGGCTGCCGCCGCTGCTTCTCGACGACGAGGAGGCGATCGCGACGGCGGTCTCCCTGCGACTGGCGTCGGGCGGCACGGTCGCCGGGGCCGGCGAGGCGGCGCTGCGGGCGCTCGCGAAGCTCGACCAGGTGATGCCGGCCCGGCTGCGCGCCGAGGTGCGGGCGGTGCACGACGCCACCGACACCCTCGTCGGCCCCGGCGTCGAGATCGACGCCGGGGTGCTGGTGACGCTCGCGCGGGCCTGCCGCGACGCCGTCCGGGTGCGGTTCCGCTACGCCGGCCGCGACGGCGGGGAGCACGAGCGCACGGTCGAGCCGGTGCGGATGGTCACCACCGGCCGCCGCTGGTACCTGATGGCCTGGGACGTCGACCGCGCCGACTGGCGCACGTTCCGGCTGGACCGGATGCGCGCGGTGACGGCGACGACCTGGCGGTTCCGGGCGAGGGAGCATCCCGACCCGGTGGCCTACGTGCGGCGATCCGTTACCGAGGCGCCCTACCGGCATCTCGCCCGGGTCCGGGTGCGCGCCCGGGCCGACCGGGTGCGGGAGCTGGTGCCACCCCAGGTGGGGCGGGTCGAGGAGGACGGCGACGGGTGGTGCGTGCTCGTCGTCGGCGGGGAAGACCTGGACTCGCTCGCCGTGCACGTGGCGCGGCTCGGCTTCGAGGCGGTGGTGCTGGAGCCCCCGGAGCTGCGGGAGGCCGCCACCCGGCTCGCCCGCCGCCTCGCGGCGATGGCCGGACCCGGCGGCTGACGGCCCGACCGCCCGCGCCGGCGGACGATCCGCCGGAGAGCGGCCGACCGGCGCACGGCTCAGCGGCGGACGCCCGACCGGCGGGCCGCTCAGCGTGGGGCCGCTCAGCGTGAGGCGGCTCAGCGCAGGGTGGCGAAGACGACCCCCGCGACCAGGGCGCCGAGCAGGCCGCCCGCGACGACCTGGGGCACCGTGTGGTCGCGCAGGCGGACCCGGGACCAGCCGACGAGCACGAGCAGCGGCGCGGTCGCCAGCAGCGCCGCCCCGAACGTCAGCACCAGCACGACCACCGTGCCGGCGGCGACCGCCGAATGGATCGACATCTTCCACCAGTGGCTCACCGCCACGGCGACCACCAGGCCGACCAGGCCGGCGGCGGCCAGGGCCAGCACCGGGCGGGGCGCACCGAGCACCGCGAGCAGGGCCAGACCGGCGGCCACCGAGCAGAGGCCGAACAGCAGCGGGACGCGGCGCTGCTCGCGGACCCCCACGTGGTGGTCGGTGAACCGGCCCCGGCGCACCCCGCCGACGATGTACGCGAACGGGATGCCGGTGGCGAAGAGCGTGGCGAGCAACCCCCAGGCCAGCCCGTGCACGCCCCGGGCGCTGTGCCAACCGACCGCCACCGTCAGCAGGGAGACCAGCACGGCCGGGGCCGTCAGCTCGGTGACGAGCCGGGCGAGCCGCAGCGCGCGACCGGGACGCGGCACGGCGGCCGGGCGGGCCGAGGGCCCTGCGCCCGTGCCGTCCGTTCCGCTCAGCGCCCCACCTCTGCTCCGCCCTGGGCCACCGCCCCGGAGCCACCCCGGCCATCCACCGGCGGCCCGGCTGGACCGCGCGCTCCGGCTCGGCTTCAACAACCGCGTCCAGGCCACCATCCTGGCCTACGGGGCCGGTCTCGTCCGCGCCGAGGGATGACCGGACGCGGCCGGGGCGTCAAGCGACGGATGGCGGTGGGCACCCGGACCGGCGTGGGACGGCGACCGGCAGTGAGTGGGTGTCGTCGGAGCGGCGGAACTCGGCCCGCCCGTGGGCACGGCGGCCGACGATCCCGGTTCGGCCGTCGGTGAGGTCGGTCGGGCCGTCGGCTCGGCGTCCGGTGCGGTCGGCGAGCCGGTCGCCGTCACCACCGGCGACGAACTCGGCGAGGCCGACGGGTTGAGCGACGGCGACGGGCTCGGCGAGGCCGACGGACTGGGCGACGGCGACGGGCTGGGCGACGGTTTCGGTACGGGCAACGGCACCGGCCGGCCGGCCGGCGGGCGCGGCGGGGCCAGCGCGGGAGGAGGCGCCGGGCGCACCGCCGACCCCGGCTCCGGCACCTCGACCGGCGTACGCGGGGCCGGCGCGGCGGGCCGCCAACCGCCCGGGGTCGCCACGGCGGGGGACGGGGTCGACGGGGTGACCACGGGCTGACTCGTCGCCGGCAGCGGGATCACCACCGGTCCCACGGAGGGCGTCGGCAGGAACGGGGTGCCGCTGTCCGGCAGGGCAGTGCTGCCGACCGTGGCCGAGCCGGTGCTGATCGCGGCGAGGATCGGCATCGACGCGGTGCCGGCGAGCAGCGCCACGGTGAACAGGTAACCCCGGGGCGGCCCGCCCGAGCCGGGTGCCCGGTGCGCGCCGACCATCCGGCGGTAACCGCCCACGCGGTGCCGGCCGAGGAACGGGGTACCGGGGCCTTCACCTGGATCGGACACCGCACACTCCTCCTCGTCGGCCTCCCGCCGGGCGGGAAAGCGGTGGGACCACCCGTCCGGCGGCGGTCGCCGCCACGGCGACCGACCGGGCGCCCGACAGCACGGCTGGGCCGGGCGGGGGAAGCGGCAAACCGCTCGACCTGGGCGATCCCGCGACAATCAGGCTGACCGAGTGACGCTGCGTCAGCCAACCCCGCACAGCGTGTCGACACGCGTATCTGGCCGAACGGTGACGAACCACCGCCGGATCGGCCGCGCGTCGATGGAACGGACACCCGGCGCTTCGTGTAACGAAGCGGGCGGCCCGCCGGTGCGGGGCGGGCGTACTGTGGGCGCGCTCACGTGTGATGCGAATATGGACCACGACGGCAACGCAGCCACGACCTCCGCGCACCCCCGCGGCAGGCGCGGCTGGGCGCCGGCGCTCCCGAACCGGGTTCGGCCAGAATCCGGCTTCACGCCGCGCGGCAACCCCCACCGGGGCTAGGCGCGGCCGCCAGGAACCGGTCCGGCACCAGCCGGACAGGCGCACGAGTTGCGCGGCCGGGTGACCCCCCGGTGCCGACGCAGACAGACAGGGAGAGACGGATGGCAAAGGGCGACCCCGGGGTCTCCAGCCGCGGCCGGCGGGCCGCACCCCGCTCCAGGAAGGGCGCGACCGGCGACCCGCAGCTGGTGCAGCTGCTCACCCCCGAGGGTGAGCGCATCGAGAGCGCGACCGGCCCGGACGGGACGGAATACCGCGTCGACTTCACCGACGAGGAGTACCGCGGGCTCTACCGCGACCTCGTGCTGGTCCGCAAGCTCGACGCCGAGGCCACCGCGCTGCAGCGCCAGGGCGAGCTGGGCCTGTGGGCCAGCCTGCTGGGCCAGGAGGCCGCGCAGGTCGGCTCCGGGCGCGCGCTGCGTACCCAGGACATGGCCTTCCCGACCTACCGGGAGCACGGCGTCCTCTACTGCCGGGGCATCGACCCGATCATGCCGCTCGGCCTGTTCCGGGGCGTCGACCAGGGCGGCTGGGACCCGAACGAGTTCAAGTTCAACATGTACACGATCGTGATCGGGGCGCAGACCCTGCACGCGACCGGGTACGCCATGGGCGTCAGCATGGACGGCAAGACCGGGACCGAGGACGGCGAGGCGGTGATCGCCTACTTCGGCGACGGCGCCACCAGCCAGGGCGACGTCAACGAGGCTTTCGTCTGGGCCAGCGTCTTCAACGCCCCCCTGGTGTTCTTCTGCCAGAACAACCAGTACGCCATCTCCGAGCCGCTGGAGCGGCAGACCCGCGTCCCGCTCTACCAGCGGGCGGGCGGCTTCGGCTTCCCCGGCGTCCGGGTGGACGGCAACGACGTGCTCGCGTCGTACGCGGTGACCCGGCACGCGCTCGACAACGCCCGGCTCGGCCAGGGCCCCAGCCTGATCGAGGCCTACACCTACCGGATGGGGGCGCACACCACCTCCGACGACCCGACGCGCTACCGGATCGCCAGCGAGGTCGAGGCCTGGCAGGCCAAGGACCCGATCGCCCGGATGAAGGCGTTCCTGGAGAAGCAGCAGATCGCCGACGCCGACTTCTTCGCCTCCGTCGACGAGCAGGCCCGCACCGAGTCGGTGCACCTGCGCGAGCGGGTGCTCGCCATGCCCAACCCCGAGCCGGTGACGATGTTCGACCACGTCTACCCCAACGGGTCCCCGGAGCTCGACGAGCAGCGGGCCCAGTTCGCGAAGTACATGGAGTCGTTCGAGGGGAGCGCCCACTGATGGCCACGGAGACGCTCAGCCTCGGCAAGGCCCTCAACACCGGCCTGCGCAGGGCCCTGGAGAACGACCCCAAGGTCGTCGTCATGGGCGAGGACGTCGGCAAGCTCGGCGGCGTCTTCCGGATCACCGACGGCCTGCAGAAGGACTTCGGCGACCAGCGGGTGATCGACACCCCGCTCGCCGAGTCCGGCATCATCGGCACCGCCGTCGGCCTGGCCATCCGCGGCTACCGCCCGGTCTGCGAGATCCAGTTCGACGGCTTCGTCTACCCCGCGTACGACCAGATCGTGTCGCAGGTGGCGAAGATGCACTACCGGTCGCAGGGCAAGGTCAAGATCCCGATGGTCATCCGGATCCCCTTCGGCGGCGGCATCGGCGCGGTCGAGCACCACTCGGAGTCGCCGGAGGCGTACTTCGCCCACACCGCCGGGCTCAAGGTGGTGAGCTGCGCCAGCCCGCAGGACGCGTACTCGATGATCCAGCAGGCGATCGCCTCGGACGACCCGATCGTGTTCCTGGAGCCGAAGCGGCGCTACTGGGAGAAGGGTCCGGTCGAGCTGGACGCCCCGCTGTCGGAGGCGTACCCGCTGCACGCCGCCCGGGTCGTCCGGCCCGGCACGGACGGCACCCTGCTGGCGTACGGGCCGATGGTGCGGACCTGCCTGGACGCGGCGACCGCCGCCGCCGAGGACGGCCGCGAGCTGGAGGTCATCGACCTGCGTACGCTCTCGCCGCTGGACCTGACCGCCGCGTACGAGTCGGTGCGGCGCACCGGTCGCTGCGTGGTCGTCCACGAGGCCCCGGGGAACCTGGGCCTCGGCTCGGAGATCGCGGCCCGGATCACCGAGCAGTGCTTCTACTCCCTGGAGTCCCCGGTGCTGCGGGTGACGGGCTTCGACACCCCCTACCCGGCCTCCCGGGTGGAGGAGGAGTACCTTCCCGACCTCGACCGGGTGCTCGACGCCGTCGACCGCACCTTCGGCTGGTGAGCGGCATGTCGCGGATCAAGGAGTTCAACCTTCCCGACCTGGGCGAGGGCCTGACCGAGGGCGAGATCCTCGCCTGGCTGGTCAAGGTCGGTGACGTCATCGAGCTGAACCAGCCGATCGTCGAGGTGGAGACGGCCAAGGCGGCCGTCGAGATCCCGGCGAAGTGGGCCGGCCAGGTGCAGGCGATCTTCCACCCGGAGGGGACCACGGTCGAGGTCGGCACGCCGATCATCGCGATCGACACCGATCCGGGCGCCGGGCCGATCGAGCCGTCCACGACCGGTGCGCCGGCCGCCGACCTGCCGACCCCGTCGGCGGCGTCGCTGGCCGCGGTCGAGGTGGCGCCGACCGAGGGCGCCGTCGAGCCGGGCCTGATCGGCGGTCCCGCCCCGGGTGGGCGTACCGCCGTGCTGGTCGGCTACGGCCCGCGGACGACGGCGGCCAAGCGGCGCCCGCGCAGGGATGCCGCCTTGGTGCCGACCCAGGCCGCGGCCCCGGTCGCTCCGGCGACCCCGGTCGTTCCGGCCCCGCCGGTGACCACCGCGCCGTCGAACGGCCACGGCCGGGCCGGCGGCCCGGTGCTGGCCAAGCCCCCGGTGCGCAAGCTCGCCAAGGATCTCGGCGTCGACCTGTCCACGCTGACCGGCTCGGGTCCGCTGGGCTCGATCACCCGGGAGGACGTGCAGCGGGCGGCGAGCGGGGCCACGGCGGCGGCCGAGCCGCTCGCGGTGGCGGCCCCGACCACGGCGGCCAGCTTCGGCGCGGACCGCGAGCAGCGCATCCCCGTCAAGGGGGTACGCAAGCTCACCGCCGAGAACATGTCCCGCTCGGCCTTCACCGCGCCGCACGTCACGGAGTTCCTGACCGTCGACGTGACCCGGTCGATGAAGGCCCTGGACCGGCTCCGCAACCGGCGGGAGTGGCGCGACGTGCGGGTCTCGCCGCTGCTGCTGGTCGCCAAGGCGGTGCTGTTGGCGGTCAAGCGCCACCCGATGGTCAACTCGACCTGGGCCGGCGACGAGATCGTGGTCAAGGACTACGTCAACCTGGGCATCGCGGCGGCCACCGAGCGTGGCCTGATCGTGCCGAACATCAAGGACGCCGGCCGGCTCTCGCTGCGCGAGCTGGCGGACGCGATGACGGACCTGGTGCAGACGGCCAAGGCCGGGAAGACCTCGCCGGCCGACATGTCGGGCGGCACGCTGACGATCACCAACGTCGGCGTGTTCGGGGTGGACACCGGCACGCCGATCCTGCCCCCGGGCGAGTCGGCGATCCTGGCATTCGGCGCCGTACGCGAGATGCCCTGGGTGCACAAGGGCAAGGTCCGCCCGCGCCAGGTCACCACGCTGGGCCTGTCGTTCGACCACCGCATCATCGACGGTGAGCTGGGCTCGAAGTTCCTGCGCGACATCGGGGACTTCCTGGCCGACCCGGAGGCGGCGCTGCTCGCCTGGACCTGACCGGTCTCGACGCCAGCCACGGCCGGTGTGCCACGGGTGAACGCCCGGCACACCGGCCGTGTCCGTTCGGCGACAGAAACGTCGGCACCGAAGTCCGCCCACCTTCGATCGTTAGGCTCGTGTCCCAGCTCACCTAATAATCGATGGAAGTTGAGGCCGTCTTGCGCTTGAATAGAGACATCAAGGGGCTGACAACCGAATAGCCAGGAGGAGAGACCCGTGAGCATGATCGAGCGAATCCGTAACCGCCGCGACGCCAACCGCCGCGCCCGTGCCATCGAGCACGCGCTGCGCTCCGCCAACTCGCCCGCGGTCCGCGAAGAGATCCTCGCCATCGCCCAGCGTCACATGAGCTGACGCCCAGAACCTTCCTCACCTCCTCCAGATCGATGGCCCGCCCGGTCCGCCCGGGTGGGCCATCGGCGTTCCGCGCCGATTGACACCGGGATTCCACCTCGCCGCAGCGCCCGGTACGGTGGGCTTCGGTCGTCGCCCGCGGCCCGGAGCGGGTCGAGTCGATAGAAGCCACTCGACAACACCCGACCACGCGGAGTGACGGCCGATGCTCCCCGGAAGCCCTCGGGCGGTCACCGGATACGGTGCGGGGAGCCGGCACGGCCGGTACACCGGCGACGCCGGCCACCCTGCCGAGCAGACCGATCGGCAGCGGCGGCCGACAGGTGATGGAGGAGGCGCACGCATGACGTCCGAGGGCACGCACCACCCCGGCCAGCAGCCGGACGAGGTGTCGCCGGGCGCCGGCGGACCGGCGCCGTACGGCGACCGCCCGGCGCAGCAGGGCAACGGCTACGGCGTCGGCGCACCCGACCTCGGCTGGGCGCCCCCGCCGCCGTCGGGGCAGCCGAACCCGCCCACCTGGGCCGCGCAGAACGAGCAGCAGCCCGGCCCCGCCTGGGGCGCCGGCCAGGCTCCACAACCGGCCGACCAGGCCCCGCCCGCCTCCTGGGGCCCGGCCGACGGCCAGCCCCAGCCGGCTTGGGCCGGCGCACAGGGCGAGCAGGCCGGTCCCGCGTGGGCCGGGGCCGCCCCGCCGCCGCACGCCGCCCCCGACCAACCCGCGTGGGCCCAGGCCGAGCAGGCGGCCCCCGCCTGGTCGCCCCCCGAGCCCGCCGCGCGCGGCGCCGCCCAGGTGCCGCAGGCCGCCCCGGTGCCGCAGCCCTGGCCCGCCCAGGACGACCCCGCCCGCTCCGGCGGCTGGAACACCGAGCCCTCGCAGGACCCCGCCCGCTCCGGCGGCTGGCCGGCCGGACAGCAGCACGACGACCCGAACCGCTCCGGCGGCTGGGCCGGCACCGAGCAGCGGGACGAGCAGCCCGCGTGGGCCCAGGCCGAGCAGGCGGCCCCCGCCTGGTCGCCCCCCGAGCCCGCCGCGCGCGGCGCCGCCCGGGTCCCGCAGGCCGCCCCGGCGCCGCAGCCCTGGCCCGCCCAGGACGACCCCGCCCGCTCCGGCGGCTGGAACACCGAGCCCCCGCAGGACCCCGCCCGCTCCGGCGGCTGGCCGGCCGGGCAACAGCAGGAGGACCAGGCCCGCGCCGGCAGCTGGGCCGAGGACGCCGCCCCGGACGACCGGCCGCAGCACGACGACCCGAACCGCTCCGGCGGCTGGGCCGGCACCGGCCAGCAGGACGACCAGTCGCCGGCCGGCTGGAACGCCGGCGCCGAGCAGCGGCCGGGCGGATCGTGGGGCGCCCCCCAGGACGACCAGCCGCAGGGCGACGAGTGGCCGGGCCGGGACGAGTCGGCCCGGGTCCGGGGCGCGGCGTCGGTGCCGCAGCAGCCCGAGGAGCGGGACGTTAACGGTTGGGGCTCGGCCGAGCCGGCCCCCACCCCGCCCGGGCGGGCGGCCGTTCCCGCTCCCGGCGACGGCGGGCCGCCCGCGTGGGGCAACGCGGCGGAGAGCCTGCCGCAGCGGACCGCCAACCCGGTCGCTCCGGACGTCGAGCCCTGGTCGGCGGACGAGGCGTGGGGCCGCGCCGAGGCGGGGGAGCCCGCCGCGAGCCGCGCCGGCACCGGCTGGGAGGCCGACCGCGCCGAGGAGCCGCCGATCTACCAGCCCGCCCCGGGCCCCGGCATCTCGCCGGCCAACGCGGTGCCGCTGCCCCCGCAGGAGCAGCGGGTGCCCGGCGCCAGCCTCGCCGCCGCCCCGCCGGCCGACTACGTCCCGCCGGCCCCGTTCGCGCCCGAGCAGGAGCAGCCCAGCTGGGCGCAGGCCGGTTCCCGGCACGACGAGCCGCAGGCCGCGGCCGGGCCGGTGGTTCCCGCGCCCCGCACCTCGCCGGAGTCGGGCGGACGGGCGGCCGTGCCGGCGCCGGAGGGTGCCGAGCCGGCGGCCGGCAGCGTCTCGGCGAGCGCCGCGGTGCCGCTGGCCAGCCGGGTGATGCCGCCGACCGACCAGGCCCTGCGACCGGGTGGCACGCCCGCTCCCCAACCCCGGGTGTACGGCCGGCCGGCCCGCCCGGAACCGGCGGACGAGCCCGAGCAGGACGAGCCGAACGGGCACCGGCTGGACCACGCACCGTCGCCCCGGTTCGACCACGCACCCGAGACGCGGTTCGGCCAGGGACCGGACAACCGGTTCGACCAGGGGCCGGACGCCCGGTTCGAGCAAGGACCGGACGCCCGGTTCGACCAGGGGCCGGACGCCCGGTTCGAGCAGGACAACCGGTTCGACCGGGCTCCCGAGCCACGCTTCGACCAGGGGCCGGAGCCTCGCTTCGACGACCGGGACCGGGGGCCGGCCGCCTTCGGCGCGGCCGCTCCGGTCGCGCCGGCGTCGCCGGCCGCGCCCCCGGCCTTCCCGCCGGGCGTGCCGTCCTTCGTCGACGCTCCGGCCAGCGACCGGCCCGTGAACGGGGTCCGGCCGCACGGCGGCGCGGATCGTCCCGCCGAACACTTCGGCGCGCCGTCCGCCGGCGGCGCCGTCGGCGCGGCAGCCGGCTACGGGCCCGCCCCGACGCCCGAGCCCGCGCCCGGTAACGCCTTCCCGCCGGCGTTCCCGCCGCCCGGGCAGCAGCCCGGCCCCTCGTGGGGCCAGGGCGGTCAGGGCGGCCAGGGCGGTCAGGGTGACCCGGGCGACCAGGGTCGGTTCGACTCGTTCAAGCCGATCGCGGAGCCGAAGACGGAGGCGCCCACGCCCAAGGTGCGCAACGGGCGCGTGCTGGCCGCGGTGCTCGTCGCCGCGGTGCTGATCCTGGCGGTGCCGCTGGGCCTGCTCATGCTGCTCGGCAAGGTTGGCGGCGCGGAGGAGACGCCGGCCTTCGATCCGGCAGTCGGCAGCTGCGTGAAGCAGTCCGGCCAGGGCGCGGCAGCGGCGAACTGCGGCGAGGCGGGCGCCTTCACCGTGGTCTCCAAGGTGGATGCCAAGGACAAGTGCGCCGATCCGGCCCAGCCGCACGTGGTGCTCCCGGGCGACGGGGCGAACCGGGTGCTCTGCCTGAAGCCGGCGGGCAAGTAGCCACACCGCGACGGCGGGGCCACGGGAGACCGTGGCCCCGCCGTCGTCTCGCCCGTGGGATGTGACCGAGCCCGCTCGGGGTGCCGCCCGGCCCGGCCGGTCGCGTCCGGCAGACTGGGCTCATGAGCGCACGAGTACGGGCTCCGGAGCTGCGCGGTCGGGGCTGGCTGAACACCGGCGGGCGGGACCTGAAGCTGTCCGACCTGCGCGGCAAGATCGTCGTCGCGGACTTCTGGACCTTCTGCTGCATCAACTGCCTGCACGTGCTCGACGAGTTGCGCCCGCTCGAGGAGAAGTACGGCGACGTGCTGGTCGTCATCGGCGTGCACTCGCCAAAGTTCGAGCACGAGAAGGACCCGGACGCGCTCGCCGCCGCCGTGGAGCGGTACGGCGTCCACCACCCGGTGCTCGACGACCCCGAGCTGGACATGTGGCAGCAGTACGCGGCCCGCGCCTGGCCCACCCTGTCCGTGATCGACCCCGAGGGCTACGTGGTGGCGACCATGGCCGGGGAGGGGCACGCCGAGGGGCTGGCCCGCCTCATCGACGACCTGATCGCCACCCACGAGGCGAAGGGCACCCTGCACCGGGGCGACGGCCCGTACGTCCCGCCGGCCGAGCCGGAGACCACCCTGCGCTTCCCGGGCAAGGCGGTGCTGCTGGAGAACGGCAACCTGCTGGTGTCGGACTCGGCCCGACACTCGCTGGCCGAGCTGGCCCCGGACGGCGAGACGCTGGTCCGCCGGATCGGCGCCGGCACCCGGGGGCGGGCCGACGGTCCCGCCGAGGTGGCCACCTTCTCCGAGCCTCAGGGGCTCTGCCTGCTGCCCGCGCACGCCGCCGAGGTGGCGGGCTACGACCTGGTCGTCGCCGACACCGTCAACCACCTGCTGCGCGGCGTACGCCTCGCGGACGGCGAGGTGGTCACGGTCGCCGGCACCGGCCGGCAGTGGCGCTCCACGGTCGACGACCACGCGCACGACGCGCTCGCCGTCGACCTCTCCTCCCCCTGGGACCTGGCCTGGTACGACGACAAGGTCGTCATCGCGATGGCCGGCATCCACCAGCTCTGGTGGTTCGACCCGGTGAAGCGCACCGCCGGCATGTACGCGGGCACCACCGTCGAGGCGCTGCGCGACGGACCGCTGGCCGAGGCGTGGATGGCGCAGCCGTCCGGCCTCTCGGTCTCCGCGGACGGCGCCCGGCTCTGGATCGCCGACAGCGAGACCAGCGCGATCCGGTACGTCGAGAACGACGTCATGGGCACCGCCGTCGGGCAGGGGCTCTTCGACTTCGGCCACGTCGACGGGCCGGCGTCGGAGGCGCTGCTCCAGCACCCGCTGGGGGTGTGCGCGCTGCCGGACGGCTCGGTGTTGATCGCCGACACGTACAACGGCGCGGTCCGTCGCTACGACCCGGAGGGCGACCGGGTCTCGACGGTCGCCGACGGGCTCGCCGAGCCCAGCGACCTCGTGCTGACGCCGGCCGGCGAGGTGCTGGTGGTGGAGTCCGCCGCGCACCGGTTGACCCGGCTGGCGCCGGGCGCGCTCTCCGCGGCGGGGGCGAGCACGGTGGACGGGCCCCGGCACCGCACCGAGCGCAAGCCCACCGACGTGGGGGCCGGCGAGGTGACCCTGGACGTCGTCTTCACCCCGGCGCCGGGGCAGAAGCTGGACGAGACCTACGGCCCGTCGACGCGGCTGGTGGTCTCCGCGTCCCCGCCGGAGCTGCTGCTCGAGGGCGCGGGGACCGGGACCGAGCTGTCCCGCCGGCTGGTGGTGAACGGCGACGTGACCGCCGGCGTGCTCCAGGTGACCGCCCAGGCGGCGACCTGCGACGCGGACGTCGAGCACGCGGCGTGCCACCTGACCCGCCAGGACTGGGGCGTCCCGGTCCGGGTGGTCGACGGCGCCGCCGCGCGCCTCCCGCTGATCCTGCGCGGCCTCGACGCCTGACGCCCCGGTGTCTAGGCGGGCCGGGCGCCTGAGGGGGGCGGAGAGGCCCTGGGCCACCCGGGCGACGGGTGCCCTTCCTCTCATGCGAACGGGGTGAGCGGCACGCCTGCGTCGATGAGGGCGGCACGGACCAGCTCGGCGCAGCGGACCGCGCCGGGCGCGTCACCGTGCAGGCAGATCGAGTCGACCGGGCACGGAACGACGCTCCCGTCGACGGCGACGACGGTCCGCTCGGTGGCCATCCGCACGGCTCGGGCGGCCACCTCCTCCGGGTCGGTGACCAGCGCGCCGGGGGCGGTGCGCGGCACCAGTGAGCCGTTGGGCAGGTAGCCCCGGTCGGCGAAGCCCTCGGCGACCACCCGGAGCCCCGCCCCCGCGGCGAGCTGGGCGAGGACCGAGCCGGGCGAGCAGAGCAGCGGCAGCTCGTGGTCGTAGTCGCCGACCGCGGCGACCAGCGCCGCCGCCTGGGTCTCGTCGCAGGCGGCGGCGTGGTAGAGCGCCCCGTGCGGCTTGAGGTAACGGACCCGGGTGCGGAACAGCCGGCAGAACGCGTCGAGCGCGCCGAGCTGGTAGGTGACCTCGTCGCGCAGCTCCGCGAAGGCGTACGCGATGTGCCGCCGGCCGAAGCCGGCGAGGTCGCGGTAGCCCACCTGCGCGCCGACGGCGACCCCGCGGGCGGCGGCGGCCTCGCAGACCCGGCGCATCGTGGACGCGTCGCCGGCGTGGAATCCGCAGGCGACGTTGGCGGAGGTGACCAGGTCCAGCAGCGCGCCGTCGTCGCCGAGTCGCCAGATGCCGAATCCCTCGCCGAGGTCAGCGTTGAGGTCCATGGAACCTGACCGTAGTCCCTGGGCGGGCCTGCGCGAGCGGGGTCACGTCGTCCACCACCCCGACGACGGGGTATCCGCCGGTGGTCGGATGGTCGGCGAGGAAGATCAGCGGCTGACCGTCCGCCGGCACCTGTACCGCGCCGAGCACGATCCCCTCGCTGGGCAGTTCCCCGGCCACCGCGCGGGGCAGCGCCGCGCCGGTGAGCCGCGCGCCGACCCGGTTGCTCACCGGGCTCACCGCGTACGCGGTGCCGAACAGCCGGTCGAGCGCGGTCGCGGTGAACCAGTCGTCGCGGGGCCCGAGTCGCAGCGTCAGCCGCAGCTCGGCCGGGACCGCCGCCGCGACGGTGACGTCCACCGGGGCGGGGGGGCCGGTGGGTGCGCCCAGAGGCAGCAGGTCGCCGTCGCGCAGGGGCGGCGGACCGAGCCCGGAGAGGGTGTCGGTGGCGCGGCTGCCGAGGATCGGCTCAACGGCGATCCCGCCGCCCACGGCGAGCCAGTTGCGCAGGCCGTCGCGGGGCGGAGCGATCCGCAGTACGGTGCCCGCCGGCACCGACAGTGGCCGCCCCACGTCCCCGGGGCGGCGGCCGACCCGGACGGCGGTGTCGGCCCCCGTCACCGCGACCGTCGCGGCGCGGGGAAACCGCAGCTCACAGCCGGTCATCGTGATCTCCAGGCCGGCGGCGGACTCCGGGTTGCCGACGAGCCGGTTGGCCAGCCGCAGGGCCGCCGGGTCGAGCGCGCCCGACCGGGGTACGCCCAGGTGCGCCCACCCGGCCCGGCCGAGGTCCTGGACGGTGGTCAGCGCCCCGGCGCGGAGCACCTCGACCGTCCCGGCCCCGGTCACCCGGCCACCAGGCGCACCTCGGCGCCGGGGGTGAGCCGGGCCGGCGGGTCCGCGCGCACGTCGAAGAGGGCCATGGCGGTACGCCCCACCAGCAGCCAGCCGCCGGGCGAGGCCGCCGGATAGATGCCGGCGTACGGGCCGGCCAGGGCGACCGAGCCGGCCGGCACCCGGGGGCGGGGGTTGGGCAGCCGGGGCACCGCCAGTTCGGCGGGGAGCCCCGTCAGGTAGGCGAACCCGGGGGCGAAGCCGCAGAAGGCCACCCGGAAGGCGGTCCGCGCCAGCCGCTCGACCACCGTGGCCACGTCCACGCCCCAGTGACCGGCGACGACGGGCAGGTCCGCGCCGTCGTACGTCACCGGGACCTCGATCCGGTCGGCGGTGGTCGGTCCGGCGGGGGCGGCCGGTCGGGGCGCCCAGCCGGCGATCCGCGCGGCCGTCGCCACCGGGTCGGGCACGCCGTCGAGCAGAACGGTGGTGGCCGCCGGCACGATCTCGACGGCGGTCAGCTCGCCCTGTTCGCGCCGCCGCCACAGCTCGGCCCGCCACGCCTCGACCAGGCCGGCGCCCGCCCCGGGATCGCCGGCCGCAAGGGTGCCCCGGGTCCCCCCGGCGCCCGGGGCCGGCGCGGCGCAGTCGAGCAGCAGGGCGTGCGCCCCGACGGGTCGGATCCGCATGCCGCCATCCTCCCCGACCGGTCGCCGGGCACGGAGCTGGACCGAGCGCCGTCCCACGGGACCGGACGCTCTACTTGCAAGTAACCTACGGTGCCGTAACCTGATGTCGTGACGACCTCCGCACCGCTTCGACTCAAGCCGGTCGACATCGGCAAGCCCCGGATGCGCGGCTGGCTGCACACGTACGCCTTCTTCGTCGCCGCGGTCTGCGGGATCGTGCTCAGCGCGATCGCCGCCACCCGGCCCGGCTGGGCACCCCTGGTGAGCTGCGTGATCTACAGCCTGACGGTGTGCGGGCTCTTCGGCACCAGCGCCCTCTACCACCGCCGGGTGTGGTCCGAGCGCGGCTACCAGATCATGCGCCGGATGGACCATTCGATGATCTTCGTATTCATCGCCGGCACGTACACGCCGTTCTGCGTCCTGCTGCTGGAGCCCCGGCCGGCCACGATCATGCTGTCGCTGGTCTGGGGCGGTGCGATCGCCGGGGTGGCGCTCAAGCTGGTCTGGCCGCACGCCCCGCGCTGGGTCTCCGCGCCGCTCTACCTGGCGCTCGGCTGGGTCTCGGTCGCGATGCTGCCCGACATCCTGCACCAGGGCGGCGTGACCGCGCTGGTGCTGCTCATCGTCGGCGGCGCGATCTACAGCGTCGGCGCGGTCTTCTACGCGCTGCGCCGGCCCAACCCCTGGCCCACCGTCTTCGGCCACCACGAGTTCTTCCACGCCTGCACCCTGGTGGCCGCCCTCTGCCACCACATCGCGATCTATTTCGCCCTCTTCGCCTGACCGCCTGGCCGTACCCGCCGCTCAGCCGGACCCGCCGCTCAGCCGGACCGGCCAGCGGGCCGGCGGGTCCGATGCCGGAGCCGCCGGGGCAGACGACGGGGGCCCCGCCACACTGCGGAGCCCCCGGCAAGACGGCGTCGGGACGTCAGACCGTGCGGCGCGGCCGGCGCACCTCGCGGTACTCCTCGACGACCCGGTCGTCCTGCACGGGCACGACCCGCTCGGCGACGACCCGGTCCTCGGTCACCGGCCGAGCGACGACGGTCCGACGGCGCGTGTTCCAGAAGTGGAGCGTGACCAGCAGGCCGGCCAGACCGGCGAGCATCAGCACCCAGCCGACGACGGCCAGGTTGAGCCAGCCCAAGTCCGCCTCCACGGCGAACGCGAAGATCGCACCCAGCGCGATCAGGAAGATACTGCCACCAAAACCCATGTCGTCGCCTCCTCGGCTGTCCCTGGCGTCTGCCTCCGCCGCGGCCATCGGTGAGGGTGCGGCATCCATCGACTTACCCAGGCGCTCTGATCGTCAATCGGGCAAGCTGGGGACATGACGGACGCTCACGCCGAGGGACGGACACTGGTGCTGCTCCGGCACGCCAAGGCCGAGCCGCCGGGGGAGGCGCCGGACGTCCGGCGCCCGCTGGCCACCCGCGGCCACGCCGACGCGGCGGCGGCCGGCGCCTGGCTGGCCAAGCACGAGCTGCTGCCCGACGTGGTGGTCTGCTCGGCCGCCCGCCGCACCCGCGAGACCTGGCACGGTGTGGCGATGGGCATGACCGGGTCGCCACCCGAGGGCGGTTCGGCCGGCCCCGCCCCCGTCGTCCGCTACGAGGCGGACGCGTACGAGGCTCACCCGGAGGACCTGTTGGCCCTGGTCAGGCGCGTAGACCCGAGCGCCCGGACGGTGCTGTTGATCGCCCACAACCCGGGCATCTCGCTGCTCTCCGCTCTGCTCGACCCGATCCGGGCGGACCAGGACGGCATGCGGACCAGCGACGTCGTCGTACACCGGCCGGAGGGCGACTGGGCCGACCTGGGCCGGAGGCGGGCGCCGATCACCGCCCGGCACACCGCACGCGGCTGAGCCATCCGCCCGGTGCTCGGCGGATGGCTCAGCGGCCGCACCCTGTCAGCCGGTCACCGGCTCAGGACGGCGGCGCGGTCGGCGGCGGCGGGTCGGGTGGCGGCGGCATCATCGCGGTCGGATGCGAGAGCCGGTTCTCCTCCACGATGAGTGTCCGCGCCCGCTTGCGGCGGTCCTGCCAGAACCAGAGCGTGGTGAGCAGTACGGCGAGCCCGGCCAGGATGAACACCCAGCCGACCGCGCGCAGGTCGACCCACCAGACGTTGGCCCTGATGGCGAAGGTGAGGATCGCGCCGATCGCGATCAGGAAGATCCCACTACCAATGCCCATGTGCGCTGCACTCCCCCGTGCGGTGGCTCTGGGCGTTCTCTGACGTGGCCCTGCGACGGTTACCCGCCACACCGCCCGGCTACCTGGATGAGGCGGCCGAATAGCCGGCACACCCGCTGCGGGATCTATGTGGCGCGGGGCTCTCGCGGCTCCACGGCACGACGAGACCGACCACGCGCCGACCGCGCAGGTTGCGACAACGGGACCTTCAGCGAAGGTCGCACCGGGCCGAACGAGCTCAGCAGATCGAGTCGCTGACCCTGTCCGCATCGCTCGACGAGGGCGCGACATGGCAACCGGTCAGCCTGGTACGTACCGGTACTCGCTGGACGGCTCGCCTCAACCACCCCGCCACCGGCGGTTACGTCTCAGTTTGGGCCCAGGGCGACGGACCTCGCCGGTAACGCGGTCGACCGGACGGTGATCCGCGCGTACGGGCTGACCGGACAGGACCGGTTACCGCTGGTCGTCGGTGCCGTTCGGCATCCTCGGGCCGGGTGGCCGGTCTACGCGGGCCACCCGGCTGATCACGCATCCGGTTTCCGCCCAGCTCGGGCGGACGCCGGCAGAACGCCCGTGACGGGGTGTCGGCTGACGCGGTCCGCAGGCGGCGCCCGCTCCTCGCGCTGCAGGGCGTCCGTGCGACGAAATTGAAGGCGCCGATCAGCGGTGACGGAAGAAGCCGGTTAGATGTGGGGTAACCACGAGCGAAGCCGTGCCACCATTTTGCGTCAGACCGTCCATGACTTCCTTGCTGGGCTGCCCGTAAACGTCAAGTGCCTCCACGGAGCAGTGTTCCATGACCTCTTGGATGTAGGGATCGGCGAGCTGCCAATGCTTCAGCACCGCGGCAGAGTCATGGTAAAGCTGGAAGCTGTAGGCGCGTAGGTTGGCTTCGTCAATGAACACTTCAACCATGAGTTGCGGGCCGTGTTCTCTTACGAAGTCAACAGCAGAACGAACTGCGTCTCGATATTTTTCGAGATGACCCTCCTTGATGCGCATGGTGTTACGGAGGAGAATCGGGCCATCTGCCAACCGGGTAGATGACTGCGACATCGGTAGGCTATTCCTTTCGTGCTTGTCGAATCGCGCAGGACGTCGGCTGGCGGTGGTAGCTCGCGACACGTGAGTAGCGGCCCCGCACGTGCCTGACCTGCGTACGGCTGGGCATGTCGGCGGCAGCTTCCGCACGGGTCGCCACCGCCGGCCCCAGCCCGGGGGATGGCCGATCTGTGGGCCTACCATTGGAGGGGACAACCGAGGGGCCGTAGGGATTGTGCGGTTGTCACCGCAACGATGCGGAGGAACTCGCTATCCGGTAGGTGACCTGCCCCGAGGTCCGCAGGGGTGCTCGCCAGGACGCCGCAGCCGTATCGAGGCAGGTGGTCCGGCTATGGGACTTCTCGTCGGTCGATGACGGCGGTGAGACCCTCGCCTGAGCGGTTGTCAGCGAGGAGCGCCTCGATCCGCGCTGCCACGATCGGAAGGCCGCCGTCGCCGAGCGGGCTGCCGGAACGTTGTTCGATGAGGTGACGGAGCACGGTGAGGTGCTCGCCGAGGTTGGCCGGGCCGGGCGGATAGTCAGCTTCGAGAAGCTCGGTCGCGGTGGCCGTGGCCGAGTTGACCACGTGGCCGAGTTGTGTGCCGGCAGTCCGGGCGAAGTCGGTGATGTCGATGCCGGCGGCGCGTACGGTGTCGAGAGCGCGGAGCAGGCCCAGTTGTGCGTCGTACCAGACGCCGAAGAGGGCCAGATCCCAGATCGCGGCGGCCGCTGGCGCGTCCCCGACGAAGCGGGGCGGACCGAGCAGGCGCAAGGTGTCAAGGTGAAGTTCGTACGCGACACGGTCACCGCCGTACAGGATGGTGGCCCCGTCAGTGCCGATCGTCTCCGGCGAGGCCTGGACGCCCGCGTCAAGATACCGAGCGCCCATGCCGGCGACGAGATCGGCCGTCTTCTGCGCCTCCGTCGGTGTGCCGGTGCACAACGCGACGATGGTCCGCCCGGCCTGGTCCGGGTGCACGGCGGCCAGGCAGTCGGCGACCGCGCGGTAGTCGGTGAGGGTGAGCAGGACGAGATCGCTCGACGACACGGCCGCAGCGACCGAGTCGACGGGCCGAGCACCCGCCTCCACCAGGCCGGTGAGCCGGTGCTGAGTGCGGTTCCACACCGCCACCTCGCGGCCCGCGTCGAGTAGACGGTGTGCCACCGCTGTTCCCATCGCGCCGGTTCCGATAATCGTGGTGGTCTCTGCCATACGGCCATCCTCGAACCTCAACTCGACTTCATGTCAAGCCGTGACGTCGAGCTGAAGGGGCAAGGCGAACCCAGATCGACGCGAACGCCAGGGCGAGGCGCGACGACAAGGCTGCGGAGACGCCGACGGCCGGCGGGCTGTTGCCCGCCGGCCGTCGCGCCGGATCACCGCCGGGTGTCACCCGGCCGCCCCACCGCGCCCGACGCGGTGGGTGGCGTGACTCAGAAGGCCTCCTCCGGGAGGTCCATGATGTCCAGGTCGGTGCCCTCGATGACCCGCCGGTCGGCGCCGATGCGGGGCAGCACCTCACGGGCGAAGAACTTCGCGGCGGCCACCTTGCCGGTGTAGAACGCCTTGTCGGCCGCGGACACCTCGCCGGCCAGGGCCTTCAGGGCCACGTCGGCCTGCTTCTGCAGCAGCCAGGCGACGACCAGGTCGCCGATCGCCAGCAGGAACCGGCGGCTGCTCAGGCCGACCTTGTAGAGCGCCCGGGCGTCGCCGCCCTGCGCCTCGCCCAGCCAGCCGGTCATCACGCCGAGCATGTTCTGGATCTCGGCGAGCGCCTTGCCGAGCGCCTGCCGCTCCTCCTTGAGCTGGCCGTTGCCGCCCTCGGTGGCGATGAACTCCTGGATCTCGCCGGCGACCACCATCAGGGCCTTGCCGTTGTCCCGGACGATCTTCCGGAAGATCAGGTCGAGGCTCTGGATCGCGGTCGTGCCCTCGTACAGGGTGTCGATCTTGGCGTCGCGGACGTACTGCTCCAGCGGGTAGTCCTGGAGGAAGCCGGAACCGCCGAAGGTCTGCAGCGACTCGTGGCCGAGCAGCTCGTACGCCCGCTCCGAGCCGACGCCCTTGACCAGCGGCAGGAGCAGGTCGTTGACCCGCTTGGCCGTCTTGGCGGCCTTCTCGTCACCGGCCGTCTCGGCCAGGATGATCTTGTCCTGCCAGCTCGCCGTGTAGCAGACCAGCGCGCGCAGGCCCTCGGCGTACGACTTCTGCAGCATCAGGGAGCGGCGCACGTCGGGGTGGTGGGTGATGGTGACCCGCGGCGCGGTCTTGTCCGCCATCTGGGTCAGGTCGGCGCCCTGCACCCGGCTCTTGGCGTACTCGAGGGCGTTCAGGTAGCCGGTCGAGAGGGTGGCGATGGCCTTGGTGCCCACCATCATCCGGGCGTTCTCGATGATCATGAACATCTGCCGGATGCCCTCGTGCTTCTCGCCCAGCAGCCAGCCCTTGGCGGGTACGCCGTGCTCGCCGAAGGTCACCTCGCAGGTGTTCGAGACCTTCAGGCCCATCTTGTGCTCGACGTTGGTGGCGAAGACGCCGTTGCGCTCGCCCAGCTCGCCGGTGTTCTCGTCGAAGTGGTACTTCGGAACCACGAACAGCGACAGGCCCTTGGTGCCCGGGCCGCCGACACCCTCGACGCCGACCGGACGGGCCAGCACGTAGTGGATGATGTTGTCGCTCAGGTCGTGCTCGGCCGAGGTGATGAAGCGCTTGACGCCCTCGATGTGCCAGGAGCCGTCGGGCTGGGGGATGGCGCGGGCCCGGCCGGCGCCCACGTCCGAGCCGGCGTCCGGCTCGGTGAGCACCATCGTGGAGCCCCACTGCTTGTCCGCGAAGAGCTTGGCCCACTTCTTCTGCTGCTCGGTGCCCTCGACGTGCAGCACGTGCGCGAAGGACGGGCCGGAGGAGTACATCCAGACCGCGGCGTTGGCGCCGAGCACCAGCTCGGCGAGGGACCAGACGAGCGCGCGCGGGGCGTTGCTGCCGTCCAGCTCCGCCGGGAGCTCGAGCCGCCAGAACTCGGAGTTCATGAACGCCTGGTAGGACTTCTTGAACGACTCCGGCAGCGGCGCGGTGTGCGTGGCCGGGTCGAAGACCGGCGGGTTGCGGTCGCTGTCCAGGTAGCTGGCGGCCAGGTCCTCCCGGGCGAGGCGGTCGACCTCGGCGAGGATGTCGCGGGCGGTGTCGACGTCCAGATCCGTGTACGGCTCCTGGCCGAACGCCCGGTCCGCCCCGAAGACCTCGAAGAGGTTGAACTCGAGGTCCCGAAGATTGCTCTTGTAGTGGGTCATGCTCGCTGGCCCCGCTTCCGGACAGGTGTTACCGATCAGTAACCCCGACTGTATTACTCGCGGGTAGGCAGCGACAAGCCGATCTCGGAAGTGACGGCGATTACACACTTCCCGTTCAGGTTGCCGAGGGCGCCCCGACATCCTCTCGCAACCGCCGCTCTCAGTTCTCGGCGGCGCCGACCTCCCAGCTCGGCACGGCCGCGGTCGCGCCGCCGCGCGAGCCCGTGTACTCCATCAGGACCAGGGCGATGTCGTCGTCGAGGCGGCCGTGCACCCACTCGACCAGGGCGGTCTCCAACGAGGCGAGCCCGTCCGCGACGGTGCCGTGGCCGAGCAGCCGCCAGGCCCGGTCGGCGGTCGGGAAGAACTCCCCGTCCCGGCGCGCCTCGCCGAGCCCGTCGGTGAAGAGCAGCAACCGGTCGCCGGGCTCCAGCCGCTCGACCCGCGGGCGGACCACCGGCATGAAACCGAGCGGCGGGGCGGGGGCCGGCGGTTCGAGGGGAATGACGGCGCCCCGGCGCAGCAGCAGCGGCGGCGGGTGGCCGCAGTTCACGATGGTGAGCGTCCCGCCCCGCTCCTCGACCAGCGCGGCGGTCACGAAGTCCTCGTCGCCGACGCTGCGGGCCACCGCCCGGTCCAGGTCGGTCACGATCGCCCGCAGGTCGGCCCGCTCGTACGCCACGTGCCGGTACGAGCCCAGCACGATGCTGGCCAGCCGGACGGCGTCCAGCCCCTTGCCCCGCACGTCGCCGATGATCATCCGCACCCCGTACGGCGTGTCGATCGCCTCGTACAGGTCTCCGCCGATCTCGGCGGTGGCGGTGGAGGAGATGTACCGCCCGGCCACCGAGAGACTGCCGACCTGAGGCCCGAGCGGCCGCAGCACGGCCTGCTGGGCCACCGCCGCCAGCCGGGACAGCTCGGCGATCTGTTCGGCCTGCCGTTGCCGCACCGCCGCCGTGGCCGCCGCGATGCCCGTGCCCAGCGCGATGCACGTGACCGCGACGGCGGTGGCGAGCGACACGGTCTGCTCGCCGAGGGCGAAGCTCGCGCCGAGCACCGTGGCGGCGGCCCCCACCCCGAGCGCGATCCGCCACGACGCCAGCGCGGCCGCCAGGAACGGCGCGGCCACCATGAGCGCGATGTAGTTCGCCGACCGTCCGTCGGCCAGCTCCACCGCCGAGACGATCGCGAGCAGGACGATGGCCGCGCCGAGGCCGGCGCGGGATCCGGGGCTCAGCGGGCCGTGGCCCGACTGGAAGGGTTTCGTGCGTACGAGGGACAGCATGCCTGATGGACGTGAACGGGTGAATGAACCTGGCCCGTCGTCCGAGGATGTTCTGGCCGCGCGGGTCGCGTCGGCGAGCCGATCGCCGCGCGGGGAGCGCCTCAGCCGAGCACCTCGTAGCGGACCTCGACGTGACCGGCGTCGAGCGAGGCGATCTCGGCGAACGCGGCCCGGGACAGGTCGAGGCAGCGCCCCTCGACGAACGGGCCCCGGTCGTTGATCCGCACCGTCACGGACCTGCCGTTCGCGGGGTTGGTCACCCGGACCCTCGTGTCGAACGGCAGGGTCTTGTGCGCGGCGGTCAGCTCCGAGGGGTCGAAGGTCTCACCGTTGGCGGTGAGCTGCCCCTCGGAGTAGAACGAGGCGCCGCACGAGCCGCTGTCCACCACCGGCCGGGCGGTGCTGGTCTTCTTCGTCGCGGTCGGCTTGGGCGCGGCGGTGCGCGGCTTGCTCCGGGAGGGGGCCTGGGCGGACCGGCTCGCCTTCGGGCTGGCGGTCACGCTCGGCGACGCGCTGGCGCTCGGCGGGGCGGCCGGCGTGCTCGGGGCCGCGCTGCTCGGCACGCCGGTGGGCGGGAGGTCGACGGCCGCCGGCCGCACCGCCTCGGAGCCCGAGGTCAGCTGGACGGCGCCGACCGTACCGCCGACGGCGAGGGCCACCCCGACCGCCGCGGTGGCCGCGATGCCGGCCGGCGAGGAGAACATGCGGGTACGGGAGTGCCTGCCAGCCACTTATCCGGTCCTTTCGCTACCTGAACAAACCGGGTCGGACCGTAACGAGAGAAGCACTTCCGAAGTCAACGTGATCATGGGTATATGCCCGTAATTGCGGCGATACGTGTAGCCGATCATCCGACCCGGCGTCGGCCGGGCGGCCCCGGTGGCGGGTGGGCCACGCGAGCCGTACCCGCTGGAGCAGGATGAACGACATGCCTTCCGAGCTGAGCGGACGTCTGGCCGAGCTGGTCCGGTGGATCGATCCCGGCCCCGGCGCCAGCCACCTGGTCAGCGACGTCTCCGGCTGGTGGCGGGACCCGGAGGTGCTCGCCCGGCTCGGGCCGGCCCTGGTGGAGCCGTTCCGGGCCGCCCGGCCGACGGTGGTCGTCTCGCCGGCGGTGACGGGCTTCCTCCTCGGGCCGCTCGCCGCCACGGCGCTCGGGGTCGGCTTCGTGCCGGCGCACAAGCCGGGCGACGGCCGGCTGCCCGCCGGGCCGCTCACGTGGGCGCAGAGCCCGCCGGACTTCCGCGGTCGGCGGGTGGACCTGGCTGTCCGGGACCACGCCCTGGACCGGGGCGACCGGGTGCTGGTGGTGGACGACTGGGTCGCCACCGGGGCCCAGATCCGCGCGCTCTACGAGATCTGCGCCGCGCGGGGCGCCGAACCGGTCGGCACCGCCGCCGTGGTGCTCGACTGCCCGCCGGCGGTCGCCACCGAGCTGCGGATCCGGGCGCTGGTCAGCGGCGACGACCTGGCGTGCAGCGCCTCGCCGGCGTAGAGGAAGAGGGGGTAACGCGTGTCGTAGCCCCGACCGGGGATGAGCACAGCGCGCCGATCCGCCATGACCACCCTCCCTGGTCGCCGACCTGCCGACCGGGCCGCCGGTGGGGGTCGAATGCTCAGGCGCGAGATCGACGCCGCCGGTAGCCTCGGCAGGATGTGGCCTCGGATCGGTGGACTGCGCACCCTCGCCCTCGGCACCCCCGGTGAGCTGCGGACACGACTGAACACCCTGGTGCTCGCGGGGGTGAAGACGGCGACCGCCGGCCTGACCACCGAGTACGCCGAGGAGGGCGAGGAACTGGAGCAGGTCGGCGAGCGGCTGGTCCTCGTCGACGACGAGGACGCGCTGGTCGGCGTCGTCGAGGTCACCGGCGTCGAGGTGGTCCGCTTCGCCGACGTGCCGTGGGACTTCGCCCGCTCCGAGGGCGAGGGCGACCGCTCGATCGAGGAGTGGCGCGAGGGGCACGCCGCGTACTGGGCGCGGGTCGGCACCCCCGTCACCGACGACAGCGAGGTCGTCTGCATCCGGTTCCGGCTGGTCTCGGCCGGCGACGGCGGCGTCACCACCGGGGACCTCGGCACCTGAGGGTGCGCCGTGACGACCGGCCCCCGGACGATCCGCGGTCCCCGCCCGGGCCTGCGCCCGCTCCGGCGCACGCGGAACGTGACCCCGGCGGCGCCGGCCCGTCAGGCCCCGCGCAACTCGGGCAGCAGGCGGGTGGCCACGTCCACCAGGACGGCCTCGTCGCCGGCGTACCAACTGCTGGGCCGGGGCCAGTGCGTGACCACGTCGGTGAAGCCGAGGGCGGCGGCCCGGCCGACCTGGTCGGCGAAGAACTGGGCGCTGCGCAGCGAGAAGGCGGGCGCCGAGTCCAGCGACAGGTAGCGGTCCAGGGTGCCCGGATCGCGGCCGGCCGCCGCGAGCGTCTTGTCCAGCCGGGCGGACAGCTCGGCCACCCCGTCCCACCAGCTCTCCAGGTCGTCCCCGCCGGAGCCGGTGGTGACCCAGCCCTGCCCGAACCGCGTCACCAGCCCCATCGACCGGGACCCGTTGGCCGCCATCACGAACGGCACCCGGGGCGTCTGGAGGCACCCCGGGTTGTTCCGCGCGTCCACCGCCGTGAACCAGTCGCCACGCCAGGACGTGCCGTCCTCGCGCAGGATGAGGTCGAGCAGCTCGGTGAACTCGGCGAACCGGTCCACCCGCTGGCGGGGCGGCAGCGTCTCCCCGCCGAGCACGGCCGAGTCGAAGCCGATCCCGCCCGCGCCGAGGCCGAGCAGCAGCCGCCCGCCGGAGACGTCGTCGAGCGCGGTGACCTGCCGGGCGAAGGCCGCCGGGTGGCGGAAGTTCGGCGAGGCGACCAGCGTCCCGAGGCGGATCCGGGTGGTCACCGTCGCGGCGGCGGTCAGCGTGGTCACCGAGTCGAACCACGGCCCGTCGACCAGGTCGCGCCAGCCCAGGTGGTCGTACGTCCAGGCGTGGTCGAAGCCCCACTCGTCCGCCTGACGCCAACGACGCTGCGAGTCGGACCAGCGCTGGTCGGGGAGGATCACGATGCCAATCCGCATGATCGCCAGCCTAGCGGCCACCGTCCGCCACGGACGCGACCCGAGCGGAGCCTTGCCATGTATCGATGATCTGATTATCTTGACGCCGTGACCGCGATGCGCGAGCCGACGTTCCTCATCCTCACCGCGCTCGCCGGCGGCCCCCGGCACGGTTACGGCATCGTCCAGGACGTCACCGCCCTCTCCGCGCAGCGCGTCACCCTGCTCCCGGGCACCCTCTACGCCGCGCTGGACCGGCTGCACGCGCAGGGGCTCGTGGCGCCCGACCGGGAGGAGACCGTCGACGGCCGGCTCCGCCGCTACTACCGCCTCACCCCCGACGGCATCCGCGCCCTGGACGCCGAGACCGCCCGGCTGCGGCAGCTCGCCACCGCCGCCGAGACCCGGCTGCGCGCCCTGCGCCCCGGAATCGCCTGACCCGCCCGCGCCACCGCACCGCCCGCACGGCCGCTCCGCCGGCTCCGTGCGTACCGACGAAAGGACGGCCATGCCGACGACCGGCGACCCGCTCGCCCGCCGCTACCGGCGGCTGCTGTTCTGCCATCCGCGCGACTACCGGCGGGCCCGGGCCGACGAGATGGTCGGTGTGCTGCTGGACGCGGCCCCGGCCGGCCGCACCCGACCCACCGGGCGCGAGGCCGCGAACCTGATCCGGCACGGCCTGCGCTGTCGGCTGGGGCGGCCGGCCAGCCGTACGGTGGGCGTCTGGGCCACCCTCGCCGCCGTCGTCTGCGGCCTGTTCGCCGCCGCCCTCGCCACCCGGGCCGCGTGGGAGACCTCCCGGCCGATGCCGGACCGGGCCGAGACCGCCGCCGTCGCCGCCGCCGTGCTACCCGGGCACGACCTCGGCGAGGTCGACCTGTCACCCGCGCTCTTCACCTTCTACACCCAGCCGCTCACCGTGTGGCACATCGACAACCTGATCCTCGGGGACGGCGGCGAATACGAGCAGAGCGACGTCGCGGCCAAGATCGTCGGCGCTCCCCCAAGGTCCGCCGAGGAGACGCTCGCGTTGGCGCACCGCCGCCTGCGCGAGACCGGCTGGCAGGTGTACGAGCCGACGGTCGGCCGGTACTCCGGCTGCGCCGACAAGTTCTGCGCGCGCATCACGGAGACCACCGAGACCACGCTCCCCGCCCGGCGCGGGGACACCGAGGTCGCCCTCCACGTCCGCGCCGAGACGCCCGGCGACGCCGTCGAGCTCCGGCTGGAGCTGCGCCGGACGGCCCCGCCGGCCGTGTTGCCGGCCGGCGTCGGCGGCGGCCTGCTCGGCGCGAGCCTTGGCTGGCTGGTCTTCGGCTGGGCAAGCCGCCGCACCGAGGCGGCGCATCCCGCCCGGGGCGCGGTCACCGTCCTGTACGCGATCACCATGTTCCTCTGGTGGATGCCCGTCCTGCTCGCCGTCCCAGCCCTGCTCGAGCACCAGCTCGACGAGCCGCACCCGACGTGGCACCCGCTGTGGGAGTGGCTCGGCCAGCCGGCGGCCTCGCTCCTGTTCGTGGCGGGCGCGGCGACCGCGCTGCTCGGGCTGGCGCTGGCCGCCGTACCGCGCCGGGATCCCCTGCTCACCACGGCCGCCGGCTGACCGCCCCCGGAGACACCGCGCCCGCGGGGCGGAAACGCGGTGGGCGGCCGGTCGACGGCCGCCTAGGCTGCCCGGCGTGGATCAGCCGGTACCGCACACCACCGAATCCCTGGCCGCCGACCTGCGCGGCCTCGGCCTCTCGGCCGGGGACGTCGTGCTGGCGCACACGTCGATGCGGAGCCTCGGGTTCGTCGTCGGCGGGGCGCAGGCGGTCGTGGCGGCCCTGCTGGAGGTGCTCGGCCCCACCGGCACCCTGGTGGTGCCCACCCACACTCCCGACAACACCGACCCCGCCGGCTGGGAGGCGCCGCCCGTGCCCGAGGCGTGGTGGCCGGCCATCCGCGACCACACGCCCGGCTTCGACCCGGCGCGCACCCCCAGCCGGTACGTGGGGATCCTGCCCGAGCTCGTCCGCACCTGGCCGGGCGCGCTGCGCAGCGACCACCCGCAGGTCTCGTTCGCCGCACTCGGCGCGCGGGCCGGGGAGATCGTCACCGGGCACCGCCTGGACGACGCGCTGGGCGAGCGGTCGCCGCTCGGCGCCGTGTACCGCCTCGACGGCAAGGTGCTCCTGCTCGGCTGCGGGTACGACTCGAACACGTCGCTGCACCTCGCCGAGTGGCGGCAGACGTCCCCGCCCCGCGCCGAGCAGGGCGCCTCGGTACGGGCCACCGACGGCGGCGGCCGCTGGCTGACCTGGGTCGACGTCCGGACCGACGAGGACGACTTCGAACGGCTGGGCGCCGACTTCGAGGCGACCGGCGCGGCCACGAAAGGCCGGGTCGGCCAGGCCACCGCGCGGTTGATGGCGCAGCGCGCGGTGGTCGACTTCGCCACCGGCTGGATGGCCGTCCACCGCCGGCCCCGCGACCCGTAGGCGGGCGGCCGTCCCGGTCCTGGTGGAACAGCAGAACCGAGGTCACCTGGTCACGCTTCCTGTCCCGCTCGCACGCTCGCTTCCGGAACCCGTGCACGACCCCGATCCGGCCGACGCCCGCGACCCACCAACGGGTTCGGAGCCGTCACCGTGGACGGAGCCGTCGCGAGGCCACGTCGGCTGCTAAGCTCCGGCAACTTGTTCGGGGCTTTCGGACGCGGGTCGCCGCTCTTCCGTGTCCTGCCGGCCGCACGGCGTGCGCAGGAACCGCCCAGCGAGACGTGGTCCGGCTTCGGGCCGAAGCCTTCACCTTCTGTCCCACAGGGAGGACGAGCGTGGTCCGAGGCTCGCTCACCCGCGCCGGCATCGCCGGCGCCGTGTCGTTCGCACTCGCCGTGGGGCTGGCTCCGTTGTCGGCCGGCAGCGTGCGGGCCGCACCGGTCGCGGGAGAGGTGGTCGTTCCCGCCACCTACGTCCTGGACCCCCAGACGCAGTTGCTGAGCGCGGGCCCGTCGGGGTTCCTCCGGCACGAGTCCACGCTGGGCCACCTGTGGACGAGCTACGCCGGCGTCGACACGAAGCTCGACATGTCCGGCACGGATGCGGTCATGCTCCCGGACTTCGGCGCCGGCTCGGACATCGTCGCGAGCCCCGATCTCGCCGCCAGGACCGTGACGCTGCGCGACATGGCGACCGGCCGGACGCGTACGGTCGAGATTCCTGTCGGTCACACGTACGTCAGCACGCTGGGGTCGACGGTCGTGACAAGGGCGCAGGCCTCGTCCGACGGCGACCACACGTGGCATCTCCTCGACTCCCACGACGACGGTTCCGTCACCCGGCGTGCGGTGGCGGGCGTCCCCGACGGGATCACCGGGTCGAGCGAGGTCGGTGCCCCGCTGGGCGACGCGCGCGGCCAGGTCGTTCAGTACCGGGTGGGCAGCACGCCACGCACCGGCTTCCTCGACGTCGAGCAGGGCCGGTTGGTCCCACTCCCGTACGCCAGCCACGCGGGCACCGGCACCGTCGTGCTCACCGCCACCCACCTGCTTTGGTTGCACAACGGCACTGTCTCCGTCCACTCGCGCGGAGACCTTGCCGCCACCCCTCGGACGGTGCCGCTGACCGGCGGCTCGCAGGTGCTGGGCATGGTCGGCGAGACGCTCGTGGTGGGCCGGCACGATCCCTCGCTGGGCCCCCTGAACCACCTGGACCCGGTCTGGCGGGTCGAGGCCGTGGCCCTCGACGGACGTCCGGTGAAGACGCTGGTGGCCAGGTCAGAGGGGATTCCCATGCCGACTCCGGACGGCAGGCTCCTGGTGCAGGGCGGCCCCGACCTGGACCGGTGGGGGATCTCCGTCGTCGAGCCCGCGGACGGCGGCGACGTGACGATCCGCAAGATCGCCGAGGCGTACCCGCGCAAGCTCCAGGCGGTGTCCGGGCTCACCTTCACCCAGGGCCGGCTGACCACCCTGGAGCACCACAGCGCCTGGCAGGAGCGGCGCCACCTCCACACCCGGGAGATCGGCGTGACCGGCTCCCGCACGGTCGGGGCGCGTACCGACCGGGGCCCCGCACCCGCCAGCTGCGACACCACGGCGTGCCCCGACCTCCACGACACCGGCGACGGCCGGACGGTCGTCTCGGGCCTCAGCTACGGCCGCACCGACGACGACCGGCAGCCCCGCCTCCTGGAGCCGACCGGGTCCATGCCCGGCACCCGGATCGACAGCACCCGCACCTACCAGTCGGTGGCGGCCGTCGGCGGCCGGTTCGCCGCCCTGACGATGCCGTACGCCGGCACGGGCGTGGAGACCCGGGTCCTCGACCTGGGCACCGGAGGCACGGTGTTCACGACGACGGCCACCGTCGAGGCGTTGTGGGGCACCACCCTGTGGGTGCGGGACGGTAACGACGCCGTGGCCCCCGTCGACGTGCTGACCAGGCAGCGGGGCGCTCGGGTGTGGTTCGGCAGCGGGTGCCTGTTGGAGGACCTCCAGGCCGTCGGGCGCTGGCTGCTGTGGACCTGTGTGGGCTCGGCGGCGGGGCAGGGCGTCTACGACACCGTCCGGAAGACGAACCTGCGACTCGTGGCCGGTGACGACTGGTCGTCGGCCAAGCTCGGCGACGGCTTCGTCGCGTCCGAGGTGAACGGGCAACTGAAGGTCACCGACGTCCGCGGCGGCACGCCGGTGTCCCACACCGCGGGGGCGTTCGCGTCGTGGCGCCCCTGGGACGTCGACCCGTACACCGGGGTCATCGCCCACCTCGGCCCCGACGACGGCATCCACCTGGTCCCCAGCGGCATCCCGGTCTCGCCCCTCGTCCAGGTCGACGCCGCCGTCGCCACGTCGGCGCACGTCAAGGGCGCCACCGGGCACTGGAGCCCCAAGTGGTGGCTGTCCAAGCCGGCCGCCTCGTGGACGCTCGTGATCCGGAGCCAGAGCGGCGCGGTCGTCCGTACCCTCACCGGCGGCCTGACGCGCGGCCTGGTGGCCCCGACGTGGAACGGCAGGGACGACCGCCGTCGGCTGATGCCCAACGGCGCGTACACGTGGACGCTGACCGCCACGCCGGCCGACGGACACGGCGCGGTCCTCACCAGATCGGGGAGCGTGCGGATCACCCACCAGTGCCACACCGGCAACCGTCCGCAGCTGGTCATGATCAGGTGTGCCTGACATGGCGTTGCCGAACGGTTCCGTGTCGAGGACTTCCGCCGAGCGCACCGCTCAGCTCGCGGCCACCGTCGCCGCTCCGCTCGATCCCGCGTCGGCGGACGCCCCCCAGGTGCTGCACTGGCCCGGGCGCAGGCTGCTGGTGCAGCGCGGGGACACCGAGCTGGTCGTCCGCGACCTGGACGGGGAGGGGACGGAGACCCGGTTCCCCGCGCCCTGGCCCCGCCGGTACGGCTCGACGGCGGTCTCCCCCGCGGCCGATGTCGCCGTGTTCGCCGGTGTCCACGCGTTGCGGGCGGTGGATCCGACCGGCGCGGTGCGGTGGGAGATCCGGCACGGGTGCTGGTCCGCCGCCGTGTGCGCCGAGGCCCATGCCTCGTTCTCCGAGTACGCCGACGACCGCGGCCACGACCACGCGGACACCGGCTCGGCGGCCTTCTCCTCGGACGGCAAGCTCCTCTGGGCCCACGTCCGCAACTACGCCGGGCACGAGGTCAGGGAGGAGTGGCTGGTCCTCGATCCCGCCGACGGCAGGGTGCTGGCCCGGGCCGAGACGGCGACCGTGGGGGCGTCCTCCTACCATTTCGCCCATCCCGACCCGGCGTACATGGGGCTGACCGTCGCCGAGGGCGAAGAGGACTCGCCGGTGCTGTGGGGGCACTGGGAGGGCACGACGCTCACCGTCCAGCGGTTCGTCGAGGAGGTCCTCCTCGCCGTGAGCCCTTCCGGGGAGCACTTCCTGACCACGGATCCGGGGCAGTGGTCCCTCTACCTGCACCGGGCGGACGACGGCACGGAGCTGCGGCGTCTGGACGCCGACGAAGCCGTGCCCCCTGTGTCGAGCGACGACACCCGCGTCGGTTGGGGCTACGAGGCGGCATTTCCGTACGACGACCGCGCCGTGGTGGGCACCGAGTACGACGCGCAGGTCCCCCGCCACTGGCTGGTCGACACCGGCACGATGAGCCTGGACGCCCGGATCACCTACCCCTTCCCCGTCTCGGGGTCTCCCCGGTCGGCCGGGCCGGGCGGCTGGCACACGGTCTCCAGGGACGGGAGCACCCTGCACCTGTGGAGCCTGCCGCACGGGGAATGAGTCAGGGCCGCCTCGCTGGGGGGCAACCGCTCGACAGTGGCGTCCCCTCATGCGAGGCGTTGCTGTCCTCCGTCGGCTGATGCGCGACAGTCGTCCGCCAGTGGATCTGCGGCACCCAGCGCGCCGATCGCGGCGGATCCGGACGTCTGCGCGTCCCCTTCGGCTGGGGTGAGCTGGCCCTATCCGTGCTCTAATCCCCGTCATGCATGTCGTCGTCACGGGCGCACTCGTTGAGAACGGCGCGGTCCTGTTGGTACACCGCAGCCCGACCCGCCGGGCATACCCGGATCTCTGGGATCTGCCCGGGGGGCATGTCGAGGCGGGTGAGTCGGAACTACAAGCCCTCGCGCGTGAGATGCGCGAGGAGCTCGGTGTCCACATCGTGGCGGAGTCCTCTTCACGGTTGGGCCACCTGCATGCCGGCAGTGGTGAGGACGCCGTCCGCGTGGGCGTCTGGCGAATTGGAGACTGGATCGGCACTCCGACCAACCGGGCACCTGACGAGCATGACGACATCGCCTGGGTCGGGATCAGCGAGCTGGGCGGCCTTCCCCTCGTGTTCGGCGACTTGGCGGCACTGTTTCGTTCCCTGCCTGAGCCTGACCGCGAGCGGGCACGACAAGCCGGAGAAACGACCAGCACGAATGAGGCCCAGGCCGGGAACCGGTCCTGACCTGGGCCGGATCGTCCGGGTCGCGGCTGGCCGCCGCGCGCAGCACGCGGCCACCTCCTCGCCGGCGGGCCTCAACCCGGAGCGGGTGACGGGAATCGAACCCGCACTGTCAGCCCGGGAATTTCCGATGATCGCCTGGTCGCCGGCCCTGCGGCCTGGTCAGAGCGGTCCTTGGGGGCAGGGGTCACCTCATCAGCTCACGACAGCTGGTATCCCGGTGGTAACCGTGGCCCTCGCTAGGGTCGGCGAACCGGCCGGGCGCACGGGCTCCGGCCCTGGTGAGAGGCGTTTGCTCATGAACATCGTGGTCTTCGGCGCGGGCGGCCGGGTCGGGCGGCAGGTCGTCGCCGAGGCACGTCGGCGCGGCCACCAGGTCACTGCCGTGGTGCGCGACCCCGCAGGCCACAGCGACCTGGCCGACGTGCGGGTGGTGGCAGGCGACGTTACGGACGCGGTGAGCATCGCGGAGGCGGCCACCGGGCATGACGCCGCCATCAGTGCTGCCGTGGACCTGTCCGTGTCGCCGCACGACTTCTTCACCGCGTCGTCCCGCGCCCTGGCCGCCGGGCTGGCGAAGGCGGGCGTACGCCGCCTGGTGGTGGTCGGCCTCGCATCGATCCTGCCCGGGGCGTCCGGTGCCGCCCTGATGGACGAGCCCGGCTACCCGAACGAGTACCGCTCCTTCTACCTTGGCCACGCGGCGGGCCTTGAAGCGCTTCGGACCTGCGATCTCGACTGGGCGTACGTGGCTCCCGCGGGCGACTTCGATCACGACGGCACGCGCACCGGCCACTACCGGCTCGCCGAGCACAGCGATGCGGCCAGCCGGATCAGCTACGCGGACTTCGCGGTCGCACTGCTCGACGAAATCGAGGCGCCCCGCCACCACCGCGTCGCCCTGAGTGTCCGGGAGATGTGATGCCCAAGGTCCACGACAGCCCGAACGCCTGGATCGCCGAGCACATCCGCCGCTTCGAGGAGACCGCAGGCCGACCACGGCCCGGTGTGAACGACCTGCTCTTGACGACTCGGGGCCGGAGAACCGGCGAGCTACGCCGCACCGCCCTCGTCTACGCGCGCGACGGCGACCGCTACGTGGTGGCCGCCTCCAACCGCGGCTCGGACCACCACCCGGCGTGGTACCTCAACCTGCTTGCCGACCCGTACGTCACGGTTCAGGTCGGTGCGGAGACCTTCGGCGCACGCGCGCGCCCTGCCACTGCGGACGAGCGTCCACGCCAGTGGCGGCTGATGGTTTCCACCATGTCGGAATACGCGGCCTACCAGCAGCGGATTACCCGGGAGATCCCCGTGGTCCTCCTGGAACGCGTCCAGGACCTCAACGGGGAACCTCTGGGCGACGGCAGCGCGCCCTGAGAGGGACCTGATCTCCTCGTCGGCGGTTGCAGGCCGCCCAGGCTCCCCGGACGGCGACAAGGTGGAGGCCTACGTCCGAACACGCCTCTGGCCCGTCCGGGGAGGCTGGTAGCCGTCGAAACGACGGCCGGGATGACCGGGGCTGATGGCACGCCAACGGCACGCGGCACGATCGTTGCCTCGGAGCATCGAAGGCCCTGGCGGGGACTCGCGTCCTGACCAGGGCCTTCGTGCTGGAGCGGGTGACGGGAATCGAACCCGCACTGTCAGCTTGGGAAGCTGATGTTCTGCCATTGAACTACACCCGCAGGCGGCACCACTGTACCTGAGTCGTCACGCCGGTGCACCCAGGTACCCCCTCCGACGCCGCGCCGCGTCGCCCACGGGACGCAAGAGTGGCTCGCGGCCACCGGCGCAGGAGGTGGACGCCCGCCAAGCCGGCATGATCCGCTCGCGCCGCGGCCTGCCGGCTGATACACCCGAAGACCGGCGCCAGCGAGCCGTCGGCGGCATGGATCGCTACCGAGAAGCACCATTTCATCGCCAATTGTCGATCAGATACGACGCCGGCCAGGAAAAAGTTTCATCGCGGCAACATATGGCCGTTCTCAAATCCGTCGATCGGTTGTAACGTCTGGCCAACGTTCTCAGCCACGGCGTGACATACCCCCTGTCGCGTCGCCAGAAAGAGGTGGGCCCATGGGACTCCGTCCCAACCTGCTGACCCGGCGTACGGCCGGCGTCGCGACGACGACCCTCGCGTTGCTGCTCAGCACCGCCGCGGTGGGCGTCGTCCCGGCCGCGTCGGCCTTCTCCGCCGCCCCGAGCGAGGTCTGCGTCGAGCCGGCCGACGTCCACTCGGACTCCCGCGTGAAGGCGGGTGCCGCGACCAGGCACGAGCCGAACGAGCTGACCCTGGCGGAAACCCGCGAGCGCGAGGCCGACCTGGCCGCCGCCCTGCGCGAGCGGGCCCGGTTCCGCACCGGCGCCGGCGCCTCCACGATGGCCACCGTCACCATCCCCGTCGTCGTGCACGTGATCCAGCGGGACGCCACCCGGGCCGGCGGCAACATCCCGGATTCGATGATCACGTCTCAGATCAACGTGCTGAACCAGTCCTACAGCGGGGCGACCGGCGGCGCGCCCACCGCGTTCAGCTTCCAGCTCCAGAAGATCAACCGGGTGACCAACCCGGCGTGGTACCCGATCGTGCAGGGCTCCTCGGCCGAGCGGTCGATGAAGACCTCGCTGCGCGAGGGCGGCAAGAACACGCTCAACGTCTACCTGGGCGAGCTGAGCAACGACCTGCTCGGTTGGGCGACCTTCCCGACCCGGAAGCTGAACAGCATGGACGGCGTCGTCGTGCTGAGCGAGTCGCTGCCGGGCGGCACGGCCGCCAACTACAACCAGGGCGACACGGGCACCCACGAGGTCGGTCACTGGCTGAACCTCTACCACACCTTCCAGGGCGGCTGCTCCGGCTCGGGTGACAGCGTCAGCGACACCGCGCCCGAGGCCTCGCCGGCGTTCGAGTGCCCGACCGGCCGGGACACCTGCACCGCCCCGGGCGTCGACCCGATCACCAACTTCATGGACTACACCTACGACTCCTGCATGCACCAGTTCACCGCCGGGCAGGCCAGCCGAATGCTGACCGCCTGGAACGCGTACCGCGCGGCGTAATTCCCCAGTACGACAGGCAGGCACCGGTGCCGGCCCCCGCTCGACGGGGGCCGGCACCGTCGCCTTCGGGCGGGGCGGGGCGGTGTGGCGCCCCGGACGGGGACGGCCCGGGGCGTCACACCGCGTCTCAGGCGGCCGGGCGGGCGGCGAGGCTGTCGCCGCTCACCGACCGCGTCGCGGGCTCCGCCGCGACGTCGGGGGCGGTCGCCCGGGGGTCGAGCCAGACCTGGACGGCGGGCCGCCCGTGTCCCTCGCCCGCGCCGCCCACGCCGCCCGGCTCACGGCGGGCGAGCATCGCCACGTCGACGGTGAACTCGAACAGCCGCCAGTCGACCTGCGGCGCGGCCCGGTGGCTGCGGGCCAGCCGGGCCACCCGGGCCGGGTCGGTCACCGGCCGGGCGTGGCCGGCGACGTAGGCCTCGTCGTCGCTCTCCTCCGGCGGGAAGGAGTGCAGGGCGTAGCGGCCGTCGCGCTCCAGGTCGCGCCGCTTCGGCGAGTCGACCACGAAGCAGAAGAGGCCCTCGTCGGTGATCACCGGGGAGACCGGATGGACGCGGGGCCCACCATCGGCGCGGACGGTGGCCAGATAGCCGAAGCCCGGCCCGTACTGCTGCATGAGAACGCGGATCCCGTCGGCGAGGCGGGGCTCGTCGGCGGCGAATTCGGACCAGGAAGCCATGCCGACATTCTATCGAACACGTGTACGAACAGGTAGTCCGACACGCAGGTCACGCACATCGCTCGCTATGGTGTTCCGATGCTGCTCTCCGACCGCGACCTGGTCTCCGAGATCAAGGCGGGCACGCTCGCGCTGGAGCCGTTCGAGCCCACGCTGGTGCAGCCGTCCAGCATCGACGTACGCCTCGACAAGCTCTTCCGGGTCTTCAACAACCATCTCTACACCCACATCGACCCGGCGATGCAGCAGGACGACCTGACGTCGATGGTCGAGGTGCCCGAGGGCGAGCCGTTCGTGCTGCACCCGGGCGAGTTCGTGCTCGCCTCGACGCTGGAGGTGATCTCGCTCGGCGACCAGCTCGCCGGGCGGCTGGAGGGCAAGTCGAGCCTGGGTCGGCTCGGCCTGCTCACCCACTCCACCGCGGGCTTCATCGACCCGGGCTTCTCCGGCCACGTGACGCTGGAACTGTCCAACGTGGCCAACCTGCCCATCACCCTCTGGCCGGGCATGAAGATCGGCCAGCTCTGCATCTTCCGGCTCTCGTCGCCGGCCGAGCACCCGTACGGCTCGGCGGTCTACGGCTCGCGCTACCAGGGGCAGCGGGGTCCGACCCCGAGCCGCTCCTGGCAGCACTGGCGCACCTGGCCGACCCGCTGACGACCGCTTCGCGGGTGCCAGAAGGGGCCCTCTCCTCGACGACGTGCGTCAGGAAGGGCCCCTCCGCACACCTCAGCCGGGGCGGCCGTAGCTGTGGATCGGGCCGTCGTCGACCTTCTTCATCCTGACCGGCACCCCGGCCCGGGAGGCGTGCACCACCCAGCCCCCGCCGACGTACATGCCGACGTGGTGCAGGTCGCTGTAGTAGAAGACCAGGTCGCCAGGGCGCAGCTCGCCCCGGCTGACGGTCGCGGTGACCCGGCGCTGCTGCGCGGCGTTGTGCGGCAGCGACACCCCGGCCTTCGCCCAGGCGGCGAGCATCAGGCCCGAGCAGTCGTACGAATTCGGGCCCTCGGCGCCCCAGACGTAGGGCTTGCCGATCTGCGCGCAGGCGAACTTGACGGCGGTGCCGGCCCCGCCACCGGGATAGCTGGCCGGGCAGGGGGCGGGACGCAGCGGGCCGCCCCCACCGCTGCCGTAGATCCGCAGCCGCAGCTTCTGCAGCCGGTCGATCTCGGCGTTGATCTGCTTCTTCTTCGCCGCGAGCTGAGCCTCGGTCCGGCCGAGCTGGACGACCATCTCGTCCAACGGCGCCTTCTTCGCGGCCAGCCGGTCGCGCAGCTCCGCGACCTGCCGCACGTCCTTCTGCTGGTGCTGGGCGAACCGGTCGAGCAGTTCGAGCTGGCCGACCATCTGGTCGGGCGAGCGGCTGCCCAGCAGGGCGTTGACGGCGGAGACGTTCTCACCCTTGTAGGCGCGGACGGCCAGCGCGCTGACCTTCTTCATCGCCTGGTCGACCTGCTCCTCCAGCGGCTTGATCTGCCTGGCGAGCGCGTCGGCCTGCCTGCGCTTGGCGGCCAGGTCCTGGCGGGTGGCGTTGTGCCGTTCGATGATCGGTTCGAGCTTGTTCCAGTCCTCGTCGATCTGGCGCTCGATCTCGGCGACCGTCGGTTCGGCGTGGGCCGCCGTGGCGCCGCCGGTCAGGACGACGGCGAACGCGGCCAGGGCGGCGAGGGCGGTGGTGCAGCGGTACCAGCGTGGGCGCGGCTCAGCCGTCGTCGGGTCGGCGAGGGCCGACCGTGCCGACGGTGGCCGCGGGGCATGGTGTGCCACCGGGCTCCGTACTCCTTCTTCCCGTACCGCCTACCGGGTTAGCTGACGGGTTCGGGCGGGAAGGGGACGCCCTACCGCAGAGGCTGCGGATTCACCCCGGGGGTACCTGGGTCCCCGGCTCGCTCGGGAGCGACTCGGCGGTGTCGGACCGTTACCGCCCCGGTTGGGCGGACTGTCGCCGGCCGACGAATGACCAGAGTAGAGACGGCCGTTATCAATCCGCAACCCGTCGCGCCGTGACACACCGTGTTCACACGGACCGGAGGGAGCGCGCAACCCCGAGGACGAAGATTTTCTTCCTTTTGAAGTGACCGATGGAAAGGTATTGACCAAAGGTGCCGGCCGGGGCGAAGGTGGCCCCACATTCGCCCGTCCGACCTGGGGGTCTGATGCACCTGACAGCGACATCGAGGAGCAGACGCGTCCTGCTGGCCGCCGCCGTCGCGGCCGCCCTGGCGGCGACGCCACTCACCGCCGCCGGATCCGCCGCCGCCGCGCCGACGACCGACCGGCAGCAGCAGTACGCCGCCGCGGCGGCCGAGTACGGCGTGCCGGAGAGCGTCCTGCTCGGAGTCTCCTACCTGCAGTCCCGCTGGGACACCAACGCCGGAACGCCGAGCACCAGCGGCGGCTACGGACCGATGCACCTCACCGACGCGGAGTACGTCGCCTCCCTGCCCGGGGGCACCCACCACGACGAGGGCACCGAGGACCCGCGCGGCGACGACTCCCGCCCGTCCCTGGCCGAGGCGCACGAGCCGCCAGCCGATCCGCCCCCCGCCGAGGCCGCGCTGCGGACGCTCGACGCCGCCGCCGCACTGACCGGCGCCAGCGAGGAGACGCTGCGCACGGACGTCGCGGCGAACATCCGGGGCGGCGCGGCGCTGCTGGCCGCGTACCAGAAGGAGATCGGCGCCCCCGTCGGCGCCGGCACCGACCCGGCGGCCTGGTACGGCGCGGTGGCCCGCTACTCCGGCGCGGACAACGCCGACGCGGCGGCGGCCTTCGCCGACGAGGTCTACGGCACCATCAACGCCGGCGACAGCCGGCGCACCGACGACGGGCAGCAGGTGAGCCTGCCCGCCAGCGTGGTGCAGCCGCAGCGCACCTGGCTGGACCGGCTCAACCTGCGCAAGCTCGCCCGCCCCGACGGGCTGGAGTGCCCCGACACCATCTCCTGCGAGTGGATCCCGGCGCCCTACCAGAAGTACGGCCCCGGCGCGGGTGACTACGGCAACCACGACCTCTCCGACCGGCCCAACCGGCAGAAGATCGAGTACATCGTCATCCACGACACCGAGGGCTACTTCGGGCCGAGCGTCAACCTGGTCAAGGACCCGCGACGGGTGGGCTGGCACTACACCCTGCGGTCGGTGGACGGCCACATCGCCCAGCACATCAAGACCAAGGACGTCGGCTGGCACGCCGGCAACTGGTACGTGAACGCCAAGTCCATCGGCCTCGAGCACGAGGGCTTCGCCGGACACGGCACCTGGTACACCGAGGCGATGTACCGCACCTCCGCCAAGCTGGTCCGCCACCTGGCGGCGCAGTACGACATCCCGCTGGACCGGCAGCACATCATCGGGCACGACAACGTCCCCGGCACCGTCGCCTCGACCGTGCGCGGCATGCACTGGGACCCGGGCCCGTACTGGGACTGGTCGCACTACTTCGACCTGCTCAAGGCGCCGTTCAAGTCGACCGCCACGCCGCGGACCGGGCTGGTCACCATCGACCCGGACTTCGCCACCAACCAGCCGCAGTTCACCGGCTGCAACCGGCAACCCCCGGGCGTGCCGAACCCGCCCCCGCCGACGGCCCCCTGCCCGCTGCGCGGCTCGTCCGCGGTGGTCCTGCACAGCGCGCCGAGCCACGACGCGCCGCTGGTCAACGACATCGCGCTGCGGCCCGACGGCACCCCGAACACCATGTACATCTCGGACCACGGCGCCCGTGCCTCGGCGGGGCAGACGTACGCCCTGGCCGGGGTGCAGGGGGACTGGACCGCGATCTGGTACCTCGGCCAGAAGGCGTGGTTCCACAACCCCGCCTCGAAGCCGACCGCGAAGTGGTCCGTCGGTTTCGTGGTGACCCCCAAGGCCGGCAAGACCACCATTCCGGTGTACGGCCGGGCGTACCCGGAGCAGGCGGCCTACCCGGCCGGCGTGCCCTACCAGGCGATCTCGCCGCTGCAGTACACCCTCTCGGCCGGCCAGCGGTACGCCGTCGGCACCGTGCTCCCCGGCGAGTACTACCGGGCCACCACGTTCGACGGCTCCGCCCCCGGTGACTGGACGGTGATCCGCGGCGACAACAAGTACGTGCAGATCCAGTTCGGCCACCGGGTCATGTACGTCAACCTGGACGACGTGAACCTGCTGCCCTCCCCGCTGGGCGCGCCCAGCTGACCCACCGCCCGCCCGGGCCGGCGCAGGCCGGCCCGGGCAGACGAGGGCCCCCGGTCGACTCGACCGGGGGCCCTCGTCGTGCGGCGGCGCCGGAGGATCAGCCGGGCCTGCGGAACCCGGCCACCGGCATGGTGTTGATGCTGGAGACGTTGACCGGCTTGCCGGCCCGGGGCGCGTGCACCATCTTGTCGTTGCCGAGGTAGAGGCCGACGTGGTGCAGGTCGCTGAAGAAGAAGACCAGGTCACCAGGGCGCGCCTCGGAGCGCGGAATGGCCTTGCCCTCGTTCCACTGTGCGCCGGTGAAGTGCGTCAGGTGGATGCCTGCCGCCTTGTAGGCGTACTGGGTCAGGCCGGAGCAGTCGAACGAGTTCGGGCCGGTGGCCCCCCACACGTACGGGTCGCCGACCTGGGCGCAGGCGGTCCTGATCGCGGTCCGGGCCGCCTCGCTGACCACGCCGTTGATGGTCGGGCAGTTCTCCGTCTTGACGGTCGTCACCGGCATCGACGCCTCGAGCTTCTTGATGTCGGCGTCGATCTGCTTCTTCTTGGCCGCCAGGTCGTTCTGCTGCTTGGTCTGCGCGACGATCAGCGCGTCGAGCCGCTGCTTCTCCGCGTCGTACTTCTCGCGGACCTTGGTCACGCCCTCGAGCTGCCGGCGCTCGTTCGCGGCCAGCCGGTCCAGGAGCGTCAGCTGCTCGGTGAGCGTGTCCGGCTTGGCGCTCACCAGCAGCGCGCCGATCTCCTGCGACGGGCCGGAGATGTAGTAACGGGAGGCGAGGTCACCGACCCGGTCCATCGCCAGCTCGGTCTCCAGCGCCAAGGGCTGGATCTTCTTCTGCAGGTCCGCCGACTTCTTGCGGTTCACCTTCAGTTGCGCCCGCACCTTGTTGTACTGCTCGATGGTGGGCTCCAGCTGCTCCCACTTCTTGTCGATCGCCGCCTCGATCTCGTCGACCGAGGGCTCGGCGTACGCGGGCGCGGCGAGCGCGCCGGCGCCGACGATCGCGGCGGCGACCAGGGTGAGCAGACGGTGGGCGGCCCGGCGCAGGCCACCCGGACGAGCAGACCGTCCCGGTGCGTGACGATGAGGGGGCATGGTTGCCACCGGCACCGACTCCTTTTGCAACCCGACCGCCGGGCGCCTCGCGTGCGGGAAGAGGGGCGAGACAGACGACCCACAGCGGCCGGTGCCCAACCTTAGGGAAGGCGGGGAACGGAATCAAGGCGACCATCGTTCACATCACGCTTGCGCAACCGCTTGCGTACCAAGGGTGTCGGCCCGACGGCCGACGATCGCGGTCAATACGTCGTCCAACGTCACCACGCCGAGTGGTCGACGGCCGTCGCTGACTAGCACCATGTGCCGTCGCTCGCGACGCATCGACAGCAGCAGGTCGGCGAGCGTACGGTCCGGCGGCACCACCGCCAGCGGCCGGTAGACCTCCGCCGGGACGGGGGCGCGCCGGCTCACCCCGGCGTACCCGAGCACGTCCTTGACGTGCACGAAGCCGAGCACCCGGCGGGTGGACCGCTGCACCACCGGGAAGCGGGACCGGCCCGTCCTGGTGGCCAGCACCTCCAGCGAGGCCGGCGAGACGTCCTCGGCGACGGTGGTCACCGTCGACCAGGGTTGCAGGGCGTCGGCGGCGGTCCGGCTGTGCAGGGCGAGCGCACCCGTGATCCGGGCGTGCTCCTCGGCGTCGAGCAGCCCCTCCGTACGCGCCTGCGACACCAGCCCGGCCAACTCCTCGGCGGTGAACACCGTCTTCACCGCCTCGGTGGCCTCGATCCGCCACAGCCCCAGCACCCGGCGGGCCGCCCACTTCATCGCCAGCAACAGCGGCTTGGTGGCCAGGCAGAACGCCAGCATCGCCGGCCCCAGCCAGAGCGCCGACGGCTCCGGCCCGGCCAGCGTGATGTTCTTCGGCACCATCTCGCCGACCACCGTGTGCAGGAACACCACGACGCCGAGGGCGAGCACGAACGCGACCGCGTGGACCGCCCGGTCGGGCAGCCCGACGGCGTGGAACGCCGGCTCCAGCAGGTGCGCCAGGGCCGGCTCGGCGATCGCGCCGAGCCCCAGCGAGCAGATGGTGATGCCGAGCTGCGCCCCGGCGATCATCAGTGGGATCTGGTTCATCGCCGAGAGCGCCCAGCGGGCCCGCTTCGAGGTGGCCGCCAACGGCTCCACCACCGTACGGCGGGACGCGATCAGCGCGAACTCGCTGCCCACGAAGAACGCGTTGCCCAGCAGGAGCGCCACCGTGACCAGCAACTCAGGCATCGTCGCCCGGCTCCTCGGGGCGGACCACCCGGACCTGTTCGATCCGGTGCCGCTCCACCTCGACGACGGTGAACTCGTAGCCGGACTCGTCGACCGTCTCCCCGGCCACCGGGATGTGTCCCAGCCGGGCCATCAGGAAGCCGGCGAGCGTCTCGTACGGCCCCTCCGGCAGCCGGAAGCCGGTCTGCTCGGCCAGCTCGTCGGAGCGCAGCACGCCGTCGACGAGGACCGTCCGCTCCCCGCCCGGCACGGTCAGCTCGACCGGGCCGGCGTCGTCCACCGCGTCCGGGTCGAACTCGTCGGCGATCTCGCCGACCAGCTCCTCCACCAGGTCCTCGGTGGTGACCACCCCGTCCGTGCCGCCGTACTCGTCGACGACGATGGCGAGGTCAGCGCCGGCCGCCCGGAGCGCCGCGAGCACCCCGTCGAGGTCCAGGCTCTCCGGCACGTACACCGGCTCGCGGGCCACCGAACCGACGGTGGTGTGTTCCCGGCGGGCCGGCGGCACGCCCAGCGCGTCGGGCACCCCGGCGACGCCGGTCACCAGGTCGAGGGTCTCCTCGTACACCGGGAACCGGGTCCGCCCGGTCTGCCGGGCGAGCGCCAGCAGCTCGGCCACGGTGGCCGTGGCCCGCAGCGCGACGACGTCCACCCGCGGGGTCATCGCCTCGGCAGCCCGCTTGTCGCCGAAGCGGATGGTCCGGCGCAGCAGCATCGCGGTGTCCGGCGGCAACGCCCCGGCCCGGGCCGAGATGGCCGCCAGCAGCCCCAGCTCCTCCGGCGAGCGGGCGCTGGCCAGCTCCTCCTGCGGCTCGACCCCGAGCAGCCGGACCAGGCGGTTCGCCGAGTCGTTCAGCGCCCGGATCAGCCAGCCGAAGGCGCGGGAGAAGCCGCGCATCGGACCGGCGGTGGCGAGCGCGGTGGGCATCGGCCGGGCCAGCGCGAGGTTCTTCGGCACCAGTTCGCCGAAGAGCATGGAGAGCAGGGTGGCCAGGGCCAGGGCGAGGAAGGGCGTGAACCGGCCGGCGGCGTCCCCGGCGACCGGGCGCAGCAGCGGGGTGAACAGCCGGGCCAGGGCGGGCTCGGCCAGGTAGCCGGTGAGCAGGGCGGTGAGGGTGATGCCGAGCTGCGCCCCGGAGAGCTGGAAGGAGAGTTCGCGCAGTGCGCGGCGTACCGTCGCGGCCCGGCCGTCGCCCGAGGTGGCCCGCCGCTCGATCTCCGGCCGGTCCACGGTGACCAGGGCGAATTCGGCCGCGACGAAGAACGCGTTGCCGCCGGTCAGCAACACGAAGCCGACCAGGGGCAGCAGCGTGGTCAGCAACAGGCCGTCGATGCTCGCCTCACCTCGGCGCGATTCTCGCACGCGACGGCGGCCGGGGCACGGGCGCGAATCCGGGCGGTTCCGCCGAGGAACCGGATCGGCCGGCCCGCCGGGGACCCGCCCCAGCAGGTGTTGGACGGGTTGGTGACGGCGGGCGTGCTCCACCGTGAGTCGGAGCGGGTGCTGTCGCCGCCGGCTGGGCGTCCGAGGCGACGAGGAAGGCGACCGAGCAGACCCAGGCGGCCGTGCTGCTGGCGACGACCACGGCCGCGACCGCCGCCGTCTCCCGAACGACGACGGCGGTGGCACCGCGAGGTGCCACCGCCGTCGGGCGTTGCAGGGGGTACGCGTCAGCCGGCGACCGGCGCCGTCTCCTTCTCGCCCGGCGCCTGCTCGGGCTTCACCGAGCGGAGCAGCACGCTGGCCACGTCGACGACCTCGACCTGCTCGCCGGCGCCCTTGCCGTTCACCCCGTCGTTGAGCATGGTCGAGCAGAACGGGCAGCCGACGGCGACCGTCTTCGCCCCGGTGGACATGGCCTCCTCGACCCGGTCCACGTTGATCCGCTTGCCGATCTTCTCCTCCATCCACATCCGGGCGCCGCCGGCGCCGCAGCAGAAGGAGCGCTCGCTGTTGCGCGGCATCTCGGTGAGCTCGCCGGCGATGGCGGTGCCCAGCACCTCGCGCGGCGGGGCGAAGACCCGGTTGTGCCGGCCCAGGTAGCAGGGGTCGTGGTAGGTGACGCCGCCGTCGACCGGCTGCACCGGGGTGAGCTTGCCGGTGGCGACCAGGTGGGCCAGGAGCTGGGTGTGGTGGACCACCTCGAACTCGCCGCCGAGCTGGCCGTACTCGTTGCCGAGGGTGTTGAAGCAGTGCGGGCAGGTGGCGACGATCTTGCGCTTGCTCTTCTCCCGGCCCTCGAACGCCTCGTTGAGCGTCTCGACGTTCTGCTGGGCGAGCATCTGGAAGACGAACTCGTTGCCGATCCGGCGCGCCGGGTCGCCGGAGCAGGTCTCGCCCTCGCCGAGGATCGCGAACTTCACGCCCGCCTCGTTGAGCAGCGTGGCGACCGCCCGGGTGGTCTTCTTGGCCCGGTCCTCGAACGCGCCGGCGCAGCCGACCCAGAAGAGGTACTCGAAGTCGTCGACCTCGCCCACCCGCGGCACCTCGAAGTCCAGGCCCTTGGTCCAGTCCTCGCGGGTGTTCTGCGGGGCGCCCCACGGGTTGCCCTTGTTCTCCAGGTTGCGCAGCATCACGCCGGCCTCCGACGGGAAGCTCGACTCGATGAGCACCTGGTAGCGGCGCATGTCGACGATGTGGTCGACGTGCTCGATGTCGACCGGGCACTGCTCGACGCAGGCGCCGCAGGTGGTGCAGGACCAGAGCACGTCCGGGTCGATGACGCCGCCCTCCTCGGCCGTGCCGATCAGCGGCTTGTCGCCCTCGGCCAGGGCCAGCACGTCGACGTGCGCGAGCTGGGCGGCGGTGGCCTTCTCCTCGCCGGTCAGGTCCTTGCCGCCGCCGGCGAGCAGGTACGGCGCCTTGGCATACGCGTGGTCGCGCAGGCTCAGCACCAGCAGCTTCGGCGACAGCGGCTTGCCGGTGTTCCAGGCCGGGCACTGCGACTGGCAGCGGCCGCACTCGGTGCAGGTGCTGAAGTCCAGCAGACCCTTCCAGCTGAACTGCTCGACCTGGGCGACGCCGAACTGGTCCTTCTCCGGGTCGGCCTCCTCGAAGTCGAGCGGCTTGCCCTGGCTCGTCATCGGGCGGAGCGCGCCGAGGCCGGAGCCGGCCCGGCCCGGGTCGCGCTTGAAGAAGATGTTCGGGAACGCCAGGAAGCGGTGCCAGGCGACACCCATGGTGACGTTCAGCGAGATGACGATGAGCCAGGTCATCGAGATGACGATCTTGATGAGCGCGGCGACGCTGACGCCCGCGTCCCAGTTCGGCAGCGCCGCGCCGACCGCGTGGCTGAGCGGGGTGGCCCAGACCGGGTACTCGAAGTGGTCGGTGGCGACCTTGAAGCCCCGGATCACGAAGCCGAAGATCAGGACCAGCAGCACGACCCACTCGACGAAGTAGCCCTGCCACATGGTGGAGCCGGTGAACCGGGAGCGGCCGCCCGGCCGGGTCGGTCGGTTCCGCAGCCGGATCGCCATCAGCACCAGGATGCCGACGATGCCCAGGATGCCGATCAGCTCGGTCAGCGCGTTGAAGAACGTCCAGGCGCCCACCAGGGGCAGCTCGCCGGTCGGGGAGACGACCTCGAAGTACGCCTCCAGCACCAGCAGCGACAGCACGATGAAGCCGACCATCACGAACCAGTGCGCCGCACCCACCACGCTCCAGCGGAGCATCCGGGTGTGGCCGGCGGTCTCCGCCAGCATGGTCTTCGTGCGGGTGCCCTTGTCGCCGAACCGGGTCGGGTCGGGCTGACCCAGCCGGATGACGGCCACCATCTTCATGACCGCGCGTACCGCAAGCCACACCGCCACGGCGGTGATGGCGAACGCGAGGATCGTGGTGACGATCTGGACGCTGCCCATCGAGTTGGCCTCCCGGTCTGCTGCCTGTCGAGCGGCTCGGCGACCGGGGCCGGCTCAGGGGGCGGTCGGCGAGCCGCCGTCACCGCACCCTCGACCGGACCGGTCGATGACCTCGCTCCGCTCGGTCATGCAATGCAGCCTACGCGCAAGGTTACCCAGCGGTAACGTGAGTCATCTCGCACTCCGGCCACGCCGCCCTGCGCACACGATAGGTGGCCCGGCCGGAAACCGCCCGGCAGGGGCTCCGCCGAGTGACCTGCCCCCTCCGGGTACCGCCCGGAAGGGTCCCGACCGTGCCGGCCGAGCCCCGGCAGGCCGGATCGTCGGCCTGTGGAGGCGGCACGGCGGCGCGGGCCCGCGGCGGCTGGAGCGCACGACGATCGGGCCGCACCGCGACACGACGGCTCGGCCCACGGCACGGCACCGAGGCACGGGCCGCAGGCGCCCGGTGGTGCCGGGCGGAGGCGCTCAGCGCCAGCGGGAGAGCAGGATCAGGGAGGCGACCATCGCGCCGAAGCCCACCGCGAGGTTCCAGTAACCCCACGACATGACCGGGTACTCCTGCTCGGAGAGGTAGTAGACCACCAGCCAACCGATGCCGAAGACGATGAGGGCGACCGCCGAGATCGGCAGCCACACCGGGCTAGGCTTGCGCGTCGCCGCCGTCGCCGTCGGACGGACGTCCGTCGGCGGGGTGTACACCTTCTTCTTGCGGACCTGAGACTTGGGCACGACGCTCTCCAGAGGGGGTGACGACCTCGTCCGGCCTGACAACCGGGCGCGGGGGCGACGGTCCATGGCCAATAATGTTCGACAGCTAGCGTAGTCCCGAAGACCCGTCCAAGCCACGAATGGGGTCAGGCCGGTGCTCGGAGTGACCGAAAAAGGCGGGACTGTTCGGGTCGCCGCATCGGCCCGCGCCTCGGCGGGCTGAACCAGACGACGGGGAAGGAACGCTCGGTGGAGTACACATCCGGCGCGGCCTCCTGGCAGAAGGTGCTCCGGCGGGCGGTCGCCGGCCTCCTGCCACGGCGACCACGGCAGCGACGACCGGGCTGGTCGATCGGGGTGCCGCTGATCGCCGCCGCGGCCGGGCTGCTCTTCACCACCACGGCCACCACCGCCGGCGGCACCGCCCTGCGCGAGGACCGGCGTCCCCAGCTCAACCAGCTGATCGAGGACCGCCGCGCGGAGGTGGCGGCCAGCGAGCAGCGCGCCGCCGCGCTGCGCGGGGAGGTCGAGGACCGCACCACGGCGCTGGCCAGCTCGGACGGCCCGATCAAGGAGCAGCAGGACCGGGCGGCCGCCAGCCGCGAGGCCGCCGGGTTCACCGCGCTCGCCGGACCCGGCGTGACGGTGGAACTCAACGACGCGCCGCGCCGCAACGACGGGGCCCTGCCCGCCGGGGCCACCAACGACGACCTGGTCGTCCACCAGGGGGACGTGCAGGCGGTGGTGAACGCGCTCTGGGCGGGTGGCGCCGAGGCCATGTCCATCATGAACGTCCGCGTGCTGTCGACCAGCGCGGTACGCTGCGTGGGTAACACCCTGCTGCTGCACGGCCGGGTGTACTCCCCACCATTCAAGATCGTAGCAATCGGCGACCCCGCCACCCTCCAGCGGGCCCTCGCCGACTCCGAGGGAGTCCGGTTGTTCAGGGACCTGGTCGACGACTACAAGCTCGGCTACAAGGAGACCGTCTCCACGGTGACCGTGCCGGCGTTCGAGGATTCGACCACCCTCAGGTCGGCGACGGTGCCCCGGTGAGCGGCGTGCCCGACGACTGGCCGGAGGAGCGCGACGGCCGCCACCGCGACCAGGGTGACGGCCCCACGGCGTTCCTGCCCAAGGTCGACCGGCCCGGCCCGACCCGTCCCGCCCCGGCCGGAGCCTGGCCGGATCCGGCCCTGCCGCCCCGCTCGCCGGCCTCGCGGTCGCACGGCCCCGGCCCGGCGGCCGACGACGGCCGCCCGCAGGGCGGCCCGCCCGCCGGTTGGTCGCGCGCCGTGCCCGACCCGGCCCGCCCCGCCGATCCCGCCCGCCCCGCCGGCCCGGCCCGCGACCCGGGTCGCCCCGCGAACCCCGGCCGGTTCGCCCCCGGCCCGGACCACGCCCGGCCCACCGGCAACCCGGCCCGGCCCACGGACCCGGGCCGGCCCGTCGCCGGTCGCCCCGGCCCCGCCGACCACGGACCGCCCGCCGGCCCCACCGACTTCGGCCCGCCGACCGGCCCCACCGCCTACGGCCCGCCGACCGGCCCCACCGACTTCGGCTCTCCGGCCGGCCGGGGTGCGGGCGCGCCGCCGCCGTGGCCGGGTGCCGGGCCCGTTCGGCCGCCCACGCCGCCGCCGGCGGCCGACGCCGCCCGGCAGCCGGGCCCCGCGCGGGCCGCCGGCCAGAGCGACGGACGGCCCCTCCGCCCGCCGCTCGATCGTGCCGCCGCCGAGAGCGGCCGGCCGGTTACCGACGGGCCGACCGCCTTCATCCCGCCGAGGGGCGCGCCGGCCGGCGGGGCACCGGCCCCGGTCTCGCCGGCCGCCGCCGACCCGGGGGCCACCGCCGTGATCCCGGCCGTCTCTGGGCGTACGCCGAGTGGCTCGGCCGCCCTCTTCGAGTCGACCGCCCTGATGGGAGCCGTGCCGCGTCCCCCGAAGACGGACGAGCGGGACGTCCCCGATCCCCCCGCCGAGCAGCCTCGGCCGCGCCGTGGTGAGCGGGTCGTCCAGCTCCGCCCGGAGCAGACCGGCGAGGGCTACAAGAGCGTCTACTCGGAGCTGACCCGGCCGTCCCTGGGCTCGCGGCTGCGCACCGGCATCCGGGTCACCGGCGAGGTGCTCATCACCTTCGGCATGGTGGTGCTGCTCTTCGCCGGCTACGAGGTGTGGGGCAAGTCGGCCATCGTCGACGCCCACCAGAACGACCTCAGCCAGCAACTGGCGCAGGCGTGGGGCCCGGAGGGCGACCCGACCGTCGCGCCGTCGGCCAGCGCGTCCACGAAGCCGAAGCCGCCCGTGCAGGGCAAGCCGATCGCGGGGCTCTACATCCCCAAGCTGGACAAGAACTGGGTCGTGGTCGAGGGCGTCACCCAGAAGGACATCCGGTACGCGCCCGGCCACTACCCGTCCAGCGCCCTGCCGGGCCAGGTGGGCAACTTCTCCGTCGCCGGGCACCGCAACCGGGCCACCTTCTGGCGGCTCGACGAGCTCAACGACGGCGACGCCATCGTGGTGGAGAGCAAGACCGACTGGTACGTCTACAAGGTGACCCAGAGCCGGATCGTCAAGCCCACCCAGGTCGAGGTGGTGGCGCCCGTGCCGGGCAGGCCGGGGGACAAGCCGACGAAGCGGATGCTCACCCTGACCACCTGCAACCCGAAGTTCGACAACTACCAGCGCCTGATCATCCACGCCGAGTTGGCGCGCACCCAGCCGAAGTCGGCGGGCCGGCCGGCGGAACTGGGAGGCTAGGCGTGTACGGCTGGATCTGGCGCAAGCTTCCCTTCGGGCTGCCCGGCAAGCTCGTCGGCAGCCTCCTGATCGCCAGCGCGATGGTGGCCCTGCTCTGGTACGTGGTCTTCCCGTGGGCCGAGCCCCTGCTGCCCTTCGACGACGTGCAGGTCACCCAGGACTCCGGCGACCCCGCCGGTGACGTGGTGCCGGGCGACGGTGACGCCCCGCCCGGCGACGGGCACGACCTGCCGTACGACACCGAGCGGAACAACACCCCGCCCGCCTCCCCGGACGAGTGAGCCCTGATGCGTGTCCTGGTGATCGACAACTACGACTCGTTCGTGTTCAACCTCGTGCAGTACCTGGGCCAGCTCGGCGTCGACTGCGAGGTCCGGCGCAACGACGAGATCGACGTCGCCGAGGTGGGCAGGGTCGGGGCGGCCGGCGTGCTGCTCTCGCCCGGTCCGGGCAGCCCCGACCGGGCCGGCATCTGCCTCGACGTCATCCGCCGGTACGCGGGCGAGCTGCCGATCTTCGGCGTCTGCCTCGGGCACCAGGCGATCGGCGAGGCGTTCGGCGCGACGGTGACCCGTGCCCCCGAGTTGCTGCACGGCAAGACCTCCGAGGTCCGCCACCAGGGCGTCGGGGTGCTCGCCGGTCTGCCGGACCCGTTCACCGCGACCCGCTACCACTCGCTCGCGGTGCTGCCCGAGACGCTGCCCGAGGAGCTGGAGGTCACCGGCTGGACCGGATCGGGGGTGGTGATGGCGATGCGCCACCGGACGATGCCGATCGAGGGCGTCCAGTTCCACCCCGAGTCGGTGCTGACCGAGGGCGGTCACCTGATGCTGGCCAACTGGCTCGCCGCCTGCGGCCACCCGGCGGCGCTGGAGCGGGCCCCGGAACTGGCCGCCGAGGTGGACGCCCGCCGCCGCGCCGCCTTCGCCGCCGGCTGAGGCTCCCGCACGCTCCCCTGACCCGGCGACGGCGGCGATCCGCCCGGCCTGCGCCTTTGCCCCCCGCACTGTCCCTCCGCCGCACGCCCTTCGCGGCCTGGCCACGGCGGCGGTTCGCCCGCCGGCGCCTCCGCCGCCCGCCCTCCCCGCCACGGCGGGCCGCGGGCTGGTGCGGCCCGGCGCCGCCGGCCTTCACGGCCGGACGGTCAGCCCCGCAACGCGTCCTGGACTGCCGGGTCCGCCGGCGAGCGGACCGCGGGCGGCCTGCGACGCACCGCGTCCCACGCCGCCTTGCCGCTGGCGAGGTAGTCGCGGGCCGCCTTCCCGACGAGCAGGGCGGGACCGCAGCCGGGACAGCGGGCAGTCACCCCCTCGGCCTCGACGCCGAGGTGTCGGCACAGCGTCACGGCCCGGGACAGGTGGTAGGACTGGGTCACGATCAGGGCCCGCTCGACTCCGTACACCTCGCGTGCCCGGGCACAGCTGTCGTACGTGTCCAAACCGAACGGGTCGGCCACGACGCGACGCGGGTCGACACCAAGCCGCTCGGTCAGGTAGGCGGTCATCACCGCCGGCTCGTCGCCCGACGTGCCGCCCCCGTCGCCCGACACGAGGACCACCCGGGCGCGCCCGCTCTTCACCAGCTCGGCGGCGGTCTCCAGACGGCCGGTGAGCCGGTCGCCGGGTCGGCGTCCGTCCGCCGCCACCGCGGTGCCCAGGACGATCACCACGTCGGCGGCCGGCGCGTCGGCCTCGTCGTGGACGTGACCGCGAGCCGCGACCGTCGTCCACAGCCAGGGAAGACTGGCCAGGAGCAGCGCGGCCAGACCGACGACCGCCGCACGGGTCAGGTGTCGCCGCCACCGGTTCGCACGGGTCACCCGCCGCGGGTCACTGCTCGGGGAGCCGGCCCGGCGGGGTGGTCGGCAGCGGGAAGCCACCGCCGCCCCCAGAGGGCGTGGAGGACGTGGCGCTGGGCGTCGGGCTCGGCGAGTCGGTCGGCGTCGCGTCGACCTGCGGGACGCTGACCACGATGGTCACGGTCTTGCCCTTCGCGAGGTTCGAGCCCGGTCGCGGGTTCTGCGAGAGCACCCGGCCGGCCTCGGCCGCCGGCACCTCCCGGCCCTGCTCGACGTCGACGTCGTAGCCGGCGTCCTCCAGCTCTTCCCTGGCGTCGTCCTCGGTGGAGCCGACCACGTTGGGCACCCGGGCGACGTTGCCCTTGGAGACGGTGAGCGTGACCTCGGCCCCCTCAGCGACCTGCTTCCCCTCCTCGGGCGACACCCCCAGGACGATGCCCTCCTGCTGCGGGCTGTCCTTCTCCACCCTCTTGACGTCGAAGCCCTCGTCCTTCAGGCGCTTCTCGGCACTCTCATAGGTGGAGCCCTTGAGGCCGGTCGGAATGGCCTTCGTGGCCGGGCCGCCGCAGACCTGGACGACGACCTCCCGGTTGGGCTCCAGGGCAGAGTTGGCGGCCGGCGTCTGGTTGACCACCTCGCCCTTCTTGCAGGTGGCGTTGAAGACCTGCTCGCCCGCCTTGGGCACCAGTTGGGCCTGCTCGATCCGGGTGAACGCCTCCTGCTGGGTCAGGCCGGTCACCGTGGGGACGGTGACCCGGTCGTCGCCGCGCTGGTTGAGCAGGGCGGCGGCGAGGGCGATCACCGCGAGCACGCCCACCGCGGCGAACGTGGCGATCAGCCAGGACGACGCCTTGCGCCGGCGCGGGTCGCCGACCCGGGCCGGGATCTGCCGGGTCTGCGGGGCGCCGCCGGCGGCGGCCGGGTAGCCCGCGCCGCCCGGGACGACCCGCGTCGTCTCGTCCTGCGGCAGCACGGGGGTGGCCAGCACCGGGCGGCCGGCCGCCGCGCGGAGCAGGTCGGCCCGCATCTCGCCGGCGCTCTGGTAGCGGTTGAGCGGGTTCTTCGACAGCGCCTTGAGCACGATCGCGTCGACGGCGGGATTCACGTCCGGGTTGATGTCGCTCGGCGTCGGCGGGGCCTCCCGTACGTGCTGGTAGGCCACGCTGACCGGGCTGTCACCCACGAACGGGGGGTGCCCGCAGAGCAGCTCGAAGAGCACGCAGCCGGCGGCGTAGACGTCGGAGCGGGCGTCGACCGCCTCGCCCCGCGCCTGCTCCGGCGAGAGGTACTGCGCCGTGCCGATCACCGCGCTGGTCTGCGTCATCGTGGTGGCGCCGCTGGCCAGCGCCCGGGCGATGCCGAAGTCCATCACCTTGACCTGGCCGGTCTGGGTGAGCATCACGTTGCCGGGCTTGATGTCCCGGTGGATGATGCCGTGCCGGTGGCTGAACTCCAGCGCCGCGCACATGTCGGCGCAGATCTCCAGCGCCCGGCGCGGCTGGAGCCGCCCCTCGACGCCGAGGACCTCCTTGAGGGTCCGCCCGTTGACGAACTCCATCACGATGAACGGCAGCGTCTCGCCGGTCGGCGCGGTCTCCTCGCCGGTGTCGTAGACGGCGACGATCGCCGGGTGGTTGAGGGACGCGGCGTTCTGCGCCTCGCGGCGGAACCGCATCTGGAAGGTGGCGTCCCGGGCGAGGTCGGTCCGGAGCATCTTGATCGCGACGTCCCGACCGAGCCGGAGATCGCGACCGCGGTGCACCTCGGCCATGCCGCCATAGCCGAGCAGCTCGCCGACCTGGTACCTGCCACCGAGCAGGCGGGCCTGCGCTGTCATCGCGTCTGTCGTCCTTCGCTCGTCGTCTCGTCGCCGCCCGACCGGGGCAGTTCCTGTCGACGGTACGACGTCCCGGCCGGATCGTCGCGTCCGTCTGGCCGCAGCGCGCCGGACGTCACCGTCCGCGGGAGGACCGCGTCGGCTGCGCCGGACTGCTGCGACTTCTCCCGCAGGTTGTAGGAAATCACGCCGGAGCAGACGAGGACCAGTACGGCCAGGATGATGGCGAGGAACACCATCCCGGGCCGGGACCGTCGCCCGCCCGGCTGGGGCGCCGGAGGAGCGGCCTGCCCCGCGTACGCCATCGGGCGGGCCGGCGGCACGGGTGCCGCGCCGCGCGGATAGCCCGGCGGGGCGACGGGCGGGCGGGACACCGGTGCGGCGGGCGCGACCACCGTGGGGCGATGCGGCGCGACGGCCGGACGGGGCGCCGCCGCGGGCGGGCGCGGCGACTGCGGGGCGACGGTCGGCGGTCGGTGCGGCGCCGCGGGCGGGCGCGCCGTCGGCGCCGGCACCTGGGCGCGGCCGGGCGGGGCCGCCGGCGACGCCGGGGCGGCGGAGATCGGCCGGCCACCGGCACGGGCCTGCTGGGAGAGCTGGGCCTTCAGTTGCCGCGCCACCCCGGCCAGCGCCGCGGCGCTGGGCCAGCGGGCCGCCGGGTCCTTCGCCAGCGCCCGCTCCACCACGGCGCGGACCTGCGGCGGGATGTCGGCGGGCAGCGGGCGGGGGGCCTCCCGGACGTGCCGCATAGCGATCTCGAGGGGGTTGTCGCCCTCGAAGGGGCGCCGGCCGGCCAGGCACTGGTACGCGACCACGCCGAGCGCGTAGACGTCCGAGGCGGGCGTGGCCACCCCGCCGGTGGCCTGCTCCGGGGAGATGTAGGAGGCGGTGCCGAGCACCGAGCCGGCCGCGGTGAGCTGGGCGACCAGGTCCGACCGGGCGATGCCGAAGTCGGTGAGCACCAGGGTGCCGTTGGGCCGGACCAGCAGGTTGCCCGGCTTCACGTCCCGGTGCACGATGCCCTTCACGTGCGCCGCGTGCAGCGCGTCGGCGGCCTGGGCGACCAGCGCCATCGTGCGGGCCGGCGTCAGCCGGCCGACCCGGGCCAGGGTGGCCGACAGCGCGTCGCCCTCCACGTACTCCATCACCAGGAAGGCGATCTGCTGGTCGTTGCCGAAGTCGTAGACGTCGACCACGCCGGGGTGGTTGATCGTCGCCATGGTGCGGGCCTCGCCACGGAACCGCTCGGCGAAGTCCGGGTCGTCGAGCAGCGCGGGGAGCAGGCTCTTGACCGCGACCGTCCGGCCGAGCACCTGGTCGGTGCCGCGCCAGACGTCGCCCATGCCACCGCTGGCGATCCGCTCGTCGAGGCGGTAGCGGTTGCCGAGCTGCACCCCCGGGCTGAGCATGTCAGCGGCCCCCGGGGTCGGCGATGGCGGCCCGCATGATCTGCCCGGCGATCCGGGCCGCCTCGGCGCTGCCACCCGGCCCCGCCTGCTCCAGCACGACGCAGACCGCGGAGACCGGGTTGCCGTCCTTGTCGAGGGCGAAGCCGATGAACCAGCCGTGGTCGGGACGGTCCGGCGCGGACTGGGCGGTGCCGGTCTTGCCGCCGACGGTGTAGCCGTCGATCTGGGCGTTCCGGCCCGTGCCGTTCTCGACGACGCTGACCATCATCTCCCGCAGGTCGCCGGCGACCTGTCCGCTGATCGGCTGGCGCAGCTCCCGCGGCTTGGCGGTGTAGTAGCTCGTGGTGCGGTCCGGGGCGAGGAGCTGGCGCACCACGTACGGCCGCATCTGGGTGCCGTCCCTGTGCGCGACCGACGCGGCGATCATGGCTCCCTGCAGCGGGGTCATCCGGACGTCGCGCTGGCCGATGGAGGACTGCGCGAGCGCGGCCGGGTCGTCGCCGCCGTCGGCGTTCTCCATGCTGCCGGTGCGGCTCGCCGCCACCGGGTGGCCGCCCTCGCCGAGCTGGCCGACGGTGAGGTCCTCCTGCTCGAAGCCGAACTGCCGGGCCTTCTCCTTGATCTTGTCCGCGCCGAGCCGGACGCCGAGCTGCGCGAAGCCGGTGTTGCAGGACTCGGTCACCGCGTTCATCAGGGTGACCTCGGACTCGGGGCAGATGCTCGCCGCCGCGTTGCGGATCGGCGTGCCGGAGGTCGGCGGGGTGTAGCTGGAGCCCGCCGGGATCTCGGTGCCCTGGCCGACACCGTTCTCCAACGCCGCGGCGGCCACCACGATCTTGAAGGTGGAGCCCGGCGGCAGCACCTCGCCCAGGGCCCGGTTCTTCAGCGGGCCGGCCGGGTCCCCCTCCAGCTTGTTGTACGCGGCCGTCGCCTCGTTGGTGTCGTGGCTGGCCAGCGGGTTGGGATCGTAGCTGGGGATGGAGACCAGCGCCTGCACCGCGCCGGTACGCGGGTCGACGGCGACCGCCGCGCCCCTCGGCACGTCGAGGCGGTTGTTCCGCAACTGCTCGTACGCGACGTCCTGCGCCCGCTTGGAGAGGGTGAGCAGCACGTTGCCGCCGCCGGTCTGGTCGCCGGTGAACATGTCCTTGACCCGGTTGGCGATCAACGCGTCGCTGGTGCCGGCCAGGAAGTCGTTCTCGAACCTCTCGATGCCGGTGTCGGCGAGGTTGACCGGCTTGTAGCCGAGGACGTGCGCGTACTTCGCGCCGGCCGGGTAGGTGCGGCGGTACTTCAGCTCGCCGCTGGTCTCCTTGCTGGTGGCCAGCGCCGTGCCGCCGGCCTCGATGTTGCCGCGCCTGCGCTCGTACTCGGCGACCTGGACCCGGCCGTTGTAGTCGCTGGTGCGGTATTCGTCGGCCTTGTAGGCCTGGATCCAGTTCAGGTTGGCGAAGAGCAACCCGAAGAGGACCATCACGACGACGCCGACGCGGCGCAGGGGTGCGTTCACGGCCTGATCACCTCCGTGGGGGCACCGTGCAGCTGCTCCGGCGGGCCGCCGGACGGTCGGGCCGCCTTGCCGCCGCTGCCGCCGACCGGCCGGCGGGCCCCGTCGGAGATCCGGAGCAGCACCGCGATGAGCAGCCAGTTGGCCATCAGCGACGAGCCGCCGGCGGAGAGGAACGGGGTGGTCTGGCCGGTGAGCGGGATGAGCTTGCTGATCCCGCCGACGATCACGAAGACCTGGAGCCCGAGGGTGAAGGCCAGACCGCCGGCGAGCAGCTTGCCGAAGGAGTCACGGACCGCCAGGGCCGCCCGCAGCCCCCGCTCGACGATCAGCAGATAGACGACGAGCAACGCGGAGAGGCCGAACAGCCCGATCTCCTCGCCGATGCCGGCGAAGATGAAGTCGTTCTGCACCTCGGGCAGTTTGCCCGGCTGACCGCCGCCCGGCCCGGCGCCGAACATCCCGCCGGTGCCGAGCGCGAGCAGGCCCTGCACCAGCTGGTAGCCGTCCTCGTAGGGATCGGCGAACGGGTCCAGCCAGATCTGCGCCCGCAGGTAGAAGTTCGCGAACGGCCCGCCGACGAGGTCGCCGAGGACGTACGCCAGATAGGCGCCGCCGAAGAAGAGCACCAGGCCGATGATCAGCCAACTGACCCGCTCGGTGGCGATGTAGAGCGTCACCACGAACATGCCGAAGTAGAGCAGCGAGGTGCCCAGGTCCTTCTCGAAGACGAGGACCAGGACGCTGACCAGCCAGACCGCGACCACCGGGCCGAGGTCGCGCCCGCGTGGGAAGTCGATGCCGAGGAAGCGGCGGCTCGCCAGCGACAGCACCTCGCGCTTGCGGACGAGGTAGTAGGCGAAGAAGACCAGCAGCGCCAGCTTGGCGAACTCACCGGGCTGGATCGAGAAGCTGTCGCCGAACTTGATCCACAGCTTCGCGCCGTTGATCTCGGAGAACCGGCTCGGCAGCACTGCCGGGATCATCACCAGCACGATGCCGGCCAGCCCCAGGGTGTACGCGTAGCGGGAGATCGAGCGGTGGTCGCGCATCACGACGAGCAGCCCCGCCGCGAGGATCACCGAGAGGAGCGTCCAGGCCAGTTGCCGGCCACCGTTGCCGGCGAAGACGGCCAGGTCCGCCCGCTCGGCGGGGGTGGCGCTGCCCAGGTCGAGCCGGCGCAGGAAGCCCACCCCGATGCCGTTGAGCAGCGCGACCGCCGGCAGCAGGGCCGGATCGGCGAAGGGCGCCAGGAACCGGATCACCAGGTGCAGGCCGAGGAAGACCGCCGTGAGCGCGGCGGCCGGCATCCAGAAGTCGGCGGTGACCGTGTCGAGCACGTTCGCCTCGACCATCGCCCCGTACGCGGCCACCAGCACCATGGCCAGCAGCAGCAGCGAGAGCTCGGCGTTACGCCGGGACCGGGCCAGGCGCACGCCGGGCTGCTCGCCCGTGGTGGCGGGCGAGGGTGCCGGGGTGGCCGCTGCGGTCACGGATCGTCCTCGGATTCGAGCCGACGCTCACTCCGGCGACCGACAGGCGGCCGGATCGAGCGTCGGCGAGACGGTGTCGGAGGGCAGGGCGTCGGGCGTGGTGGTCGGCGCGGCCGGCGTCGTCGGACGGCCGCTGGCCGCCGGGCTGCCGCTGGCCGTGGGGCGCGGCGTCGCCGGGCCCCCGGTCGGCGTCGGGGTGGTGGTGACGGCCACCGCGCTCGGGCTGGGCGGGCAGGTCGGCTTCAGGTTCGGGTTCGTGGGGCTGTCGCTGGTCAGCTCGGCCAGCCGGCGCGCGGCGTCCGGCGCGCTCTTGGCCGGGATGCCCTGCTTGACCTGCTCCTGCGCGGCCAGGGTGAGGTCGTCCAGGTCGGCCGGACTGGTGGAGTGCACGGTGGAGAGGTCCATGCCGGCGATCTCGCCCTGGATCCCCCGGAACACCGCGACCTGGCCGTCCTCGGTCGCACCGACGTAGTACTGCCGCTGGGTGTAGCTCCAGCCACCGAAGACCGCCCCGCCGAGGAGCACCAGCAGCGCCAACGTCATCGCGGCGGCGCGCACCGGCCGGCGCTTCGGGCGTTCCGGCTCGTCGTCGTCGGCCGCGGGCTCCTCGGGGGCGGGGGGCCGCGGGGCGTTGAGCGCCGACGCGCGGGCGGCGGGGGTGGAGACGTCGGCGGAGGTCGCCATGCCCCGGTCCCGGGCGGCGGCGCCGCCGACGATCGGGCTCGCCTCGACGATGTCCTGGTCGGTGGCGTCCGCGATGATCACCGTGATGTTGTCCGGCCCGCCGCCGCGCAGGGCGAGCTGCACCAGCCGCTCGACGCACTGCTGCGGGTCGGCGTACTCGCGCATGGTCTCGGCGATCGTGTCGGCGCTGACCACACCCGAGAGGCCGTCGCTGCAGATCAGGTAGCGGTCGCCCGGGAGGACCTGGCGGACGCTGTATTCCGGGTCGATGTCGCGACCGTCCAGCGCCCGCGTGAGCAGCGACCGCTGCGGGTGGCTGCTCGCCTCCTCGGCGCTGATCCGGCCCTCGTCGACGAGCATCTGGACGTACGTGTCGTCCTTGGTGATCTGCGCGAACTCGCCGTTGCGCAGAAGGTAGGCCCGCGAGTCGCCGATGTGGACCATACCCAGCTTGCTGCCGGAGAAGAGGGTGGCGGTGAGCGTGGTGCCCATCCCCTCCAGCTGGGGGTTGGCGTCGACGGTGTCGCGGAGCTGCTGGTTGGCGGTGCCCACGGCCGAACGCAGCGCGTCGACGAGGGCGTCACCCGGGACGTCCTCGTCGAGCGGCGCCATGGCACCGATGACGATGTTGCTGGCGACGTCACCGGCGGCCATGCCGCCCATGCCGTCGGCGACGGCGAGTAGCCGCGGCCCGGCGTAGACGGAGTCCTGGTTACCGTCTCGGATCAGACCGCGGTCGCTGTGGGCCGCATAGCGCAGGGTCAGAGTCATGGCCGTAATTCGAGAGAGGTGCGGCCGATCCGGATCGGCACGCCGAGGGGGACGGGGGTTGGTCCGGTGACCTTAGCGCGATCCAGGTAGGTGCCGTTAGTCGAGCCGAGATCCTCGACGAACCACTGCCCGTCGCGCGGCACCAGCCGGGCGTGCCGCGCCGAGGCGTAGTCGTCGGTGATGACGAGGGTGGAATCCTCGGCCCGACCGATGGTGATCTGTGCTTCCCCGAGGGTGATCCGGGTGCCCGCCAGTTGACCGGCGGTGACCACGAGCTGGTGGGCCGCCCTGCCCCGCTTCGCCTTCGCCGGCTTCGCCGCCTGTCCGAGCGTGGCCCCGACCGCCCGGGGCGCGGCCACCAGCCGGCCCGACCGGGCGCCCGCGAACAGGTCCCGGCGGATCACCCCGACCACCGTGAACACGAAGATCCACAGCAGGATGAGGAACCCGAACCTGGCGACGGTGATGACGAGTTCCGGCAAGGCGGATCAGCCGTCCACGCGGAAGGTCAGCGTCGTGGTGCCGAGCTGGATCATGTCGCCGGGGTTGAGCGCGACGGCGGAGACCCGCTGGCCGTTGACCATCGTGCCGTTGGTCGACCCGAGGTCGGTCAGCACGACCTGGCCGCCGTCGAAGTCCAGCCGGGCGTGTCGCCGGGAGATGCCGACGTCGGGCAGGCGCAGGTTGGCCTGGTCGCCGCGGCCGATCACCGTCGAGCCCATCTGGAGCGGGTAGGTGCGCCCGTCGCCGGAGACCAGCCGCACGTTGCGGCTGCCGCCGTGGCCGGGCGGGGGGCCGTAGCCGCCACCCTGGTCGTACGCGGGGTAGGCGGGCGGGCCGGCGTCGTAGCCGGGCGCCGAGACCGGGGCGACCTCGCCGCCGGTGTAGACCTCGGCGGTGACCCGGAACATGCCCGTGTCCAGCCCCTCGCCGCGCTCGATCTCGACGATCACGTCGCCGTAGACCGTCCAGGCCTGCTCGCCGATGAACTCCGCCTGCGACTGGGCCAGCTCCTGGGCCAGCGCGGCGGCGTACGGCGCCAGCCGACTGTGGTCGTAGGGCGAGAGATCGATCACGTAGCGGTTGGGCACCAACGTGCGCCCACCGGCCAGGATCGCCTTGTGCGCCTCGGCCTCCCGCTGCATGGCGTTGAGGATCTCCACGGGGTGGACCACCCCTTTGAAGACCTTGGCGAAGGCTCCCTCGACCAGGCCTTCCAGACGCTTCTCGAAGCGTTGCAGCACGCTCACCGGCTCCTCCTCGGGTCCCGAGGACATGATGGTATCCGGCCGGCGCGCGCGCAGCTCACACGCCGCTCGGCCGTCTGTCGGCGGCCCGTTCGGAGGGGCCCGTGTTGTCGTGCTACTCTTTCGTCCGCCACGAACGGTACCGCCTCACGGACGGTAACCGATTGGGGCAACGATCACGGACCGCGTAGGATGTCCGGGGCCCGCTGGAGACAGCAGGACCGGCACAGACTACAGTGTTCGAGGTCAAGCCACGGGGAAGTGGCGGAATGGCAGACGCGCACGGTTCAGGTCCGTGTGCCCGAAAGGGCGTGGGGGTTCAACTCCCCCCTTCCCCACCAACACGCGAGGGCTCCGCAGCGATGCGGGGCCCTCGCTGCGTATCGGGGCGTGCCGTACGTCACGCTATGCTCCGATGGTTTCTGCCTCCGAATGAGCAGGAGTGGCGTGTGAGTGTCGCATTCGTGACCGGGTCGGGCGGGCTGATCGGCTCCGAGGCGGTCCGGCACTTCGCCGGCCTCGGTCTCGACGTCGTCGGCATCGACAACGACATGCGGCAGGAGTTCTTCGGCGAGGAGGCCTCGACCGCCTGGAACGTCCGGCGGCTGACAGACGAGCTGGGGTCCGCGTACTCGCACCACAGCATCGACATCCGCGACCGGGCCGCGCTGGGCAAGCTCTTCAAGCGGTACGCCGGCGACGTCGCCGTGGTGATCCACACCGCCGCGCAGCCGTCGCACGACTGGGCGGTACGCGACCCCTTCACCGACTTCGACGTGAACGCCGCCGGCACGCTGAACGTCCTGCAGAACGTGCGCGAGCACTGCATCGAGGCGCCGGTGATCCACTGCTCCACCAACAAGGTCTACGGCGACCGGCCGAACAGCCTGCCCCTGGTGGAGCTGGAGACCCGGTGGGAGATCGAGCCGGGACACCCGTACGAGCAGGGCATCCGCGAGGACATGTCCATCGACGCCTGCCTGCACTCGATCTTCGGGGCCTCGAAGGTCGCGGCCGACGTGATGGTGCAGGAGTACGGCCGCTACTTCGGCATGCGGACCGCCTGCTTCCGGGGCGGGACGCTGACCGGGCCGGCGCACTCGGCCACCGAGCTGCACGGTTTCCTCGGCTACGTGATGCGCGCCAACATGGAACGCCGGACATACAAGATCTTCGGCTACCAGGGCAAGCAGGTGCGGGACGCGATCCACAGCTCCGACGTGGTCTCCGCGTTCGAGGCGTTCTTCCGTAACCCGCGCTCGGCGGCGGTCTACAACCTCGGCGGCGGCCGGCACTCCAACACCTCCAACCGGGAGGCGTTCGCGCTGGCCGAGCAGATCACCGGCCAGGAGATGGTCACCGAGTACGTCGAGGCCAACCGGATCGGCGACCACAAGTGGTGGATCGGCTCGAACGAGGCGTTCCAGGCCGACTACCCGGAGTGGAAACAGGTCTACGACGTTCCCATGATCATGCGTGAGATCTACGAGGCCAACGTGGACAAGTGGGTGCCGGCAGCATGACCGCGAGGGGCAAGCGGAACGTCCTCGGCGTCCTGGTCGACGCCACCGACTACGCCGCGGCGACCGAGCAGGTGGTGGCGGCCGCGCAGGACCGCCGCCCGCTGGCGCTGACGGCGCTGGCCGTGCACGGGGTGATGACCGGCGTGCTCGACCCGGCGCACAACGCCCGGCTGAACTCCTTCGACGTGGTCACCCCCGACGGCCAGCCGGTGCGCTGGGCGCTCAACCTGCTGCACGGCGCCGGGCTCACCGACCGGGTCTACGGCCCGACGCTGACCCTGCACGTGCTGTCCCGGTTCGCCGACGAGGGCCTCCCGGTCTACCTCTACGGCTCGACCGAGCAGACCCTGACGAAGCTGATCCCGGCGCTGGAGCGGATGTTCCCGGCACTCAAGATCGCCGGCGTGGAGCCGTCCAAGTTCCGGGCGGTGCAGCCGGGCGAGGACGTCGAGATCGCCGACCGGATCAAGGCCAGTGGCGCCCGGCTCGTCCTGGTCGGGCTGGGTTGCCCGCGCCAGGAGGTCTTCGCGTACGCCATGCGGCCGCTGCTGGACATGCCGTTGATGGCGGTCGGGGCGGCCTTCGACTACCACGCCGGGCTGCTGCGCCAGCCGCCGCCGTGGATGCAGCGGGCCGGCCTGGAGTGGTTCTGGCGCCTCGGCCTCGAGCCGAAGCGGCTGTGGCGGCGGTACGTGATCCTCAACCCGGCCTACCTGGCCCGGCTGGCCGCGCAGAAGACCGGCCTGTGGAAGGCGGTCCCGCCGGCCCCCGCCACCGAACGGCCGCCGACCTTCGCCGTCTGACCGACCGACAGCACGCGGTGAGGCCCCTCCCGGTCGCCGGGAGGGGCCTCACCCGTGTCGGGGACCTAGAGGGTCAGGGTCCAGGTGTTGATGTAGCCGCTGTCGCCGGCGTAGACGTCCCGCACCCGCAGCTGCCAGGTGCCGTTCGCCGCCTCGCTCGACAGGTTCGCCGTGTAGGTGGTGTTGATGTTGGGGGTGCTGTCCCAGTAGCTGCTGTTCTTCAGCCGGTAGGACGAGCCGTCCGGGGCGACCAGGTCGACGACGAGGTCACCGCGGTAGGTGTGCACGATGTTCACCGCGACGGTCGAGGCCGACGAGGCGTTGCGGGCGCACCCGGAGATCGGGATGGAGCTGCTCACCGTGGCGCCCGTGTCCGGGATGGCCACGTCGGTGCCGTTGGTGCCGGAGCAGCCGCCGCCGGTGCCGGTCACGGTCAGCGAGTAGGTCGCGGTCTTGCTTCCGGAGGCCGCGGTGCCCGTCACGGTCACCGTGTGGGTGCCGGCCGGCGTGCTCGCCGAGGTGCTGATGGTGAGCGTCGAGGAGCCACCCGAGGTGACGGTGGCCGGGCTGAACGAGGCGGTCGCCCCGGCCGGCAGCCCGCTGGCGGAGAGGCTCACCGACTGGGCTGAGCCGTTGGTCGTCGCGGTGGCGACCGTGGCGGTCACCGAGCCGCCCGGCGCGGTCGAGCCGGAGGTCGGCGAGACCGAGACGGAGAAGTCGTTGGTCGGCGGCGGGGTGTCGCCGTTGACGACGTAGAGCAGCCTGTTCGGCGAGCCGGTGCCCGGGTTGCCCACCACGTTGGGGGTGGCGTTGTTCACCAGGTAGTCGCGGACCTGCTGCGGCGACCAGGCCGGGTTGGCGCTGGCCACGAGGGCCGCCGCGCCCACCACGTGCGGCGTCGCCATCGAGGTGCCGCTGATCGTGTTGGTCGCGGTGTCGCTGGTGTGCCACGCCGAGGTGATCGACGAGCCGGGCGCGAAGATGTCCAGGCAGGTGCCGATGTTGGAGAACGACGACCGGGCGTCCGTGTTGGTCGTCGAGCCGACGGTGATGCCCTCGGCGGTCCGGGCGGGCGAGGTGTTGCAGGCGTTGCCGCCGGAGTCGTTGCCGGCGGCCAGGCCGTAGCTCACGCCCGAGTTGATGGAGTTCCGCACCGCGGTGTCGAGCGTGCTGTTCGCGCCGCCGCCGAGGCTCATGTTGGCCACGGCCGGCTTGACCGCGTTCTGGGTCACCCAGTCGACACCGGCGATGACGCCGGCGTTCGTGCCGCTGCCCTGGCAGTTCAGCACCCGGACGCCGACCAGCTGCACGCCCTTGGCCACCCCGTACGCCGAGCCGCCGACGGTGCCGGCGACGTGCGTGCCGTGCCCGTTGCAGTCGTCGGCCGAGCCGCCGTCGACGGCGTCGTAGCCGGACGTGGCCCGACCGCCGAAGTCGCTGTGGCTGAACCGGATGCCGGTGTCGATGATGTAGGCGTGCACGTTGCTCGCCGTGTTCGGGTACGTGTAGGAGTTGTCCAGCGGCAGTGCCCGCTGGTCGATCCGGTCCAGGCCCCAGGACGGCGGATTGGTCTGGGTGCCGGCGATCGACACGGTGTGGTTCTGCTCGACGTACGCCACGGCGGGGTCCGCGGCGATCCGGGCGGCGGCCCTGGCGTCGACCCGGACCTCGAAGCCGCGCAGGGCGGCGCCGTAGGTGCGGGCCACCGCGCCGCCGTGTCGGCCGACCAGCCGCTGCGCGGTGTCACCGACGCCGGCGCGGGCGACCGCGCTGTCCTTGAAGACGACGATGTAGCTGTCGGCCACGGCGGTGGCGCCGCCTGCGGCGCGGATCGTGCCGACGGGTTCGGCGGCCATGGCGGGCGTGGCGGTGGCCACCATGGCCATGGCGGCCACCCCGACGAGCATGGACCTACGTGGAAGACCCATCTTCTACCTCCCTCCGACCGGCACCCGACCGTCCGACGTTCGTGGCGAGAGAATCGATGAATGCCGATCGAGCTGAGGGTAGAGCGGCGTGACCTGGAATACAAACATGTCGACTTCTCTATATCACCGGGAAGATGGCCCCTACGGGGTGCCGATGCGGGTCGAACCGGGGCCGACCCCGGAGTCACGCCCGCCCGGAACAGGCAATGCTCTCCGTCATGGAGAGTCACCTCACCGTCCTCGCCCCGCTGGCCGCCGTCTGGCTGGCCGCCGGCTGGCTCGCGGACGGGATGCCCCGGCTGGACCGCGCCCGCGCCCTGCGCCGGCGTGCCGGTTGGGTGCTCGCCCTGACGCTGACCGGCCTGGGCGTGACGGTCGCCGTGCTGGTCGTCGGGCTGTCCAGCGCCGGCGCGACCCCGGCCGACCGGGCCGCCGCCGGCCTCGCCCTCGCCGCCGCTCCCGCGCTCGTGGTCGCGGTCTGCACCGTGCGCCGGGTGCGCCGGCTGCGGGCGGGCGCGGGGGCGTTCACCGCGGCACCCGGGACCCCCGCCCCGCACGGCCTGCGGGCCGCCGCCGCGCACCCGCTGGTGGGGCTGCCGCTGCAGCTCACCGGCCTGGCGATCCTGCCCGCGATGGTGGCGGCGGGCGCCCCCGACGTGTTCGGGCCCGGGGTGACCGGGCCGGCGATCACCGTGGGGGCGCTGGGCGTCGCCGCGATCGGCGTACGCCACGCGCTGCGGCACAGCCGCCTCGCCGAGCGGGCCGCGCAGCCGCGGCCGGCGTCACCGCGAGCGGCCGGTGCCCTGCACGTATAGCAGCTCCAGGATCGCCCGGGTCGCCTCGAACCACCGGTCGAGCCAGCCGGGCGGCGGGACGCTGCCCTTCGGCGGCAGCTCCATGAGCAGCCCGCGCAGCAGCGGGTGGTCGGCCAGCGACCCGGCGGGCTCCATCGACCAGCCGCCCGGCGGGAACGACGGCTCGGTCAGCGGGTTCGGATCCAGCGACGGCAACGAGAGCGGCGGGCCCGTCTGCTCCGGCGCGCTCGCCGCGGCCTCCCGGCCGCCGACCTCCGTGTCGGTCGACACCACCTCGGTCAGGACCGTGTCCCGGCGGGCCCCGCGGTACTTGCCCCCGAATCGCTCCGGCTTGCCCGGCCCGTTGGTGAGGTTGTCTGACCCGATCGTCGTCATCCGTCTCGCCTGCCTCGTTCGGTCGCGTGCGGCGGGTTGTCGACCAGCGCCGTATCGAGGGGTACAACGACACGGGCCCGATGTGGCGACGGGATGCCGGGGCTTCTTCCCGCCCGGCGCGGACGCGGGCACGGCAGTGTCCCCGTCCGGCGTACGCGCCGGACGGGGACACCCGTGCCGTCCCGGTCCGTCAGTCCCGGCCGAACGCACCACCCCTGGCGCCGGCGACGAAGGCGTGCCAGTCGCCCGGGGCGAAGACCAGGGCCGGACCCGTCTTGTTCTTCGAGTCCCGCACGCCGACCGCCCCCGTCACGTACGCCACCTCCACGCAGTTGTCGCAGTTCGGCCCGCTCTTCGAGCTCTTGAACCACGCTGCCTGCGTCAGGTCCACGGGGAACCCCTTGGTCGCCATTTCCACAACGGCTCCTCTGCCAGTTTCGCGATGTGTGCGATGGACTCCTCCGGACGAATGGCCGCCGCTCGGATGTGATCGAAGATGAAGCTGTACTTCTGCAGTTCGTCGCTCTTCTCCAGGAAGAGCCCACCCGTGGCATTCTCCGCGTACACGACATCCGGATCACCGGGCTCGGGGAAACTGAGGATCGTGAAGGTCCCGTCCATGCCGGCGTGCGCCCCCACCTCGAAGGGCAGGATCTGCAACGTCACGTTCGGCAGTTCGGCCACCTCGACCAGCCGTCTGAGCTGGCCACGCATCACTTCGTCCCCGCCCACCGGCCGGCTCACCACCGCCTCATCGAGCACCACCCACAGATCGACCGGATCATCCTGGGTCAACAACGACTGGCGCCCGAGCCGGACACGGACACGTTGTGCGACCTGGTCCGGCGTGAAGTCCGGCCGGGCGGCGCGGATCATCGCGCTCGCGTACTCCTCGGTCTCCAGCAGGCCGGGCACCACCTGCTGCTCGTACGCCCGGATCGAGCTGGCCGCCGCCTCCAGGCCGACGTACGCCCCGACCAGCACCGTGCTGTACGGGTGCCACCAGCCCTTCTGCCGCGCCTCGCGGGCGATCTGCACCAGTTCGTCGCTCTCGGCGCCCACCACCCCGTAGATCCGGAGCATGTCCCGCACGTCGCGCGGGGTCGCCGTGGTGTGGCCGGTCTCGATCCGCGAGATCTTCGATGCCGAGCACTCCAACTGCTCGGCGACGGCCTCGATGGTGATCCCGGCCGCCTCCCGCTGCCGGCGAAGTTCCGCGCCCAGGCGGCGGCGCCGGATGGTCGGGCTGCGCCGCTCGCTCACGACCTCACCACCCCGCCCGCTGGTCGGGACCACCGGCTGTCGGCCCTCACCGGTCCACCTCCGCCTCGCGCCGCCGTTCTCGCCGCCCGCCGGGGCGCGACCGTGGGGCGGCGGGCGATCGTTCGCGGCGTGGGGGTGGTGCCGGTCATCGGCCGGCCGCGACGGGCGAAACCGGTCCCCAGTGTGCCGCCCATACATGAACGGCTTCAAGCGCCGCTTCGCGCGAGCCGCTCGCGTATCGGCAAAAGTCGACGTGCAACTTGCATGTGGCACGTCGCTGATGCACTCTGTCCGTATGGCACGGGTTACTCACCGTCTCCGTCCGCTCCCCCGCCGTGGTGATCCCACGGGCTCCGGGACGCGCGGCGGTGGGGCTGCCCGACCTTCGACAACCAGACCTGCCCCGGGTTGATGACCCCGCCGCTGCACGCCAGTTGGCTGTGGCGGCGGGAGCGGTACCCGGAGCAGCCGGGTGATGGTCGGGTGGCGGCTCGCCACCAGCGGGTACGGCCCGACCACCACCACCCGCACCACCGGTTCACGAGGCACGACCCCGTCGCCGGCACCGAGACGTCCCCCGACCGCTCCCGCCGGCCCGTCAGCCGGCCGATCCTTCCCAGGAGCCCATGTGCTTCCCCGCTCTGGTGACGTACTGCACGTGACTCGCGCGGCGAGTGTCCAGTTCCTCAGACCCATCACGTTCCGGGTGATCCGGGTGCTCGACTGGCCCACCTACGACGGCTGGATCTGGCTCGACGGCTACGAGTTGAACGCTTCGGGGGACGCGGTCAACCGGCGGTCGATCTTCGTCCAGCGGGAGGGGCTGCGCCAACTGCGGTCGGCGCCCGAGCCCCGTCCGCACACCGTGCGGGCGCCGCGCCGGCCCGTCGCCCGCACGCCCGTCAGGGTGGGCTGAGCTCCGCGATCGGCAGCCGGGGGGCGTGCCGCGCCATAGAATGAGGTACGCCCACCCCGGCAGGTTCCACCCCGCGCGTCCAGGACCCCGAACCTGGGATGGCCATGGTCAATCAGTCCGCCGCGCGGCGGCACCACCGCTCCCGTATCGCCTACGCCTTCGGAATCCTGGCGCTGATCGGCGCCGCCACCACACTGGTGGTCGTGGTCCGCGACCCCGCCCTGTCGTCCACCACCCGGCTGACCACCCCGGTCCCCGCGCCGGAGATCACCGTGGTCGACGACGACCCGCCGGACGGCGGCGACGGGCAGGACGCCTTCGACGCCCCCTACTCTTCGGACGGGCCGGACGCGCTCGGCGCCGACAACCCCCGCGCGGCCGACGAGCCCGGCACCGCGGCCGAGACCGACGTGCCGGCCGGAACGTCGGGCGGCGCGGCGGAAGCCGCCCGCCACTCGCCGGACGGCGTCCACCGCTCTCTCTTCTGGTCGGGCATCTTCGGCCTGGCCATCTCGCTGGCCGGCCTCGGCCTGGTCGGGACCAGACGCCGGATGTGGTGAACCCCCCGGCGCCTACCGGTCGGGCCGGTCAGCGACGGGTCACCGGGTGGTGGTCGGCGCGCCGGTCGGCGTGGGCTCGCCGCCGGTGGGCGACGGCACGCCTCGGGACACCACCAGGGTGACCTCCTCGCCGTCGGGAACCAGTTCCCCCGCCTCCGGCTCGCTGCCGATCACCGTGCCCTCCGGACGGTCGGACGCCCGATACTCCACCCGGTGGTCCAGCCCCAGATCGTCCAGGATCGCCCGCGCCGTCTCCAGCGGCAGGTTCACCACGGGCGGCATCGGCACCTGCGCCGCCGCCGAGGTGGTCGGCGGGGCGGAGGACGCCGGGGTGGTCGGGGCGGCCGAGGTCGGCGCGGCGGTGGTGGGCGACGCGCGGGTGACCGACGGGGAGGGTGACGGGTCCGGGCCGGTCGGTTCGTCGTCCGCCGACTGGAGGGCCCACCATAGCCCGACGCCGAGCAGGCCGAGCAGCAGCAGCACGACCACGCCCCACAGGATCGGCAGCCACCAGCGTCGGCCGGCGGACTCCTCGGCGTACCACTCGGTGCCGGCCTCGCGCGGGTCCGCGGGCCGGGGCGGCGGCACCTCCGCGCGACCGGACCAGGCCGGCGGGCCGGACCGCTCGGGCGGCATGGCGGCCGTACGGTCCATCGGGGCGGTGCGGTCGACGGGCATCGGCCGGGTGGCGTCGCCCCCGGCCGGCGCCCCGCCCTCGGGCCCGGGCAGCCGCTGGGTCCGGTCGACCGGCTCCGACCCGGCGGACGGGGGCAGCGGGCGGGTCCGGTCGTCGTGCTCGCCGGCGGGCGGCTCCTGGCGGTCGTCGCTCATGCCGGCGCTCCGCTCCGCTGCGCGCCGACATGAGACACCACCGCACCACGACGATGATTCGCTCGCTGACGCTCGCTCATGGCACGTCCTTTCCCGAACCGGGCGGGTGTCGTGGCCCCTGACCGTCAACCTAGCGGTCCGAGCGGCCATCGGCCGGGATCAGCGTGCCGGACGCTCCGTCACGGTGTCGGGGTCTCCGAGCCCGAGCCGGCCGGCGCTTCGCCGCACCAGATCGACACCTGGTCGTTCCACCTGCCCGCGACGTCACCAGCCGGATCCTGGCGGGTGACCGTGCCGGTCCGGCCCGAGCGGTACCGCGGGTAGAAGCCCTCGTCGACGAGGTCGTCCGCGGCCTCGTCGCAGTCGTCGCCCACCACGTCCGGCACGGTCGCGGCCGGGGCCGGCCCGCTCACGTAGAGCGTCACCGTGCGCCCCGGCCGCACCTCCGTGCCGACCGTCGGCGAGGTGCGCTCCACCGTCTTCCCCGCGCCGCCCAGGAAGACCAGCCGCCAGCCCAGCCGCCGCTCACGCAGCTCGTCGCGGGCCTCGGCGAAGTCCATCCCGACCACCTCGGGGACCGTCAGGCCGGCGGGGCGGGCCGGCGTGCTCGTGCGGGGCGGTGACGACGTCGACCGCGCGGGTGTCGGGCGCGACGCGCCCGGGGCGCCGGTGGGCGGCGTGGTCGCCGCCGTGGCCGGCGGGGTTGGTGCGTCGTCCTCGCCGGCCAGGGCCCAACCGCCGGTCGCGCCGACGGCGGCGAGCAGCACGACGGCCAGCCCGCCGCCGAGCAGCTTGGTCAACCGGTCCGTGCCGGCGTCGTCCCCCACGCCGGCGCCCCCGCCCGTGTACCCGTCCGTCATGCCGTCCACCGCCTCGATCACCGGCGACCGTACCCACCGCCGCCAAGCCCGGCGCCGTCGCGGTCACCCGACGGGACCCGTCACGACTCGCCGCGCCGAGCACGGGACGTTACGCTCCCCGGCATGGCCAGACGGGGCTGGGGAGGATCGATCGCCACCGCGGTCGGCGTCGCTGCCGGCGCGGGCGCGGCCCAACTGGGCTTCGGCTACGGGCTGGGCATCATCAACTGGGCGCCGGCGGACGCCAGCGCCGGCGCGACCGCCTGGGTGGCCGGCCTGATCTGGGCCACCTGGATCGCCGCCACCTCGACCGCGTGCGGCGCGGTCTGCGCGCAGCGGCTGCGCGACCGCGCCCCGGCACCCGACGACGCGACCGTGGTCGAGCCCGACGTCGGGCCGGGCGACGGCGTCCTCCGGCACGTCGCCCTCGCCCTGGCCGCCGGGGTGGGCGCGCTGGTCACGGTGCTGTTGGTGGCCGTACCGGCGCGGGCGGCGGTGGGGGCCGACACCGGCTCGCCCCGCAACGTCGCGGCCGGGTACGCGGCGGTCGGCGTCCTGGTCGGGGTGCTGACGGCCGTGTGGGCGCTGCGCTCGCGGGCCGCCGCGAACAACGTGATCGCCACCGTGGGCTGGCTCTGGCTGCTCGCCGTGGTCGCCGTGGTCGACGGGGTGCTGGCCGGGCGCGGGCTGACCAGCGCCCAGCTCGGCATCTGGCAGCTCAGCTCCGACGACGGGCGGTTCTGGATCCGGGACTACTTCTACTGGCCCGGGGCGCTGCTGTCGCTCTGCTCCGCGCTGGTGATCGGCGCCCTGGCCGCGCGGGGCAGCGCCCGGCACGCCGACCGCCGGGTCGGGGCGGCCGCCTCCGGCGCGGCCGGTCCGCTGCTGGTCGCGACCGCGTACTTCCTGGCGGTGCCGAGGCTGACCGCGATCAGCCCCGAGCAGGTGTCGGCGCACCTCATCGCGCCGTACGCGGTGATCGTCGGGGTCGGCGGCTCGGTCCTGGTCGCCGCGCTCGCCCAGCGGGCCGCCCGGCGGGCCGCGCCCCCCGGGCCGGTGACGGTGCCCCGGCAGCGCACCGCCGAACCGTCCGGCGTCCCCGGTGACCCGGCGCCGGCGGGGCAGCCCGTCCCGGCCGGAACGGACACCGACACCGACACCATCCTCGCGACGCCCGTCGCTTCCGGGGCGGAGCCGACGGCCGGCGAGCAGGCGGCGGATGCCGATCCGGAGGGCGCGACGTCCGCCGGTCGCCGGACCCGGGCCGGCCGCCGCACCCGCTGAGCGGTCCGCCGGCACGGCGGCGTGCCGGCCGGGCGGACCGGCGGGAGTCGGTCAGTCGACCGGCCAGGTGTGCACGGGCTCGTTGCCGCTCTGCAGCTCCGCGTAGCGCTGCACCATGTGGTGCAGGGCGGCGTCCCGGTCCATGCCCCGGTGCCGCTCGGCCGCCCAGACGGTCTCGGTCTGCCAGACCGCGCCGTTGCGGCCGGTCCGGCAGCGCTGCTCGATGATGCCGAGCAGCCGGTCCCGCTCGGCCGGGGCCACCCCGAACCGGTCGAGCCCGGCGGCGGCCCTGGGCAGCAGGACGTCCAGGACGAGCTTGGTGACCGGCACCTCGCCGAGGCGGGGCCAGTGCAGGACCGCGTCCATGCCGCGGCGGGCGGCGGCGTGGAAGTTCTCCTCCGCCGAGCTGAAGGTGAGCTGGCTCCAGATGGGCCGGTCCGCCTCGGCCAGCCCTCGGGCCAGACCGAAGTAGAAGGCGGCGTTGGCGAGCATGTCGACCACGGTCGGACCGGCCGGCAGCACGCGGTTCTCCACGCGCAGGTGCGGTCGGCCGTTCATGATGTCGTAGACCGGCCGGTTCCACCGGTAGACGGTGCCGTTGTGCAGGCGCAGCTCGCCCAGCTCCGGTACGCCGCCGGCGTGCAGCACCTCGACCGGGTCCTCGTCCTCGCAGATCGGCAGCAGCGGCGGGAAGTAGCGGACGTTCTCCTCGAAGAGGTCGAAGATCGAGGTGATCCAGCGTTCCCCGAACCAGACCCGGGGGCGTACGCCCTGCGCCTTGAGCTCGTCCGGCCGGGTGTCGGTGGCCTGCTCGAACAGGGCGATCCGGGTCTCCGCCCAGAGCTGCCGGCCGTACAGGAACGGTGAGTTCGCCCCGACGGCCACCTGGGCCCCGGCGATGGCCTGGGAGGCGTTCCAGTAGTCGGCGAAGCTGTCCGGCGCGACCTGGAGGTGGAACTGGAGGCTGGTGCAGGCGGCCTCGGGGGCGATCGAGTCGGTGTGGGTCTGCAACCGCTCGACACCGCGGATGTCGAGTTCGAGGTCCTCGCCGCGGGCGCCGACGATCTGGTCGTTGAGCACCCGGTAACGCTCGTTGGTGGAGAGGTTGTCCACCACCAGGTGCCGCTCGGTGAGGGTGGGCAGGATGCCGACCAGGACGATCTTGGCGTCCGACCTGGCCGCCCGCTCGTCGGCCCGGGCGAGGCTGCCGCGCAGGTCACGCTCGTAGTCGGCGAAGCCCGCTCCCTCGATCAGCCGGGGCGGGGCGTTGAGTTCCAGGTTGAACTGCCCCAGCTCGGTCTGGAAGCTCGGGTCGGCGATGTCGGCGAGGATCTGGTCGTTGCGCATCGCCGGTTCGGCGGCGGAGTCGACCAGGTTCAGCTCGATCTCCAGCCCGGTCATCGGCCGGTCGGCGTCGAAGCCGAAGTCGTCGAGCATCAGGGCGAAGACGTCCAGGCACCGCCGGACCTTCTGCCGGTAGCGGACCCGGTCCTCCCGGGAGAAGGCGCCCTGCTCGACGTCCCTGCCCATGTTTCCTCCCGGCGCGAGGCGCAGTCGGGGCCGTGCCGGCCCGCAAGCGCGTGGTGAACCATCCACGTTAAGAGCGCCGGCCTCGCCCGGACCAGAGGCGGACCCGGCGATCCAACGGCCGGGACTACCGCAGCCGGTCGGCCAGCGCTCCCGGCGGCATCACTACCCAGCCGGTACCGCCCGCCACGCCGACCGGGCCGCGAATAAGTCGTGACAAATCGCACCTACCGGCGTCCTTGCCGCGGACACGCGCCGGGCCCGCGCCGTGGTGCGGCGCGGGCCCGGAAACGGTACGACGGGTCAGGCCTGGCGGACGGCCTCGCCCTCGATCTCAATCTTGATCTTCTTGCCGACCAGCACGCCGCCGGTCTCCAGCGCCACGTTCCAGGTCAGGCCGAACTCCTCGCGGTCGATCTCGGTCGAGGCGGAGAAGCCGAAGATGTCCTGACCGAACGGGCTGCGGCCGACGCCCTCGAACTCGACCTCCAGGTCGACCGGGCGGGTCACGCCCTTGACGGTCAGCTCACCGGAGAGGACGAACTCGTTGCCGTTGCGGGACCTGACGCCGGTGCTGCGGTACTCCAGCGTCGGGAAGTTCTCGACGTCCAGGAACTCGGGGCTGCGCAGGTGCGCGTCCCGGTCGGCCTGGTTGGTGTTGATGGTGGCGGCCTGGATGGTCGCGGTCACCGAGGACTGCAGCGGGTCGTCGGCGACGGTGATGGTGGCGGTGGCGTCGGCGAACTCGCCGCGCACCTTGCTGACCATCATGTGCCGGGCGACGAAGCCCACGCGCTTGTGCGCCGCGTCCAGCAGGTAGGTGCCGGCGCTCGGGATGGTGAGGCCGTCCCAGTCGCGGGTAACCGGTTCGGTGCTACTGGTCATGGAAACTGCCCTCCGTGGAAGCTTGGTTTAGTAGCCCAACGACTGCTTCAGCAACTATAGAGGATGCAATATTCCCTGTGTCAAGGACTGGTAGGATGAACAGGTGAACCAGAACGTGTTCGACGACCCCCGGATCACCGCCGTCGGCCTCCTCTTCGAGGCGCACGCCGGGCTGTCGGCCCGGTTCTCCGCCCAGTTGGAGGAGCACGGCCTCTCATCGGTCGAGTTCGAGGTGTTGACCCGGCTCGCCCGCTCACCCGGCAACCAACTGCGGATGACCGACCTGGCCGCGCAGACCTCCCTCTCCACGAGCGGGGTCACCCGGGTGGTCGACCGGATGGAGCGCGACGGCCTGCTCACCCGTCGCGCCTGCCCCTCGGACCGGCGCAGCTCGTACGCCGTGGTCACGGCCTCCGGCCTGCAACGGCTCGACGAGACCATGCCCGGCCACCTGCGGATCATCGAGGAGTGGTTCACCGGCCAACTCGAACCGGAGGCGCTGGACGCCCTGCTCGACGGCCTGCGCCGGGTGCGGGACGCCGTCCATCCGGGCGCCACCGCCGGGAGCAGTGAATCCGCCCCGACCGGAGACGAAGCGGCCACCCCGGCCTGACCGGTCGATCAGGGCACCCCGGGGACACCGGCAGAAAGAGCGGCAGAACTGCCGCGCCCACGGGGAGATAGTCGATCAAACCGGACGCACCCGCGAGCGGGCGGTGGCTAATCTTCGGGCAGTGGGGACGCACCGGGGGGTGACGGCGCGGGCGACGAGCGAGGGGTAGCAAGAGGGGCTTCGTCGCCCGCGCCACCCCCGGCCCGCCCACCGGGGCAGGCCCACTCCCGGCCACGGCGCGACCAGCGCGGCCGGTCTACGCAGGCCCCGGATCACCTGCGCTCCGGCCCGTGGTCAGCGCGTAGAGCAGTTCCTCCTCGTGCGGCAGCAGCCGGATGCCGCTGCGCCGGCAGGCCCGGTCGAGACGGTCCAGGGCGACGGGGTCGGCCGTACTGGCGGCCAGTCCCACCAGCGCCTCCACCACGTCGCGCCGGTCCTGACCCTCGGCGCTGGCCTCCGCGGCGGCGGCGAACCACTCCGCCGCCAGGTCGCGATCGCCCCGGTGCAGGGCCAGGTTGCCCTCGATCAGCGCGCAGATGCCGTCCTCGGGGCGCGGCCCGCGCGCCGGCAGCCACCGGGCACCCCCGGGCCGCCCGCCCTCCCCGGGGCCCGGCGACGGCGGCGCCGGGCGCAGCTCGGCCAGCACCTCGGCCGCCTCGGCGGGCCGTCCGCTCCGGGCCAACGCCAGGCCCACCGTGCCGAGCACCCGGCGGCGGTGACCGGGATCGCCGAGATCCGCCAGCGCCGCCAGCACCCGCCGGCCCTGGTCGACGGCGTCGGCGTACCGGCCCTCCAGGCGGGACACCTCGGCCAGGTTGGCCCGCGCGAGGACCCGCAGCCGCTGCTCCCCGCACTGCGCCGCGAGCCGGTCGGCGGCGGCCAGTCGTCGACGGGCGGCCACGAGGTCGCCGACGCGGATGTCGTGCCAGGCGAGGTTGTTCTGCGCCACCGCCATGTCCCGGATCCGGCCGCCCCGGCCGGCCAGCGCGAGCACCGCCTCGGCCTGCTCCCGCGCCTCGCCGTGCTCGCCGAGGGCGACCAGCAGCGCGCAGAGCACGGCACGCGCCTCCAACTCCCCCGTCACGTCGCCGGCATCCCGGAACGCGGCCAGCGCCGCCCGCGCCGCCGGCATCTCCTCGGCCCCGGCGCCGTGCTCGGCGGCGAGCCGGGCCACCCCCAGGGACGCCCAGGCCCGCAGCAGCGGGTCGGCGTCGGCGGTACGCGGGTCGGCCAGCAGCCGGCGCAACCACTGCCGACCGGGGACGTCCCGCCCCCGGAACCGCCACCACCGGGACAGCGCCGCCGCCAACCGCAGCGCGGTCAACGGGTCGTCGACGGCGGCGTGCGCCAGGGCCGAGCTGATGTCGCCGCTCACCTCGTCCAGGCGGCGCACCGCGGCCGGCAGGTTGGCGCCGACCAGCTCCGTCGCGGTCCGCGCCACCAGGCGGGCGACGACCCGGGCGTGCCGGCGCCGGATCGCGGTCAGCTCGCCGGCACCGGTCGCCTGCTCGACGGCGAAGTCCCGTACGGCGTCGAGCAGGCGGAACCGGAACGGCCCGCTGCCGCGGACGCTCAGCAGCCCGAGCTCCAGGAACCGGTCCAGCAGCGGAACCGGGTCGACCACGACCGTGCCGTCCCGGTCGGCGTCGTCGGCGAGCATCTCCTCGGCCAGCTCGACCGACCAGCGGTTGCCGAACGCGGCGAGCCGGCGCAGCGCGGCCCGCTCGGTGGGGGCGAGGAGGCGGTAGCTGGTGGCGACCGCGTCCCGCAGCGTCTCGGCCACCGCCGCCCGCGAGCCCTCGGGGCGGCCCGGTTCCGCCGTGTCCCAGCCCGGACGCTCGGCCGCCCCCGACGAGGTGGCCAGGTCGAGGACGCGGTCGCCGTACCGGTCGAGCAGCTCGTTGAGGTCGAGGATCCGGCCCCGGGCCGCCATCAGCTCGATCGCCAGCGGCAGCCCGCCCAGGCGGCGTACCAGCGTGGTCAGGGCGGCCAGCTCGGCCGTGCCGGGCGGCTCCCGGCGGACCTGGGCGAGCCGCGCGGTGAAGAGCGCGACCGCGGGGTAGTCGGCCGGCGCCGACGGGTCGGTTCGCTCGCTGCCCGCCGGGGGTACGTCGAGCGGGGTGACCGGCCACACCCGCTCCCCGGGCAGGCCGACCGGGTGCCGGCCGGTGACCAGCACCCGCAGCGACGGGACCGCGCCGGCGAGGCGGTGCACCGTCTCGCCGACCGCGTCGGGCGCCCGCTCGGCCGCGTCCACGAGCAGCAGCGCCGGGCGGCCGTCGAGGCGGGCGGCCAGCTCGGGCAGCCGCGCGACGCCGAAGACGGCAACCGAGGCCGCGAGCACGTCGGCGGCGTCGGAGCCCTCGCCGATGAGCACGCCGACCGCCCCGCCGGGATGGTGGCCGGCGACCGCGTGGGCCACGGAGAGCGCCAGCGCGGTCTTGCCGACGCCGGCCAGCCCGACCAGGCTCACCAGCCGAGGGCCCCGGTCGTCGGTGAGCAGCGCGACCAGCTCGGCCAGGTCGGGATCCCGGCCGATCAGCGCGACCGGAGGCGGGAGCGCGACCGGCGTACCCAGGTGATGGTCGGCGTCGAAGCGGGCCGGCGGCGCGCCGGCCGGGGCGACCGGCGGGACGGCCGCGACCGGCCCACGGGCGGCGGCCAGGAACGCCGACCGGGCGGACCCGGTCAGCTCCAGTGCGCCGGCGAGCAGCTCGACGGTGGTGCGCTGAGGCCGGGACGACCGACCCCGCTCCAGGTCGCGGACGGTCCGGACGCCGACGCCGGCCCGGGAGGCCAGCTCGGCCTGGGTGAGGCCGGCGGCGAGCCGGTGCCCGCGCAACAGCTCCGGCAAGCCGGTACGACCGCCCGGATGCCGCGAACGATCATGATCCGGAGTCATGGGCAGGAAGAGTACGGACGGGGTGCGACCGACGGCAGTCGAGCGTCGCCCTGCCGACGGTGGGGCGCGGATATCCGACAGCGGACCCGCCCGCGGGCCGGGGGACGGCGGTGCGTGACCGGATCCGGCGGCGGGGTCGGCCGCCCGACGCCGCCGGAACCGGCGCGGTCACATGCCCAGGTCGCGCGCGATGATCATGCGCTGCACCTCGGACGTGCCCTCGCCGATCTCCAGGATCTTGGAGTCACGCCAGAAGCGGGCCACCGGGTACTCGTTCATGAAGCCGTAGCCGCCATGGATCTGGGTCGCCTCGCGGGCGTTGTCCACGGCGATGGTGCTCGCGTGCAGCTTGGCGATGGCGGCCTGCCGCTTGAACGGCTCGCCGGCGAGCATCCGCGCGGCGGCGTCGTAGTACGCCAGCCGGGCGGTGTGCGCCTTCATCTCCATGTCGGCGATCTTGAACTGGATCGCCTGGTAGTTGCCGATCGGCTGGCCGAACGCCTGCCGCTCCTTCGCGTACCTGATCGACTCGTCGACGCAGCCCTGGGCGAGACCGACGGCCAGCGCGGCGATGGCGATCCGGCCCTCATCGAGGATGCGCAGGAACTGGGCGAAGCCCCGGCCACGCTCGCCGAGCAGGTTGGCCGCCGGCACCCGGCAGTCGTCGAACGTCAGCTCGTGGGTGTCCGACGCGGTCCAGCCGACCTTGGAGTAGCCCGGCGCGACGCTGAAGCCCGGCGTGCCCGAGGGCACGATGATGGTGGACAGCTCCTTGGTGCCGTCCGGGCGGGTGCCGGTGACCGCGGTGACGGTGACCAGCGCGGTGATGTCGGTGCCCGAGTTGGTGATGAACGCCTTGGCACCGTTGATCACCCACTCGCCGGTGGCCTCGTCGAGCACCGCGCGGGTCTGCGTGCCGCCGGCGTCCGAGCCGAAGCCCGGCTCGGTCAGCCCGAAGGCGGCCAGCGCCTCGCCGCTGAGCAGCTTCGGCAGCCACTGCGCCTTCTGCTCCGCGGTGCCGAAGCGGTAGATCGGCATGGCGCCCAGCGAGACCGCCGCCTCCAGGGTGATCGCCACGCTGGAGTCGACCCGGGCCAACTCCTCCAGGGCGAGACAGAGCGCGAAGTAGTCGCCGCCCATGCCGCCGTGCTCCTCGCCGAAGGGCAGCCCGAACAGGCCCATCTTGCCCATCTGCCGGATCACCTCGTACGGGAAGGTGTGCTTCTCGTAGTGCTCCGCGATGACCGGGGCGACCACCTCGCGCGCGAATTCCCGCACGCTCTCCCGCAGCGCCTCTTGCTCCTCGGTGAGCCGGAAGTCCATGGAATCCTCCTGTGTGGATGGCCGCCGGGCGCTCGTGACGCCGGGAACGGACGGGTCGCTGGTGCGGTTCGGGCCCGTGCCGGCCGGGTGGGCCGGCGCGGGATCAGACCGGGGTGACGCCGTGCCGGCGCCGGGAGAAGTGCCGCTCCTTGGTGCGGGCGGCGGCGAACCGGCGGACCAGCTCGGCGCGCAGCTCGTGCGGCTCGACGATGGCGTCCACCACCAGCTCGCTGGCGAGCCGGACGATGTCGATGTCGCGCTCGTACTCCTCGCGCTTGGCGGTGACGAAGGCGGCCCGCTCGGCCTCGTCCTCGATCGCCGCGATCTTGTTGGCGTAGACCGCGTTGACCGCCGCCTCGGCCCCCATCACCGCGATCTTGGCGGTGGGCAGCGCGATCGTGGCGTCGGGCTCGAAGCCGGGGCCGGCCATCGCGTAGAGGCCGGCGCCGTACGCCTTGCGGACCACCACGCAGATCTTCGGCACGGTGGCCTCGGAGATCGCGGTGATCATCTTGGCGCCGTGGCGGATGATGCCCTGCTTCTCCACCGCGCTGCCGACCATGAACCCGGGCACGTCGGAGAGGAAGAGCAGCGGGACGTTGAACGCGTCGCAGAGCTGCACGAACCGGGTCGCCTTGTCCGCCGAGTCGACGAAGAGCACCCCACCCTTGAACATCGAGTTGTTGCCGACCACGCCGACGACCTCGCCGTTGAGCCGGCCGAAGCCGATGGTCAGCTCCTTGGCCCAGAGCGCCTGGATCTCGAAGAAGGAACCCTCGTCGAGCAGGCCCTTGACGTACCGCCGCATGTCGAACGCCTGGCGCTCGCTCGCCGGCACCAGCGCGGCGAGGTCGGCCTTCTCCGGCGCGGGCACGGCTTCGGCGGCCGGCGGCGCCTGCGTCCAGTTCGCCGGGAGGTAGGACAGGTAGCGCCTGACCACGTCGAGCGCGTCGGCCTCGGTCTTGCAGAGGAAGTGCCCGACGCCCGATTCGGCGCAGTGCACCTTGGCCCCGCCCATCGCCTCCAGGGTGGTCTTCTCCCCGGTGACCATCTCGACCATCCGGTCGGAGCCGAGGTACATGCTGGCGTTGCCGTCCACCATCGCGACCACGTCGCAGAACGCGGGGATGTACGCCCCGCCGGCCGCGCTCGGCCCGAACAGCGCGCAGACCTGCGGGATGGAGCCGGAGGCGCGGACCTGGTTCCAGAAGATCTTGCCGGCGCCGCGGCGGCCGGGGAACAGCTCGACCTGGTCGGTGATCCGGGCGCCGGCCGAGTCGACCAGGTACACCATCGGCACGCCGGTGGAGTAGGCCCGCTCGATGATCCGGATGATCTTCTCGACCGTCCGGGCGCCCCAGCTGCCGGCCTTGACGGTGGAGTCGTTCGCCATCAGGCAGACCGGGCGGCCGTCGATGGTGGCGGTGCCGGTGACCACGCCGTCGGCGGGCAGGCCCTCGGCCATGGCGTTGGCGTAGAGGCCGTCCTCGACGAAGGAGCCCTCGTCCACCAGGAGCGCGACCCGCTCCCGGGCGAAGAGCTTGCCCTTGGCGGCGTTCGCCGCGTGGTACTTGTCCGCACCGCCGGCCCGGGCCCGCTTGCGCAGCTGCTCCAGAGCCTCACCGTCGAGCGTCACGCCGACTCCCTCGCCGCCTGGGGCCGGCCGCCTCATTGGGCGGGGCCAACCGACCTGAACGATCGTTAGGCTAGCGCATCGGCGCCCCCGCGACGACCCACGGCCCCCCACCCCGCCCACTCCCATCGCGATCTTGCACTTCCGGCCCACCGTATGCGGCATCGGCCGGGTTTGTCCGGGCACAAACTGCAAGATCGCGGGATGGGATGGCGGGGTGGGGAGGTCGGGGGTTAGGCGGGAAGGGGGGTGAGGCGGGTGCGGGGGCCGGCGCGGAGGACGCCGGAGGGGAGCTGGCGGCCGACCAGGCGCTCGGCCAACTCGGCCACCTCGACCAGGACGGCCAGGTCGATGCCGGTGTCGATGCCCATGTCGTGCAGCATGTGCACCGCCTCCTCGGTGGCCAGGTTCCCGCTGGCCCCCGGCGCGTACGGGCAGCCGCCGAGGCCGCCGACGCTGGCGTCGAACTCCGTGACGCCCAACTCCAGCGCGGTGAGCATGTTGGCCAGCGCCGTGCCCCGGGTGTTGTGGAAGTGCAGCAGCACCGGGACGTGGGCGTTCCGGTCGCGTACGGCGGTCAGCAGCTCCCGGACCCGGCGGGGCGTACCCATGCCGGTCGTGTCGCCGAAGGCCACCCGGTCCGCGCCGTCGCGGACCACCCGGTCGACGATGGCGGCCACCCGGGCCGGGTCGGTGTCCCCCTCGTACGGGCAGCCGAAGCTGGTCGCGATGATCACCTCGGCCTGCGCGCCGGCGCCGTGCAGCAGGTCAATCAGCTCGGCGATGTCGTCCAGCGACTCGTCGGTGGAGCGGTTGACGTTGCGCCGGTTGTGCGTGTCGCTGGCCGAGACCACCACCTCGATCTCGGTGAACCCGGCGGCGAGGGCGCGCTGCGCGCCCCGGGTGTTCGGCACCAGCGCCGAGTAGCGCACGCCATCGGCCTTCGCCGCCCGCTGCCACACCTCGTCGGCGTCGGCCATCTGCGGGATCGCCTTCGGATGCACGAACGAGACGGCCTCGATCCGCTGCACCCCGGTGCCGGAGAGGGCGTCGAGCAGCCGCACCTTGGCGTCGGTCGGGATCGGGTCCTCGTTCTGGAGCCCGTCGCGCGGCCCGACCTCCCGGATCGACACGAAGTCTGGCAGTTCCGCCATAAGGGGTCACCTCACTGTGACGGTATTACGTGCTGGGTCCTCCCAGCCTCCCACCCGCGCACCGCCCCCCGCGAGGTGGCGCACCGCACGCACCGGGAGCCACCCCCGCCGTCGACCCACCGCCGGCGGCGACGCCGAGAGACGCGTCGCCCGGCCGGTCCGTGACCGAACCAACGCTGACCAGGGGGGGTTGGCGGTGCCGGACCCGACGCACCGCCAACCCTGGTCAGCACGGCATGGGGTCAGCGCATGCGGGAGACGATGCCGGTGTCGTAGTCGCCGGAGAGAAACTCCTCGTTCTCCAGCAGCTCCGCGAAGAACGGAAGGTTGCACTTCGGGCCGGTCAACTCGAAGCCGGCCACCGCGGCACGGGCCCGCTCGATCGCCTCGGCGCGGGTGGCGCCGCTGACGATCAGCTTCGCCATCAGGCTGTCGTAGAACGGGGTGACCGTGTTGCCGGCGACGTAGCCCGAGTCGACGCGGACCCCCTCGCCGGTCGGCTCCGTCCAGGCGGTGATCGCGCCCGGGCCGGGCAGGAAGCGCTTCGGGTCCTCGGCGTTGATCCGCAGCTCGATGGCGTGCCCGCGTGGCGCGAGCGCGTCCGGGTCGAAGGTCGGCGCCAGGCCGGAGGCCACCCGCAGCTGCTCCTCGACCAGGTCGACGCCGTAGACCAACTCGGTCACCGGGTGCTCGACCTGGAGCCGCGTGTTCATCTCCAGGAAGAAGAACTCCTCGGCGGCGGAGCCGTCACCCTCGGCGTCCCGCTGCCGCGGGACCAGCAGGCACTCCACCGTGCCCGCGTTGCGGTAGCTCACCGCCTCGCCGGCCCGCACGGCGGCGGCCAGGAAGCGCTCGCGCAGCTCCGGGGAGACCGCCGGGGAGGGCGACTCCTCGACCAGCTTCTGGTTGCGCCGCTGCACCGAGCACTCCCGCTCGCCGAGGGCCACCACCCGGCCGTCGGCCAGGCCGAGGATCTGCACCTCGACGTGGCGCACCCGGGGGAAGTAACGCTCGATGAGCACCGACCCGTCGCCGAACATCCGCTCGGCGAAGGCGCGCACCTTGTCGTACTCCGTGCGCAGGGCGGCCTCGTCGTTCGCCACGCCCATGCCCATGCCGCCGCCCCCGGCCGCGGCCTTGACCATCACCGGGTAGCCGATCTCCGCCGCCGCGGCGACGGCCGCGTCCAGGTCGGCCGCCGGGTCGGTGGTGCCGGGGGCGACCGGCACCCCGGCCGCCGCCATCAGGTTCCGAGCGTTGATCTTGTCGCCCATCGCGCTGATCGCGTCCGCGCCGGGCCCGACCCAGATCAGCCCGCTGGACTCGACGGTACGGGCGAAGTCGGCGTTCTCCGACAGGAAGCCGTAACCGGGGTGGATGGCCTGCGCGCCGGTCGACTTCGCGGCGGCGAGGATGGCCTCGACGTTGCGGTAGCTCTGGGCCGGGTTCGCCGGGCCCACGCACACCGCCTCGTCTGCCTCGGTCACGAACGGCAGGCCGGCGTCGGCCTCGGAGTGCACCGCGATCGCGCGGACGCCGAGCCGCCTCGCGGTGCGGATGATCCGGCGGGCGATCTCGCCCCGGTTGGCGACCAGCAGCGACTCGATCATGTTTCCTCCCAGCGTCCGGGGGTCTGGACGGGTGCTAGGGAACCACGAGCGCCCGGTTACTGACGAGTCGCCCACCCGTCTCGCGGATCAGGGGTTGGGGTGGGCCAGGAGGGCGGCCAGGGTGGCGCCGCGCAGCAGCTCGGCCCGGCGGCGCCGGTCCACCTCACCGCCGAGGAACGGCGTCGAGTTCATCAGGCCGAACGCGGCGTGGGCCAGCACCCGCGCCTCGCCGTCGGGCATGTCCGGGTGCAGCGCGGTCAGCACCGTCACCCACTGCTCGACGTAGAGCCGCTGGAGCCGACGGATCCGGCGCCGGGGCTCGTCGGGGAGACGGTCCAGCTCGTGCAGGTGCAGGGCGATCACCGCCGGGTTGGCCAGCGCGAAGTCGACGTGGAAGTCGATCAGCGACTCCAGCGCGCCGCGCGGGTCGTCGGGGTGGCCGGCGGAGCGCTCCTGGCCACCGGCGAGCAACTCCTCGCTGACCGGGATCAGCGCGGCGACCAGCATGGCCTCCTTGCCGGCGAAGTGGTGGTAGAGCGCCGGCCCGGTGACCCCGGCGGCCGCACCGATGTCGTCCATCGAGACGCCGTGGTAGCCCCGGGAGGCGAAGAGGCCGACCGCGATCTCCAGGATCTCGTCCTTGCGGGACCGACGCCGGCCCGACCCCGCGGCGCCGCTCGCCCTGCCCCGTGCCTGCTGCTCCACCGTCACCGGGCAAGCGTAGACCGAGTATGTGACGACGTGGAGGCTTGGTTACCCACCGGTCGCCTCCGTCCGGGCCGGGTGCCGGGAACCCGGCCCGGACGGCGCAGCCTCAGTGCTCGTGATCCAGGCCGTACTCGTCCCGCAGGGCGGCGGCCTCGGCCGGGCGGTCCAGCAGGTCCAGCGCCCGGGCCAGCAGCCAGGCGGCCTGCTGCACCGGGCGGGAACCGGCGGGCAGCCCGCCGAGCACCTCCCGCAGCAGCGGCTCCGCCGCGGCCGGCCGGTCCAGCCGCAGCAGCAGCTCGCCGGTGAGGACCTCCACCTGCGCGGCCTCGCCGAACGCCTCGATCGACCGGAGCCGGGCGGGCACCCCGGCCAGCCGGTCGTACGCCTCGGCCTCCCGGCCGTGGGCGATCAGCACCCGGGCCCCGGCCTCGGCCGCCAGGGCCAGCTCGTACGTGACCGGCGGCGGCTCGTCCGGCTGCCCGGCCAGCCCCGCCGCCAGCTTGTCCAGCACCTCGACGGTGCGCAGGGCCGCCGCCACGTCACCGGACCAGAGCTGCGCGTACGCCTCCCGGCGGCGGGCCCGGAACTCGTCGACCGGCAGGTCGGCCTGCCGGTACGCGGTCGCCGCCGCCGCGAACCGGGCCGCCGCCAGCGCGTCCCGGTCGGCGTCGTAGAGGATCCCGCCGGCCTCCTCCAGCACCTGCGCCCGGTGCGGGAGGTTGTCCGGGCCGTCCAGGTTCACGGCGAGCTGCTCCAGCAGGGCGAGCGCCGGGTCGATCTCGCCCAGCCCTTCGTAGACGCCCGCCAGCAGGTGCCGGCACCGGTCCGCCTCGGCCTGCGCGCCGAGCCGGTCGAGCCCGAGCACCGCCTCCTCCGCGACCTCCGCCGCCTCGCCCAGCCGACCCGCGACCCGGTACGCGTTCGCCAGCTCCCAGCGCAGGAAGGCGTCCCCCTCGGCGCCCCGCTCGACGCAGAGCGTCACCGCCTCCGCGAAGTCGTCCACCGCGTCGGCGGCCCGGCCGGCGGCCATCAGCGCCCTTGCCCGGGCGACCCGCACCGGCAACCACGCCTCGGCCGGCGCCACCCGCAACGCCTCGTCGCAGGCGGCGACCGCCTCGGCCGGGTCGTCGGCCGTACGGGCGTACGTGAGGCAGGCGGCCGTGGTGACGTCGCCGAGACCGAGGTCCCGGCCGAGGTCGCGGGCGCGGGCGGCGGTCTCGTGGGCGTCCGCCGCCCGGTCGAGCTGTTCGAGCAGGTGGGCCCGGTGCAGCGCGATCCGGGCGGCCAGCCAGGGGTCGCCGCCGGCGTCGGCCGGCACCCGGTCGAGGACGTCGACCGCCTCCGACCAGCGCTCCCGGTGCATCAGCGCCAGCGCGACCCGGCCCAGCCCGGCGGCCCGCTGCCGGTCGTCGCCCCGCCGGTCGAGTACGTCGGCGGACGCCCGAACCAGTTCCAGCCCCTCGTCCGCGCTCTCGTCGGCCATGGCCAGCAGCACGCCGAGCCGCCCGGCGACGATCTGCCCGCGGACCTCGTCGCCCAGCTCCCGGTACGCGGCGAGCGCCGCCCGGTGGGCCGCGACCGTGGCCGGCACGTCCTCCCCGTCGCCCAGCTCGGCGGCGCGCAGCTCCAGGCGGTGGGCCGCCGTCGGCGCCGGGAGGTCTCCGGCGCCGAACCGGTCGTCCCAGGCGGCCAACGCGGCCCCGAACGCCGCGCGGTCGTGGCGGCGCAGCCGCTCCTCGGCGAAGTCGAGCAGCGCGTCGGCATCGGCGTCGGCCGGCACCGGCACGGTGGCGGCGGCACCCGGCGCCGGGGCGCGGTCGGCGGCCGGGCCGGCGCTTCCCCGGACGGGGCGACGACGCAGGCTGGCCGAGAGCGGCAGGTGCTCGCCGGTCGGCTCGGCCGCGAGCCGCCGGGCGATCCACTCCGACTGGTACGAGGTGCCGTTGCGGGCGTCGAACCGGGCGGCCAGCGCGGTCGCCGTCGCGGTCAGCTCGGCGGCGAGCGCCGACGCCGCGACCTCGCCGGCCGGCCGGTCGCCGGCCGCCCGCCGGTAGACGGTCAGCTCGCCGGCCCGGCGCAGCGCGGCGGCGCCGGTCGCGGCGAAGTGCATGGCGGCGGCCGGCGAGGGTGCCCGGTCGAGCCAGTCGAGGTGGCGCTCGACGATCTCCACCGCGCGGGCGTCGTTGCCGGTCAGCGTGCAGAACTCGACGTGGTTGCCGATGTCCCACAGGTCCGACAGGTTGCCCCGCAGCCGGCGGTAGGCCTCCCGGTGGGCGTCGCGTGCCTGCTCCGGGCGGCCCGTGTGCAGGTAGGGCAGCAGCAGCGCGGTGAGGATGGCCTGCGGCTGCTCGGTGCAGCTGAGCCGGCCGGCGAGGACCGGCTCGGCCAACGCGACCGCCTCGGCGTGCCGGCCGGTGTCCGCGAGGTACTGCACCTGGGTGGTGGGGTCGCAGCCGGCGCAGTCGGAGAGCTGGTCGCGGGGGGTGGTCTGCCAGAGCCGGTACCAGTGCGCGGCGGCGTCGGCGTCGCCCAGATGGTCCGCCACCTGGAACCGGTGCTTGTGGACGGCCTGGAGGCTGTGGCCGCCCTCGCGGTAGCGGCGCTCCATGTCGTCGAGCACCGCGTTGGCGCGGTCCAGCGGGATCTCGGGGAACCGCAGCAGGCCGGTGACCATGTACTTGAAGTGCCAGAGCAGCTGGTGGGCGTAGCGCTCGTGGTAGGGCTGCGGGTCGCGGTCGAACTCGGCCAGGCACCAGGAGAAGGTGACGAAGGACTTGGCCGGCTCGCCGCCGTAGACGTACGCGGTGGTGGCCTGCATGCGGGCGACGAAGGCGAGCTCCCGGTCGTCAGCGGCGTCCACCCGGCGCAGCAACTGCTCCGTGGCGGCGATCTGCCCGGCGCCGTACGGCATGTTGTCGACCTCGCGGAGCACCCGCCACAGGTCCTCGTCTTCCCTGCTCATCGCTCACTCCTGTCCCGGCACGGCCCGGCCGAGCAGGCCGAGGAAGGAACTGTTCAGCAGCGCGGCGTCGGCCGCGCGGATCGGATGGTGCCCGAGCAGCAGCGCCTGCCCGTAGAGCGCCTCGACGGCCAGCCCGGCCAGCTCCGGGTCGGTCAGCGTGGTGACCCGGCGCACCAGCGGGTTGCGGTGGTTGAGCACCAGCTGCGGGCGGTCCGGCGGAGCCGAGGCGGCCAGCGCGTCCAGCACCCCGCCCCACAGCTCGTCGGCCCGGTCCCGGCTCGCCGCGAGCTGGTCGTTGAACGCCGCCGACCGGCTGACCAGGTAGAGCGCCGGCAGCGAGACCGGGTCGTACGCCCGGACCACCACCTCGCAGCCGAGTCGCTCCAGGGCCCGCTGCGCACCGGTGAGGAACGGCCGCAGGGCCAGCTCGACCTGCGGGTCGAGGCTCTCGAAGCGGGTGGTCAGATCGCTGGGCTCCAGCCGCTCGATCAGCACCGAGCGGTCCACCGTCGGCAGCCGCTCGATCAGCTCCGTGTCGTAGGTGTACCCGCCGTTCACCACCGCCAGGTCCTGCGCGGCGGCGACGGCGGCGAGCTGGCGGAACTCGTCCAGGCTGGCCGCGTAGCGGACCACCCCGTGCCGCTGCCGGAACTCGGCCAGGGTGAGCGTGCCCACGTTGGTGTCCATCGGCCACCACTGGTCGACCAGGCGCAGCATCTCGTCGTCGTGCAGAGCGAGCGCCTTCACCCCGAGGTGGTGCACCTGGAGGAACTCGGCGAGCCGCCGCGGGTCGTGCTTGGCGAGCCGGACCAGCCACCCGCGCACCTGGTCGCCGAGGGCCTCCCGGGTGGCGGCGAGCAGGCTGTCCTCGTACAGCGCCTCCCGGCTGGCCGTCGGCCGCAGCTCGGTGGCGTCCACGACGCAGTGCGCGAAGAAGGCCCAGTCCGGCAGCAGCCCGTCGGCGTGCTCGGTGAGCAGCATCCGCTTGAGGTGGACCCGGTGGCCGGCCCGGGCCGCCGGGTTCACCGCGTTCGGCAGGATGAAGGCGGCCCCGGTCAGGCCGGCCTCCGGCACCGACAGCGGCAGCACGTCGAAGGGGTCGAAGCCGAGCGTCTCCCGCGCGTAGCGAACCAGCGCGGCCCGGTCGACCGGCGCGCCCGGGGTCGTCGGCCAGGGCGGCGGGCCGGCGGTGGTCACCACGTCGCCGACGCGGACGGTGACCGGCAGCAACGAGCCGTAGAGCCGGGCCAGGTCGACCACGGTCGGGGTGCCGAACCACTGGTCGGCGTCGCGGCGCGGCACCAGCGTCACCGTGGTGCCCGGCTCGGCCCGCCCGGCGCCGGGCGCGGCCAGCTCGACCGCGTACCGGCCGTCGGAGTGGCCGGTCCAGTGCACCGTCGGGTGGTCGCCGTGCCGGGTGACGACCCGGATCTCGTCGGCCACCAGGAAGCAGGAGAGCAGGCCGATGCCGAACTGGCCGAGGAACTCGTGCCGGGAGAAGCCCAGCTCGTCACGCTTGGAGCTGCGGCCGATGGTGGCCAGCAGCTCGTGCACCTGCGCCTCGGTCAGGCCGATGCCGGTGTCGTGCACCCGCAGGGTGCCGTCGCCGGTCAGCTCCGGGGGCTCCACGCGCACCAGCGCGGGCGCGTCGGGGTCGGCCGCCCGGCGCGCGGTGATCGCGTCGACGGCGTTCTGCAGGAGCTCACGGACGTAGACCCGCGGGCTGCCGTAGAGGTGGTGACTGAGCAGGTCGACCACGCCACGGAGGTCGACCTGGAAGGTGTGGTCCACGCTGGAGTGCTCCCCGGTCCGATGCCGGCGACCACCGTACCGATGATCACCGACACGCGCGGCCCCCTTTCCGGGCAACTTGACCCTCGACCCGGTCGAGCCCCGAGGCTCGCCGTCATGACCGCACCACCGCTCGGCCGCGACTACCGGCTGCTCTGGTCCGCCGCCGTCTCCTCGCGCCTGGGCGACGCCCTGCGTACGCCCGCCCTGGCGCTGCTGGCCGCGACGCTGACCCGCGATCCCCGGGTGATCGCGGCGGTGACCGTGGCGGGGCAGCTCCCGCCGCTGCTGTTCGGCCTGCTCGGCGGCGTGTACGCGGACCGCTGGGACCGCCGCCGGACGATGGCGGCGGTGGACGTGCTGCGCGCCGCCGTGGTGGGCGGGCTCGCGGTTGTCGTGGCCGTCGACCGGGCGGGCGTCGCGGTGCTGGTGGCGGCGGCGTTCCTGCTCGCCGCGCTCGGCACCCTCTTCGACGCCGCCGCGTTCGCGATGCTGCCGTCGGTGGTTCCGCCGGCCGCCCTGCCCCACGCCAACGGCCGCCTCCAGGCCGGCACGGCGGTGGCCGGCGGCTTCCTCGGCGCCCCCGCCGCCGGGGTGCTCTTCGCCCTCGCCGCGCCACTGCCGTTCGCCCTCGACGCCCTGACCTTCGCCGCCGCCGCCCTGCTCACCCTCGCCCTGCGCCCCACCCCACCCTCGCGATCTCGCGCTTCGTGCCCCGACGAACCCGCCCACCAGCAGCGGCGCGAGGGCCACGACGGCAAGGTCGCGGAGGGTGGGCGGGGGCGGTCGGTGTGGCGGGAGGCCGCCGATGGGCTGCGGTTCGTGCGGGGGGACCGGACGCTGTGGCGGCTCACCGTGCTGACCGCCGGGAGCAACCTGGCCATCAGCGGACTGCTGGCGGTGCTGGTGCTCTACGCGCTCGACGTGCTGCGGGTGCCGCCGGCCGGGTACGGGCTGTTCGCCGCGGGGGCGGTCCTCGGCGGGCTGGCCGGTGGGCTGGGGGCGGGTCGGCTGGCGGCCCGGCTCGGCACGGTGCCCGCGCTGCGCGCCGTGCTCGCCGTCCAGGCCGCCGCGCTGGCCGGGCTCGCGCTGGCCCGACACCCGGTGCCGGGCGGGCTGGCGCTGGCCGTCTTCGCCGCCGGCACCACCGTGTGGAACAGCCTCTGGGCCACGTACGGGCAGCGCCACGTGCCGGCCGGCCTGCTCGGCCGGGTGGGGTCTGCCCAGCGGATGGTCGGCCTGCTCACCGCGCCGGTCGGGGCGGCGCTCGCCGGCCTGGGCGGCGCGGCGTACGGGGTGGGGCCGGTGGCGGCGGCGGTCGCGGGGGTCTTCGCGCTGGTCACCCTCGCGGCGTGGCGGGTGCTGCGACCCGCCGCGCCGGTGTCGCCCGCCGTCCCGCCCACCACCGCCGCGACAGCAGGCCGGCCAGGGCGGCGCCCGTCGCGTTGAGCAGGACGGCGCCCCAGTCCCGCCACACCTGCCCCCACCGGGGCAGGCTAGCGGGGCGTCCGCTCGCGGTGGCTCAGGCCGGAGAGGCGCATCGCGAACCGGTGCCGGGCCGGCGGCGCGGCGGAGAGCAGCCGGAGCAGCAGGTCCCGGGCGGGCCGGCGGGACGGGGGCAGGGTGGCCAGCCGGGTCAGCCGGTCGGCGAAGCCGGCCACCTCCTCCGCCAGCGGGCGGCGCCGGGCCGCGTACCCGTCGAGGAGCGTGTCGGGGCCGCCGGCGAGCACGTCGGCGAGGGTCTCGCCGAGGTCCACGGCGTCGCAGACGCCGAGGTTCATGCCCTGCCCGCCGGCCGGGCTGTGCACGTGCCCGGCGTCCCCGGCGAGCAGCACCGGACCGGCGCGGAAGGTGTCGGCGATCCGATGGCGCAGCCGGAACCGGGAGGCCCACAGCACCTCCCGCACCCGGTCGGGGCGCCGGGTCGGGCCGCGCTCGTCGAGCAGCGCCTGGAGGTGGGCGGCGTCGGGCTCGGGTGGCGCGTCGGCCACCGCCGCGACCAGCCGGACCACCCCGTCGGGCAGCGGCGCCCAGACGAGCGGGCCGGACCGGGCGAGGAAGAGGGACACCTCGTCGCGGGGCAGCGTGCTGGTCACCCGGACGTCGGCCAGGACGAACGACTCCTCGCCGCCGGCCGGGCCGGTGAAGCCGATGCCGGCCCGCTCCCGCACGGTGCTGTGCATGCCGTCGGCGCCGACGAGGTAGCGGGCCCGCACCGTCGTCCCGGCGAAATCGGCGAGGACCCCGGCGCCGTCGCGGCACAGCCCGGTCAGCTCGTGCGCCCGCAGCACCCGCACGCCGTGGGCGGCCAGCTCGGCGGTGAGCACCGATTCGGTCACCGACTGGGACACCATCAGCGCGTAGGCGTGCCGGGAGGGCAGGGTGCCAAACGGCAGGGTGAGCAGCACCCGGTCGCGGTCGCGGACGGTGAACCCCGGCGAGCGAAGGCCCCGGGCGACCAGCGGCGCGCCGACGCCGATCCGGTCCAGCACCTCCAGGGTGTACGCGTGCACGACCGCCGCCCGGGAGGTCACCGGCGGCCGGTCCAGCCGGTCGACCACCGTCACCCCGACCCCGCGCCGCGCCAACGTCAGCGCGGCGGCCAGCCCGGTCGGGCCGGCCCCCACCACCAGTACGTCCGTGCTCGTGGGCAACATGGCCACCTCCATCGCCGTCGATGCCAACAGGTGTTGGCCAACTGTTGTTGGCAACGCTAGGCCGCCCGCCGCTGGTATGTCAACAGGCGTTGGCATACGGTTGTGGGCATGACCGAGGCAGCGCAGACCCGCCCCCGCCGTTCCGACGCCACCCGGGCGGCGATCCTGCGGGCCGCCCGCGAGCGCTTCGCCGCCGACGGCTACGACCGGGCGACCATCCGGGCCATCGCGGCGGACGCGCGGATCGACCCGTCGATGGTGATGCGCTACTACGGCAGCAAGGAGGGGCTCTTCGCGGCGGCGGCCGAGTTCGACCTGCGGCTGCCCGAGCTGACCGGCGTACCGGCCGGGCGGCTCGGCGAGCTGCTGGTCCGGCACTTCGTGGACCGCTGGGAGGGCGACGAGACGATGGTCGCGCTGCTGCGTACCGCCGCCACCAACCCGGCCGCGGCCGAGCGGATGCGTGACATCTTCGCCGGCCAGCTCGCCACGGCGGCGGCCCGGGTCGCCCCCGACCCGGCGGAGGCCCCCCGGCGGGCCGGGCTGGTCGCCAGCCAGATGCTCGGCCTGGCGCTGACCCGGTACGTGCTGCGGCTGCCCCCGATGGTCGACGCGGACCCGGCCGAGCTGGTCGCCTGGATAGCGCCGACCGTCCAGCGCTACCTGCGCGGCACGCCCGACGCCTGACCGCCACGGCGACGCCGGCTCGGGCCGCCCAACCTTTTCCGGGTCCCCGTGCGTCTGCCTGGTGACGCCGAACGGTCGGCCGGAGGGAGGGCGGATGGGACCGGCGACGACCGACGACGGGCGCGACAGCTACGTCACCTTCGTCGAGTGCCACCAGCACCGGCTGCTGCGCGCGGCCTACCTGGTCTGCGGCAACCGGCACCAGGCCGAGGACCTGCTCCAGGACGCGCTGCTCAAGCTCGCCCTGCGCTGGCCCGCCGTGCGCAACGGCGACCCGGCCGCGTACGTGCGGGCCATCCTCTACCGCGACGCCGTCTCCTCCTGGCGGCGGCGGCGCCGGGAGTGGCTCAGCGCGTACCCGCCGGAGCGGGCGACGCACGAGGGAGACGGGACGCTGCGGCTCGCGCTGCGCGACGCGCTCGGCCACCTGCCGCCCCGGCAGCGGGCGGTGCTGGTGCTGCGCTACTTCGAGGACCTCACCGAGGCGGCCACCGCCGAGGCGCTCGGCGTCACCGTCGGCACCGTGAAGAGCCAGTGCCACGCGGCGCTGCGCCGGCTCCGCGAGGTCGCGCCGGAACTGGGCCACGACGAGGGACGGCCCGGCGACGGCCTGGTCACCGGGATGGAGGTGAACCCGTGAGGGAAGAGGAGCTGCACCGACTGCTCACCGTCGCCGCCGAGGACGTCCGGCCGTCGCGCCCGGCGGTGGCCGGCTGGGAGCGGGCCCGCCGCGTCCGCCGCGCCCGCCGGGCCGCCGGCGCCGCCGCCGTGGCGGTCGCCCTGCTCACCGGCGGCACGGCGGTGGCCCTGCGCCCGACCGACCCGCCGCCACCGGCCACCGCGACGCCCGGCCCCACCCACAGCGCTCCACCCGTGCAGCGGCCACCGGCCGAGCTGAGCTACCCCGGCGACCCGCTGGGCCGGCTCGGCGACCCGGTCTCCGCGACGCTCTCGGACCGCCCGGTACGCCGGGCGCTGGCCCTCTACCAGCCAATCGACCGCGACACCGGCGCGGAGAGCCCGATCCGGGTGCTCGGCGACGACGGGCTCGTCCGCGAGCTGGACGTCGTCACCCCGGCCCGCACCCGCGACGCCGACGGCAACGAGGCGGTCCCCCTCAAGACGGGCAGCCTCTCGCCGGACGGGCGGACGGCCGCCTTCGCCCAGACCGGCCAGGTGATCGTGGTCGACCTCACCACCGCGGCGGTCCGCCGGTTCCCGCTCCCCGGCTACCTGGAGCACGCGCTCTGGTCCTACGACCGGCTGCTCGTCGGCGACGACGACACCACGTACGAGGTGGACCCGGACACCGGTGCCAGCCGGCAGATCCCGGTATCGCCCTGGAATGTGGTCGTGCCCGACCCGGGCGGGCGGCCGGACCTCCTGCTGGAGCTGGGCGGCCCGCCCGAGGGCCTGATGCTGCACCGCGTCGCCACCGACGAGCGGGGACGCGGACAGGACCGGGTGCCCGTCGGCACCTCCGTGCTGCCCCCGGCCCACCGCGTCGACGAGTTCTACGGGCGCGGCTGGCTGCGCGGCGAACGGCTCGCCCGGGCCGGCTGGATCAGCGCCGGCAACACCAGCGGGCTGGAGGGGGTCGCGGTGCTGGACGCCCGTACCGGCGCGGTGACCCACCTGCTCGACCTGGGCCGGGACGTCTGGAAGGGCTGCTGCGAGGTGCTCGGCTGGGACGGGGAGGGGGCGGTGCTGCTGCGCCACAACCCGGGCGGGCTGCTGCGCTGGCGGCCGGAGACCGGCGAGGTCACCGGCGTCACCCGGGACCTGTACGGCGCGGTGTCGCTCGCCGCCCGCTGACCGGGCCGTCCCCGGCCGCCGTGGGGCCCTCTCCCCGGCGCGCCTCCGCCGCCTCGTACCGTGGCCGCCATGACGGACGCCTCGGTCGGAGACCGCGCCCCCGACCCGGCCGCCCCCGACGCCGCCACCACCCGGTCGGCCGGTCCTGCGGCACCGGTGAGGATCCTGCTGGCGGAGGACCAGGGGATGATGCGCGGAGCGCTCGCCCTGCTGCTGGACCTCGAAGACGACATGGCGGTCGTGGCCCAGGTGGCCGAGGGCGACAGGGTCGTGCCGGTCGCGCTGGACGTCCGGCCCGATGTCGCGGTCCTGGACATCGAGCTGCCCGGTCGTACCGGGCTGGACGCCGCCGCCGAGCTGCGCACCCGACTGCCCGACTGCCGGGTGCTCATCGTCACCACGTTCAGCCGACCGGGTTACCTGCGCCGGGCGATGGAGGTCGGGGCGAGGGGATTCCTGTCGAAGGACGGCCCGGTCGACCAGCTGGCGGCGTCGATCCGGCGGGTGCTCGGCGGTGAGTCGGTGATCGACCCCGCGTTGGCGGCTGCCGCGCTCAGCGCCGGGCCGAGCCCGCTGACGGCCCGGGAGCGGGAGGTGCTGGCGGCGGGGCAGGGCGGCGCGACGGTGGCGGACATCGCGGTGAAGCTGTGGTTGTCGGAGAGCACCGTCCGCAACTACCTGTCGTCGGCCATCGGCAAGACCGGAGCCCGCAACCGTACGGAGGCGGCCCGGATCGCCGACGAACGCGGCTGGCTCTGACCGCACCGTCCGGGCAGTGACATTTGTCCTGCCAGGGTCCGGATATTTTCGTCTACAAGGCATCTGACCTGCGCTCGTAGCGTTCCTGGCATGACGGAGACAGGTGGTGCGGAACCGGTGGTGGCCTTTGCCGGCGCGGTCCGCACGTTCGGAGACGTACGAGCGGTCGCCGGGCTCGACCTCACGATCGGGCGGGGCGAACGGGTCGCGCTGCTGGGCCGCAACGGCGCGGGCAAGTCGACCTCGATCAGCCTGCTGCTGGGCCTGGACGAGCCGACCGCCGGCCAGGTACGCCTGTTCGGGGAGGCGCCGCAGCGGGCGGTACGCGCCGGGCGGGTCGGCGCGATGCTCCAGGACGCCAAGCCCGTTCCCCGGGTCAAGGTGCGCGAACTGGTGACCTTCGTGGCCGGCACCTATCCGAAGCCCATGCCGGTGGACGAGGCCCTGGCCCTGGCCGGGCTCGGCGAACTCGCCGGCCGGCGGGTGGACCGGCTCTCCGGTGGTCAGGCGCAGCGGGTCACCTTCGCCGTCGCCCTCGTCGGCGACCCGGACCTGCTGGTCCTCGACGAGCCGACCGCCGCGCTCGACGTGGCGGCCCGCCGCTCGTTCTGGCAGTCGATGCGCGCGCTCACCGGGCGGGGCAAGACCGTTCTCTTCTCCACCCACTACCTGGAGGAGGCGGACCAGAACGCCGACCGGGTCGTCGTCATCGACCGGGGTCGGGTCGTCGCCGACGGCACCGGCGCCGACATCAAACAGGCCGTCGGTGCCAGCGTCGTCTCCTTCGACCTCCAGGGCCGCCCGGCGCCCGCGGGTCTCGCGTCGTTGCCTGGCGTGCTCTCGGTGGCGGTCGTCGACGGCCGGGTACGCCTGTGGACGGCCGATTCCGACGCCACCGTCCACGCCCTGACCCAACGGGGACCGGTGCGGGGCCTCGAAGTGACCTCCGCCGGACTGGAGGACGCCTTCCTGGCCCTCACCTCTCCCACCGCCGCCCCCTCCGTCCCGACCCAGAAGGCAGGTTCCTGATGCTCGGCCAGATCGCCCCGGTGTACCAGTACGTCGGCCTGGAACTTCGCCGTACCTTCCGGGACGCCGGATTCGTCATCTTCGGCATCGGCACGCCCGTGCTGATGTACCTGATGTTCACCAACGTCGGCGGCGGCATCGACGGCTCCTCCGACTGGGCCGTCACGGCGATGGTGGGCCTGGCCGCGTACGGCGCGCTGAGCGCCGGGCTGACCGCCGGCACGGCGGTCGCCGAGGACAAGGCGGCGGGCTGGCTCCGGCAGCTCCGCATCACCCCGCTGACCGCGGCCCAGGCGGTCGCCGGGCGGACCGTGACCGGCTCCCTGGTGGTCCTGCCGACGATCCTGGTGGTGCTGCTCACCGGGGCGATCGTCAACGACGTACGCCTCGATCCCGGTCGGTGGTTGGGGCTGGCCCTGCTGCTGTGGGTCGGCTCGCTGCCCTTCACCGTGCTCGGCCTCGCCAACGGCTACGCCCTCTCCGCCCAGACCACCAACGTGGCCAACGTGGTGACCAACCTGGTGCTCGCGTTCGTCGGCGGCCTGTGGTTCCCGGTCTCGGAGTTCCCCGGCTGGCTGGCCGCAGTCGCCCGCTGGACGCCGGCCCACCGCCTGGGCGAGCTGGGCTGGGACACCACGCGGGGCGCCGTACCGGGCCTCGACACGGTTCTCGTGCTGGTCGCCTGGCTGGCGCTGTTCGGCGCGTACGCCGGCTACGCATACCGTCGGGCGAGCCGTCGCGCCTGACGACGGGACCGGGACGGTCGCCGCGAGACGTAACCACGAGCAGACAGGAGAGGGCCGAGACATGCGGAGGTTCCGGTGGCCGGGCGCGGACGCGGAAGCCCACAAGCTGCCCGAGCTGACCAGCGGGCGGGCCTTCCTGCCGTGGCTGATGCTGACCGCCGGCGCCGTCGCCGATCTCGTCCGGGTCGACGTGCCCCTGCCCTGGCTGGCCGGGGCCGGCCTGCTGACCTTCGTGGCTCTCTACGTCACGGTGACGTTCCGGGCGTTCGGCTCCCGCCGCCGTACGCACCGGACCACGCTGGGCCTGCTCGCCGCCCAGGCCGTCGTCACCTATCCGCTGGCCCTGGGGTACGGCGGTAGCTGGATCCAGCTGTTCATGCCGTTGGCGCTGGCCTGCGGCACCGTGCTCCGTGGTCAGCACCTCGTCCTGGCGCTGATCGTCCTGGGCGGGTCAGCCGGCGTGATCTCCGGGGAGCGGGACCACGACCCGTTGGCGGCGATGATCAACGGTTACGGCACCTTCGTCTCCGGCCTGGTGACGGCCGCGATCCTCGGCCTGGCCGCGACGACCGCGGAACTCCGCCGCACCCGGGAGGAACTTGCCCGGTCCGCGGTCGACCAGGAGCGCCTACGGTTCGCCCGCGACCTGCACGACCTGCTCGGGCACAGCATGTCTGTCATCGTCGTGAAGGCCGAGGCGGTGCGCCGGCTGGCCGAGCGGGACCCGGCGCGCGCGGCCGCCCAGGCGTCCGACATCGAGACCGTCGGCCGACAGGCCCTGACCGAGATCCGGGAGGCCGTCTCGGGCTACCGGGAGAGCAGCCTGGCCACCGAACTGGACCGGGCCCGGTCGGCCCTGACCGCGGCAGGCATGTCGGCGGACGTCCAGCTCTCCGGTCCACCGCTCGATCCGGAGTCCGAGGCGGTGCTCGGCTGGGTGGTGCGGGAAGCGACGACGAACGTCGTCCGGCACAGCGGGGCCACCCGGGTCGACATCGTCATGGCGCACACCCCACGGCAGATCCGGCTGGAGATCACCGACGACGGCACCGGCCCGCCGTCCTCCCGTCCGGCGGCCGGCTCCGGCCTCAAGGGCCTGGCGGAACGCCTCGCCCTGGTGGGCGGGTCGCTGGTGACCCAGGCCGGGCCGCAGGGCGGTTTCCGGGTGGTCGCCGAACTGCCGAAACCGACGTGACCCCGGTCGGGCCGGGGTCAGCTCGCGAGGCCGCCGGGCTGGTCGCCCTTCACGACGGGGGCCCGGACGAGGTTGCCCCACTCGGTCCACGAGCCGTCGTAGTTGCGCACCTGCGGGTAGCCCAACAGGTGCCGCAGCACGAACCAGGTGTGGCTCGACCGCTCGCCGATCCGGCAGTAGGCCACGATGTCGTCGTCCGGCGCGAGCCCGAGCTGGTCGGCGTAGATGGCGCGCAGCTCGTCGGGCGACTTGAACGTGCCGTCGTCGTTCGCGGCGGACTTCCACGGCTTGTTGACCGCGCCCGGGATGTGCCCGCCGCGCAGCGCGCCCTCCTGCGGGTAGTCCGGCATGTGCAGCATCTCGCCCGTGTACTCGCCGGGCGACCGGACGTCGACCAGCGGGCGGCCCGCCGCGACGTGCGCCATCACCTGCTCGCGGTAGGCCCGCAGCGGCGCGTCGTTGCGCTGCGGCACCGGGTAGTCGGCGGGCGGCCGGGCCGGCTTGTCCCGGGTCAGCTCGCGTCCCTCGGCGACCCACTTCTGCCGGCCGCCGTCGAGCAGCCGCACGTCCGGGTGGCCGAAGAGCGAGAACACCCAGAGGGCGTACGCCGCCCACCAGTTGAAGTTGTCGCCGTAGAAGACGACCGTGTCGTCCCGGCCGATGCCCTTGGCGGCGCACAGCTCGGCGAAGCGCTTCGCGTCGAGGTAGTCCCGGGTCACCTGGTCGTTCAGCTCGGTGTGCCAGTCCACCTTGACGGCGCCCGGGATGTGGCCGGTGTCGTAGAGCAGCACGTCCTCGTCGCACTCGACGACGACGAGGCCCTCGTCGCTGAGGTGCTCGGCCAACCATGCTGTGGTGACCAAACGCTGTGGGTCCGCGTACGACTGGAGTCGGGGATCAGGATCACTCGGCACAGACATGATCCCCAAGGTACGCCGCATCCCCGCGGACGGGACCGGCCCGCGAGAAACGGGTGCAGCGAACCACACGCCCCACGCGTGACTGTAGCGAACCCGCCGAGCACCGAGGATCGCCAATGACCGTACGGCAATCGACCGGGCCGTCCCCGACGGCCGGGCCAGCCGTGGACTTCACCGACTTCTACCAGGCCCACTTTCACCGCCTCGCGGTGCAGCTCTACGCGTACCTGGGAGACCACGCGGAGGCGCAGGACCTCACCCAGGAGGCGTTCTGTCGGGTGCTGGAGCGGTGGGACCGGATCAGCGCGTACGACGACCCCTCCGCCTGGGTGCGCCGGGTCGCCTGGAACCTGGCCACCAGCCGGCTGCGCCGGGTCCGTACCGCCGTCCGGCATCTGGCCCGCCAGCGGGAGGAGCACACACCCGGGCCGGAACCGGACCGGGTCGCGCTGAGCCGGGCGCTGGCCACCCTGCCCACCAACCAGCGGCGGGCCGTCGTGCTGCATTACCTGGCGCACCTGAGCGTCGCGGAGATCGCGGCGCAGGTGGATGCCCCCGAGGGCACCGTCCGCTCCTGGCTGTCCCGGGGCCGGACCGCCCTGGCCACCTACTTCACCGAGCGGCGGGAGGGCCACCGTGCGTGAGACCGCGCTGGACGAGATGTTCGCCGAGTTCGAGTCGGACGCGCTGACCACGTTCCGGCCCCCGGGCGTACCGGCCGCTCAGCGCCGCGTCCGCGAACGGCGGCGCAGGCGGGGCCTGCTGGCCGGCGTGGTCGCGCTCCTGCTGGCCGGGCCGGGCGGTGCGTTCGCCGTCGCCGGCAGGGGCGGGGAGCCCACCCCACCGACCCCGACGCCCACCGTGTCACCGCCCCCCACCACCACGCTTCCCGAACGGAGGGCCGCCCTGCCCGGCGCGCCCGGGACGCTGGCCGACCTGCACTTCGTCGACTCCCGGAACGGTTGGGCGCTCTTCGACACCTGCGACCCGAACGATCCGGGCGCGACCGGCTGCCGGCGGGCCGTCGGGCGGACCACCGACGGCGGGGCGACGTGGCGGCCGACGGCGGCGCTCGACGCCCCGACGGACTCGGCGCACCTGATGCCGGTCGACGAGCGGACGCTCACGGTGGCCGTCGGCGACTCGTACCTCGTCACCACCGACGGCGGCGCGACCTGGTCCCGCCACCCGGTCGGCTCCCCGCCGCCGGCCGCGCAGGCCGGCGTCGCGACCCGCAGCGGGTTCCTCGTCCGCTGCCCGGGATCCAGCGGGCTCGACGACGGCGCGAGGGGCACGACGTGCCGCCGCGCGGAGCTGGCGCGGGTCGGCTCCGGCCCTGTCCGGCCGCAGCCCCCGGTGGCCCTCACGTCGGAGACCGAAAGCCAGCTCGTCGAGGGCGGCGACGGGCGGCTCTGGCTGACCGTGCGCGACGGCGACCGGTTCACTGTCCTGGTCAACACCATCGGAGCGGCGACCTGGCGGAAGCTGTCGGCCGCGCCGGGGGCCGCACGGCTCCTGGTCTCCCCCGACGGCGCCGACGCCTGGCTGGTCACCGTCGCGGAAGGCGAGTTCGACGCAGCGGCCCCCGGGAAGGTGTGGCAGTGGGTCGGGGACCGTTGGGAACGGCGGCCGGACCTGCCCGACGACACCAACGACGTCGCCGCGGTCAACGGCGGCGTCCTCGCCGTCACCGGCGCCTACGGCAGCGTCGGGTTCTGGGCCGACGGACGCTACGTCGACTCGCCCGAGCTGCGCGCCGGGCTGACGGCCGGGACCGGCGACAGCCCATGGGTCGACGTGCTGCGCGACGACACGGTCGTCGTGGGCATCGGCTCCGCCCGGATCGTCGGCGTCGGCTCCGGGGCCGTCCGCACCTGGACCCGGATCTCCTGACCGCACGGCGGCGGGCTCCCACCGACACGATGGGGCCCGCCGCCGTCCGGGCCGGTCAGGCGCGGCGGTGGGCGATCCGGCCCGCCACCACCGTCACCAGGCATGCGCCGTCGGCGTCGAACACGGCCAGGTCCGCGCGCCCGCCGGGCACCAGCGCCGGCGGCACGGCGGCGGGCAGCACCAGCAGGTCGCCCCGGTCCACGGCCGCCCGCAGGGCCGGGTCGGCGACGTGCTCGGCGAGCACGGCGGTCACCCCCCTGCGCAGCAGCGCGTGCACCCGCTCGCGCGGGGTGTCGGCGGCCGGTAGCGGGCCGTCGTGCAACAGCCCCGGCCCGAGCGTGCCAGGCCAGCGGCGGACCCGGGCCCCGGCGTACGCCCCGGTCAGCTCGGCCAGCGGGCCGACCGCGACGATCCGGTCGGCCCGGACCGCGACGGCGGCCCCGGCGGTCCGCGCCTCGTCGGGGCCGGCCCGCAGCAGCGGCGCGGCGTGCAGGGTGAGCACGACTCAGTCGCCGACGGGGCCGAGCACCGGTCGCTTCGGGGTGACCGTGTCGCCGGAGGAGCGGCCGGTGAGCCGGCGCTTGATCCACGGGGCCAGGTGCTGCCCGGCCCAACGCAGGTCGGCGGCCCGGGCGGCCAGCCAGGGCGTCGGCGCCGGGTGCGGGGGCACCATCAGCCACTCCTCGTCGCAGCCGACGCCGAGCGCGGTCAGCACCTGCCCGGCAACCCGCCGGTGCCCGGCTTCCGAAAGGTGCAGCCGGTCGGTGCTCCACAGCATCGGGTTCAGGTAGGTGTCGTCCGCGTACAGGTCAACCAGGATCGCGCCGTGCCGCTCGGCGGTCTCACCGACGGCCTGGTTGAGCAGCTGGACCCGGGGCGCGACGAGCCGCTGGCCGGGCAGCCGGGCCATCACGTCGGCGAACCGGAAGAGGATCACGTCGGCGCCGCCGGAGCGCAGGTCCCGCACCACGTCGTCGAAGCGGGCGACCAGCGCGTCCGGGTCGAAGGTGCGCCGCAGCACGTCGTTGCCGCCGGCGGCGAAGCTGATCAGGTCGGGCTTCATGGCGAGCGCCGCCGGCACCTGCTCGGCCACCACGCTCGGGAAGAGCCGACCCCGGATGGCCAGGTTCGCGTAGCGGAAGTCGGGGCCGGCCTCGGCGGCGAGCCGGGTGGCGACGAGATCCGCCCAGCCCCGGTAGGTGCCGTCCGGGTAGGCGTCGTCCATGCCCTCGGTGAAGCTGTCCCCCACCGCCACGAAACTGCGCCAGCGCACGCGCGCCTCCCTCTGCCGTCCCGGTCGACCGTCGGTCAGTCTGTCACCGGGGCCGCCGGCCCGTCACCGCTCCGGCCGACCGACGTGGCGGAGGTCCCACCGGACACGCCGGAGCCGTCGCGCCCCGTGTCGCGACGGCCCCGGACGAGCGGTGGGGCGGCTCAGCCGGAGACGCCCAGGATCTGCTGCCCCTTCAGGGATGCCGGCTCCGGCACCTCGCTGATCTTCCGGCCGTCGCCGTCGAGCATCACGAGCACGTTGCGGTCACCGGCGCCGACCCTGGCGACCAGCGTCCCGTCCGTCTGGAAGTACGCCTGGAGCAGCTTCCGGCCGCCGAGTTCCAGGTCGACCTTCCTGCCGGTACGCGTGTCGAGCACCGCGTTGGCGTCGAGTTCCCGCGCCACGTCGCCCGACTCCTCGTCCGGCCCCCGCAGGCGCAGCGCGATCCGGGAGCCGTCCGGCGAGAGGCTTGCGACGTCGAAGCAACTCCTGTCGGCGTTCCCGCCCACGTTCGGGATGGACCGGCTCTTCCGTCCGTGCTGGTCCGTCAGCACGACCCGCCCCGACGACCCGTCAGGGAAGGCGAGCACCTTGCCGTCGGCGGACCAGAGCGGGTGGCAGCCCCGCAGGTCGCCGATCCGGGTGAACTTCCCCGTCGACAGCTCGACCACCCCGACCTCGGTGACCACGCTCGGCTCCGCCGAGACGACGCGCGACACGGTGACCCGGCGGGAGTCGGGTGCCCAGGCCGGCGTCCAGCAGTCCGGCTCGACGAGGTCGCCGCGGTAGACCCGGGCGTCCGTGCCGTCGACGTCGGCGACCCGGAGGTACGAGGAGTCGTCGACCCAGGCCACCCGCTCGCCGTCGGGCGAGACGACGGCGTTGCCGATCGCCGCGTGTACCGGAACGGAAAGCAGCCGGACGGGCGCGGAACCCGGGCGGAACGACCAGAGGCGCGCCGGGCCCTCGCCGCCGGGCTGCGGGCCGTAGAAGACCCGCCCGATGGTCGCGGTCGGCCCCGCCGCCCCGGAGCTCACCCTGGCCTCCGGGGAGGCGGTGGCCGTCGGCGGCGTCACGCTGGGGGTCGGGGTGAGGGTGATCGAAGGGGTGGTGGCCGGCACGGGCGCGGGGCCGTCGTCGCGGGGCATCAGCGCGAACGCGGTGCCGGTGGCCGCGCCCAGCACCACCACGGCGGCGGCGGAGGTGGCGACGGCGCGCTGGACGCCGAGCCGACGGGAGGTACGCAGGGTCCGGTCGCGCAGGTCGGCCGGGCTGACCTCGTCGGCGAGCGCGGCCAGGTCTAGCCGGAGGCGGTCGTCGTTCATCGGGCGCTTCCTTCCAGGGCGTACAGCTCGGCGAGTTCCGGGGCGACGGTGCGCAGCTTGGCCAGGGCCTTGGAGGTCTGGCTCTTGACGGTGCCGACGGTGACGCCGAGCAGGTCGGCGGCCTCGGCCTCGGTGCGGTCCTCGAAGAACCTCAGGACCAGCACGGCGCGCTGCTTGGCGGATAGCCTCTGCAACGCGGCCCGCAGGGTGAGCCGGAGCGTGGTCTGCTGGGCGTGGTCGGGGGCCGAGCCGCCTCCGCGTGGCTCGGGCATGTCGCCCGGCATCGACTCGGCGACCCGGCGCCGCCGCCACCAGGAGACCTGGAGGTGGTACATGGTCTTCCGGGTGTACGCCTCGGCGTTCCCGCTGTGGTGCAGCCGGTTCCACGAGCGGTGGGTCCGGGCCAGCGCGGACTGCACGAGGTCCTCGGCGAGGTGTTGGTCGCCGGTGAGCAGGTAGGCCGACCGCAGCAGCGCCGGGGTGCGGGTCCGGACGAACGAGTCGAACTCACTCAGGAGAGGGTCCACACGAGCCGATCCTTGGGGTCAGGTGGTGCATCATCGTGACGCCTCCCCAGACGTCGCCCCGATCCGGCGTGGTTGCCGTCGGGGGCGGGAAATTTCCTCCGGGGTGACAAATCGGATCGCCCTTCCTCCGCGGCCGGTCGTACGCTGCGCCAATGCTGCTGCGCATGTCGACCCTGCTGCTCCGGACCCTGCGCGAGGACCCGGCGGACGCGGAGGTGCCGAGCCACCGGCTCCTGCTGCGGGCCGGCTACGTCCGCCGCGCCGCACCGGGCGGCTACACCTGGCTGCCGCTGGGCAAGCTGGTGCTGGACCGGGTCACCGAGGTCATCCGGCAGGAGATGACGGCGATCGGCGACCAGGAGGTGCACTTCCCGGCGCTGCTGCCGGCCGAGCCGTACCGGGCCAGCGGCCGGTGGACGGAGTACGGCGACGACATCTTCACCCTCGCCGACCGCAAGGGGGCCGAGCACCTGCTCGCGCCCACCCACGAGGAGCTGGCCGCGCTGCTGGTGAAGGACCTGTTCACCTCGTACCGGGACTTCCCGGTGACGCTCTTCCAGGTGCAGACGAAGTTCCGCGACGAGGCCCGGCCCCGGGCCGGCCTGCTGCGCGGGCGCGAGTTCCTCATGAAGGACGCCTACTCGTTCGACCTCGACGAGGCGGGCCTGGCGGCGGCGTACGACCGGCACCGGGGCGCGTACCGGCGGATCTTCGACCGGCTCGGGCTGGAGCACACGATCGTGCGCGCGACGTCGGGAGCGATGGGCGGCTCGGCGTCGGAGGAGTTCCTGGCGGCGACGCCGGTCGGCGAGGACACCTTCGTCGGCTGCACGGCCTGCGACTACGCCGCCAACACCGAGGCGGTGACGACGCCCGCCCCGCCGGCCCGCGACCCGGACGCGCAGCCGGCTGCCGAGGTGCACGACACCCCCGAGACCCCGACGATCGCCAGCCTGGTCGAGCTGGCCAACGCCCGCCGGCTGGGCGGCCGGGACGACTGGACCGCCGCCGACACCCTGAAGAACGTGGTGCTCCACCTGCGCCGGCCCGGCACGGAGGAGGCCGAGCTGCTGGTGGTGGGGCTGCCCGGCGACCGCGAGGTGGACCTCAAGCGGCTCGGGGCGGCGGTCGCGCCGGCCACCGTGGACGTCTTCGACGGCTGGGACGCCCATCCCGAGCTGGTCCGCGGCTACATCGGCCCGCAGGTGATGGCGAAGCTCGGCATCCGCTACCTGGTCGACCCCCGGGTCGCGCCCGGCACCGCCTGGCTGACCGGGGCGAACGAGCCGGGCCGGCACGCGACGGGGGTGGTCTGCGGCCGGGACTTCGTGCCCGACGGCACGATCGAGGCGGCCGAGGTGCGCGCCGGTGACCCCTGCCCGGCCTGCGGCACCGGCGAGCTGACCATGCGGCGGGGCATCGAGATCGGGCACATCTTCCAGCTCGGCCGCCGCTACACCGACGCCTTCGCCGTCGACGTGCTCGGCCCGGCCGGCAAGCCGGTCCGGCCGACGATGGGCTGCTACGGCATCGGGGTGTCCCGTGCGGTGGCGGCGATCGCCGAGCAGCACCACGACGAGCGCGGACTGGTCTGGCCGGCGTCGGTCGCGCCGTGCGACGTACACCTGATCGCCGCCGGCAAGGGGCCGCAGCTCGACGCGGCGCTGGAGCTCGGCGGGCGGCTCTCCGCCGCCGGCCTGCGGGTGCTGGTCGACGACCGGACGCACGTCTCGGCCGGGGTGAAGTTCACCGACGCCGAGCTGGTCGGCATCCCGCGCGCCGTCGTGGTCGGCCGCCGCCTCGCCGAGGGGTACGTCGAGCTGCGCGACCGGGCCTCGGACGGGCGCGTCGAGCTGCCGGTCGACGGGCTGGCGGAACGACTCGTGGCGGAGGTACGCGACGAGCGCGGGGACATGGTGTAGCGGACGCGCCACGGGGTACCGCAGTCCGATCGGCTGGACGTTGTTCTGGAGGCTCTCATGACCGGTTACCGGGTCAGCGACGTGATGACGAAGCAGGTCATCTACCTGCCCGCGGAGACCACCCTGGACGAGGCGGCCCGGGTGATGAAGGAGGCGGACATCGGCGACGTGGTGGTCACCGACGGCGCCACCCTCGCCGGGATGCTCACCGACCGGGACATCGTGGTCCGGGCGGTGGCCGAACGCAGCGACCCGGCCACCACCACGATCGGCTCGATCGTCACCCGGGAGGTGGTGATGATCGAGCAGCACTCGACCGCCGCCGAGGCGGCGGCCCTGATGCGGGAGCGGGGCATCCGGCGGGTGCTGGTCTGCGACAGCGAGCGCAAGCTGGTCGGCATCGTCTCCCTCGGCGACCTCGCGATGCAGCTCGACCCCAACTCGGCGCTGAGCGAGATCAGCGAGCAGGCGCCGACCGTCTGACCGGGGCTTCCGGCGCGCGGCGGGCGGACCGGCGACGGCGGTAGCCTCGGGAGCATGTCTTCCATGCCGGCCAGGCTGTCCGAGATCGTCGACGAGTTCGCCGCCGCGCCCCGCGACGTGGTGCTGGAGATGTTGCTGGAGTACGCCGACGTCATCCCGCCGCTGCCCGCCGGCTCCGCGGACCGGGAGGGCATGGAGCAGGTGCCGGAGTGCCAGACGTCGTTCTTCCTGCGCGCCCGGGTGACGCCGGAGAAGACGGTGGAGACGCTCTTCGACTGCCCGCCGGAGGCACCCACCACCCGCGCGTTCGCGGGCATCCTCGCCGAAGGGCTGGCCGGGGCGAGCCCGGACGAGGTGCTCGCCGTCCCCGACGACCTCTACCAGCGGATGGGGCTGGCCCAGGCGATCAGCCCGCTGCGGGTGCGCGGCGGCACGGCCATCCTGGCCCGGCTCAAGCGGCAGGTCAGGGAACAGATCGGCTGATCCGGCGGTTGTCACCCGGCATGGAGATCGAGATCTACGCCGACGTGGTCTGCCCCTGGTGCTACATCGGCAAGCGCCGGCTGGAGCAGGCACTGGAGTCGTACGACGGCGAGGTGACCGTCCGCTACCGGCCGTTCCAGCTCGACCCGTCGCCGGTGCCCGAGCCGCGCCCGCTGGTCGAGGCGATGGCTGCCAAGTTCGGCGGGCCGGACCGGGCGCGGCAGATGTTCGGGCACGTCACCGAGGTGGCCGCCGGCGCCGGACTGAAGCTCGACTTCGACCGGGCGGTCGCCGCGAACACCTTCGACGCGCACCGGCTGGTCTCCTGGGCGACCGACCGCGGGCGCGCCGCCGAGATGGTCGACGCGCTCTACCGCGCCCACTTCACCGACGGGGTCGACGTCGGCTCCCGGGAGGCGCTCGCCGCGCTCGCGGGCGAGGTCGGCCTGGACCAGGCGGAGGCGCGCCGCTTCCTCGACTCGGACGAGCGGGTGGACGAACTCTCCGCCGAGCTGGCCACCGCCCGTCAGATCGGCGTGACCAGCGTCCCGACCTTCGTGCTCGCGGGAAGGTACGCGATCACGGGCGCCCAGGAACCGGAGACGCTGCTCGCCGCGCTGGCCGAGGTGGAGCGCCGCGAGTCCGTGGCGGGCTGAGCCGCCGTCCGGGCCGGCCGATGTTTCACGTGCAACGATATCGACGCACTTCAGTGGTTAGGCCGGTCGGGCCAGGTCCTCCACCACACGAGCGCCGGGCAACGCGCCCAGGGCCGGCCCGGGCAAGGCGATCTTGCTGTGCCGCACGCCGGAGCCGATGATCACGTGCGGGGTGGCGATCACCCGGGCGTCGACCAGGATCGGCCACTCCTGCGGCAGGCCGATCGGGGTGATGCCGCCGTACTCCATGCCGGTCAACTCCACCGCGTCGGCCATCGGCGCGAAACTCGCCTTACGGACGTCGAGCGCCCGACGGGCCACCCCGTTGACGTCGGCGCGCGTGGTGGCGAGCACGACGCAGGCGGCGTAGCGGGTCACGCCCTCGCGCTTGCCGGCCACCACCACGCAGTTGGCCGACACGTCCAGCCCCACCTCGTACGCCGCACAGAAGGCGGCGGTGTCGGCGAGTTCGGCGTCGATCGACGCCACCAGCACGTCGTCGACGTCCACCGGGGCGTCGGCGGGCCACTGCCCGATGGCGGCGGCGACCGGCGGGGCGAGCAGGTCGAGCCGGGCGCGGGCAGGTTCGGTCTTCAGCGTCCCCATCACGCCTGCGATCCTCGCACCACCCGGCCCGCTCCGCCCGCCGGAGCCCGCTCCGCAGACCGGTTGCCCCGCCCCGGTGCCGCCCGCCCGGCGACCGGCCACCGGACGGACGGACCCGGGTCAGCTGCCGGTGAGGAAGCCGTTCTCGCGGAGCAGGGTGCGGTCCCGCGCGGCGGCCAGCTCCTCCGCCCGCTCGGCCTGGACCCGACGCACCTCCATCTCCTCCAGGGCGTGGCGGATGGCGAGCCGGATCACGCCGTACAGGAAGATGAAACCGGCGACGTAGAGGATGACGGTGGCGACCATGGCGAACATGGCGTCACGGTAGGCCGGACGTGAACGCGCAGGTCGTTCATCTTGCGGCGGTTCCCCCGTACGTGTCGACCAGGTGGTCGGCCCAGGTCCGGGCGCCCGTCGGGGTCGCCTCGGTGACCAGCCCGCCCGAACGCAGGGCGCGGCCGAGTTTCCCGGGGATCCGCACCGGGAGCAGCGGGCGGCGGGATCGCCGGGCGGCGTTCCAGGCCCGGACCGCCGCGTCGTACCGGAGCACCTCCGGGCCGCCGTACTCCTCGATGCCGTGCAGCGGGCCGGCGGTGAGCCGCCGGACCAGTCGCTCCGCGACCTCGGCGGGGTCGACCGGCTGGGCGAGCACCGCCGGGTCACCCAGCACCGGGCCGAGCCGGCTCGCGCCGCGCAGCATGTCGTCGAGGAACTCCGGGAACTGGGTCGCCCGCAGCACGGTCCACGGCACCGGCCCGGCCGCCACGACCTGCTCGGCGGCGAGCTTGTGCCGGTAGTAGGGGATCGGCACCCGGTCCACCCCGACGATCGAGACGTAGACCAGGTGCCGTACGCCCGCCTGGCCGGCGGCGACGACCAGCCGGCGGGTGCCGAGTACGTCGACCCGGTGGGTCTGCCGCCCCCGGTTCGGCGACGAGGCCAGGTGCAGGACGGCGTCCACGTCGGCCACCGCCTCGGCGAGCCCTTCCCCGGTGGCCAGGTCGACCACCACCCACTCCACGGACGGGTCGGTACGCGCCCGCCGGCTCGTCGCCCGGACGGTCCACCCCTCGCCGCGCAGCCGCGGCAGCACCATCCGCCCGAGCCGACCGCCCGCCCCGGTGACCAGCACCCGCATGGTTCCTCCTTCTCCAGCGCCCCCGCGCCCGCGCGCGGCCCACGGTGCTGACGGGGCCGCCCCGGCGGGCGTGACCGGCTGTGCGGCGGCTCACCGGAGCAGGTCGGCCGCCGTCAGCACCACGAAGAACGCGATGACGACCTCGCTGACCACCCACGAGTGCTGCCGGGCCCAGTCCCGGATCCGGGGCAGCACGGCCACGGCCCGGTGGCCGAGCAGCAGCAGCGCCAGCAGGGGCAGGGCCAGCAGCGCCAGGGTGAGCAGGACGAACGGCAGCAGGTGCCACCAGGGCAGCCCGTGCCGGGCGGCGCTCGTCCCGACGGTGACCATCGTGAGGTCGTCCGTCGGCATGGCCAGGAAGAGCAGCACGCCGAGCCGCAGCGCGTAGCCGGGGCTGGCCCGCTGGAGCCCGCTCATCCACCTCGGAGTGCCCGTGGTGTGCCGGCGCAGGAAGACGACGACCGCCAGGACGCCCAGCAGCGCCAGCACCACCAGGTCGATTCGGCTCCCCACCGCGCGGCCCCCGCCCACCCCGACATTGATCTTGATGGCCCGGGTGACCGACCAACTCGCCGTCACCCCGCCCGTCACCACGAGTCCCGCGCCGGCCAGGTAGCCCAGCGAGGCGGCGCGCGGCCGGTCGGCCGAGGCGAGGAAGACCGCCGCGACCAGCTGCGTCCCGGCGACCATCACCACGGCCATCGGCAGGATGGTCAGGAAGTTCATCGCCCGCCCATCCTCCCGGCCGCACCCACCGGCCCGGGCCGATTCACCACATCCCCGAACCGGCCCGGGTGGCTTCCGCCCGCCGCGGAGGCGGGGGTCAGCCGGTCGCGCGGATCGCGGCCGGGCCGGGCACCACCCGGCCGGCGATCAGGACGCCCAGCAGGGCCAGCCCGGACGCCACCGCGAGCGTGCCGGCGTAGCTGCCCGGTCCCGGGGCCGCGCCGGCGGCGAGCACGGCGCCGGTGAGTGCCAGCACGGTCGCCGCGAAGAGCGAGTCGCCCAGTTGCAGGGACGAGCTGTTGCGCCCCTGCTCGCCGGGGGCGGACAGCTCCAGGGTGAGCACCGACAGCGACGGGTAGAGCAGCCCCATGCCGAGTCCCGCGCCGGCCCAGCCGAGCACCCCGACCCACACCGGCACCGCCGGCACGACGGCGAGCGTCACCACGGCGGTACCGGCCGCGATGCAGGCGAGCCCGGCCCTCGGCAGGGTGGCCCGGGAGCGCGGCGCGGGCATCCGCCCCTGCGCCCAGGAGCCCGCCGACCAGGCGAGCGCGCCGGTGGTGAGGACGAGACCGGCCGCCGTCGGCGACAGGCCGCGCTCCCGGGAGAGCATCAGCGGGATCACCACCTCGGCGCCGACGAACGCCGCCGAGGCGAGACCACGCAGCCCGATCACCGTCGGCAGGCCCCGGCCCGCGCGCAGGAATCCCGCCGGCAGCAGCCGCGGCGCGCAGACCAGCAGCCCGACCAGCGCCGCCGCCACCAGCCCGGCGGCGGCGCCGCCGCGCTGCTGCCCCCCGATGTGCAACAGTGCGGCGCTCACCGCCGCCCCGCAGGCCCAGCCGATCCGGGCGGTCGCCCCGGCGGGCACCCCCGTCGTCGTGCCCGCGCCGATCGCGCGCAGCCCGGGGTGGATCAGCAGCACCGCCGGCACGGCCACCACCGGCACCGCCAGGAAGACCCACCGCCAGCCGAGGTGCTCCACGATCAGCCCGGCCAGTGCCGGCCCGACCAGCGACGGCACGACCCACGCGGCGGCGAACGCCGCGAAGATCCGCCGGTGCAGCGCCTCCGGGTACGCCTGACCGACGATGACGTAGAGCGCCACCGACAGCAGGCCGGACCCGAACCCCTGCAGGATCCGACCGGCCACCAGGGCACCCATGGCCGTGGCGCTGCCGGCCACGAACAGCCCCACCACGAACCAGACCAGCCCGTGCCACATCGGCGCCCGGGGTCCCCGTGCGTCGCACCAGATGCCGGAGGCGACCATCGCGAGCACGCCGGCCGCGAACGGCCCCCCGAAGGCGATCCCGTAGAGGGCCAGCCCGTCGAGGCTGCGGGCGACGGTCGGCATCGCGGTGCCCACCGCCAGCGCCTCGAACGCGAGCAGCGAGACCAGCGCGACGCTGCCGACCGTCATCGCCCGCAGCCGGGGCGCGAAGAGCCCCGCCGCGGGCGGGACCGGAACGGTCGGCGCCGCCGTGGCGGTCACCGCCGACCCGCCGGGAGCGGCAGCCGGAGCGGTCGACGGTCGGCGCGGACCCGTTGGTCCGACGCGTCCACCTCGGGGCGGAGCAGTGCGATCGACATGCCGTCAGCCTCGGACCTCAAGCGGGCTTGAGGTCAAGGGTGACCCGTCTCTCCCCGTCCGCCTCCAACCCTTCCCCGGGAGAAACTTCCCCTGCTCGGAGGGCATAACGGGCGGTCCGCCGGGAAACCAGGCCGCCGGAGCGGAGGCGTGGGAGGCGAGATGGCGTACGACGGGAGCAGCGGCAGCGGGGGGCCTGGCCGGCGCCTGTCCGGTCGTACGCCTCGATGACCTCGCTCGGCCGCGCCGCCGGCCGACTCCTGCCGCCGGTCGCCGTGCCGCAGGTCGTCGGCGAGGCGTCCCGGAGCGTCGGCGCCGCCGCCGGCCGGCTCCTGCCGCCGGTCGCCGTGCCGCAGGTCGTCGGCGAGGCGTCCCGGAGCGTCGGTGCCGCCGCTGCCCGGCTGGCCCGGGTGGCAGGGCTGACCAAGCGTCGGGTCTGGTCCCGCCCCGGCCGGCACCACATCGAGGTGCACGGCGTCTGCCAGAACGGCGGCGACACCCTCGCCCGCCAGGTCGAGGCGGCGCTGGAGCGGGTGCCGGGGGTGGCATGGGCCCGCGTCAACGCCCCGTCCGGCCGGGTGGTCGTGGCCGTCGGCACGCCGGAGCCGAAGCTGCGCGACCTGATCGCCACCGTCGCCCGCGCGGAACGCACCTGCCCGCACGAGCCGGACCCCGAGATCCCCCCGCCGCACCCGCCCGAGGAGGGGCCCCGCACGCCGCGCACCCTCGGCGCGCTGGCCTCCGACGCCCTGGGCCTGACCATCTCCGCCGCCACCCGGATCCTGCCGTTCACCCCGGTGCCCGCGGAGGTCGCCGGGCTGCTCGGCGCGGTCGACCTGCACCCGAAGCTGCACGCGCTGGCCGACCGGGGCCTGCGCGCCGACCCCCGCGCCGAGCTGCTGTTCCCGCTCGCCGAGGCGGTCGTGCAGGGCCTCACCGGCGGGTGGACCGGAATCGTGCTCGACGGGGCGCAGCGGGTCGTGCAGTGGGGCGAGGCCCGGGCCCAGCTCCGGGCCTGGACGCGGGCGGAGCCGCGGCTGACCGGCGATCCGGAGCGGGCGGTCGCCCGGGCGCCGAAGGTCGAGCGCCCCCGCCCGAAGCCGGACGGCCCCGTCGAGAGGTACGCCGCCCGGATGCTCGCCGCCGGCGCCGCCGCCGCGGCCGCCGCGACGCCGGTCGTCGGCCGGAAGCGGGCCGCCGCGCTGGGGCTCTCCGCGCTGCCGAAGGCTCCCGGCAGCGGCCGCGAGGGGTACGCCGCACAGCTCGGCCGGATCCTCGCCCGGCGCGGGGTGATCGCGATGGACCGCAGCGTGCTGCGCGAACTCGACCAGATCGACACCGTGGTGCTGGACGCCGCCGTGCTCGGCTCCGACCGCGGCGTGCTCGCGGACCTGGCGCCGCTGGCCGGGGCGGACACCGGGCAGGTGGCGGCCCGCGCGATCGCGCTCTTCGACCCGGCCGCCCCGGCCGAGCTGCGGCACGCCGACGGCTGGCGGCTCGGGCCGCTGGACGCGCTGGACGCCGAGCATCCGGGCGACACCGCGGACAGCCGCCGGCTGCGCGAGGCCGGCGGCCCCCTGCTCGGCCTGGCCGACGGCGACACCCTCGCCGCGGTGCTGCGGTTCGAGCCGGAGCCCGCGCCGGGCGTCGACGCCCTGCCGGCCGCCGCCCGCCAGGCCGGCCTGCGGGTGGTCGTGGCCGGCGACGACGACCGGCGGTACGGCTTCGCCGACGCCCACCTGCCCGGCGGCGACCGGCTGGCCGAGTCGGTGCGGACATTGCAGTTCGGCGGGGCGGTGGTCATGGTGGTCTCCGGCAACCGGGCCGCGCTCGGCGTCGCCGACTGCGGCCTGGGGATGTCCGCCCCCGAGGGTTTGCCGCCCTGGGGCGCGCACCTGCTGGTCGGCACCGACCTGGGCGTGGTGGCGCTGGTGATCGAGGCGACCGGGGTGGCCCGCCGGATGACCCGGCAGAACATCGGCCTGGCCCTGGCCGGCACGAGCCTCGGCGCGCTGGGGGCGTTCACCGCCGCGCCCGCGCGGTTGCCGGGCAGGTCCCTCTCCGCCGTGAACGGCGCGGCCGCGCTGGCCTTCGCGCACGGCGTCGTACGGGCGCACCGGCTGCCCGACCGGGCGGAGTCCCCGGCGCCGACGATCACCGCCTGGCACCTGATGCCGTCCTCGGCCGTCCTCGACCAGCTCGGCACCGGCCCGGACGGGCTCACCACGGTCGAGGCCGAGCGCCGCCGGGGCGACGGGACCGCGCAGCCCTCCGGACCGACCGGGCTGTTGCGCGCCTTCGTCGACGAGCTGGCCAACCCGCTCACCCCGGTGCTGGCCGCCGGGGCGGTGCTCTCCGCGACCTTCGGCTCGCTGGTCGACGCCGCCCTGGTCGGCGGGGTGGTCGGCGGGTCCGCCCTGCTCGGGGCGGTGCACCAGCACAACACCGAGCGGTCGCTCGCCGAGCTGCTGTCCCGCTCGGCCGTAACCGCCCGGGTGCGTCGGGACGGCGGCGAACGGGTGCTGCCGGCCGAGGACCTGGTGCCCGGGGACGTCGTCCTCCTCGAGTCGGGCGACGCCGTACCGGCCGACTGCCGGGTGCTGGAGTCGGCCGGCCTGGAGACGGACGAGTCCTCGCTCACGGGCGAGTCGCTGCCGGTCGCCAAGACCGACCAGCCGGTCGTCGCCGCCGCCGTCGCCGACCGGCGGTCGATGCTGTACGAGGGCACCACGGTCGCCGCCGGCCACGGGACGGCGGTGGTGGTGGCCACCGGCGCGGAGACCGAGGCCGGGCGGAGCCTGGCGATGGCCCGGCAGGCCCCGCCGCCGAGCGGCGTGGAGGCCCGGCTGGGCAGGCTGACCCGGGCGGCGCTCCCGCTGGCCGCCAGCTCGGCGGTGGCGGTGGCCGGCGCGGGGCTGGCGCGGGGCGTGCCGCTGGCGGAGACGGCCGCCACCGCCGCGAACCTGGCCGTCGCCTCCGTGCCGGAGGGTCTGCCGTTCCTGGTCAGCGCCGCCCAGTTGGCCGCCGCACGACGGCTGGCGGAGCACGGCGCGCTGGTCCGCAACCCGCGCACCATCGAGGCGCTCGGTCGGGTGGACGTGCTCTGCTTCGACAAGACCGGGACCCTCACGGAGGGGCAGCTGATGCTCGCCGGGGTCGGCGACGACGGCCGGTACGCGCCGGTCGACCAGCTCGACGGCGGCCTGCCGGAGACCCTCGCCGCCGCCCTGCGCGCCACCCCGGCCGCCGCCGACCCTCGTGAGCTGCCCCAGCAGACCGACCGGGCGGTCCGCTACGGCGCCCAGGCGGCGGGGGTGACCGAGCAGACCGGCGCGGACGGGTGGGAGCCGGTCGGCGGCCTGCCGTTCGAGCCGTCCCGCGGCTACCACGCCACGGTCGGCCGCGCCGGGGACCGGCTGCTGCTCAGCGTGAAGGGGGCGCCGGAGTCCGTGCTGCCCCGGTGCTCCGCCTGGCGGACCCGGAGGGGACGCGACGAGCCGCTCGACGAGCAGGGGCGCGCCGGGCTGCACGCGATGCTCGCCGACCGGGCCGGGGCGGGACACCGGATCCTGGCCGTGGCCGAGTGCCGGGTCTCCTCGCCGGGCGTCACGGACGAGCAGGTGCACGCCCTGACCTTCCTCGGCTTCCTGGCCCTCGCCGACGGGGTGCGCGAGAGCGCCGCCCCCGCCGTACGCCGGATCCGCCAGGCCGGCGTGCACACCATCATGATCACCGGCGACCACCCGGCCACCGCCGAGGCGATCGCGGCCACCATCAGCGACCACGACGAGCAGCGGGTGGTCACGGCGACGGAACTCGACCAGCTCGACGACGGCGCCCTCGCGGCGCGGCTCGCGGCCACCGACGTGGTCGCCCGGTGCACCCCCGCGCACAAGGTGCGCATCATCCAGGCGTTGCAGAAGTGCGGGCGTACGGTCGCGATGACCGGCGACGGAGCCAACGACGCGCCGGCGATCCGGCTGGCCGACGTCGGCATCGCCCTCGGCCAACGGGGCACCCCGGCGGCCCGGGCGGCGGCCGACCTGGTGGTCACCGACGACCGGCTGGAGACCATCATCGCCACGCTGGTCGAGGGCCGGGCGATGTGGTCCTCGGTACGCCACGCGCTCAGCATCCTGGTCGGCGGCAATCTGGGCGAGATCGCGTTCAGCGTGCTCACCGCCGCCGCCACCGGCCGGTCGGCGCTCACCGGACGGCAGCTCCTCCTGGTCAACCTGCTCACCGACCTGGCCCCGGCGTTGGCGATCGCGATCCGGCCCCCCGACGCGGACCACGCCAACGGCCTGCTCCGGGAGGGCCCGGACACCTCGCTCGGCGAGACGATGACCCGGGAGATCGGGTTGCGTGCCGCCGCCACCACGCTGGGCGCCACCGCCGGTTGGACGCTGGCCCGCTACACCGGGCGGCGCAGGCGCGCGGGGACCGTCGCGCTGGTCTCGCTGGTCGGCACCCAGCTCGGGCAGACGATGCTGGCCGGCGGCACCAGCCCGGCCGTGCTCGCCTCCACCGCCGCCTCGGCCGGGGTGCTGGTGGCGGTCGTGCAGACGCCGGGGCTCAGCCAGTTCTTCGGCTGCACCCCGCTCGGGCCGGTCGGCTGGACGATCGCCACGGGCTCGGCGCTCGGCGCGACCTTCGCCAACGGCGCGCTCACCCGCCTGGTGGAACGCCTGCCGAGGTCCGGCCACGAGCCGGACCGGCCCGGCTCCGACGGGGAGACCCCGGCCGGCGCGGGCGACGCGGCGTCGGGGCGGTGACCGTCGCCGGTCCGCATGGCCGCGCCGATCACGGGTACGGCTTCCCGTGGAGGTGGGCATGTTGACGACGCAGCCGGGGGTCACGTTCATCGGCACCGCCACGACGGTGCTGCGGATCGGCGGGTTCACCCTGCTGACCGACCCCAACTTCCTGCACCGGGGGCAGCGCGCGTACCTGGGCAAGGGGCTGTGGTCGCGCCGGCGCACCGACCCGGCGCTGCGGATCGCCCAACTGCCGTCGCTGGACGCGGTGGTCCTGTCCCACCTGCACGGGGACCACTTCGACCGGGTGGCCCGCCGGGAACTCGACCGGGAGCTGCCGATCGTCACCACCCCCGCCGCCGAGCGAAAGCTGCGCCGCTGGGGATTCCGGGCCGCCGAGGGTCTGCCCACCTGGCGCTCCCGTGAGCTGCGCCGGGACGCCGAGACGCTGCGGCTGACCTCGATGCCGGGGAAGCACGGGCCGGGCGCGCTCGACCTGCTGCTGCCCGACGTGATGGGCACGATGATCGACCTGGAGCGCGCCGGCACCCGCGAGTTCCGCCTGTACGTCACCGGGGACACGCTGAACCGGCCGATGCTGGCCGAGATCCCCGAGCGGTACCCGGACATCGACGCGATGCTGATCCACCTCGGCGGCACGCGGGTCGCCGGTATCCTGCTCACGATGGATGCCCGGCAGGGCGCGGACCTGGTCGAGCTGGTCCGGCCGAGGCTCACGGTGCCGATCCACTACGACGACTATCCGGTGTTCCGCTCGCCGCTGGGCCACTTCGTGGCGGAGGCCCGCCGGCGCGGCTTCGCCCGGAGCGTCCGCACCATCGCCCGGGGCGAGACCGTCCCGCTCACACCGCCGGCCTGAGCCGGCAGCACCATCCGGGACCGATGCCGGGCTGCCCCGCGTACGCCGATCGCCGCCTACCCGGCCGGGCCGGGAGGGCGGCGATCGGGTCGTGCGGGCGGTCAGGCGCGCTCGGAGATTGCCTCGATGAGGTCGCCCACCGGGCGCTCGGGCAGGGAGCGGGCCACGTCGGCGACGGCCACGATCCCGACGAGTTCGTGCCCGTCGATCACCGGCAGCCGGCGCACCTTGTGCTGGCTCATGGTCCGCAGGATCTCGGCCGCGTCGTCGTCGGCGCCGATCGTCACCGCCTCGCCCTGGGCCAGCTCACCGGCGGTGACGCTGCCCGGGTCCCGGCCCTCGGCGAGCACCTTGACCACGATGTCGCGGTCGGTCAGCATGCCCTTGAGCCGGTTGTCGTCCCCGCAGATCGGCAGCGATCCCACGCCCAGCTGGGCCATCTGCTTGGCGGCCGTCCTGAGGTCGTCCTGCTCACGGATGCAGGTCACGTCGTTCGTCATGATCTCGCGTGCGGTCGGCATTGGCATGACACCTCACTTCCGGGGGGTTGTTGCCGTTTCTCCTACCCTCGCCGCCCCGGCCCATGCACCCGCCGGCCGGATACCGTCGCCCCGGCGAACCCACGCGGTGTCCCGCGCCGGCCTCACTCCGTCGGTTGCCAGGTGGCCGCGGCCCGACGCAACCGGTCGTTGATGGCACGGCCGACCCCGACCTCCGGGACCGGCTCGACCACGATCTCGCCGACCCCCGTGGCGTCCAGCTCGTGCAGCGCGTCGAACAGCCGCGCGGCGGCCTCGGTCAGGTCACCGGCCGCGGAGAGCACCTCGACCGCCGCCCAGTCGCCCGCCGGCCGCTCCCGGAAGGCCAGGAAGCCGCGCCGGACCCCGTCGGCCACCGGCGGCTCCCCGCCCGACGCCAACCGCAGCGGCGTACGCGGCGCGTAGTGCGCCGCCAGCGTGCCGGGCGCGACGGGCTGCCCGGAGCTGCCCGGTCGTACGGTCACCGGGCCGGCGGCCTCCTCCAGCGCCTCCAGCGGCAGCGCGCCGAGGCGCAGCACGACCGGCTGCCCACCCCGGGCGTCCACGATGGTCGACTCGATCCCGCACCGCGTCGGCCCGCCGTCGAGCACCACGTCCACGGCGGCCCCCAGGCCCCGCACCACGTGCTCGGCCCGCGTGGGGCTGAGCTGGCCGAACCGGTTGGCGCTCGGCGCGGCCACCGGCACCCCGGCCGCCGCGATCAGCGCCCGCGCGTACGCGTTGTCCGGCACCCGGACGGCCATCGTCGCCAGCCCGGAGGTGACGATCGGGGGGATCGCGGCCGGTCGGTCCACGATCAGCGTCAGCGGCCCCGGCCAGAAGCGCTCGGCCAGCGCCGCCACCGCCGGTGGCACCGCCCCGACCAGCTTCTCCAACTCGCCGGCGTCGGCGAGGTGCGTGATCAGCGGGTCGAAGCTCGGCCGCGCCTTCGCCTCGAAGATCCGGGCGGCCGCGCGGGCGTCCAGCGCGCTCGCGCCGAGCCCGTAGACGGTCTCGGTGGGGAAGGCCACCAGCCCGCCGGTACGCAGGACGGAGGCGGCCTCGGCGATGCCGCTGTCGGCCGGGAGTACGCGCGGGGATCCGGTGGTCACACCTGGGACGCTAACCTGCCGGGGCGGGCGGCTCGTGGGCGGCCGTGCGGAACTGTGACCGCCCGGGCACCACCCACGCCCGGCGACGGCCTCGCGGTCCATCCTGACCCGGCCGCCAGCCCGCTCGAACGCCTGCCACAGTCGCCCCGGATCCCGCCCACGGACCCGCAGTCGATGGGCCGCCGAACCGTACAGGTCGGCCAGCGGTGTCGCGCGTGCCCGACCGTTCCCCGGGTCACGTCGAGCAGCCCGCAGGCTCCTTCCTCACCCCCGTCCGGTGCGCGAGGATGGCGGCATGCTTCGTACCCCCCGGGCGCTCCTGCTGGACTTCGGCGGCGTCCTGGCCGACGCGCCCGCCCAACCGCCGGCCCCGCCGGGGCTGGTGCGGCGCCTCGCCGCACTCGTCGACGGCGCGGTTCCAAACGAGCAAATCGCCCGGGACCTCGCCGAGGGCGCGCGGGCGTACGCCCTGTGGCGCGACGACGTGGGCAGGACCGGCGATCCCGTCGAGCTGCCGCACGGCCAGGTGTGGGCCGACTTCGTGACCCGCTCCTGGCCGCAGGCCGCCCGGGACGCCGTCGAGCGGGAGGCGACCCCGCTGGCGTACGCCTGGACCTGGCGGGAGCGCTGGGCGGTACGTCCCGGCATCCCCGAGGCGTTGCGCCACGCCGCCGACGCCGGGCTCCCGATGGCGGTCGTCAGCAACACGCTCTGCGGTGCCGCCCACCGCGACTTCCTGGCCGCCGCCGGGCTCTCCGGGCTCTTCGCGGCGGAGTTCTACAGCGACGAGGCCGGGCCCCGCAAGCCCAACCCGCAGCTGGCGCTCCTGGCCGCCCGAGCCGTCGGGGTGCCGGTCGGCGACTGCTGGTTCGTCGGCGACAGCGTGCACCGCGACGTCGTCTGCGCCCGACGCGCCGGCACGGGCGCGGCCATCCTGATGCGGTCTCCCCGCACGGACCGGGAGGCCCCGCTGCCGGGCGTCGAACCGGACGCCCGGATCGAGGACGGCCACGGGCTGCTGGCCCTGCTGCGTCAGGTGGACTGTGGGCCGGCCCGAGGCTGACGGAGTTCGGGCCGGTGCCCCGAGGACGCGCTGTCGGCACTGGTCCGGCATGCGCCGCTGCGCTTCAACCGGTAGCCGCGGACGATGACCGGCTGACCACCGGGTGGGCCGGCGTCCCCGCGCGGCTGCCGCCGTGGCGTGGCGACGGCAGGCGGTGAGCGCGGCGGGGCTGACCCACGAGGTGCGGGCGTGGGCCGCAGGGAAATAGATCCTCGCGTCGACCATCCACCTCATGTGGCATGCGGGGGACTCGAACCGCGGCACACCGGGCACGCCGACCTCCTGCGCGAGGCGGTGGACGGTCGGGTGGGCGAGGGTGCGCCTGCCGAACTCACCTTCTGAACGTCCTCGCTCGGCCCCGAGTCACGATCTCCTACCGGCCGGTGGCACCGTCGACGAGCTCCCGCAGGATGTCGGCGTGACCGGCATGCCGGACCGTCTCGCCCGTCATGTGGGCGAGCACCCAGCGAAGCGTACGAGGCGAGTCGGAAACCGGCTGCGCGGTACGGGCGTCGGGGTCGGCGGCTGCGACGATGTGGGCGTCGCTCTCGGCGATCGCGGCCCGATAGCCGGCGATGATTTCAGCCGCGGCCCGGTCCGGCCCGACCACCATCGCGAAGTCGACGTTGGCGTAGCGGGCGTCACCGGCGAACGTGTAGCCGAACCAGTACCGTTCGGCATCCGTCAGGTGCTGCACCAGGCCCAGCAGTGTGGTGTCGGAGACGACCAGGCGGCGCCGCAACTGTTCCTCGCTCAGACCGGCGACCTTCTTCAGCACGCAGCTTCGCGCGAAGGACAGGAAGGCGAGGGCGGTATCGAGCTCGCCGCCGTCGTTGCTCGGCACGGCTTCGCGTTGGGACTCAAGCATGGCGCCGACCCTACGTGCCGTCCTGGACGGCGTGACCGCATGGCCGCCGGCTGTACTCGGAACGGGATCGACCAAGGGAAGTGCTGGTGGAGCCCAGAGGACCCGAACCTCTGAACACCTTGCTTCGTCGCACCATCGGCGAGCTAGCCGCGTGCCGCGTTGTGTTTCGCAACCAGGGCAGGCAGTTCGTCCAGCGAATCGATGCGGAACAGGCACTGCTCAGACACGGCTGGCATGTCGAGGATGTGACCCCACGGAGAGCGCCGGATCAGGCACGTCTTCATGCCGGCTTCCTTGGCCGGGCGTGCATCGTTGTCCGGCCGATCGCCGACGTACAGGATCGAAGACGCGTCCCCGCCGCCTTCGCGGATGACGTGCTCAAAAAAGGCCGGTGACGGCTTCGCCACGCCCCAACCGTGGGACGTGCCGATCACATCCACGGCCAGGTCGAGCGCGCGGAGGGTCGCCTCGGCATGAGCTGGCTGGTTGCCGGCCAGGCCGACGAGCAGGCCCTGGTCCTTCAAGGCGGTGAGACACGATCGCGCGTCGGGGTAGAGATCCTCTTCGCCGAACGACTCCGGTTTACCAGCGGCTGCTCGGCGTTCGAGCTCGGCCGCGAGATCGAAACCGGGCCGGAAGACCCGGAACGGTTCCTGCCAGTCCAGACCCCGGGCGATCGCCGCACCGAAGACCGCCGAGAACGTATGCCGTGGGACACCGAGCCAGTCCGCCCAGGTTCCGAACTCTCGGGACTCGTCGAGAATTACCCCGCCGACATCAAAGAAGACGGCCTTGATCACCCATGTTCCTCCGTTACGGTCGCGCCGCGTGTAGAGCTTAGATGCTCTTCGAAGTGGTAGTTGTCCGCACCGCGGCCCAACATCTCCGCAACGTCGAGCCGTCCGCTGCCGCCGTCGGCACTGGCCTGTCCGGCCGTTAGAGTCGCAGCGGGTGCGTCAGGCGAAGGAACGGCTTGCGGCCGGCGAGGTGCGGTCGGATCTCGGCCTGGTGTTCGCCCACGATCGGCAGGCCAATGGAGCCGCGGAACGTGAGCCGGCGCTTCGAGCAGCTCCGCGCGACGGCCGGGCTGGAATGGCTGCACCTGCACGACCTGCGGCAGGCGTTCGCCACGTTCCTGCTCGACCAGGGCGAGGAGCTGCGCACGGTGACGGAGTTGCTCGGGCACTCCACGATCCGGATGACGGCCGACACCTACGGGCACGTCCCGCCGGCGCGGGCGCGCCAGGCGGCCTCGGCCATCGACCGGATCCTTGGCAAGGAGGCAATGGCGGGACCGCTTGGCTGTACGAATGGCTGTACTCGGGGCCGAGGTCAACCAAGGAAAGTGCTGGTGGAGCCCAGGGGACTCGAACCCCTAACCCCTGCCTTGCAAAGGCAGTGCTCTGCCAGTTGAGCTAGGGCCCCGGGAGGCGGACGACGCCGCCGGTGTTGGCCGTGGCGGTGTGCTCAGCGCAGGTCGGGCGCGGTGGTCGCCTCGTGCCAGAGAGCGCGCTCGTCGTTGGAAGCCTTGATCTTCTTGGCGACGACGGCCGCGACCCCGACGACGCCGGCCAGGATCAGAAGCTTCTTGAACATTGGGGCCTACCCCTCGCGCTCGACTGCCGTCGGACGATGTGCGGTGGGGCTAGCTGGAATCGAACCAGCGACCTCAGAGTTATCAGCTCTGCGCTCTAACCGACTGAGCTATAGCCCCGCGTAGCGACGAGCAACATTAACCCATCCGCCCGCCCGCCCCCAAATCGGGGGCCACCCGGACATCCGGCGTCACCGTCGCCCCCTGAACCTACCGGAGGCGCCGTGTCCGGCCCAGGTGATTTCGCCGCCCGTGCCACGTCGCTCGGTGTCCGGCGCGTGCCGGGAACGCACGGAAGCCGGGGCCCGCGCGGCGGCGGTGCCCCGGCTTCCGAGGTGGTTCAGTCGCGCTCGGCGAGGGTCAGCTCGATGCCGCCGACCAGGTCGGCGCAGACGTTGTAGACGAACGCCCCGAGCGTGGCGAGCGCCGTGAACAGCACGACGTTGACCAGTCCGATCAGCGCCGAGCTGAGGATCACGCCCTTGGCGGTGATCTGGAACCCGCTGGTGCTCTGGCCACCGCCGGCGCTGACGAGGTCGGTCAGGCTGTCGTTGACGCTGGTGAACACGCCCATCGCGTCGAGGGCCAGGTAGAGCACGGAGGTGGCCACGACCACGACGATGAAGAGCACCACCGAGACGGCGAAGGCGAACTTCATCACGGACCAGGGGTCGATGCGCTTGAGGTTCAGCCGGGCCCGGCGCGGTCCGCGCGACGCGGCCGAGCTGACCGACGTACGCGCGGCGCGTACCGCCTCACCGACGCGCGCGGCCCCGACGGCGGCCGCGCCGCTGATGCCCGGCGGCAGGCCACCGCCGTTGGCCGGTCGGCCGGCCGCCGTCGGCCGCCCGCCGTCCGGTTGCGGCTTGGCCGTGCCGGTGACGCGGGGCTGGGTGCCGGTGGCGCCCGTGATCCGCGGCTGCGTGCCGGTGGTGCCGGTCGACTGGCCGGCACCGACCTTCAACGGCTGGGTCGTCGTCGGCTTGGCGGCGGTCGCCGTGGCGGCGGGGGCCGGCTTGTCGACCCCCACCGTCTCGGTCTTGTCCGCCGCGTCCCCGTCCTCGGAGGGCTTGTCCGGCGGCGGTGTCATGCCGGGAGCCCGGGTGAATTTCGGGGCAGGCGCGTCGGCGGGGACCGTCGCCCGGCCCACGGCCGCGCGGCCGGTCGCTGGTGTGCCGCTCTTGGCGGCCTCCTCGTCGACCGGGTTGGCCGAGGTCCCCGTGTTCCCCGACTTCGCCTGTGTCTCCGTCATTCAACTAGTCCTGTTCGTCAGGCTCGTCGGCATTGCGAGCAATCGCCACGATAGTCACGCCGTCCGGAAGGTCCATCAGCTTGACCCCCATTGTGTTCCGATCACGCGTACGGCGTACAGGCTTCACCGGAGTCCGGATGACACCACCGTTGCTGGTGATCGCGAACAGCTCGTCGTCCGGGTCGATCACCACCGCGCCGACCAGACCACCACGTCGCTCGGTGATCTTCGCAGTCAGCACGCCCTTACCTCCCCGGCCCTGGACCGGGTATTCCTCGATCGGGGTACGTTTCGCGTATCCCCCGTTCGTGGCCACCAGGACGTCCAGCCCTTCGCGGACCACCTCCATGGCCAGCAGGACGTCGTCCTCGCTGAAGCGCATGCCGATCACGCCCGAGGTGGCCCGGCCCATCGGCCGCAGCGCCTCGTCGCTCGCGTTGAACCGGATCGCCTGCGCGTTCTTGGAGACCAGCAGCAGGTCCTCCTCCGGGGCGACGAGCGCCGCCCCGACCAGCTCGTCCTCGTCGCGCAGGTTGATCGCGATGATGCCGCCGGATCGGGGGGAGTCGAACTCCTCGAGCCGAGTCTTCTTCACCAGGCCGTTCTTCGTGGCAAGTACCAGGTAGGGAGCCACCTGGTAGTTCGGGATCTCGATGATCTGTGCGATCTGCTCGTCAGGCTGGAACGCGAGCAGGTTCGCCACGTGCTGGCCCTTGGCCACCCTACTGGCCTCGGGCAGCTCGTACGCCTTGGCCCGGTAGACGCGACCCTTGTTGGTGAAGAACAGGATCCAGTCGTGGGTCGAGCAGACGAAGAAGTGGCTGACGATGTCGTCCTGCCGCAGGCTGGCGCCGCTGACGCCCTTGCCGCCGCGCCGCTGCGAGCGGTAGAGGTCGACCTTGGTCCGCTTGGCGTAGCCGGTGCGGGTGATCGTGACGACCACGTCCTCGCGGGCGATGAGGTCCTCCATCGAGACCTCGCCCTCGAACGGCACGATCTGCGTACGCCGGTCGTCGCCCCACTTCGCGACGATCTCGCCGAGCTCCTCCGAGACGATCCTCCGCTGCCGCTCGGGCTTGGCGAGGATGTCCTTGAGGTCGGCGATCTCCAGTTCCAGCTTGGTGAGGTCGTCGAGGATCCGCTGCCGCTCCAGCGCGGCGAGCCGGCGCAGCTGCATGTCCAGGATCGCGGTCGCCTGGATCTCGTCGATCTCCAGCAGCCGGATCAGGCCCTGCCGGGCGTCCTCGACCGTGGGCGAGCGCCGGATCAGGGCGATCACCTCGTCGAGGGCGTCCAGCGCCTTGGCCAGACCGCGCAGGATGTGCGCCCGTTCCTCGGCCTTGCGGAGCCGGAACGCGGTCCGCCGGCGGATCACGTCGATCTGGTGCTCGACGTAGTAGCGGATGAACTGGGCCAGGTTGAGCGTGCGCGGCACCCCGTCGACCAGCGCCAGCATGTTGGCGCCGAAGGTCTCCTGGAGCTGGGTGTGCTTGTAGAGGTTGTTCAGCACGACCTTCGCGACCGCGTCGCGCTTGAGCACGAGCACGATGCGCATGCCGGTGCGCCCGGAGGACTCGTCGCGGATGTCGGCGATGCCGGCGAGCTTGCCCTCCTTGATCAGCTCGGCGATCCGCTCGGCCAGGTTGTCCGGGTTCACCTGGTAGGGCAGCTCGCTGACGACCAGGCAGGGGCGGCCGCGCTTGTCCTCCTCGACCTCCACCACGGCCCGCATCCGGATCGACCCGCGCCCGGTGCGGTACGCGTCCTGGATCGCCTGGGTGCCGACGATCAGGCCGTGGGTGGGGAAGTCCGGCCCCTTGACGATGCCGAGCAGCGCGTCGAGGGTGGTGGCCTCGTCCTCGTCCGGGTGCTCCAGGCACCACTGCACCGCCGCGCCGATCTCGCGCAGGTTGTGCGGCGGGATCTTGGTGGCCATGCCGACCGCGATGCCCTCGGACCCGTTGACCAGGAGGTTGGGGATCCGCGACGGCAGGATGGTGGGCTCCTTGGCCCGGCCGTCGTAGTTGTCCTGCAGGTCGACGGTGTCCTCGTCGATGTCCCGCAGCATCTCCATCGCCAGCGGGTCGAGCTTGCACTCCGTGTACCGCATGGCGGCGGCCGGGTCGTTGCCGGGCGAGCCGAAGTTGCCGTTGCCGTCGACCAGCGGGTAGCGCAGCGACCAGGGCTGCGCCATCCGGACCAGCGCGTCGTAGATGGCGGAGTCGCCGTGCGGGTGGAACTGACCCATCACGTCGCCGACGACGCGGGAGCACTTCACGTAGCCCCGGTCCGGCCGGTAGCCGGAGTCGAACATGGCGTAGAGGATCTTGCGGTGGACCGGCTTGAGCCCGTCCCGGACGTCCGGCAGCGCCCGCCCGACGATGACGCTCATGGCGTAGTCGAGGTAGGAGCGCTGCATCTCCACCTCGAGCCCGACCGGTTCGATGCGGTCGTGCGCGACGACAGCGGCGACGGTCTCGGGAACCTCGGGCTCGCTCGGTGTGGACTCGGGGGTATCGGTCACTGTTAACCCTTATCAGACTCAGAGTCGTTTTCGTGCTGTGGATAACGGCTGTGGAAACCGGCCATGCTGTGGATAACTCTGTGGATCGGCAGGTCGGCCGGTGGATGACCGGCCGGCCCGCCGAGCCCCGTCAGATGTCCAGGAACCGGACGTCCTTGGCGTTGCGCTGGATGAACGAGCGGCGCGCCTCGACGTCCTCACCCATCAGCACGCTGAACAACTCGTCGGCGGTGGCCGCGTCGTCCAGAGTGACCTGACGCAGCGTACGCGTCGCCGGGTTCATCGTGGTCTCCCACAGCTCGGGGTAGTTCATCTCGCCGAGACCCTTGAACCGCTGGATGTCGTCCGGCTTCGCGTTCGGCTTCTTCTGCTGGCGCAGCGCGATCAGCCCGTCCCGCTCCCGGTCCGAGTACGCGTACTGGGCGTCGTCGCCCCGCTTGTTCCACTTGATCTTGTAGAGCGGCGGGGCGGCCAGGTAGACGTGACCCAGCTCGACCAGCGGGCGCATGAAGCGGAAGAGCAGGGTGAGCAGCAGCGTCTGGATGTGCTGGCCGTCGACGTCCGCGTCGGCCATCAGCACGATCTTGTGGTAGCGCAGCTTCTCGATGTCGAAGTCGTCGTGGATGCCGGTGCCCAGCGCCGTGATCAGCGCCTGGACCTCGTTGTTCTTGAGCACCCGGTCGATCCGGGCCTTCTCCACGTTGAGGATCTTGCCGCGGATCGGCAGGATCGCCTGGGTCCGCGGGTCGCGCCCCTGCTTCGCCGAGCCGCCCGCCGAGTCGCCCTCGACGATGAAGACCTCCGACTCGCGCGGGTCGGTGGACTGGCAGTCGGCCAGCTTGCCCGGCATCGAACCGGACTCCAGCAGCGACTTGCGCCGGGCCAGCTTGCGCGCCTGCTGGGCGGCGATCCGGGCCCGGGCGGCCTGGGACGCCTTCTGAATGATGATCTTCGCCTCGGCCGGGTTCCGGTCGAACCAGTCCACCAGCCACTCGTTGCAGACCCGCTGCACGAAGCTCTTCACCGGGGTGTTGCCGAGCTTGGTCTTGGTCTGGCCCTCGAACTGCGGGTTGGTGAGCTTGACCGAGATGATCGCGGCCAGGCCCTCGCGGATGTCCTCGCCGGAGAGCTTCTCGTCACCCTTGAGCAGCTTCTTCTCGGTGCCGTACCGGTTGACCACGCTGGTCAGCGCGGCGCGGAAGCCCTCCTCGTGGGTGCCGCCCTCGTGCGTGTTGATGTTGTTGGCGAAGGTGTAGACCGACTCGCCGTACGACTCGTTCCACTGCATGGCGATCTCAACCGACATGCCCTCCTCCTCGGCGCCGAACTCGACCACCGTCTTGTGGATCGGGTTCTTCGAGGCGTTGAGGTGCCGGACGAAGTCCGCGATGCCGCCCTCGTAGCGGAAGGTCACCTCGCGGATCTTGCCCTCCTCGCCCTCCGGGACCCGCTCGTCGAGCAGGTGGATGGTGAGACCGCGGGTGAGGAAGGCCATCTCCTGGAGCCGGCGGTAGATGGTCTGGAGGTCGAAGTCGACCGTCTCGAACACGTCCGCGTCGGGCCAGAAGGAGACCGCGGAGCCCGTCCGGTCGGTCGCCTCGCCCTTCTCCAGTGGGGTCGGCTTGGAGTTGTGGTACTGCTGGCGCCAGACGAACCCGGACTTGTGGATCTCCACCGCCATCTTCGTGCTGAGGGCGTTCACCACGGACACGCCCACACCGTGCAGACCGCCGGAGACCGCGTACGCCTTGCCGTCGAACTTGCCGCCCGCGTGCAGCACGGTCAGCGCCACCTCGACGCCCGGCTTCTTCAGCTTCGGGTGCAGGTCGACCGGGAAGCCCCGGCCGTTGTCGGTGACGCGAACCCCGCCGTCGGCGAGCAGCACCACGTCGATGGTGTCGCAGTGCCCGGCCAGCGCCTCGTCCACCGCGTTGTCGACGACCTCCCACACCAGGTGGTGCAGACCACGCTCGCCGGTCGACCCGATGTACATGCCGGGCCGCTTGCGGACCGCCTCCAGACCCTCGAGAACGGTGATCGACTCTGCGCCGTACTCCTGCTTGTCCTGCGCTGCCACCCTCGGCCACTTTCTCGCGCCGTCCGCGCCTGGTGGCGCGTCGGGCGCGGGTTCGGCGGACAGGACGCGACGTCGGCGCGCGGACCGGCACCGGGGACAATCCGGGGTACGGGTCGCACACGCCGGTCGCCGCGGTTGCCCGCGGATCGCGATCGGCTCGACCCGACGTGGACAATGATCGCGGGCCCCGCACCGGGCCCGTGTCTCGTCGCTCCGCACCGGGTCTTCGTCTCGGGGTCAATCTTACTGTGCGCCAGCGACAGAACCACCACTCGGCACCCCTGCGGGGCGTCTCAGACCGACGTAGCCGGCCGAACCGCGCCGCCCGCGACTCCCCCTACACGCACGGGTCCGATCGAGGGCGCGACCGGCCGACGATCGGTGTCGGCCGGCGGGCCGGAGACACCCGCCCCGCCGCGCCGGTGGCGCGGCCTTGATCTTTTCCGGCCGGAACCGGACGATCGACCCGATCGAACCGACACACGCTCGTTATGAGGTGACGCCAGATGGGGCTGGACAACGTCGCGGTGCAGTGGCCGCGGACCGGCCGCTTCTACGACCCGGTCGCGCCGGCGGAGTTCGTCGACTTCGGCGACATCGTCGACATGCCGCGCATCTCCGCGCCGACCGCGGCGCTCGCCGAACTGATCGCCAAGACCGGAACCGTCCGGGCGACCGCGTACACCGAGCTGGTGGACCTGCTGCTCGGGCTGGAAGGTGTGCTCTACGCCACGGACGCCGCCGCCGAGGACGAGGACCCGGTGATCGACCCGGACGGCTGTGCCTGGATCGCCGGCGGCATCGAACGGTTCGTGGCGGGCCACCGCCCGCACGGCGAGGCGGTGACCTTCGACTCGGTCAGCCAGGTGCTGCGGTCGCTGCTGGCCGACGGGCGGCTGGCCGAGCAGCAGCTGCGCTGGCTCGACAGCCGGCTGGACGCGCTGCGTGACGAGAGCGGGGCGCCGCCGCAGTGGAACTTCACCTGCGCCGAGCTGAGCGTGCTGGCGGCCTTCTACCGGCGCTGCGCCGACCGCGGCTTCGCCGTCTACGCCGACGCCTGACCGGGCGGGTCTGCCGACTCGGGCCCGCCGACCGGACCTCGCCCGTCAGCCGGACCGGGTTGCCCCCCACTGGTCGCCCGGCACCGGAGCGTCGCCCGGCACCGGGACGTCGACCGGACCGCCCGCGCCGGCCGGACGGGGGTCGCCCGGGCCGCCCGCACCCGGCGGGGTCGTGGCCTCGGCGCGGTTGGCGGCGGCGATGACGCGGGTGAGCGCGGCGTGCAGGTGCCGCAGGTCCTCGATCGGCAGGCCGAGCCGCTCGACGATCGCGGGCGGGATCGCCTCGGCGCGCGCCCGGAGGGCCTCGCCGGCCGCCGTCAGTGTCACCGCCAGGCTCCGCTCGTCCGTAGGGTCCCGCTCCCGGCGGACGTAGCCGTTCGCCTCCAGGCGCTTGAGCAGGGGCGACAGCGTGCCGGGGTCGAGCTGCAACAGGCGGCTGAGCTCGCGCCCGGACAGGGGCGCGTGCTGCCAGAGGGCGAGCATCACCAGGTACTGCGGATGGGTCAGCCCCATGGGCTCCAACAGCGGTCGGTAGACGGCGACCACCCCACGCGCGGCGACCGAGAGCGCGAAGCACACCTGCTGCTCCAGCGCCAGGGGATCGTCGTCGAACTGGTCGGGCACGGTGCTCCCTCCTCTCGTCGTTGCGATCGTACCAACGATTGGGGTACCAATAGTTTGCACACCAACGGAAGGGTCGGGCATGAGCGAGGAGAAGCCGGCACCGAAGGCCCCGGGCGAGGGCGGGCGCTTCATGGCCTGGGCCTTCCGCCACCTGGCGGGCCCTCCGGAGGTGCAGGGCGCGGTGCAGGGCGGCTCGAACCAGGCCCGGGAGGCGTGGAAGCAGGACCTGGAGAGGCGCAAGCAGTGGAGTCGCGAGCAGCGGGAACGCAAGCGCGCCGAGCGCGAGGCGCGGCGCGGCGGTCGCTGACCGTCAGCCGTAGGTGTCCCGGGGGCCGCGGCCGCGCACCCGGCGCGGGCCCTTCGACCAGGACGGCGCGGCGGGGCCGTGGATGTGCAGCTTGCGCACCACGTTGTGGCCGACCTCGCTGGCGATCTGCTTCAGCAGCGAGCCGGCCAGCAGCCGCAGTTGGGTGGCCCAGGCGGTCGAGCGGGCCTCCACGGTCAACTCGCCGTCCTCCAGCTTCACCGGCCGGCTGTGCTGGGCCACCTCCGGGCCCACCACCCGCTCCCAGGCGCCGAACACCGTCGCCTCGGCCGCCGGCTGCTGCCAGCCGCGCGCCTTCACCAACCGGTTGAGCACCGCGCCGAGGGGCTGCGGGTCGCGCGGGTCCGGCCCCGGGCCGGAGTAGCCGCGCAGCCGCCGTTGCGAGCCGCCGTCGCCGTCGCCACCCGCACCGCCGCCGGGGGTACGCCGACGCGTGCGCGCCGCCGCCTCCCGGCGCGCCCGGGCCGCGTCCAGCACCGCCCGGGCCAGCTCCGGCCCGGTGGTGCCGGCCGGCGCGTCCCCGCCGCCCAGCGTGCCGCCGGCGTCGCCGGTCGGCTTGGCGGTGTCGCCGCCGACCGGCCCGCCGCGGCCGGGGCCCAGACGGGCGGGCGGAAGCTGCTCATCCGACACGTCGCACCGCCCCCTCGCCGACGGCGTAGCGGGTGCCGCGCAGGGACGCCGGCACGTCGTCGTCGACCGCGCAGGTCACCAGCAGTTGGCTCGCCCCGCCGACCAGCCCGGCCAGCCGCTCCCGGCGCCCGGCGTCCAGCTCGGCGAAGACGTCGTCGAGCACCAGCACCGGCTCGATGCCGTCGGAGCGGAGCAGGTCGTACCCGGCCAGCCGCAGCGCGAGCGCGTACGACCAGGACTCGCCGTGGCTGGCGTACCCCTTGGCGGGCAGCGGGCCGAGGGTCAGCGCCAGCTCGTCGCGGTGCGGGCCCACCAGCGTGGTGCCCCGCTCGACCTCGGCGGAGCGGGACTCGGCGAGCGCGGCGGTCAACGCCGCCGCGAGCGTCTCCCGGTCGGTGGTCGGCTCCGCCAGCTCCACCGAGGGCCGGTACGCGATCCCGGCGGCCCCCCGGCCCGCCGCCACCGCGTCGTACGCCTTGCTGACGTGCGGGGCCAGCGCGGCGACCAGCTCCAGCCGGCCGGCGAGCAGCTCCGCGCCGTGCCGGGCCAGGTGGGTGTCCCAGACGGCCAGCGTCGACAGGTCCCCGCCCCGCGTCCCGCCCGTCTTGCGGGCCAGGTACGCGGTGCGCAGCAGGGCGTTGCGCTGCTTGACCACCCGCTCGTAGTCGGCGCGCACCCCGGCGTAGCGGGGCTGGCGGCTGACCAGCAGGTCGTCGAGGTAACGGCGGCGTTCCGCCGGATCGCCCCGGACGAGTTCCAGATCCTCCGGGGCGAACAGCACGAGCCGCAACGCGCCGAGGACGTCCCGCGCCCGGCGGGCCGGGGAGCGGCCCAGCCGGGCCCGGTTGGCCTTGCCCGGGACGATCTCCAGCTCGACCAGCAGCTCGCGCCCCTCGTGGACCACGGCGCAGCGGATCACCGCCGAGGCGGCGCCCATCCGGACGAGGGGGGCGTCCGTGGCGACCCGGTGCGAATCCAGGGTCGCCACGTAGCCCAGCGCCTCGACCAGGTTCGTCTTGCCGACGCCGTTGGCGCCGATCAGGACGTTCGCCCCCGGCTCCAGGTCCACGCCGACCCGCTCGTACGAGCGGAAGTCGACCAGTTCGAGCCGGCGGACGTACACAGGCTGTGGATACCGGTCAGCGCTTGTGGACGGCGTGCCCGCCGAACTGCTGGCGCAGCGCGGCGACGGCCTTCATGGCCGGCGAGTCGTCCTGGCGGGAGGCGAAGCGGGCGAAGAGCGAGGCGGTGATGACGTTCAGCGGCACGGCGAGCCGGACCGCCTCGTCGACCGTCCACCGGCCCTCGCCGGTGTCCTCGGTGTAGCCGCTCAGCTCGGCCAACTCCGGGTCCTCGTCGAGGGCCCGGTCGAGCAGGTCGAGCAGCCAGGAGCGGACGACGGTGCCCTCGCGCCAGGACTTGAAGACGCCCGGCACGTTGGTGACCAGCTCGGACTTCGCCAGCAGCTCGTAGCCCTCGGCGTAGGCGTGCATCAGGCCGTACTCGATGCCGTTGTGCACCATCTTGGCGTAGTGTCCGGCGCCGACCGGCCCGGCGTGCACGAAGCCGAACTCGCCCGCCGGCTTCAGCGAATCGAAGATCGGCATGAGCCGGTCGACGTGTTCCTGGGCGCCACCGACCATCAGCGCGTAGCCGTTCTGCCGGCCCCAGACGCCGCCGGAGACGCCCACGTCGAGGTAGCCGATGCCCTGCTCGTTGAGCCGCTCGGCGCGGGGCGCGTCGTCGCTGAACCGCGAGTTGCCGCCGTCGATGATGATGTCGCCCTCGCCGAGGACGCCGGCCAGTTCGTCGATGGTCGTGTCGGTGACGCCGGCGGGGACCATGACCCACACCGCGCGCGGCGACTCCAGCTTCTCCGCCAGCTCCGCCAGGCTCGCGACGTCGCTCAGCTCCGCGTTGTGGTCGAAGCCGACCACCTCGTGCCCGGCGGCGCGCAACCGCTCGCGCATGTTGCCGCCCATCCGGCCGAGCCCTACCAGGCCGAGCTGCATGTGTTCCTACCTCCGTGCGTCGGGGTCTTCTCGGGCGCGATCAGCGGGAGACGCGGATCGGCATGATGAGGTAGCGGTACCCGGGGATGACCTCGCCATCCTCGCCGGCGGGCGAAATCACCGCCGGCTTGAAGGCGTCGACGAACGACAGCACGGCGAACTGGGCCCCCATGTTGGCGAGGCCGTCGATCAGGTACTGCGGGTTGAAGCCGATGGTCAGCGGGTCGCCGGTGAAGGTGGCCTCCATCGCCTCGCTGGCGCGCGCCTCCTCGGTGCCGCCGGCCTCGACCACCAGGCCGTCGGCGCTGAAGCTGAGCAGCACCGGCGTGGTCCGCTCGGCCACCAGGGCGACCCGCTTGACGACCTCGATCAGGGTGCTGACGGGCACCCGGGCCTCGGCGTTGTGGGTGGCCGGGAAGAGCGAGCGCACCGGCGGGTAGTTCGCGCCGTCGAGCAACCGGCTGGTGGTGCGCCGGGTGCCGCCCGCGAAGCCGATCATCCCCTCGCCGGCCGCGCCCTGGGACAGCGCCATGGTGACCTGACCGCCGAGCGGGCCGAGGGCCTTGGCGGTGTCGTTCAGGGTCCGGGCCGGCACGAGGGCGTTGATGCTCACCTCGGGGTCGTCCGGGTTCCACTCCATCTCGCGCAGGGCCAGCCGGTAGCGGTCGGTGGCGAGCATGGCCAGCGTGCCGCCGGAGAGCTCGATGCGTACGCCGGTCATCATCGGCAGCGTCTCGTCCCGGCCGGCGGCCACGGCCACCTGGGCCACCGCGGCGGCGAAGGCGGCCGCGTCGACGGTGCCGGCGCTCTCCGGCATCTCCGGCAGGGACGGGTAGTCCTCGACCGGCATGGTGGGCAGGGTGAACCGGGCGCTGCCGCAGACCAGTTCGAGGTGCGCGCCAACGGCGGCGATGTCCACCGGCTTGGCGGGCAGCGCCTTGGTGATCTCGGCGAGCAGCCGGCCGGAGACCAGGGCGGCCCCGTCGGCGTCACCCTGCACCTCGACGGTCACCTGGCTGGAGACCTCGTAGTCGAAGCCGGAGACCTGCAGGTTCCCGTCGGTGACGCGCAGCATCACGCCGGCGAGCACCGGTACGGACGGCCGGCTTGGCAGGCTCTTCGCGGTCCAGGCCACGGCCTCGGCGAGCGCGTCGCGCTCCACTCGGAACTTCATCAATGCCTCCGCGTCGACGTCAGCGACAACTCTCTCATGCCGACCGCTGCCTACCGACCCGCCTGTCCGTGCGGGTACCCATCGCACCTTAGGGCGCGCGGGCATCGGCTGTGCGCCCGACCCCGTGGACTTCCAGGTGCCGCCGGCCTCCGCCCACGGCGGATCCGGCCGATCCACAGAAAGCCCAACGGTGGTGATTGGTTTTTGTTGTCTTAGAAGAGATAACTCGTCATCTTCATCGCACCTGTGCAAACTGTGGAGAACCCGCGTTCGCGCAGGTCAGACACGTTATCCACCGGTGGTTTGGCTGTGGAGAACCGGGGGGTACAACCCGTGTCGCGATCCACAGGCGGCGTCCGCCCCCAGGTTGTCCACCGTTGTCCACCGGTTGTCCACCGGTAATCCACCGGCTTTCTCCCCAGTCCTGTGGACAGCCGGAACCCGGCCGACGGGCTTCATCCCCAGAACCTTCAACAGCTCGCCCACAGGCCGACCGTCGTCGGTGGACAACGGACGGGTTGTCCCCAGGCGTCCACAGCCTCGTCCCCAGGGTTTGTCCACAACCTGTGGGTAACCGTGCGGTGGACGGACGGTAGTTGTCCACAGGCAGTGGACAACGAGATGTGGACAACGATCGGGGCGGTGGACGGACACGCCCCAGATGCTGTGGTCTCCACCATGTCGAGGGTCAAGCCCGGGCGGCTGTGGAGAACGAAAAAAGCCCGGCCGATGGTCCGGCCGGGCGTCCTCGTCGCCGTCGTCCGCCACGCGACGGCGGGCGTACGCCTCAGGTGTTCTGCTTGATCCGGTTCGTCAGCTCGGCGATCTGGTTGTAGAGCGAGCGGCGTTCGGCCATCTGCTGACGGATCTTGCGGTCGGCGTGCATGACCGTCGTGTGGTCCCGCCCGCCGAAGGCCTGCCCGATCCGGGGCAGCGACAGGTCGGTCAGCTCCCGGCACAGGTACATGGCCACCTGGCGGGCGTTCACCAGCACCCGGGAGCGGGAGTGCCCCCGCAGGTCCTCCAGGCTCACCCCGAAGTAGTCCGCGGTCGAGACCATGATCTGGTCGGCGGTGATCTCCGGGCCGGCGCCGTCGGGGATGAAGTCCCGCAGCACCTCCTCGGCGAGCGACAGCTCGACCGTGGACCGGGTCAGGCTGGCGAACGCCGTCACCCGGATCAGCGCGCCCTCCAACTCCCGGATCGAGTTCGACACCCGCGAGGCGATGAACTCCAGCACGTCCGGCGGGGCGTAGAGACGCTCCTGCGCCGCCTTCTTCTGCAGGATCGCGATCCGGGTCTCCAGGTCCGGCGGCTGGATGTCGGCGAGCAGCCCCCACTCGAACCGGGTACGCAGCCGGTCCTCCAGCGTGGCGAGCTGCTTCGGCGACCGGTCGGAGGTGATCACGATCTGCTTGTTGGCGTTGTGCAGGGTGTTGAAGGTGTGGAAGAACTCCTCCTGGGTGCGCTCGCGGGTCTCCAGGAACTGGATGTCGTCGATCAGCAGGATGTCGACGTCGCGGTAGCGCCGCTGGAACGCGCTGGTCTTGTCGTCCCGGAGCGAGTTGATGAAGTCGTTGGTGAATTCCTCGGTCGAGACGTACCGGACCGAGCGGGCGTTGCCCAGCGTCGTGGCGTAGTGCCCGATGGCGTGCAGCAGGTGCGTCTTGCCCAGCCCCGAGCTGCCGTAGATGAACAGCGGGTTGTACGCCTTCGCCGGCGACTCGGCCACCGCCACGCTCGCCGCGTGGGCGAACCGGTTGGACGAGCCGATGACGAACGTCTCGAACATGTACTTCGGGTTGAGCCGGTTGCCGCCACTCTCGGCGCCGCCGGGCAGCCGCCGGTCGTCCCGGCCGCCCGGACGGTGATCCATGCCACCCCGGCCGGGCCCGCTGTCGGTGCCGGTGTCCCGGGGCAGCGCCCGGATCACGTGCTGGTCCCGGGGGGAGACGGCGTCCTCGCGGTAACGCGCCTCGAAGCCGCGGGTGTCGGCGGTGGGCGGGTCCAGCCGGGCGGCCTGCTCGTCGAAGCCGCGTCGCTCCGGCGCGCGTCGGGCAGGCGCCGGCCGGTCGTGCCGCGGCGGCTCGGCGAAGGCCGTGCTGAACAGGGCCTCCTGGCCGTCCCGGTCACCCGGGCCGGGGCGGAGCCCCACGTCGGCCGGGATCGGCCCGTCGGGCCGCCGCTCCGGGTGCGCCTGCTCGGGGATGAGCGGCGGCTGCTGCCCTGCGTCGAGGGCCGTGCCGTCCAGGAAGCCCCCCGCGGCGCCGTCGAACGCCACCGGCCCGTCGCCGAAGTCGCGCGGCCCGCCGTCGTGGTCGGCCGGTCCGGGCTCCGGGGCGCTGCGGTAGACGGTGCCCGCGGGGCGCCCGGAGGCGTCGTCGGCCACGCGTACGGTCACCGCCACCTGGATCGGCCGGCCCAGCCGGCGGGTGAGCGCCTCGGTGATCGCGGGGCGCAGCCGGGACTCGATCACGTCCCGGGTGAAGGCGTCCGGGACGGAGAGCAGCGCCGTGTCCTCGACGATGGCCCGCAGCCGGGTCAACCGCAGGTACGCCCGCTGCTGCGCGGAGATGATCTCGTCGGCGAGTTCGTCGGTCGTCGCCGTCCACACCGCGGCAAGGTCGGTCGTGCCGGTCACCGTCGTGCCACCCCCCTCGCCTCTGCTCCGGACGCCGCCGTCTTCTCCGGTCGGCCGTCCCGGGCCCGCCGCGTCCACGGCTGGAACGACACCCACCCGGACGACCCACCGGTCCTCGTCCACAAGTTATCCACAGCCTGTGTACGTACCGATTGTGGCCGCCCGCCGGACGCGGGTCGGACCTGCCCCCTGCCTGAACGGGCGCTGAAGCGGGTTCACCGTGCCGAACGATTCACTACCCTGTCCGGTCTTGCCCGCCCAGCGACGACCGGACCTTTCGACGCTGACCGCAATCGGGCACGGTAACAGCGTTGTCGCCGCGCCATCAACCGCCGACGCGCGGCGACCCTTGGCGGCATCAGCGAAAACCGCCGCTTCGGCCGGCGGCCGGGTGCCGGTGTCCGCCCTGCTGGGGGTGTTTGACGGTGGTTGCCCCCCTGCGTAGGCTGGAACGGCTGCTCTCTCGCCCTCTGCTAGGGTGATGGGTGCTTGCTGTCCGCGGTCGCTTCCCCGCATCGCCGAGGTCCCGCATCGCCGGGCAGCACCGATCGGGGGCCACCGCCGAGGTGGCCTGGACCACCACACGACCCCGGCGACCCCTCGCCCGGGGCGTACGAAAACGGAGAGCCTGACGTGAGCAAGCGCACCTACCAGCCGAACACCCGCCGGCGCGCGAAGACCCACGGCTTCCGGCTGCGCATGCGCACCCGTGCCGGCCGCGCCATCATCTCGACCCGTCGCTCCAAGGGCCGCGCCCGCCTGTCGGCCTGAGGCCGACCGGGTCCGGTCCGGGGGACGTGGGCAGTCGTGCTGGCGGCCGCACAGCGACTGCGGCGCAGCACTGACTTCGCCGCAGCGGTCCGGGGTGGCCGCCGCGCCGGCCGCGGCGCGCTCGTGGTCCACCTGAGCCTGCCGTCGACCCCCGACGCAGCGACAGCAACCTCGCCGGAGCCGGCGCGGAGCAGCGGTGCGGAGCAACCCTCCGTGCCGGCCCGCGCCGGCTTCGTCGTGTCCAAGGCCGTCGGGAACGCCGTGGTCCGCAACCGGGTCCGCCGCCGCCTGCGCCACCTGGTCCGGGAGCGGCTGGCGGAGCTGCCCTCGGGGAGCACCCTGGTCGTACGCGCGCTGCCGGCCGCGGCCGAGGCGTCGTACCCGCGGCTCGGAGCCGACCTGGACGCGGCGATCGCCGCCGCGCGGGCACCCCGGGGCAGGCGGTCCCGGTGACCGCCGGACCGGCCGCGCCGCGGCCCGCGACGATCGGTGCCCGGGTGCTGAGCGGGCCCATCATCGCGTACCGTCGGTGGATAAGTCCGGCGCTGCCGGCCCGCTGTCGGTTCTACCCGTCGTGCAGCGCCTACGCCCTGGAGGCGGTGGGCCGGCACGGCGCGATCCGGGGAGCTGGCCTGACGGTCCGGCGGTTGTTGCGCTGCCACCCCTTCCACCCAGGTGGACACGACCCGGTGCCGGAGCCGGGCGGCCGCCGCCGTGCCGATGTGACTGGAGCCTGAGAATTGAGTCTCGACTGGATCTACTACGCGATTTCGTGGATCCTGCTGGCCTGGCATGGGGCCTGGGACGCCATCGGGGTGCCGGACGCGGCGGTGATCGGCACCAACTGGGCCTGGATCCTCGCCATCGTCTTCCTGGTGGTCACCGTCCGGGTGATCCTCTTCCCCGTCTTCGTCAAGCAGATCAAGTCGCAGCGGGCGATGCAGGCGCTCCAGCCACAGGTGAAGGCGCTGCAGGAGAAGCACAAGGGTGACCGGGAGACGCTCCAGAAGGAGATGATGGAGCTCTACCGGAAGGAAAAGGCCAACCCGCTCATGGGCTGCCTTCCGATGTTCCTCCAGATCCCGGTCTTCCTCGGTCTCTTCCACGTGCTCCGCCGGCTCGACCCGGCCAACGGCGGCAAGACCCTCTACGGGTGGACGGTCGGGCAGTTCGAGAGCGCGTCGGCCGCGAAGCTCTTCACCGCCCCGATCGCCGGCAAGTTCGGGTCGACCGCCGACGAGCTCGCCCGCCTCGGCGCCAACGGCACCACCGTCAAGGTCATCGCCGGCATCCTGGTCCTGATCATGATGGGCACGACGTACCTGACCAGCCGCCAGATGATTCTCAAGACCGGCTGGGCCGAGGACCCGCAGCAGCGGATGATCCAGAAGCTGATGCTCTACGGCATCCCGCTGTCGCTGCTCATCTCCGGCGCGATCTTCCCGATCGGTGTGATCATCTACTGGGTCACCAACAACCTCTTCACCCTCGGCCAGCAGCAGTGGGTGCTGCGCAAGTTCCCGCCGCCGGCGACCGCCACCAGCAAGCCGGGTGCCTCGCCCCGCAACCCGGTGCAGCCGGTCAAGACCGGTGGTCTGCTGGGCCGCGCCAAGCCGGCCCCCCAGGCCCCGGCCAAGCCGGCCGCGCCGAAGGTCGCCGGCCCCAAGCCGGGCGCCAAGCCGGCCAACCCCAAGAAGGGCCGCCCCGCCAAGCGGCAGGGCTGAGGACCTCCGGGCCGCCGTCGGGGAACCGGCGGCGGCCCGTTCCGCACCGCGCAGCCGCCGTACGGCCGGCGCCGGGCGGAACCGGCCGCGCGCGGCGCGGTCACGGGCGAGACTGCCCGTACGACAGACGTGCCCGTGGGCACCGGCGACCTCCCGCCGGCCCCGGGAAACCAGCGGACCCGACGGTCCGGCCGAGCGACTACGGAGATGAGACCGTGACCGACACCAGCACCCCCCGCGCTGAGCAGTCCCTGGACGCCGAGGGGATCGAGCCGACTGCGGTGAACGGCGAGACCGAGGAGACCGACGAGGAGCCGGGCACCAAGGAGAAGAAGCCCGTCGGCGAGAGCGACCTGTTCCGGCAGAGCGAGATCGCGGCCGACTACGTCGAGGGCCTGCTCGACATCCTCGACTACGACGGTGACATCGACGAGCTGGTCTCCGGCGGCCGGCCGGTCGTCGAGGTGGTCGGTGGCCGGCTGCAGAATCTGGTCGGCCAGCGTGGCGCCACCCTGGAGGCGCTCCAGGAGCTCGCCCGGCTCGCCGTCTTCCGGCAGACCGGCACGCCGAGCCGGCTGCTGCTCGACGTCGGCGGCTACCGGGCGAACCGCCGCAAGGAGCTGGCGGCCGTCGCCAAGAACGCCGTCGAGAAGGTCAAGGAGTACGGCGAGCCCGTGCGTCTGGAGCCGATGTCCGCGTTCGAGCGCAAGTGCGTGCACGACGTCGTCAACGCGATGAGCGGCGTGGAGAGCGAGTCCGAGGGCGTCGAACCGAACCGGCGCATCATCGTCCGGCCGGCGGACTGACCGGGTGACCCACGACGACACCGCGGCCGGCGCCGCGGCCGGCCCGGGTGGCACGCCGCCCGGGCCGTCGCCTGCCCGGCCCGGCTCGCCCGCACCCGCCGATGCCGCCCCGGGGACGGCCGAGGGCCGCGTCCCCTCGCCGGCCGACGCGGTGCTGCCGCCGGAGCTGGCAGGTGCGGCGCGCACCCTCTTCGGCGAGCGGATCGACCTGGCCGCCGCGTACGCCGAGCTGCTGGTCACCGACGGCGTGGTCCGCGGCCTGATCGGGCCCCGCGAGGCGCCCCGGATCTGGGAGCGGCACCTGCTCAACTGCGCGGTGGTGGCCGAGCGGATCCCGGAGGGCGCGACGGTGCTGGACGTCGGCTCCGGCGCGGGGCTGCCCGGCGTGGTGCTGGCGATCGCCCGACCGGACCTGACGGTGACCCTGATCGAGCCGCTCGCCCGGCGCACCTCCTTCCTCATCGAGGCGGTGCAGCAACTCGGGCTGGCGAAGACGGTCCGGGTGTTCCGGGGGCGGGCCGAGGAGGCGGCCACCGGGTCGACCGGGATCGGTCCGCTGAGCGGGGACGTGGTCACCGCGCGGGCCGTCGCTCCGCTGGACCGACTGTCGACGTGGTGCCTGCCGCTGGCCGTCCCGGGCGGGCGACTCATCGCCCTCAAGGGCTCGTCCGCCGCCGACGAGATCGCCGAGCACGCGGAGACGGTGGCGCGGCTCGGCGGCGGCGAGCCCGAGATGCACCGCTGCGGCGAGGGGGTCATCGACCCGCCGACGACCGTGGTGGAGATCGTGCGGGAGCGGGTGGTCGGACCGGTCCGGCCCAAGGCCCCGAAGAGGTCCCGTGGCGGGCGGTCCCGCCGGCGCTGACTCCACTTCGGAACGACGTCGGGTGGGTCGAGGCGGCGTCCCGGCCGGCGGTTGGCTCGTTGAACCGTGCGGGTGGACGGAAGGGATGAGAACCCGACGTGGACCGGCCGCGCCCGTGAGCCGTAGGCTGGCCGCGCGTCGATAGTGTGGAGCGGGCGGACGTTCACCGGATCCCGACCGCTCCCGCCGGGCCGTACCCTCCGCGGTGCGAGAACGCGTGCGGCCAGTTGACGGGGTGCGGACCGACCATCCGAAGCGGGCAGGGATGACAGGTGCATGACGACGGCAGGTACGACGATCCACGCGTGACCGGGTCAGCGGGCGATCCCGTTCCACGTGAAACCGACTACCCGAGTTGGTCGCCCGACGGACCGTCTCCTGGCCCGTCGACCCGACCGCCGGACTGTGAGCCCGTCGTCCAACGGGGCGCCGGGCCGGAGCTGCCGACCGCGCGGCCGGCCTCGGACGGACCGCCGCGCCCCGGCAACTCGACCGCCGGCCGGGTGATCCCCATCCGCCGCAACTCCTCGGCCTCGGCGCGGTTCGAGGCCGCGGTGCCGCAGCAGCCGACCCCGGACGCGGTCCCGGACGCCGTCCCCGAACCCGTACCCGTCACCGACACGCACGCTTCCCCGGCCGGTGCCTACGGGCCCACCACGGCTGAGGCCGCGTACGTTTCACGTGAAACCCCGACGCGCGAAGAGGATGATCCACCGTTGGCTATGGAGGCGATGCGCGCCGTGCAGATCCTGAATCCGAGTGGCGAGGTGACGATGCCTCGGCCGGAGCGGACCCGGGTCATGTGCGTCGCGAACCAGAAGGGCGGCGTGGGGAAGACCACGACCACGGTGAACCTGGCGGTGGCGCTCGCCCTGCACGGCAACCGGGTGCTGGTGGTCGACCTCGACCCGCAGGGAAACGCCTCCACCGGGCTGAACGTCCCGCACCACACCGGGGTGCCGGACGTGTACGACTGCCTCATCAACAGTGTTCCGCTGGAGGAGGTCGCCCAGGGCGTCGAGGGCATCCCCAACCTCTGGTGCGTACCGGCCACGATCGACCTGGCCGGCGCGGAGATCGAGTTGGTGTCGGTGGTCGCCCGCGAGTCCCGGCTGGCTCGGGCCATCGCCGCGTACCCCGGCCACTTCGACTACGTCTTCATCGACTGCCCGCCGTCGCTCGGCCTGCTCACGGTCAACGCGCTCGTCGCCGCGCAGGAGGTGCTCATCCCGATCCAGTGCGAGTACTACGCGCTGGAGGGGCTGAACCAGCTGATCAACAACATCAACCTGGTCCGGCAGCACCTCAATCCGAAGCTCGAGGTCTCCACCATCCTGCTCACCATGTACGACCGCCGTACGCGGCTGGCCGACGCGGTCGAGCAGGACGTGCGGAACCACTTCGGCGACAAGGTGCTCCAGGCGGTCATTCCGCGTAACGTCCGCGTCTCGGAGGCGCCGAGCTACGGCCAGTCCGTGATGACCTACGATCCGGGGTCGCGGGGGGCCACGAGCTACTTCGAGGCCGCCCAGGAGATTGCCGAGCGCGGCGTCAAGGAGCCGGTGCGGAATGCGTAGTGCGGAACAGTCGCTGGGAGGCGTGGCATGAAGAACCGTCCTCGGGGCGGTCTGGGTCGGGGCCTGGGGGCGCTCATCCCGACCGGACCGGCGCCGACCGCCGCCACCGCCACGGCTGAGCCGGCGCCCGCCGCCGCCGACGCGCCCGTCGAGCCCACGCCGCCGACGGCCGGTCCGCCCGTCGCGGCGGCCCCGCCCGAGCCCGCGCTCAGCCCGGTGCCGGGTGCCCGGTTCGCCGAGATCCCGGTCGACGCGATCGTGCCGAACCCGAAGCAGCCCCGGCAGGTCTTCGACGAGGAGGCTCTGGATGAGCTGAAGATCTCCATCCAGGAGGTCGGCTTCCTCCAGCCGATCGTCGTGCGGCAGCTCGACGAGGAGAAGTACGAACTCGTCATGGGTGAGCGGCGCTGGCGGGCCGCGCAGGCGGTCGGGCGGGAGAGCATCCCCGCCATCGTCCGGGACACCCGGGACGACGCCATGCTCCGGGACGCCCTGCTGGAGAACATCCACCGGGCCAACCTGAACCCGCTGGAGGAGGCCGCCGCGTACCAGCAGTTGCTGGACGAGTTCGGCGCCACCCACGAGGAACTCGCCCGGCGGATCGGGCGGAGCCGGCCCCAGATCTCCAACACGATCCGGCTGCTCAACCTCCCGGCGCCGGTGCAGAAGCGGGTGGCCGCCGGCGTGCTGTCCGCCGGACACGCCCGAGCCCTGCTGAGCCTGGACGAGCCCGAGGCGCAGGAGCAGCTCGCGCTCCGGATCGTCGCCGAAGGGCTCTCGGTCCGCGCGACCGAGGAGATCGTCGCGCTGGCGCTGAGCGACGGCCCGACCAAGAAGGAGACGGCCCGCCGCCGGCCGAAGCCGCACGCGCCGGCCCTGACGGATCTGGCCGACCGGCTGTCCGACCGGTTCGACACCCGCGTCAAGGTCGACATCGGTCGGAGCAAGGGCAAGATCACCATCGAGTTCGCGACGGTCGACGACCTGGAGCGGATCGTCGGCATCATCGGTGTCGGCCAGGAGGAGGAGCCGGAGGCCTGACCCTCGGATCGCCGGCCGCGTGAGCCCTTCCGGGCCACGCGGCCGTTCCATGTCCGGGGATCGGGTCGTCCCTCGGCGGTACGTCGACCACGAACGGCCGCCCGCACAGTTCGCGGTTGCCGCCGGTCCCCTTGGTCCGGCCGCCGTCCAGGCCGCTGTGGACGCGCCTCATTTGATCGCTACGCGACTGGGGCTCGGCCACCCTGACCGCCCGACCTCGTCCGCTCGTTCTGCCGCTCAGGGGCCGTACAGGGCGCTCACGCCCGCGCTTGGCGCTGCGGCTCGGGCGTCACCACTCGCGGCGAGGGTGCAGCGTTCCACGTGAAACGGGAGCCGGGGCGGGGGCGTGCCAAGCGGGGTGCGTACGCGCCCTCGCGGTTCGACGAATATCCGGTGGCCACGTCCGCCACGACCCTCGGCAACCCTTCCTCGTGAGCAGGTCGACCACGACCAGCGCGGGATAGCCGCAGCGAGCGGCCCCCTGGCATGCGTGGATGGCCGCCGGCCGCCGCCGCCTCCGTTTCACGTAAAGCTGGGGGCGGTAAGAGCACGGCGAGAGACCGACCAGCCGGCCGGCGACACCGGGCCGTTTCACGTGAAACGGCGCGCCGACTTCACCTTCGTCGGCCCATCCTCACCCGAGCGATGAGACCGCCATCCGCGCGACCTCCGCCATCCGCCCGCGCGCTGCGTCCCGGAAGTCCTCCGTGGCTCGTGCTCATCTGCCGCAGGAGGACCCCGTGTGGCACGGGCGATGGGTGCGGTCTTGCGTTCCCGGTGGCCTCGCCCACCCGCATTCACACCCGCAGCCTGTCCAGTGCGCCGGGGCCAGCCGCGACGGTGCTTCCCCGGCGCGCCGCGGTGTCGACTGCCCGGGTTCCCTCCGATCCCTCGTCCCCGGCTGTGGCCGCTGACAGCGCCGGGGTGCAGTCGGGTGGGACCAGTGCTGCCAATCGGTGCACCCGCGGCCGGGCCCCCGTCACGACGGCCGGGGGCATGCAGGTGCGAGCCGAGCCGAGCTGAGCCCCGCAACGCCCCTGCCCCGCAATGCCTCTCGACGCCTGCGCCGCTGTTTGCCGGACTCGGCGAGGGCCGTTGCGCTTGCGAGCCGCCGGGCCGACCGGCCACCACCCGACCGAACGCGCCGAGCGGGCGGCCTGGGCGGTGTCCGGCCTGCGGGACCTCACTCGCACGGCGGGAGATCGGCGAGCCTGCGGGACCTCACTCGCACGGCGGGAGGTCGGCGAGCCTGCGGGACCTCACTCGCACGGCGGGAGGTCGGCGAGCCTGCGGGACCTCACTCGCGCCGGGAGATCGACGAGCCTGTGGGGCGTCCCTCGCACCGGCGGGAGGTCTGCGAGCCGACGCAGCGTCCCTCGCGGGACGTAGCCGTCGGAGCGCCCCGTTGTCTGGTGGCTCTCGCACACGAGGCGATCCGCGACGTGCCGTGCCTCTGTCACTGCCTGGCGAACACTCCGGAACTTCGACCGCCGGATTGCAGGAAGCCCGAGCGCCGGCCGTTTCGCCAGCCGCCGCGAACCACGGGTCCGCCGACGACCGGGCCGTCGCCGCGATGGGAGGTTCGATCGGTGTGCGCTGTCCTGGACGAAGGTGGTCCGAGGAACTGTCGACCGTCGCCGCGCGGCGCGGCGATCGCGTGGGCGAGCGATGCCGCCCACGCGTGTTGCTCGTCCTCGGTGATGCCGGGGTCGATCTCGGCCCCGGACACGGGCGACGCGTTCGTGGCGGCCGTACGGCGGGGCGCGCAGGTGGCGATCCGGCGGCACCGAGGAAGGCCGAGCATCGACGGCGGGCGTCAGGGATGAGCCGAGCGGCCGTACCAACGGGCGTTGGTGCGGTGCAGGCCGGCCGGCAGGGTCACCAGTTGGTGGTTTCACGTGAAACCGACCTCCCGGCCACCTCGGCCACCGGGCGACGAGGTGGAAAAGTTATCCACACCAGTTATCCACAGGCACACTCCGTTTCACGTGAAACGCCGCGTGAAAGCCGGTGCTGGCCTGTGGATGACGGCGTGTGTTCGGCCTCTCAGCACCCTGTGGATATCTGTGGACAACCAGATCGGCAGTCGCCCGGAAGTGGTCTCGGACGGAGCGTCCGGCTGATCTCTCGGGTAGGGACAGCGGTGCCGGAAGCGGTTAGTGTCAGCGTCGTGCGCGACACCCCTCCCTCAGTTCCGGACTTCACCCAGTGGCCGTCCTTTCCCTTCGAGGGCGACCTTCGTGTCAAGCGACTCGATGACCCGGTCCCGGTCGAACCGCCTCGCAAGGGCGAGGGGCACCGGGAATGCACCGCCTGCAACGCCCCCGACGACGCCTACATCTGGGTGGGCGAGCGCTGGCGGGTACGCGCCATGGACCGCCCCACCGGGCTCCCGATGGTGCTGATCCTGGAATCCCGTTCGCATCTGGACCTCGGTGACCTGCCGAACCTGCTCGCCGCCGAACTGGGGGTGATGACCGTACGCCTGGAACGGGCGATCCGGTCCCTGGACGGGGTCGCCCGGGTACACGTCAACCGCTGGGGTGACGGGTCGGCGCACCTGCACATGTGGTTCCTCGCCCGGCCCTACGGCCAGCTCCAGCTCCGCGGCACTTTCCTCTCCCTGTGGGATTCGATCCTGCCGCCGATCTCCGAGGCGCAGTGGCGAGAGAATCTCGCCCTGGTCGCCGCCTGGCTGGCGGAGTTCGGGGGTCGGCCCCTGGCCGAGCCGTCGCGCATCCAGTGGCAGGCGCCATCCAGCTTCGCCGGGCAGCCCACGGTCGTCGACGACGCGCCGGAGGGCGAGGCGGTGTCGGTGATCGAGTCCGCCGAGGAGACGCCCGTGCCGCCGTCCGAGGGCCGGGCCGACGAGGCCGTCTCCCCGGACGGCCGGCAGTCCGAAGACTGACACGCCGCGGACGGCCCGCCCGGCATCCGGGTGGCCGCCCGCGGCGGAGGAACGGTCGGTCAGTCCTGGCGCGTCGCCGCGCGTGCCACCAGCGTGCCGATCATCTTGCCGAAGTCCAGACCGGCGGCCTGCACGGCGAGCGGCAGCAGCGAGGTCTCGGTCATCCCCGGCGAGACGTTGACCTCCAGCACGTGCGGCTGCCCCGCCGAGTCCACGATCAGGTCGACGCGACTGAGATCACGCAGGCCGAGCGCGGTGTGGGCGGCGAGCGCGACGTCGGCGACCGCGCCGGCCACCTCCGGCTCCAGCCGCGCCGGCGTGTGCCAGGTCGTCCGGCCGGCGGTGTAGCGGGCGGCGTAGTCGTACACGCCGTTGCGGGGCACGATCTCCACCGCCGGCAGGGCGCGCGGCCCCTCGCCCAGGTCGACCACGGACACCGCCACGTCCATGCCCGGCACGTACCGCTCGACCAGCGCCGTCTGGTCGTACGCGAAGCAGCCGACCATGGCGGCCGGGAGGGACGCGGCGTCCCGGACCACGGCGGCGCCCAGCCCCGAACCGCCCTGGGCGGGCTTCACCATCAGCGGCAGTCCCAGCCGGTCGACGATCCGGTCCAGCACCGCCACCGCGCCCAGTTCCGAGAAGCGGTCGTGCGGGAGGGCGACCCAGTCCGGGGTGGGAATGCCGGCCTCGCGGAGCACCGCCTTGGCCGACGGCTTGTCCCACGCGAGCCGGGACGCGCGGGCGTCGCACCCCACGTACGGGACGCCGCAGAGGTCGAGCACACCACGCAGCGAGCCGTCCTCGCCGGTCGCGCCGTGCAGGGCGATGACGACGGCGTCCGGCGGGTCGGCGGTCAGGGCCGGCAACAGGGTCACGTCGGCGTCGCGCAGCTCGGCGTCCATGCCGACGGCGCGCAGCGCGTCGAGCACCCGGCGGCCGGACCGGAGCGAGACGTCACGTTCGTAGGAGAGACCGCCGGCGAGCACCAGCACCCGCAGGTCGGCGGTGACGGCGGAGTCGGTCACGACGGAACGGTCGGCAGCGGTGGGAGCCATGCCGGAATCATGCCAAGTCGGGACCCGGCGCGTCCGAACCGGCCCGGCCGCGGCGTGCCCCGGGGCGGCCGACGGTGCCGAACACCCGCCGCATGGCGATGTCCTGCTCCATCACGCCGGCCAGTCGGCGCACGCCCTCGCGGATGCGCTCCGGCGGCGGGAAGGAGAAGTTCAGCCGCATGTTGCCGCTGCCCGTGCCGTCGGCGTAGAAGCCGGTGCCCGGCACGTACGCCACCCGCGCGGCGATGGCCCGCGGCATCATCGCCTTCGAGTCGAGGCCGTCGGGCAGGGTCGCCCAGACGAAGAGGCCACCGCCCGGCGTCGTCCAGGTGGTGCCCGCCGGCATCAGGTCCTCCAGCGCGGCGAGCATCGCGTCGCGCCGCTCCCGGTAGACCTCGCGGTAGACCTTGAGCTGCTCGCGCCAGGGCATCGTGCCGAGGTAGGTGGCGACGGCGGCCTGCGCGTAGCCGCTCGGGCAGAGGATCTGCGCCTCGCTGGCGATGACCAGCTTGTCGCGGACTGCGTGCGGCGCGAGGATCCAGCCCACCCGCAGCCCCGGGGCGAAGGTCTTGGAGAAGGTGCTGAGGTAGAAGACCCCGTCGCGCCGGCGCGCGCGCAGCGGAGCCGGCGCCTCCCCCTCGAAGCCCAGCTGGCCGTACGGGTCGTCCTCGACCACCAGCAGGCCGGCGCGCTCGCAGATGTCGAGCACCCGCTCCCGCCGCTGGTCGGTGAGCGTCACGCCGGTCGGGTTCTGGTAGGTCGGGATGGTGTAGAGGAACTTCACCCGCCGGCCGGCCCGCGCCTGCTCGGCGATGGCCGTCTCCAGCGCCTCCGGGATCAGCCCGTCGTCGTCCATCGGCACGTGCACGACCTGCGCCTGGGCGGCCTGGAACACCCCGAGCGCGCCGACGTAGGTCGGGCCCTCGGCGAGCACCACGTCACCCGGGTCGAGGAAGAGCCGGGCCACCAGGTCGAGCGCCTGCTGCCCGCCGACGGTGACCACCACGTCCTCCGGGGAGGCCCCGCAGGCGGCGTCGATGCCGGAGAGCGTCATCACCTCGCAGATCCGTTCGCGCAGCTCCAGGGTGCCCTGGCCGATGCCGTACTGGAGGGTGGTGGCGCCGTGCTCGGCACCGAGCCGGCCGAGCATCTCGCCGACCGCGTCGAGCGGCAGCGCGGCGATGTAGGGGGCGCCGCCGGCGAGCGAAACCACCTCCGGCCGGCTGGCCACCGCGAAGAGCGCGCGGATCTCCGAGGCGGTCATGCCGCGCACCCGGCGGGCGTACCGGTCGGTGTAGTCGTCGAGCGTCGTGCCGGTCATGACATCACCTCGATGGCTGCTCGGGTGGCTCCCGCCCCGGCGTACCCGGGACACCGGCGACCATGGCGACGCGGGACGCCGGGTGTCGATCCTAGTCGCCCTTGCCAGGAAGGCCGCCAGGACGTGACCGGCGTCCACATCGCGGACCGTCCGCGGGCCCCCCGGGGGGTGGACCTTCGCGCGTCCTCTCCCGTGGCGTCCGCAATCCGCGTACGATCGCTCGTCGGGGGCAGGAAGGCGGCGTTGTCGTTCCGTGCCGGTCTCACTCCCGAGCCTAATGTGGGGATGCGCCAATGTCGCGACGTCTGGTCAGCTTGACCCTCGACACCCTGGAGGATCTGCCCCGCCCGTGCCGGCAGTGCGTCTACTGGGAGCTTGATCCGGTCTCGGCGGACCGCGCCTGCGCAGCGGGCGACCCGGGGCTGGAGAAGGAGGCCTGGGTCTCCCAGACGCTGCTGGAGTGGGGCTCCTGCGGGAAGCTCGTCTACGTCGACGGCATGCCCGCCGGTTTCGTCCTGTACGCCCCGCCGGCCTACGTGCCCCGCTCGATGGCGTTCCCCACCTCCCCGGTGTCGGCCGACGCGGCGCTGCTGATGACGGCCAACGTGGTGCCCGCCTTCGCCGGTGGGGGGCTGGGCCGGATGCTCGTGCAGGGGGTCGCCCGGGATCTCACCAAGCGCGGGATCAGGGCGATCGAGGCGTTCGGCGACGCCAAGTTCGGTGACGCGGCCGACCCCGCCGGCACCTGCGTCGCGCCGGCCGACTTCTTCCTCTCCGTGGGCTTCAAGACGGTCCGCCCGCACCCGCGCTTCCCCCGGCTGCGGCTGGAGCTGCGCACGGCGTTGAGCTGGAAGTCCGACGTCGAGTACGCGCTGGAGAAGCTGCTCGGCTCGATGAGCCCCGAGACGCTGCTCCGACCCGTCCGCCCGGCCCCGGCCACCCGGTCCACCACCGGCTGACCACGGGGACGCCGTCCCGGCCGCTGTTCAGTCCACGACCGTCCCGGCGGCCACCACGGCCCGCAGTTCGCTCACGTCGATCGAGCCGGTCGGCACGTCCCGCTCGATCGGGAAGTACATCCGCTGCACCGCGGCCACGATGGCCTCGGCCACCCGGTCCCGGAACCTGGGGTCGACCAGCCGGGCCCGGTCGTCGGGTGAGGTGAGGTAGCCCACCTCGACGCGTACGGCCGGCATCCGGGTCAGCCGCAGCAGGTCCCACGCCTTGGCGTGGGTACGGCAGTCGCGCAGCCCGGTACGCGCGACGATCTCCCGCTGCACGAGCCCGGCGAGCCGCTCGCCGGTGGCCGAGGTGACCCCGTTGTCGGTGCCGTAGTGGTAGGTCGCGACGCCCTCGGCCGCCGGGTTCGCGTGCCCGTCGAGGTGCAGCGAGATGAAAACGTCGGCCCCGAGCGAGTTGGCCAGCCCCGCCCGGTCGATGTCCGGCAGGCAGGACTCCGGCGCCGGCCCGCGGGTGAGCTGCACCCGGACGCCGGAGGCGGCGAGCCGGCCCTCAAGCCGGCTGGCCAGGTCGTGCACCAGATCCGCCTCGGTCCACCGCAGCCGCCCGTCCGGCACCACCACGCCCGGGTCGGTGCCCCCGTGGCCGGGGTCGACGACCACGGTCCGTCCCACCAGCGCCGGGCCCGACTGCCGGATGGCGTCGGACTCGCGCAGCCACTGCGGCCGCCCGCCGACGACCTTGCGCCCGAGCCGGCGCAGCGCGTTCATGGTGTGCGGCCCGCACGAGCCGTCGGGCGTCAGCCCGACCTCGCGTTGGAACTGGGCGACCGCCCGGGAGGTCCGTACGCCGTAGATGGCGTCCGCGCGTCCCACGTCGTACCCCATCTCCAGCAGCCGTTCCTGGAGCGACCGGACGTCCTCGCCGGTGAGCGGATCGGGGACCGCGTGGTAGAGGGTGCGGGCGCCGAGCCGCCAGCGGGCGGCGTCCAGGGCCCGCCACGTCTCCGCACCGACCCGGCCGTCCACGCTGAGCCCCCGGGACTGCTGGAAGGCCCGCACGGCCCGTTCGGTGTGGGCGTCGAACTCGTCGGCGTCCGGTGCCGCTGGCGGGAGCAGTTCGAGGCCGGTCAGCACCGTACGGATCTCCGCCACCGCGGGTCCACGGTCACCGGGTCGGATCGGACGCACGCACGACCCCCTCTGCACGGACGCTGGCTGGCCGGGCGGCCCTGGGGTTGAGGTTATGCGCTCTTGGGGCCCCAGGTGCGGCGCGCGGGGAAAAAGACGTCGACCCCGCACCCGGCGGACCGGGTACGGGGTCGACGTGCGAACGTGCTGCTCAGAGCGCCGACTCGATGAGCCTGACCAGCTCGCCCTTCGGCTTGGCGCCAGCGATCGACTGCACCGGCTCGCCGTTCTTGAACACGGTGAGGGTCGGGACCGACATGACCCGGTAGGTGCGGGCGGTCTCCGGGTTCTCGTCGATGTTGAGCTTGACGATAGTGACCTGGTCACCCATCTCGCCCGCGATCTCCTCCAGCAGCGGCGACACCTTGCGGCACGGCCCGCACCACTCGGCCCAGAAATCCACCAGAACCGGCTTGTCGGACTTCAGCACATCGGCGGCGAAACTCGCGTCCGTGACCGACTTCGTTGCTCCCACTATGACCCTCCTCCGGAATGTGTTTCGGTTGTTCAGCCCTGCAGCGTGGCGATGAAGCGCTCGGCGTCCAGCGCGGCGGCGCAGCCCGTGCCGGCGGCGGTGATGGCCTGCCGGTAGGTGTGGTCCACCAGGTCGCCGGCGGCGAAGACACCGGGCACGCTGGTCCGGGTGCTCGGCGCCTGGACCTTCACGTAACCCTCGTCGTCCAGCTCCACCTGATCCCGGAAGAGCTCGCTGCGCGGGTCGTGGCCGATGGCTACGAAGACCCCGGTGACGTCGAGGACCTTGGACTCGCCGGTGTGCGTGTTGCGCACCCGTACGCCCGAGACCTTGCCGTCCTCGCCGAGGATCTCCTCGACCACGGTGTTCCACTCGACCTTGATCTTGTCGTTGCCCAGCGCCCGCTGAGCCATGATCTTGCTGGCGCGGAAGGAGTCCCGGCGGTGGATGATGGTGACCGACTCGGCGAACCGGGTCAGGAAGCTGGCCTCCTCCATCGCCGAGTCGCCGCCGCCGACGACCACGATGTGCTGGTTGCGGAAGAAGAAGCCGTCACAGGTCGCGCAGGACGAGACGCCGTGGCCCAGGTATTCCTGCTCGCCGGGGACGCCCAGCGGACGCCACGCCGAACCGGTGGCGAGGATGACGGCCCTGGCCCGGTAGGCGGTCTGACCCACCCAGACGGTGCTGACCGCGTCGGACCCCAGGCTGCCGGTGTCCTTCAGCTCGACCCGCGTCACGTCGTCGGTGAGGAACTCCGCGCCGAACCGCTCGGCCTGCTTGCGCATGTTGTCCATCAGCTCGGGGCCGAGGATGCCGTCGGCGAAACCGGGGAAGTTCTCGACCTCGGTCGTGGTCATGAGCGCGCCACCGGACTGCACGCCCTCGATGATGAGCGGCTTGAGGTTGGCGCGCGCCGCATAGACCGCCGCCGTGTAACCGGCCGGCCCGGAGCCGATGATGATCAGGTTGCGGACCTCGTCCACTGCCGTCTCCCGATTGTGTTGTTCGCCATCGGCGCGCGCACCGATGCCGATCCGATGCCGACGCCTCTCGCGAGTGCCGGCAGCCTGATGTGCAGAACGTCATCGTACGAACCGGGGATTCCCGAGCCGGTCATCCGGTGGGTCAGGTCACGTGGACGGTCAAACGCCCGGTGGCCGCGATTTCACCCTACCCGCGTGTGGTAGCGGCTGTCCGAGCCGGATCCGGGCACGCCGCATTCCGGTCCGCTCACCCAGGCCCAGTGGGCGCCGCCGGCGTCGGTGAACCGGACGACCAGCGCCGGTCGACCCTGGAACCGGGCGTAGTCGACAACCTCGACCACCAGCGGCCCGCTGCCGTGCTCGGCGCCGATCTCGCGGATGCAGGCGCTCAGCGCGGCCGGCTCGGTGAGCCGGTCGAGGCCGGTCGCGTCGCCGGGCAACCGCCCGCCCTCCGCCTGGACGCCGGGCTGCGCTCCGGGGGTGAACAGCTTCGACCTGTCCGTCGGCGACAGGCCGGCCAGGGACTGCGGCGTGTAGTCCGTCCCGCTGCGCACCGTCGGCTCGCCGGCCCGGAACGCCGTGGCGGCGGGGCCGGCGGCCTCGGGCTTCGCCCCCGGCCGGGACAACGCCGTGTCCGCGGCGCCGCCGTCCGCTCGCTGCTCCCTGGTGAACTGGTTGACGCCCAGCCCGACCGCCGCGATCGAGACCGCGGCGAGCGCGACCGGGCCGGCCACCCGGGACCAGCGGCGGCGCCGTCGGCCCGGCCCGGTGGTCCCGCCCCGGCCGGGCTCCGAGCGGGGTACGCCGGCAGGACGTCGACCGGAGCCGCCGAGCGGCTGCGCCGGCACCACCCCGCCCGGCCTGCCCGCTTCCGGTTCGTCGGCCGGCAGCGCGTCCCCGCCACCCGACCCGGGGTGGACCGGCTCGGAGTGACGTGGATCCGGGCGTTCCGGTCCGGGGAGTGGGCCCGAGTCGAGCAGGCCCGCGTCGGGCAGAGGGGCGTCGGCCAGGGCCGCGACGAGCCGGTCGGTGACATCCGCGGGCATCTGCGGCGCGGGTTCGGCCCACGCGGCCAGGTCGACCCGGACGCCCGCCACGGCGGGAGCCAGCAGCGCGTACGCCGCCGCCCAGGTCTCGTCCTCGTCGACCAGCCGGGCGACGCGCGCCCCCTCGGGGGTGCCGTCCAGCGCCCCGCCGACGTAGTCGGCGAGCAGGTCGTGGTCGACCTCTCCGAACCCCCCGGCCGTCACGAGTCCTCCTGGTGGGCATCCCGCCGGGACCGTCCCGACCCCGATCGGACGCCCTCGGGCGTCCCCGGGTTCCCCCGGGTGACGGCCGGCACGTCCGGACCCGCCGCCGGGGCGGGCCCCGGCGGCTCCTGCGCCTGCGGCGGCTTCCGCCGGTGGGGCGTCTCCTGCCGCGGCGATGCCGGTTCGGGCCGCAGGTGCCCGAGCTGCGTCGCCAGGCGCGCCCGGCCCCGCGCGCACCGGCTCTTGACCGTCCCCTCGGCGACGCCGAGGATCCTGGCCACCTCGGCCACCGGGTAGCCCTGCACGTCCACCAGGATCAGCGCCGCCCGCTGTTCGGTCGGCAGCGCGGCGAGGGCCTGACGGACGACCAGCGCCGTGTCGTGGTCCTGGACGGGCGCCGCCGGCTCCACGCCCCCGGTGGCGGAGTTCGAGTCGCCGTCGCGGACCCCGTCCGGCAGCGGCACCGTGGGATGCGCCTGCCGGCGGCGGATCCGGTCCAGGCAGGCGTTCACGACGATCCGGTGCAGCCAGGTGGTGACGGCCGAGTCGCCCCGGAACCGGCCGGCCGCGCGGTGCGCGGACAGCAGCGCGTCCTGGAGGGCGTCGGCGGCCTCCTCGCGGTCGCCGAGCGTACGCAGCGCCACCGCCCAGAGCCGGTCGCGGTGCCGGCGGAACAGCTCGGTGAAGGCGTCCCGGTCACCGGCCACGTGGGCGTGCAGGAGTTCGAGGTCCGGCGCACCCTCCGGCGGCGCCGACGACGCGACCGGTGGGCCGCTCGCTCCGCCCACCGGTCCACCGGTCGTCCGTTCCCCGCCTACGCCCATCACCACGTCCGGCGGATGGGGCGCCCGGGGCGTGGCGGCCGGCTCACGACCCCTGGACCGTGATCTCCTGGACACCGACCTTGAAGCCGCGCTCGCTCGGCGGCAGCTCGGTGATCCAGAACAGCAGGTAGCGGTATTTCTTGTCGGCGTCGAAGCCGTTGAAGGTCATCTTGGTGCCGTCGTGCTCCTCGAACGGCTGCCCGATGCGGGACTTGCTGTAATCCGTGAAGAGCGCCGCGTCTCCGGCCTTGGATGACGGGGGGTTGACGGTGCCGGTGAGTAGCTGCGCGGAGGCGCCGCGGGCGGAGAGGAGAACCTGCACCGACTTGACGGTGCGCTCATCGCCCAGGTCGATCCAGACCCCCATGCCCCTCTTCATGTTGCCGAAGTTGGCGTGTCCTTTGTAGGTCTGGGTCTCCCAGCCCTTGTCCTCGTCGCCGTCGTGCACCCACTCGGCGTTTCGGACTTCCTCCCGGTCGCCGTCGGGGTCGATGATCCGCGCATCGCTGATCTTCAGCTCCCGGACCTCGGTGGCGGCCCGGGTCGCCTCGTCGGCCGGCGCGTTGGACGAGGGCGCGGCGACCGGGTTGGTCCGGGGGCTCTCGTCGCCGCCACGCAGGGTGCTGATGCCGATCAGCAGGCCGACCAGGGCCACCGCCAGCAGGCCGGCGATGCCGATCGCGACCTTGCGCCCGCCGGCCACCGCCAGCGGGGAGGGCTCGTCGCCGGTTTCGGCCGAGAAGCGCAGCGGGCCGGTGTTGTCGAGGAACTGCTCGTCGGCCGGCACGTCCAGCCGGGCCAGCTCGGCGGCGAGCACGTCCGACGAGGGCGGCGCGATCTCGGCGTCGAGCAGATCCATGGTGAGGTCGTCGAGGTATGCCGGCACGCCCGCCCGGACCTGCCGGGGAGCGGCGATCCTGCCCTCGGCGTCGCGGACGGCGTCGGGAATGGCGGCCCGGCCGTGGCCGGCGGTGGCGCCGCGCAGCGGAGCCTCGGCGTGCGGCCAGTGCCCGGTCAGGGCGAAGTAGAGGATCCCGCCGATCGCGCGGACGTCGCTCTGCTGGCTGTCGTCGCCGTCGGTACGCGCGTCGGCCAGCACCACCCGGCCGTCGTCACTGATCATGACCGTGCCGGGGTGGACGTTGCCGTGCACCATGTCGGTGGCGTGGACGGCGGCGAGGGCGCTGGCGACGGCGTTGCCGATGGTGGTGGCGCGGGCCGGGTCCAGCGGCCCGTCGGTGACCATCTCGCGCAGGGACTGCCCGTCGACCCACTCGCGCACCACGTACGCCCGATCGGCCTCGTCGATCGCGTCGTAGACCCCGACCAGGTTGGGGTGGATGACCCGGCTGGCCGCGACGGCGCCCTGGAGCATCTCGGTGGCGGAGTCGCCACCCGGGTAGCGGAGCACGACCGCGACGGGACGGCGCAGGATGACGTCGACGCCCCGCCAGACCAGCCGACCCGCGCTGTCGTTGTTGATGTGCTCGACCAACTCGTAACGCTCGGCGAGGATCTCACCGGCCGTGGGAGCACCGAAGGCCATGACGTGCGGAGCGCTCTCCTCCGCCTCCTGACCCTCGCCGACCTGGGTCACCCGTCCTCCCTCGGTGATCGTGTCGATCGATGGACCCGCGCTGCTGGGCATGTGGCTTCCCGCTCTGCCTTCGAAGGAACCGGCCGACCGGTGTCGACGCGGAGCGTCGGCGCCTGCCGTACCCGTCGAGAGCGACCTTACCTGGGTTGGCCGTCTCCCCGACATGTCATCTTCGGGCCGCTCCCGGCCCGCGCTGCCAGCAGGTGATCCACTTGTCCGGTTGCGACCGTTGTCAGCCACGTTGCTGGCACATGTACTGGCCAATCTAGAGGTTGGCCGCAAGTGCCCGCCGGAGGGGCCGGACCGGTGCGGCGGCGACGCCGACGCTGCCGGATTTCCCGCCGACCGTGCCGCCATACTCAGCCGTACGGTTGGTTATCCACAGGGCCATCTGGTCGCTGAGCGGTGAATCGCGGAGTTATCCACAGGCGCATCCCCAGGCTGGTGATCCTCGTTCACAGAGCGTGTGGACCATCCACAGGCCGGGGACCGCGCCCGCCGGCTCCCGTCAGCGGCCCAGCCGGCGGCGGACCATGCCGACCACCTCGGTGATCTCGCCGATCCGCAGCACCGTCGCCAGCCCGAGGTACGTCCCGCCGATCACCGCACCGCCGACCACGAGCTGGACGACGGCCTCCAGGCGGGTCGGCGTGTCGTCGCCCGGCAGCAGCGCGACCACGAGCAGGCCGACCAGCGCCGCACCGAGCGCCGCGACCGCGACCCGGCCCAGCGTCCGCATGATCCCGCCGAGCCCGATCCGGCCGACCCGGGGACGGAGCAGCCAGGCGGAGGCGACCGCGGCGGCCACGTACGAGACGGCGTTGCCGATCATCATGCCGGCGGCGGCGAAGTGGGCGGCGAAGGCGGCGAAGAGGATGATCTGCACGCCGATCCGCAGCGCCACCACCGGGATGTTGATCAGCGCCGGCGTCCGGGTGTCGGGGAGCGCGTAGAAGGCGAAGGTGAACAGTTGGCTTACCGCGAACGGCACCAGCGCGACCGCGGCCACCAGCAGCACCAGCGCCGTGTCGGAGGCGTTGTCGTCGCTGAACGCGCCGTAGCGGAAGAGCATCACCGACAGCGGCGTGGCCAGCACGGCGTAGCAGACGGCGATCGGGGCGAGCACCGCCGAGACGGTCCGGGTGCCCCGGGACAGGTCGGCGGCGAGGTCCGCGTACCGGCCGTCGGCCGCGGCCGCGCTCATCCGGGGCATCAGCGCCGTGATGATCGAGACGGCGATGATGCCGTGCGCCATCATCAACAACAGGAAGACGTTGTTGTAGATCATTGCACCGGCGTCGCCGTCGCCCGCGCGGCTCAGCAGGTTGAACAGCACGATCAGGCCGATCTGGCTGACCGCGACGTAGCAGAACATCCAGGCGCCGAGGCGACCCAGCTCGCGCAGGCCCAGCTCGCGGAAGTCGAAGCGCAGCTTCCAGCGGAAGCCGACCTTGCGCAGCGCGGGCAGCAGGCCCGCCGCCTGGATGGCGACGCCGAGCAGCGTGCCGCCGCTGATCAGCACGATCCGCCCGGCAGTCATCTGCTCCGGCCGGATGATCTCCGCGCCGAAGATGGCGATGTAGAGCCCGGCGGTGCCGATCACCACCAGGTTGTTCAGGATCGGCGCCCACATCGGCGCGGCGAAGTGCCCCCGCGTGTTGAGCACCGCGCTGACCAGCGCGCTGAGGCCGGTGAAGAAGATCATCGGCAGCATCAGGTACGACAGGTCGGTGACGAGTTCCTGATAGTCAGCGCCGCGGTTGTCGCTGGCGTACAGCATGGTGAGCCCTCGTGCGGCGAGAACCGCGAGCAGCGCTGCCCCGGCCAGCGTGACCACCGCGAGGGTGAGCAGCCGCTGGGCGTACGCCTGCCCGCCGTCCGCGTCGGCCTTGCGCCGGCGCACCAGCACGGGGACCAGCACGCTGGTGAGGATGCCGCCCAGCAGGAACTCGTAGACCATGCCGGGCAGGATCTGCGCGGTGGTGTACGCGTCACCGACCAGCGCGCCGCCCAGCGCGGCGGTCAGCACCAGCGTGCGCAGGAAGCCCGTGCCCCGGCTGACCAGGCTGCCGATCGCCATCACCGCGCTGTTGGTCGCGGCGCTGGCCTCGGCCACCTGCTCCTGCGGCGGCGCGGTCGACTCCATGGCCGGCTGGTTCAGCGGCTCGGCGGAGATGAACGTGGCGCCGTCCGACGGCCGGCCGGGCGCGGCGCCGCCCTGTGCGGCGTTCGCGCTGCGGTAGAGACCGCCGCTCATCTTCTCGCCTCCAAGGCAGAGGGGTACGTCCGAGCCGGGCACGGGCCCGCACGTCACAGACGATAGTCAACGGCCACCCGTTACCCGCGCCCGGCGGACCGCATCCCCGCCGGGACCGATAGTCTGGCGCTCCCATGTCCGAAGCCTCCGCTCCCCACGCCGCCGACCGCCGCGAACTCACCGCCGCGCAGCGCAACGCCGTCGCCGAACTGCTCCGGGTCTCCCCGGTCGCCGACGAGTTGGGCCGCCGGTTCGCCCGGGCCGGCCACGAGCTGCACCTGGTGGGCGGTTCGGTACGCGACGCCCTGCTCGGCCGCCTCGGCGACGACCTCGACTTCTGCACCGACGCCCACCCGGACGAGACCCTGCGCATCGTGCGCGGCTGGGCCGAGTCGATCTGGGAGACCGGGCGGGAGTTCGGCACCATCGGGTGCCAGCGCGACGGGCTGCGGCTGGAGGTCACCACCTTCCGCGCCGAGTCGTACGACCAGGTCAGCCGCAACCCGGTCGTCGAGTACGGCACCGACCTCGCCGAGGACCTGCGGCGGCGCGACTTCACCATCAACGCGATGGCGGTCAGCCTGCCCGAGCACCGCTTCACCGACCCGCACGGCGGGCTGGACGACCTCGCCGCGAAGGTGATCCGCACACCGGGCACCCCCGGTGAGTCCTTCGGCGACGACCCGCTGCGGATGCTGCGCGCGGCCCGGTTCGCCGCCCAACTGCGCTTCGCGGTGCATCCCGACGTCCACGCGGCGATGACCCGGATGGCCGCCGACCTGGACCGGATCACCGCCGAGCGGATCCGCGACGAGTTCACCAAGCTGCTCTGCGGTGCCGACCCCATCACCGGGCTGCGGCTGCTGGTCGACACCGGGCTCGCCGAGCGCTTCCTGCCCGAGCTGACCGGCCTGAAGCTGGAGATCGACGAGCACGCCCAGCACAAGGACGTCTACGAGCACACCCTCACCGTGGTGAGCAACGCCGTCTCGTACGAGACCGAGGGGCCGGACTTCATCCTGCGGATGGCCGCGCTGATGCACGACGTCGGCAAGCCGGCCACCAAGGCGGTCGGTTCGGACGGCCGGGTCAGCTTCCACCACCACGAGGTGGTCGGCGCGCGGCTCACGAAGGCCCGGATGAAGGCGCTGCGCTACCCCAAGGAGATCACCTCCAAGGTCACCGCCCTGGTCGCGCTGCACCTGCGCTTCTACGGCTACGGCCGGGGCGAGTGGACCGACTCGGCGGTGCGCCGCTACGTCGCCGACGCCGGCGACCTGCTGCCGCGCCTGCACAAGCTGACCCGCTCGGACTGCACCACCCGCAACCGGCGCAAGGCGGCCCAGCTCGCCGCCGACTACGACGCGCTGGAGGAGCGGATCGCCCGGATCGCCGCCGAGGAGGATCTGGCGAGGGTCCGGCCCGACCTGGACGGCAACGCGATCATGGAGCTGCTGGGCGTGCCGCCGGGGCCGGTGGTCGGGCGGGCCTGGAAGCACCTCAAGGAGCTGCGCCTGGAGCGCGGCCCGCTGGACCGCGACGAGGCCGAGGCGGAGCTGCTGCGCTGGGCCCGGGACGAGGGCATCGTCGGGTAGCCGGGTCCGCCGCCCCGGCGCTGGCCCGGAGGACGAACAGGGCGCCGCCCCCGACCGGGGACGGCGCCCTGTTGCTCCGCTGCCGTGGCGTCAGCGGGTCTCGACGGTCTCGACCGCGGTGCCCGCCACCGGCGGCCTGCCGTTGTCGGAGGAGGCCGATGCCGAGCCGAGCTTCGCGAGCAGCCCCGCCAGGTCGATCCCGGTCAGGTCGCTGCCGAGCTGGAGCCCCTGGGCCACGTTGCCCGCCACCGACTTCGTCAGCGACGAGGCACCGTCGGTGGAGATGACGGTCATCTTGTCGATCGCGCCGATCGGGGCGCTGGCCGCCTCGACCACCTGCGGCAGCACCTTGACCAGCAGGTCTAGCACCGCCGCCTCGCCGTACGCCGCGAACGCCTCGGCCTTGCGGGCCATCGCGTCGGCCTCGGCCTGGCCCTTGGCCAGGATGGCCGCGGCCTCGGCCGCACCCTCCCGCTCGACCGCCTCGGCGATGGCGGAGCGGCGGCGCTGCTCGGCCTCGCCCTCCTTGGCGCCCTCGATCGCGTTCGCCTCGGCCAGCGCGGCCCGGCGGGCCCGCTCGCCCTCACCGGTGAGCCGGGCCTGCTCGGCGGCGGCCTGGGCGGCGGCGATGACGGCCTGGCGCTGCGCGTCGGCGTTCAGCACGGCCGCGTTGCGCGCCGCCTCGGCCTCCTGCTCCACCTTGTACCGGGCCGCGTCGGCCGGCTTGCGCACCTCGGTGTCGAGTTGGCGCTGCTTGAGCTCGGCGTTGCGCTCGGCCACCTTCTGCTGCTCGGAGAGGATCGCCTGGTCCCGCTCGGCCTGGGCGAGCGGCCCGGCCGCCGCGGACTTGGCCTTGGCCGCGTCGATCTCGGCCTGGATGGCGGCCTGCTTGAGCGACAGGTTCCGGTTGGCCTCGGCGATGGCCTCCTCGGCGAGCAGCCGCTCCTGCTCGGCCTGCTGGCGGGCGCGCGCCTCGGCGATGGCCGCGTCCTTGAGCACGCGGGCCGCCTCCGGCCGGCCCAGGTCCTGCAGGTAGGAGCCCTCGGCCAGGATGTCCTGGAGCTGGAAGGTGTCCAGCACGAGGCCCTGGTTGGTCATGGAGTGCTCGGCCTCCTCGGCGACCGCGCTGGCGAACGCCGCCCGGTCCCGGATGACCTCCTCCACGGTGAGCCGCCCGACGATCGAGCGCAGCGCGCCGGCGAGCACCTCCCGGGTGAAGTTGTCGATCTCGTCCTGCTGGTGCAGGAAGCGCTGGGCGGCGGCCCGGATCGCGTCCTCGGTGCCGCCGACCTTGACGATCGCGACGCCGTGCAGGTCGGCCCGGATGCCCTGCTTGCTGACCGCGCCGCGGATGCCGACGTCGATCCGGCGGCTGGACAGGTCGAGCGACTGGAGCTTCTGCACCACCGGCAGGACGAAGACCGAGGCGCCGAGCACGACCTTCTGCCCGGACATGTCGGTCGACCGGCCGCCGTCAGCGGTCTGCGTGGTGCGGCCCTTGCGGCCGGTGACGATGAACGCCTCGTTCGGCCCGGCGACCTTGATCCGGGAGAGCACGAAGAACACGAGCACGAGGACGAGGAGGACCGCGCCGCCGATGGCGATGAGAAGGAACATACGACCGTCCCGATCTGCTGTGAGGGGGTTCAGTAGGTTTCGACGTGCACGCTGGTCTCGCTGAGCGCCTCGACCACGAAGATCTGGGCGCCGACCGGGATCGGCCGGTCGGCGCGGGCGTTGAGCTTGACCGGCTGGCCGGCCACCCGGACCCGGACCTCGCCGTATCCGTCGGCGGGCACCGGGGTGACGACCAGGCCGAGCGCGCCGACCAGATGTTGTCGGGTGGGGGTGGGGTCGGTGCGCATGTCGCGGGCCGCCCGGCTCAGCCGGGACGCCGCCCACGCGGTGGGCACGGCCGCGACGACGCCGCCGGCCAACGCCGCCGCGATCATCGCGGGGGTACGCCCGCCGAGCAGCTCGTTGACGATCGCGGCGCCGAAGCCGAGCGCCCCGGCGAACCCGGCGACCGCCTCCACCGACACGGGACCGTCGAAGTCCGGGCCGCCGAAGTGGAGCAGCTCGGTGCCGAGCAGGGCGAGCGCCAGCACCGCGACGCCCGCCCCACCGATGATGAGAAAGATCAGTGTCCCCGTGGCCACGAACCGCACGGTATCGATGCGGCGCAACGTGCCCCGGCACGCGCAGGCGGCGCGGTCCGATCCTGGTCCGGGGCAACCGGCAGCTCGGAGCTCGACCGGTGTCCGGCGAATTCGACACGGCCAATCTAGCTGTTGACAAGATTGGGCCCGCTGGGCCAATCTTGACATCGACAAGACGGAGGTGCCCATGTCCTCGGCCACCCTGACCACCGCCGGCATCCTGCTGATCACCGTCGTGACGGTGGCGTACGGCGGACTGACCCTGCTCATGCACCTGACCCGGCGCAAGGCCGGCTACCTCGACAACCCCGTCCGTCGGGGCCTGTGGACAGCCGGCCACGCACACGCCGGGGTGCTGGTCCTCTTCGCGCTGGCCGTGCTGCCCTACGTCGACCAGGCCGACGCGTCCGACGGCACCCGCATGCTCATCCGGACCCTGCTCGTGGCCGCGCCGATCCTGATGCCGCTCGGCTTCTTCCTCTCGGTGGTCCGCCCGCAGGACACCAAGCCCAACAAGCTGATCTGGCTGACCGTCGCGGGCGGCGCCAGCCTCAGCGCCGGCGCCCTGCTGCTCGGCTTCACCCTGCTCTGAGCCCCCGAGCGGAGCCGGCTCGGGACCGGAGCCGCGCCGCCCGCCCACGATCCGGGCGGGCGGCGACCGACTCAGCTACGAGTGACCAGTCCCGTGTCGACCACGTACTCGCCGCCATGCCCGGCGAAGAACTCGGCGCTCGAAGTGAGCAGGTACGGGTCGGACTGGTAGGTGGTGACCATGTCCGAGTCGGTGGCGTCGTCACCCACGTCGGAGGCGGTGCGGCCGTACGTGCTGGCGGCCTCGACCCAGACCCGGTAGAGCAGTTCGGTACGGGTGGTGAGCGACCACGTGCCGTCGGGGCTGACGAGGGCGATGCCGCCGCCGGTGGTCTGGCCCTGCCGGGCCCCGACCCGGACGCTGAGCACGCCGTCCGGCCCGGCACCGATGCCCGGCTCACCCTCGTCGCGCTGCCCGTCCCGGTCCAGGTCGTGCCAGACGACGCCCCGGACGACGCAGGTCCCGGAGATCGCCACGGTGACCGTGCTGGTGTTGTTGGTGGTGTCGGACTCCTGGCGCTGCGGCGCGATCGTCGCGGTGATCGGCACCCGGGAGCCGGGCTGGGCGCCGGCCACCACGAACGGCAGCGAGAGCCGCTGGGCCCGTCCGGCGGCGGGCAGGGCCGGGTAGGCGCAGGTGTAGCTCGCCTCGCCCGCCACCGCGCAGTTCCATCCGTCGGTGGTCATGAGCGCCGTCGTGCGCAGCCCCGCCGGCACCGACACAGTGATGCTGAGCGGGTCGGAATCACCGGTGCCGCCGTTGCGGACGTCGATCTGCGCGTGGAAGGTCTCGCCCTCCGCCGGGTTGAAGTGGTCGGTCATCAGCAGGTCGACGAACAGGTCGGGCTGGGTGCGTCCGGCCGCCACCGCGTCGGCCGGAGCGAGTGCCACCGCGGCCCCGAGCAGGGCGAGGGCGGCCGTCGAGGTGGCGAAGATGCGTCGGATCGAGCGGGACAGGGGATGAGATCGCATGGCGTCCTCACGTCGCAGGATCGGCCCTCCCGGATGGTGAGGACCAGAGCGGAGATCAACTCCATCAATCTGGCGTCGTCGATGCTTGCGGCGTTACGCGGTTGCCGGAACCCCCATCGCCGTCACGGCGTCGTCCGGCCGTCGACAGTGTCGGGCCGCCGGGGACAATGGGTGGATGCGCTGGACCGTGCTCGACTCCCCGATCGGTGAATTCTCCGTCGCCACCGACGGGGCGAACGTGCGCCGGACCCACTTCGGTCGGGTCGAGGGGGCGGTCGAGGAGCCGGGCGACGAGGTGGCCCGGCAGGCGGTGGCGGAGCTGCGGGCATACTTCGCTGGCGAGCTGACCGAGTTCGCGGTGCCGCTGGCGGTGCCGGGCGGTTCGGACTTCGAGCGCGGCGTCTGGCGGGAGATGACCCGCATTCCGTACGGGGAGACGCTCACCTACGGCGAGGTGGCCCGGCGGCTCGGCGATCCGGGCGCCGCCCGCGCGGTCGGGGTGGCCTGCAACCGCAACCCGATCCCGGTGCTCGTGCCCTGCCATCGGATCGTGGGGGCGGGTGCCAAGCTGGTCGGCTTCGGCGGCGGGCTGGAGCGCAAGGTGAACCTGCTGGAGTTGGAGGCCGGGGTCGCCCTGCGGCGCGCGTGGTCCTGACGCCACGGGCACCGCTCGCCAGGAGCACGCGGACGCGGCGAGGGCCGGGTCCGCCAGGACCCGGCCCTCGGGGTGCTGGTGGTCAGCGCGTCAGCGCTCGACCTCGCCGGCGATGAACGCCTCGACGGCGGCGTGCGCGTCGTGGTCGGCGTACTGCACCGGGGGGGACTTCATGAAGTAGGACGAGGCCGACAGGATCGGGCCGCCGATCTTCCGGTCCAGCGCGATCTTCGCGGCGCGGACGGCGTCGATGATGACGCCGGCCGAGTTCGGCGAGTCCCACACCTCGAGCTTGAGCTCGGCGTTCAGCGGGGTGTCGCCGAACGAACGGCCCTCCAGGCGGATGTACGCCCACTTGCGGTCGTCCAGCCACGGCACGTGGTCCGACGGGCCGATGTGCACGTCGCTCTTGCTCATCTCGTGCGGGATCTGGGACGTCACCGACTGGGTCTTCGAGATCTTCTTCGAGACCAGCCGGTTGCGCTCCAGCATGTTCATGAAGTCCATGTTGCCGCCGAAGTTGAGCTGGTACGTGCGCAGCAGCTCGACACCGCGGTCCTCGAAGAGCTTCGCCAGCGCGCGGTGCACGATCGTGGCGCCGACCTGGCTCTTGATGTCGTCACCGACGATCGGCAGGCCCGCGTCCTCGAACTTCTTCGCCCACTCCGGGTCGGAGGCGATGAAGACCGGCAGGGCGTTCACGAACGCGCAGCCGGCGTCGATCGCGGCCTGGGCGTAGAACTTGTCGGCCTGCTCGGAGCCGACCGGCAGGTAGGAGACGACGACGTCGACCTGCGCGTCGCGCAGTGCCTGCGCCACGTCGACCGGCGTGGCGTCGGACTCCTCGATGATCTCGCGGTAGTACTGGCCCAGGCCGTCGAAGGTCGGGCCGCGCTGCACGGTGACGCCGGTCGGCGGCACGTCGCAGAGCTTGATGGTGTTGTTCTCGCTGGCGACGATCGCCTCGGCGAGGTCCATGCCCACCTTCTTGGCGTCCACGTCGAACGCCGCGACGAACTGCACGTCCGAGACGTGGTAGTCGCCGAAGGTGACGTGCATGAGACCCGGGACGCGGTCGTTCGGGTCGGCGTTCCGGTAGTACTCCACGCCCTGCACGAGGGACGAGGCGCAGTTACCCACACCGACGATGGCGACGCGGACGGAGCCCATAGCGTCTGCCTCCTTCTTCTTCATCACGGCCGCTCTTTCCTGGACTCTCCAGGCGGAGGCGGGCTGTTGTCTTCTCGTCGGCCGCCGGCCGTCCCGGTAGCCGGGACCGTCGGGGCACGGCCGGAGCGCTCGTTGGCGATGAGCTCCTCCAGCCAGCGGACCTCGCGCTCACAGGCCTCCAGGCCGTGGCGCTGCAGTTCCAGCGTGTACGCGTCGAGGCGCTCGGCCGCCCGGCCGAGCACGTCGCGAAGCCCTTCGCGACGTTCCTCGATCTTTCGCCGGCGACCCTCGAGGATGCGGAGTCGGGTCGCCTGGTCGGTGCGGGCGAAGAACGCGAAGTGCACCCCGAAGCCCGTGTCGTCGTACGTCTCGGGCCCGGTCTGTGCGATGAGCTGGGCGAAGCGTTCCTTGCCCTCCGCGGTGATTTTGTAGACCACCCGACCTCGTCGGCTGGTCAGCGCGGGAACCTCCTCGGCGGTGGCGGGTGTCTCGGCGGCCTCGGTGATCCATCCCGCCGCCTGCAGCCGGCGCAGGGTCGGGTAGAGCGAGCCGTAGCTGATCGCCGCCCTGATCGCGCCGAGCTTGGCGGTCAACTCCTTGCGCAGCTCGTAGCCGTGCATCGGAGACTCCTGCAGGAGGCCGAGGATGGCGAGCTCGAGCACGGGCCATCCTCTCTGTACCCTCTACGCGGAGCGGTAACCGCCGCGATGTATCGGACCGATACATCGCACGCTAGCGGATCACCGTGATCAGGGCAAACCCCCGTTCCGAGGTCTCGTCGTCACGCATCGTCACCGTGGTCGCCCCGTCCGGCGAGACCGCGTACCCTTCTCCGCATGCGTACGCAGCGCCAGGTGGTCGACTACTCGCTCCGGAAGCGAGCGGTGCTGCGTGAGCTCCTCGCCGGCCGGGTCGGCACGTACGACGTCTGCGACGCGTCGCCGTACCTGAAGAACGCCGCTCGCTTCCACGGAGAGCCCACCGACGAGCGGTGCCCGATCTGCCGCAGCGAGAACCTGACGCGCGTCCACTACATTTACGGCGACGAACTCAAGCAGTCGGCCGGCCAGGCCCGGACGCTGGCCGAGTTGCCCGTGCTGGCGATGACGCTGCGTGAGTTCCAGGTCTTCGTCGTGGAGGTGTGCCTCGGCTGTGACTGGAACCATCTCGTCGAGCAGTACCTGCTCGGCCGGGACGGGCTGGCCGGGGACCCGGAGGGCGGGCCGGAGCAGGACGCGGTGGGCGGCGCGGCCGCCCCGGGCACCGGCGCGGCCGGTCGACGGAGGCGAGAGGCGCAACGGTGATCCTGGCTCGATCGGCCAACCCCGGCCGGAACGCGCACGCCTGGGGTGACCGACCGCTCGTTGGTCTGATTGGCCCGATTGATTCGCACATGACACCGGTCGGTCGGCACGCGCGTGCCGCTACTGTCGGGTGTCCCATCTCACGGCAACCGGTGGCGGCGCAGCCGCGCCCCACCGCGACGGCAGGGTGTGAGGAATGAACTCGTACGGCGATCCCAGTTCCCCGCGCGGGCGGGCCCAGATCCCGGGCCAGCACGGCGACTCCGGCGGTGACGCCCGCGGGGGCGGCTGGTCGGCTGCACAGGAGGGTACGGCACCGCCCGGCCGCGCCTCGGTCGCGCCCCGGGCCGCCGGTGGACGTGCCTCCGTCGGCGGCTCGGCGTCCGTGCCGCCGCGCGGCGGTTCGGCCGCCGGCTCGGCTTCGGTCGGTTCCGCCTCGGTGGGTTCGGCCTCCGTCGGCCGCGCCGGCCCCGGCCGGGCCTCCGTCCCGGTCTCCCCGGCGCCGGGTGCGGGCCGGGCGGGCGCGGGTCGCGCGTCGGTACCGGTCTCCCCGGCGGCCGGCGGACCGGCCGGGCGCGCCACGGTGGGCGCGGCGGTCGGCGCCGCCTCGGCCGGGCGGGCCAGCGTCGGGTCGGCGTCCGTCGGCGGCGTCGCCGGTCGGGCGTCGGCGCGGGCGAGCGTCTCCCCGGTCTCGGGTGGCCCCGGCGGGCCCGGCGGGCCGACCGGTCCCGGCCGTGGCGGCCGCGGCGCGGGCGACCCGGCCCGGGCGAAGAAGCGCAAGCGGGTGAACATGCTGATCGCCGCCTTCGCGGTCTTCATCATGCTCGCCGGCCTCGGCGTGGTCGGCTTCACCTACTACTCGACCAACGTCGTGCTCCCCGAGGACACCACACCGCCGCAGGCGACCACCCTCTACGCCTTCGACAACAAGACGGTCATCGCCAAGCTCGGCACGCAGAACCGGACCCTGGTCACCATCGACCAGATCCCGCAGCACGTGCAGGACGCGGTGGCGGCGGCCGAGGACCGGAACTTCTACAACCACTCCGGCGTCGACTACAAGGGCATCGCCCGCGCCGCGTGGAACAACCTCACCGGGGGCGACAAGCAGGGTGCCTCGACGATCACCCAGCAGTACGCGCGCAACGCCTACGACAACCTGAAGGACGACACGTACGCCCGGAAGGTGAAGGAGGCGATCCTCGCCTCCAAGCTGAACGACCAGAAGAGCAAGCCCGAGATCATGCAGCACTACCTGAACATCATCTACTTCGGGCGGGGCGCGCACGGCATCGAGGCGGCGGCGCAGACGTACTTCGGGAAGTCGGCGAGCAAGCTGACCGTCGCCGAGGGCGCGGTCCTCGCCGCGCTGATCAAGCAGCCGGAGGCCGGCGACGGACACAAGGGCTACGACCCGGCGGTCAACCTGACCGACGCCAAGTCCCGCTGGCAGTACGTGATCGACGGCATGGTCGCCGAGGGCTGGTTGAACGCCCCGGGCAAGCCGGCCGCGCCCACCCCGGCCGACTATCCGACCAGGACGCTGAAGAGCCCGAAGAACACCGGCGCCGGCATCGACTACGGCATCGACACGCCGTACGGCAACGTCATCAACTACGTCAAGCAGGAGATGCGGGACCAGGGCCTCTGCGTCGACGACGAGTCCAAGGTCACCGAGAAGGCGAAGCTCTGCTCGCAGGCGCTGATGTCCGGCGGCTACCGCATCCGCACCACGATCGACACGAAGGTCCAGCAGGCGGCGGTCGAGACGGCCCAGCGCAAGACCAAGGGATCCGAGCTCAACGGCCAGCCGAAGAACCTGATGGCGGCCGTGGTGGCGATCAACCCAGACAACGGCCGGGTGGTCGCCTACTACGGCGGCGACAACGGCACCGGCACCGACTACGCCGGCAAGAACACCGACTCCAACGGGAACGTCACAGGCGGTCACTCGCCCGGCTCGAGCTTCAAGATCTACACGCTGGCGGCGGCGCTCCGGGCCCAGAAGGCCCTGGAGTCGCGCTGGAAGGGTAAGGCGTTCACCCCGGAGGGCACCGAGTTCAAGGTCAGCAACGCGGGCGACGACAACCCCGACTGCGGTGACTCCTGCACCCTGAAGGTCTCCACGCTCAAGTCGCTGAACGTCCCCTTCTACCACGTCACCCAGGAGATCGGCCCGGACAAGGTCATCAAGACGGCCGCGGACGCCGGCGTCACCACCATGTGGCGGACGGACACCAGCCCGCCCAAGGCGTACGACCTCACCAAGACCGACCCGAAGAAGATCGCGCCGAGCCCGTTCTTCCACGTGGTCGGCTACGGCCAGTACCCGATCACCGTCCTCGACCACGCCAACGGCGTCGCCACCTTCGCCAACGAGGGCGTCTACAACAAGGCGCACTTCCTCTACTCCGTCGAACAGCGGGACCCGGACACCGGGAAGTGGAAGAAGGTCGGCGGGGAGAAGCTCACCCCGAAGCAGCGCATCGAGAAGGACGTCGTCGCCGACGTCACCTCGGTGCTGGAGCAGTACCCGGCGCAGGTCAACCACCGGCTGGAGGACGGCCGCAAGGCGGCGTCCAAGACCGGCACCTGGGAGCAGAAGCCGGACAGTCCGGAGAACGGCGACGCCTGGATGATCGGCTACACGCCGCAGCTTGCCACCGCGGTCTGGGTCGGCAACGTGCAGAACCGACTGCCGCTCAAGCTCAAGGACGGCCGCAGGGTCAGCGGCTCCAACCTCCCGGGCGACATCTGGGAGCGGTTCATGGAGGAGGCGCACAAGACCAGCAAGGAGTACCGGGAGCACAGGGACTTCCCGCCCGCGGCGAACATCGGCGACCCGAACTCCGGCAACGGCGAGGCCCCGCCCGCGCCGCCGTCCCCCCCGGGGGGCCAGCCGGACTGCGGGCCGCTGGGCCTGCGCTGCCCGCCGGGGGGCAACAACGGCGGCAACAATGGCGGGAACAATGGCGGGAACAACGGCGGCACGGGTACCCCGACCGGGCCCGGCGACGGTCCAGGGCCGGATGGGACCGGCGGCGGGCTGTTCCCGAGCCTGACGCCCCGGCCCGACGACGACTGAGTCACGAACACCGCCGCCGGCGGCCGGACGACCTGTCCGGCCGCCGGCGGCGTTTCCGCGTACCGACGTGTCGTCTTCGGAGGGGGACGCGGAGGCCGGTCGTACGGCAGGATGCACCTTCATGAGCACGCAGCCGACGCGAGGCATCGACGACGCCGGTGCCGCCGACCACCCGTCCCGGTCCGACGGCTTCGTCCGGGGCGTCTCCGGCGTCATCGGCGGCCCGCTGGGCGACCATGCCGTCGCGCTCGACCGGCCCGCCGGACGGGAGAACCGGTTCTGGACGGCGGCCCGGATCGTGCTGGCCCTGGTCTGCCTGACCCTGGCCCTGCACTGGGTGCAGAAGTCGCCCTGCCAGGACGGCGCCTGGCAGAACAACGTCCAGTACACCCGGTTCTGCTATACCGACGTGCTGGCGCTCTACTACGCGGAGCGGCTCAACGAGGGCGCGGTCCCCTACCGGGACCACCCCGTCGAGTACCCGGTGCTCACCGGCTACTTCATGGGCGCGCTCGGCCTGCCGGTGCACGCCCTCGGCCAGAACGACCCGGGGCTCAACCAGGGCATGTGGTTCTACAACCTGAACGCCCTGGTGCTCGGCGCGCTGGCGGTCGCCACGGTCGCGGTGATCCTCGCCCTGCGCCGCCGACGACCCTGGGACGCCGCCCTCTTCGCGCTCGCCCCCGCGCTGATGCTCACCGCCACGGTCAACTGGGACCTGCTCGCCATCGGCCTCGCCGCGTTCGGCCTGTTCGCCTGGGCCCGCAGCCGGCCGCTGGCGGCCGGCGTCCTGCTCGGCCTCGCCGGGGCGGCCAAGATGTGGCCGCTGTTCGTCCTCGGCCCGATCCTGGTGCTGGCGCTGCGCGCCGGGCGGCTGCGCGCGGCCCTCACCGCCTTCGGCGCTGCTCTCGTGTCCCTGGTCGCCGTTAACCTGCCGGTCGCCGTCCCCTATCGGGAGAACTGGGACCGCTTCTTCGAGCTGAACTCGACCCGGCCGATCGACTGGGGCACCCTCTGGTACATCGGGCGCTACCTGGACGGGAAGGTCGGCAGCGCCAATCCCGCCGACCTCGGGCCCTTCGAGTGGCTGAACGTCAACATCCCGACGCTGAACACCCTGTCGTACGCCCTCTTCGGGCTGGCCTGCCTCGGGGTGGCCGCGCTGGGCCTGCTGGCGCCGCGCCGCCCCCGGCTGGCCCAGCTCGCGTTCCTGGTGGTCGCCGCGTTCCTGATCTTCAGCAAGGTGTGGTCGCAGCAGTTCGTGCTCTGGCTGCTGCCGCTGGTGGTGCTCGCCCGCCCGAAGTGGGGCGCCTTCCTGGCCTGGCAGATCGCGGAGGTCTGCTACTTCGCGGCCTTCTACGGGGAACTGCTCGGCGCGGCGACCAGCAAGCCGGTCTTCCCGGAGGGGGTCTTCGTGCTGGCGTCGACGCTGCGCCTGGCCACCGTCGTGGTGCTCTGCGTGCTGGTCGTGCGGGAGATCCTGCGGCCGGAACTCGACCCGGTGCGGGCCACGTACGTCGACGACCCGGACGGCGGCCCGCTCGACGGCGCGCCGGACGCGCCCTGGCTCGACCGGTGGCGACGCAGGCCCCCGGTGCCCGTCGAGGCGAGCCCCGCCACCGCGTAGACGCGCAGCTCGTGAGACGGCCTGGTGCCGTCAGGCATGGGGGAGCCCAGCCGGCGTCAGGCTTGTTTCCTGCGCCGACCGGGCTCCCCCGTGCCGAGGCGGGTCAGAGCCGGTAGACCACCACCTGGCCCATCTCCTCGCGGGTGATGCCGAGGCCGTCGACCGGCGCGTCGACCGTGACCTCCCACGGCGTGCCGGCGATCTGGTCGCGCATCAGCAGCACGTTGCGGACGCCGAGGACCCGTAGGTAGTCGACGCTGGTCTGGTCGGGGAAGGAGAGCGAAACCCGGCGTACCTCGTCGAGCTGGCGGGGCGTGAAACCGCTCCCCCCGTTGACGATGTCCTGGAACTTGGTCGTGGACCAGAGCATCACCGGCTGGTCGAGGTTCTGGCTGCTCGGCAGCACCAGCAGTGGGCCGGCCACGGTCCGCATCGCCGCCGGCTGCGTCGGCACGACCGGGTGCGGCGTGGTGTTCAGGCCCTCGGCGATCACCAGCACCAGCGGCAGCAGGGTGGCCAGCCGCAGCCACGGGCTCGGCCAGGAGGGGATCCGCTCGGCCGAGATCTCCCGCACCCGGGCCGCGAACGCGCTGACCGCGCCCGCCGCGAGCAGCCCGAGCAGGAGCGTCGTCCAGAGCATCAGCCGGCCGGGGGTGCGCAGGCCGTTCCATCCGGGCAGGTGTTCGAAGAGCGGCACGTAGGTGAAGGTGCCGTCGAAGAACCGGGTGCCCATGGCGAGCACCATGGTCACCACCACCCCGGCGAGCAGCAGCAGCCGGTGGCGCAGCTTCCAGACGGAGAAGAAGAGCCCGCCGGCGGCGAGGGCGTAGAGCACGAACCCGGGCAGCAGGGTCATCTCCGGGTGCCACGGCAGCGCCGCCCGCGCCCCCTCGTGCAACTCGCCCCAGACGCGCGACTCGCCGGGCGCGGTGAAGAAGCCGCTCGCCGGTGGGGAGAAGATGGCGATGTCGCCGATCGTCCGCTCCGCCTGCGGGTGCAGCTCCGCCACCTTGAAGTAGGGGATGGCCAGCAGCGCGCCGACGCCGGCGAAGATCAGCCCGCCGACCAGGTCCGCCATCAGCAGCCGGCGACCGAACGGGCGCTTCACCGGCCGGATCACCCAGCGCCGCAGGAACCAGGTGACGGCCGCCACCAGCACGGCCCCGCCGAGGAAGTACGCGAACGGCAGCCCGATGCCGAAGCCGAGGCTGAGCTGCCAGGCCGCGACCAGCCAGCCGGCGTAGACCCAGCCGTCGTGCCGGCGCTCCGGCTGGTAGCCGTGTCGCAGCGAGTATCCGTGCCCGCGAGCCAGCATGGCCAGTGCCAGCGGGATGCCGCCGTTGGAGATCACGTGCAGGTGCCCGGCCTGGGCGAGCAGCCAGGGGGCGTAGGCGTAGCTCGCCCCGGCGACCGCGCCGCCGATCCGGCCCGCGCCGAGCTGGCGGGCCAGCGCGTACGCCCCGAGCGTGGCGAGCGCGTGCGCCAGCACGAACATGATGTTGTAGCGCAGGACGGCGGCCTCGGGGCCGGTGCCGATCATGCCCGCCGGGGCGTACCCGAGCAGGGTGTCGGAGAAGGCGAAGCTCCAGCTCTCCGGGAAGAAGGCGTTCGACTGCCACAGCTGCGCCGGGTTGGTCAGCAGGATGTGCCCCGACCAGGCCATCTGCCACGCCTGCAGGGTGGGGTCCCAGTAGTCCTGGGGGAGGGTGTGCAGCGGGTAGCGCAGGGTGGGCCAGGTCAGCAGCACGGCCAGCGCCAGCGAGCCGAGCGTCGCGAGCGTCCACTCGTGGATCAGCAGGCGACCGACCGCCCGGGCGGCGCGTCGCGGCCGGCTCGGTACGGTCTCCGGCGCGGGCGCGAAGGCCGCCCAGCGGTCCGGCTTCCCCGACTCCCCGCCGTCGCCGTCCTTGCCCTTGCCGGCCTTGTCCTTGCCGTCGGCTTCCTTGTCCGTGCCGGCCTTGTCCTTGCCGTCGGCTTCCCTGCCCTCGTTGTTCTTACCGTGGGCCTGCTTACCGTGGGCCTGCTTACCGTGGGCCTGCTTACCGTGGGTCTGCTTGCCGTCGCCGCCCTTGCCGTCGCCGCCCTTGCCGTCGCCGCCCTTGCCGTCGCCGCCCTTGCCGTCGCCGGCCTCGCCTGCCGCTGCCTTGTCCGGCCCGGTCCCGGTCCTGGCCTCGTCCGACCGGACCTTCCCGTCCTGGTCGGTCTGGTCGGTGGCCTGGCCGGCCTTGGTCATGCCGGTACCACCGGCCGCGTCGGATGCGCCTTCGGCGGGGGTGGCCGTGCTGCCGGCCGCGTCGGACGGGTGCCCGGAGGGCGTGGCCGGGCCGGTCGGGTGCCCGGAGGCATCGGGGGATGGGTCGGCCGTGGGTCGGGTGTCGCCCGTACCGCTCGCCGCGCCGGCCCGGTCGGCGGTCCTCGTGGTCGCGGAGTCGCCCGGGGTGGGCGGGCCTGCGGTCGCGCCGGCCGGCATGTCGTCGCCGGTCGACCCCGACGTACCTGGGCGGGGGCCGCCTGCGGCGGACTGGTCGGTGGTCATGCCGCAGGGCTCTCCGCGCCGAGGCGGTCACGCAGGAAGGCGATGTCGGCGCCCTGGCCCTCGACGCCGCCCGGGGTCTCGACGATCACCGGCGCGCCGGCCGCGCGGATCACCGCCACCAGCAGCTCGGGGTCGATGGTCCCGCCGTCGAGGTTGTCGTGGCGGTCCTGGCCGGAGTTGAACGCGCCCTTGGAGTTGTTGGCGTGCACCAGGTCGATCCGTCCGGTGATCGCCTTGACCCGGTCGACCAGCCCGAGCAGCTCCTCGCCGCCGGCGTGCGCGTGGCAGGTGTCCAGGCAGAAGCCCACCTCGTAGTCGCCCACCGCGTCCCAGAGCCGGGCGAGCGCGTCGAGCCGCCGGGCGCACGCGTTGTCGCCGCCGGCGGTGTTCTCGATCAGGACCGGCAGCTCGAAGCCGCCGGAGTCCGCCGCGTAGGCGAAGGTCTTGCGCCAGTTGTCGAACCCGACGGCGACGTCGTCCCCGGCGTTGACGTGTCCGCCGTGGACGATCAGCCCCTTCGCGCCGATCGCGGCGGCCGCCTGCGCGTGCCCGATCAGCAGCTTGCGGCTGGGGATCCGGATCCGGTTGTTGAGGGTCGCGACGTTGATGACGTACGGCGCGTGGACGTAGAGGTCGACGTCCGCGGCCCGCAGCTTGTCCGCGTCCTCCCGGGGCTTCGGGGCTTTCCACCCCTGCGGGTCGGAGAGGAAGAACTGCACGGCCCCGGCCTCTCGGGCCGTCGCCTCCGCCAGCGGGTCGGTCGAATCGACGTGGGCTCCGATACGCATGCCCGGGAGCCTACGTCGCCGCGCCGACAGCCGGGGTGACGGCGGTGGGGAGTGCGATCCGTCGGCGCGTCACCTCCCGGCGCCGGTGGTCGTTGATGTGAGTGGGATCCACGGTCGGTGCTCCCGGGCGAGGCGGCCGCCGGCCGGCCCGCCGGGGAGCGACCGTCCAGCCCGGGAAGCGCGGGCACCCCCGTCGCGCGGCCCGGCGCGACGGGGGCCGACCCCGCGAGAGGTACGCCGGCTCTCGGGAGAATTTCGGAGAAATCCGCCATTTCCGCCAACAAGGGTCAAGAGTCGTTGTAACGTCGGGTAACAACACGATAAAGCTCCGCGGGGCGTTCCCGGTCCAACCTCATCGGTGTGGTCGTTCCTCCCCAGGTCCCACCCAAGGAATGCGGACGGGACGCCCCGCGGCCTCGTGCGCGGGGGCTCGCATCGACACCGACGTCGACGCGGGCCCCCGTCGCACGCTGTCCGGGGCGGGTCGACCCACCACCCCGGGCATGATCGTCCGGACCGGGTATCCTGGTCCGGTTGTCCGCGTCCGGCCGGGTCCCCCCGGGACCGGCGTGGGCCACGACGCACGACCTCCTGCCACGGAAGGACCGTGGCCGCTTAGCCCACAGGAGGTGAGCACGTCTTGCGTCATTACGAAGTCATGGTGATCCTCGACCCCAGCCTCGAGGAGCGCACCGTCGCCCCGTCGCTCGACACGTACCTGAACGTGATCCGGACCGCGGGTGGCTCGGTGGAGAAGACCGACGTGTGGGGCCGCCGGCGCCTCGCGTACGAGATCAACAAGAAGGCCGAAGGCATCTACGCCGTCATCGACCTGCAGGCGACGCCCGCAGCGGTGGCCGAGCTGGACCGTCAGCTGCGGCTCAACGAGTCCGTGCTGCGCACCAAGGTCATCCGGCCGGAGATGCGCTAAAGCATTCAACCCGGTTCACCCGGATCAGCCTCATCGGCTCTGTCGGAGGGCTCTGAGAGCCTGTACGGCAGAACTGATGAGTGCGCGAGGAGATGGTCATGGCAGGAGACACCACCATCACGGTCATCGGCAACCTGACCGATGACCCCGAGTTGCGGTTCACCCCCTCCGGTGCGGCGGTCGCCAAGTTCCGGGTCGCTTCGACGCCCCGGTTCATGGACAAGGCCTCCGGCGAATGGAAGGACGGCGAGCCGCTCTTCCTGGCGTGCACCGTGTGGCGGCAGGCGGCGGAGCACGTCGCCGAGTCGCTCCAGCGGGGCGCCCGCGTGATCGTCTCGGGCCGGCTGCGTCAGCGGTCATACGAGACGCGCGAGGGCGAGAAGCGCACCGTCATCGAGCTCGAGGTCGACGAGATCGGCCCGTCGCTGCGCTACGCCACGGCGAAGGTGCAGAAGATGTCCCGCTCCGGCGGCGGTGGCGGCGGCTTCGGCGGCGGTGGTGGAGGTGGCCAGGGCGGCGGCGGAGGCAACTTCGACGACCCCTGGGCCTCGGCTGCACCGGCACCCTCGCGCGGTGGTTCGGGTGGCGGCAACTTCGACGAGGAGCCCCCGTTCTAATGGCGCCGAGCGCCCGCGATCGCAAACCAGGAGCACGAGCAATGGCCAAGGCCGCTGCACTTCGCAAGCCGAAGAAGAAGGTGAACCCGCTCGACAAGGACGGGATCACCTACATCGATTACAAGGACACCGCGCTGCTGCGCAAGTTCATCTCCGACCGCGGCAAGATCCGCGCTCGGCGGGTGACCGGCGTGACCTCGCAGCAGCAGCGGCAGATCGCCCGTGCGGTCAAGAACGCCCGTGAGATGGCGCTCCTGCCGTACACCGCCACGGCCCGCTGAGAGGAGGCACCGATATGAAGATCATCCTGACTCAGGAGGTGTCCGGCCTCGGTGCCCCGGGCGACATCGTCGAGGTCAAGAACGGCTACGGCCGGAACTACCTGCTGCCGCAGGGCTTCGCGATCGCCTGGACCAAGGGTGCGGAGAAGCAGGTCACGGTCATCAAGCGGGCCCGCTCGGCCCGGGAGATCCGCGACCTCGGCCACGCCAACGAGGTGAAGGACCAGCTCGAGGGCCTCAAGGTCAGCCTGAAGGCCCGTGCCGGTGACGGTGGTCGGCTCTTCGGCTCGGTCACCCCGGCCGAGATCGTCGACGCCGTCAAGGCCGCCGGTGGTCCGGTCCTCGACCGTCGTCGGCTGGAGCTGCCCGGTCACATCAAGTCGATCGGCTCCTACCCGGTGCGGATCAAGCTGCACCCCGAGGTGACCGCCAAGTTCGACCTCAACGTCGTCCAGGGCTGACACCTCACCCCAGCACCACGACAGGGCCCGCACCGACCGGTGCGGGCCCTGTTCGCTGCCGGCGCCTCGCCCTCGTCGTACGGTCGGGGTGACACGAGACGCCGTGGGCAGGGCGAAACTGTTCGCCCGGGCGCGACGGCCGGGGACACCGCCGCCCGCGTCAGCCGATCGGCTGCCCGGTGACCGCGCTGATCATGACCGTCGAGAGGCCGCCGCCGACCACCGCCGCGGCGAGCGCCACCGTGGCCGAACGCCAGGTGGTCCCGACCCGGCGCAGCAGCAACGCCACGACCAGGCTGCTGGCCAGCGCCACCCCGAAACGCGGCAGGCCCGACGCGAGCGACCCCAGCGCCCGGGACCGCGGCGAGTCGCAGCCCCCTCCGCTGATGTCGGTGACGCAACCCGCCGGCGCCTGCCCGTCCAGGGTCAACAGCCAGCAGAAGACCAGCACCGCCGGCACCAGGTAGCACGCGGCGGTGTAGAGCAGCGGCCGCCACGGCCCGCCCGGATCCGGGTCGAGCAGGTCGTCCTCGATGCGGCGGGTCCACGCCCCCGCTCCGGCGAGCTCGCTCCGGCGGCGTACGGGTGGGGTCGCACCCCGCGACGGGGCGGCCGCCCGCCGTGCTGGCGCGGTGCGCGGTCGGGGGGCCGTGTAGGAGACCACCGGCGAACGGGGGGCCGACGCCGACGGGTCCATCCACCGCGGGTCGTCGCCCGCGAGCCGGGTGCCCGACCAGAAGCCCTCGCCCCGGTCGTCCTGCCCGGGCCAGGGCCAGCCCTCCGCGCTGCCGCCGCCGGAGCGCGGCGGTCCCGTCCGGTCCCATCCGTCGCCGTCGGAGTGTCTCTCCCACTGGCCCGTGCTGTCCGGCTGGTGCCACCGGCCGGTGGCGTCGGTCCGGTCCCACCGGCCGGCGTCGTCCGAGCGGTCCCACGGGCCGACCTCACCGGCCGGTCGCCAGGCGTGCACACCGGACGCGTCCCACGGGTCCACCGCCGGACGGTGGGAGGGCTCCGCGGCTCGGCGCGCCTCCCGGTCCCAGGGGTCGACCGCCGGCCCGTTCTCCGCCGCCTGCCGGCTTCGGCGGGCGGGCCGTTCGACCTCCCACGTCGGTGTCGACGCGGCCACGTCGGCCGGCTCATCCAGACCCGACCAGACGACCTGCGGAGGGCTGGACGGCAAGCGTCTCGGCCGGCTCTGCGCCGCCGCCCCGGACACCGGGTCGTCCTCGGCCCGGCGGCGCCCCGAATAGCCCTGTTCCTGTGGCCGGTCGAACGTCCACTCGCCGGTGTGCTCCGAGCGGGGGGTGGCGTCCACCGCCGGCATCTCGTGCCAACCGGTCTCGCTGACCCGGCGCCAACCGCTCGCGGTCTCCGTGGTCCGCCAGCCGCCATCGGACCGGGGGCGCTCGACGCTGTTCTCGTCGTCGGGCGCGGCGTGCCGACCGCCCCCGTCCGGGCTGCGTACGCCGGACTCCAGCGCCCAGCGCGGCAGGTAGGGGTCGACGGGCTCCTGTTGGCCGCGCTCGGCGGCGCGCCGGCGGCTCGGAGTGCGGAACCGAGCGGTGTCGTGGTCGTGGGGGTCGACGCGTGACGGGTCGGCGGGAGCGTCCCAGGGACCGACCGGCTCTCGCCCGCGCGGACCATCCTCTCCGCGTCCCCAGTCCCGGTAACTCACGGCCGGAGCGTGACCCTTCTCAACCGATGGCGCAATCCGCTGTCCAGGTGTAGCCGTTCGCTGGAGATAGTACGGGACGTTCGACCGGACAGTTCGACCGAAAACTTGCCGTCCACAGGGTGGGGATTGTGTTTCCGCAGCCCACGAGCTTGTGCGGGAGAATTCCCCAGCCGTTGTCCACAGGCTGTGCACACCCTGCGCACATACTCGTCCACCGGCGTCCACAGGTTGTCCCGAGGCTCGTCCACCGCCGTGCTTGAGGGGCTGACCTCGGGTTCCGTAAGGTGGGCCCCCGACCGGCCGTGCGATGACCCCCGATCGACCGGCAGGTCGAGGTTGTCGTACCTCGGCGGTAGAGCAGACCTTGGATCCGACGCAGTGGAGGGGGGACCCGTGTCGGTCACCGACGACATGCGGGCGGACCCGCGCTCCGGCAGCGGTCAGGCCTCCCCGCCGCCCCAGCGTGACGGACAGTTCGACAAGACCCCGCCCCAGGACGTCGCCGCCGAGCAGTGCGTCCTCGGCGGCATGCTGCTCTCCAAGGACGCCATCGCCGACGTCGTCGAGATCCTGAAGACCAACGACTTCTACCGGCCGGTGCACGCCACCATCTTCGACACCATCCTGGAGATCTACGGCCGGGGCGAGCCGGCCGACTCGATCACCGTGGCGGCGGCGCTGGCCGACTCCGGCGACCTTGTCCGGATCGGCGGCGCCCCCTACCTGCACACGCTGATCGCCAGCGTGCCGACCGCCGCGAACGCCGCCTACTACGCCCGCATCGTCAGCGAGCGGGCGGTCCTGCGGCGCCTGGTCGAGGCCGGCACCAAGATCGTGCAACTGGGCTACGGCACTGGTCAGGGCGGCAGCCGCGACGTCGACGACATCGTCGACCTCGCCCAGCAGGCGGTCTACGACGTCACGGAGCGCCGCGTCAGCGAGGACTTCGCCGTGCTCGCCGACATGCTCCAGCCGACGCTCGACGAGATCGAGGCGGTGGGCGCCCAGGGCGGCATGATGACCGGCGTCCCCACCGGCTTCACCGACCTGGACCGGCTCCTCAACGGCCTGCACGCCGGGCAGCTCATCATCGTGGCCGGAAGGCCCGGTCTGGGCAAGTCAACCGCCAGCATGGACTTCGCCCGGAATGCTGCGATCCGCGCCAACCAGGCGTCGGCGATCTTCTCGCTGGAAATGAGCAAGGTCGAGATCGTCATGCGACTGCTCTCGGCCGAGGCCCGGGTGCCGCTGCACGTCCTGCGCAGCGGTCAGCTCTCCGACGACGACTGGACCAAGCTCGCCCGTTGCATGGGCGAGATCAGCGAGGCGCCGCTCTTCGTCGATGACACGCCGAGCATGAACCTGATGGAGATCCGGGCCAAGGCGCGCCGGCTCAAGCAGCGGCACGACCTCAAGTTGATCGTGGTCGACTACCTCCAGCTGATGACGTCGCCGAAGCGCACCGAGAGCCGGCAGCAGGAGGTCGCGGACCTGTCCCGTGGCCTGAAGCTGCTGGCCAAGGAGGTCGAGTGCCCGGTGATCGCGGTGAGTCAGCTGAACCGTGGCCCGGAGCAGCGCACCGACAAGCGGCCGCAGCTGTCCGACCTGCGCGAATCGGGTTCGATCGAGCAGGATGCCGACGTGGTCATCCTGCTGCACCGCGACGACTACTACGACAAGGAGTCGCCGCGGGCCGGGGAGGCGGACTTCATCGTCGCCAAGCACAGAAACGGTCCGACCGACACGGTGACGGTCGCGGCCCAGCTCCACCTGTCGCGCTTCGTCGACATGGCCATCGTCTGAGCAAGGCCGCGCGGGTCAGCCCAGCAGGGGGAACCAACCGGCGACCTCGCCGAGTTCGAGCTGGTCGCGGTCGGTCAGCGGCGCCCGGCCAGTCGCCTTGAGCAGGTATTCCGCGTCGCTCCATGCCGCCGGGCGGACGGCGTCGTCGCTGAGCAGGCCGTCCATCGTGGCCACGGCGACCCGCGTGGCGAGCGTCCCGGGCAGGGGCGCGTCGGGCAGGTCGAGGACCATGTCCAGGTGGTGCACGACGGCCTCGGTGGTCAGCGTGGCGAGCAGGTCCGGCACCCGCAGCACGTGCCCCTGGGTGGCGACGCAGCCGTCAGGGTCGGCCGCGCCCGCGGCGCGTACGGCGGCGGGGGCGGTGTCGGTCCAGAGCCGGACGACCCCGCTCGGCCGGTCGAAGGCGGCGGCGGAACGGCGGGCCCACCACGCGTGCCGGGCACTGTCCCCGTCCCCGCCGGGCGGGAACGCGCGCCAGTAGCTCACGTCGTCCACGTCGGGCGGGCCGTCGGCGGGGCTGGCCAGCGCGACCAGGGCCCGCTGGGCGTCGCAGACCACGTGGAACAGCAGGTCCGCGACGAGCCAACCCCGGCAGCGGGTGGGCCGTTGCAGGTCGGCGTCGTCGAGGTCGGCCACGACCCGGATGATCCCGTCGTACGCCTGCGCCAGCGCGATGTGCTGCCCGTGGTGCGTCATGGGGTGCAGCGTCGCACGCCCGTCGCCGGCCAGCACGGCGAGCGGCGGCACTTCGAGCGGGCGTGACCACGGGTGACCGGGCCGGTCGAGGCACCGGCCCGGTCGACGGATCGGCTCAGCCGAACATCTCGTCCAGGAAGCTCTTGTGCTTCTTGCGCTTGTAGTGCCCGTGGTAGCCGTGGTGCTGCTGGCCGTGCCCGTACGCGGGGGCCGGCGGGTAGCCGTGCGCGGGCGGCGGGGGAGGCGGGACGGCGCCGTAGCCCGGCTGGTGCGGGGCGGGGGCCGGCGGCGGGGGCGGCGGAGGCGCGTAGCCGCCCTGCTGGTGGCCCGGCTGGCCGGGGTAGCCGCCCTGCTGGTGGGTGGGCTGCGCCGGGGCGCCGCCCTGCTGGCGGTTCCAGTTGGCCTCCGCCTCGAACAGCTTCTCCAGCTCGCCGCGGTCGAGGAAGATCCCCCGGCACTCGCCGCACTGGTCGATGACGACGCCGCTGCGCTCGTACTGGCGCATTTCTCCGTGACACTTGGGACAGGTCAGGCTCATCACCCGACCGTACCCGGTCCGGTCACGCGGTCGCTGTCAGCGCTTCGGTGACTTCTGCGTCGGCGACCTCGTGGAAGTCCTCGTAGTAGGCGCTCACCGCCATGAACTCGGGCGGGTGCTGCGCGCAGATGACCTGGTCGGCCTCGGCGGCCAGCATCTCGTACGCCTCCTGCGAGCCGACCGGGACGGCGACCACCACCCGGCGTGCGCCGAGGTGGCGGGCGACCTGGACGGCGGCGCGGGCGGTGGCCCCGGTGGCGAGGCCGTCGTCGACGATCACGGCGGTGCGCCCGGTCAGGTCCAGCGGCGGGCGTCCGGCGCGGTAGAGCCGCTCCCGCCGTTCCAGCTCGGCCTGCTCGCGGCGGTTGACCTCGTCGATGTCGCCCTGGCTGAGTCGGCTGGCCACGACGTCGTTGAGCACCTGCACGCCGCCGGGGCCGAGTGCGCCGAACGCCACCTCGGGTGCCCACGGCATGCCGAGTTTCCGGACGACCAGCACGTCCAGGGGCGCGCCGAGGCGTTCGGCGACCACCCGGGCCACCGGAACGCCGCCGCGCACCAGCCCGAGCACGATGACGTCCGGTTCGCCGATCAGGGCGGTGAGCCGGTCGGCGAGCATTCGGCCCGCCTCTTCACGGTCGCGGTAGGTGGTGGTCATGCCTCAGGTCTACGCCGTGTCGCCGCCCTTCGCCCGCCAGTTCGGCGAACCCGGGCCGCAGCGCGGCGGCCCAGACCAGGAGGGCGATCGGGTAGAGCAGGTAGCCGAAGCGGGTCGAGGGCATCAGCAGGATCGCGGCGAGCAGCCCGTACCCGCAGACCAGCGCGGCGGCGACGGCGGTGCGGGGCGGGCGGCGGGCGAGCCGGACGGCGATCGCCAGCCCGGCCGCCAGCAGCAGGGCGGCGGCGACCGCGCGGCCGGCGGGCAGCGCGGTGGCGATCAGGTGGCCGGGGAACGGCGACTGCGCCGGGCTCGTCACGAGGCCGTGGCCGAGCGGGAAGCGGAGCACGTTCTCGACCAGCGCGTCGCGGTCGACGAGCAGGGCGGGGAGCAGCGCGGCGGCGGGCAGGCCGAGCGCTCCCGCCGTGACCCGCAGGCCCGCCCGCCGGGTCATCCCCCAGACGATCAGCACGAGGGCGACGGGCCACGCGAAGAGCTTCAGCGCCCCGGCCAGGCCGACGGCGATTCCGACCCGGCCCGGTCGTCCGGCGGCGGCGAGGGCCAGTGCGAGCAGGCAGAGCGCGAGGACGGGCAGATCGTCGCCGCCGGTGGCCAGGGTGAGCGCGCAGACCGGCAGCACGGTGGCGGCCTGTACGCCCCGGAGCACGGCGGACCCGGCGCGGCCGCTCGCCGGCCGAACGACCCGGCTGAGGCTGCGGACCGCCAGGGCCAGCGCCAACGCGGTGCCGACCGCGAACCAGACGCGGGCGTCGGTCCACCAGGCGTCGACGGCTGCCCGGGGCAGCCCGAACAGGGCCATCCCCGGCTGGTACGGGGTGTAGCCGAGCAACTGCTCGCCGGGCGGCAGGGCGGCGATCGCGTCGTGCCCCAGGTACGGAGTGCCGGTGTCGACCAACCGCCTGCCGGACTCCTCGACGACCAGCACCTCCTCCTGCGCCCGGTCGCTGCGTCCATCCGCCCGCTCGACGCTCTGCCAGGCCAGCGGCAGCAGGGCGGTGGCGAACCAGGCGAATCCGGTGACCGCCCAGCGGGCCCGCAGGCCGGTCAGCGACGATCCGGGGTCGCGCCGGCGCAGCAGGAGTTGGCCGGCCGCCACGAGGGCGGCGAGGAGGTATCCGACGGCGGCGATGCCGCCCCAGGCCCGGTGCGGGACCAGGGTGGACGTGGCGGCGGTGATCGCGGCGAACGCCGCCGACACGGCGTACAGGCCGAGGTCGAGGGCGAGGCCGCCGGCGGCGGAGTCGAGGGCCCGCCAGCCGCGGCGGGTGGTCGGGGCGGCGGTCACGCGGGCCAGTCTGGCAGACCCGGTCCGCCGCGCTGTCACGCGTCGAGTCCGGGCCGGCGGACGGTCGCGTCGGCCCGCCGCCGTCGGCTGGGTCACCCTCGCCGATCGGGCCGGGCCGACTGCGGCACGGTCGGCCGGTCGCGGTCGCGGTCGGTCGGGTGGTCAGGCGGGCAGGTGGCGGTCGGTGCGGCCGCGCCCGCCCTGCCGGCGGCCCGGAGCGAGCCGGATCACCGCGCCGGTGTCGTGCAGGGGCGGCGCGAGGGCGCCGGGGCTGCCCCCGGAACCGCGGCGGAACGCCGCGAGGAGCATGCCCGCCGGCATCGGCCGGGCGAAGAGGTGGCCCTGGCCGGCGGTGCAGCCCAGCTCCCAGAGCGCCCGGCGCTGCGGCTCGCTCTCCACCCCTTCGGCCACCACGTCGAGGCCGAGGCTGCGGCCCAGGTCGAGAGTGGAGCGGATGACGGCGGCGGCCTCGGCGGAGCCCTCCATGGCGGTGACGAAGCTGCGGTCGATCTTCAGCTCGTGCACCGGGATCCGGGAGAGCAGGGACAGCGAGGAGTATCCGGTGCCGAAGTCGTCCAACGCCAGCCGGACCCCCTCGTCCCGCAGCCGGCTGAGCACCCGGTCGACCACGTCGAGCTGGCTGAGCGTCAGCGTCTCGGTCAGCTCCAGCACCAGCCGGTCGGGAGGCAGGTCGTGGGCCCGCAGCCGGGCCAGCACGGAGCCCGGGAAGCGGGCGTCGAGCAGGCTGCGCGGCGACACGTTCACGGCCACCGGCACGTCGAAGCCGGCGTCCCGCCAGGCGCTCGCCGCGATCAGCGCCTGGTCGAGGATCGCCTCGGCGAAGGCCGGGAGCAGCCCGGAGCGTTCCACCGCCTCCAGGAAGCGCAGCGGGTCGATCACCCCGTGGGTGGGGTGGCGCCAGCGGGCCAGGGCCTCCGCGCCGGTGACCAGGCCGGAGCCCAGGTCGACGATGGGCTGGAAGTTGACGGTGAACTCGTGGTCGGCGACGGCGCGCGGCAGTTCCCCGCCGAGGGTCAGCCGGCCCAGGTCGGCGGTGTCCCGGGTCGGGGCGTACGTCGAGGTGCGCTGCCCGGCCCGCTTCGCCTGGTACATCGCCACGTCCGCGCGGCGCAGCAGCTCCGCCATCCCCCCGGTGGCCGGCGCGGCGGCGATCCCGCCGCTCGCCTCGACGCTGATCCGCATGCCGTCCAGGTCGAAGGGCTCGTGCAGCGCGGCGAGCAGGGTCTCCGCGCGGTGCGCGGCCACCGCCGGGGCCGGCAGCCCCCGCAGGAGTACGGCGAACTCGTCGCCGCCCAGCCGGGCCACCAGGTCACCCTCCTGGGCGGCGCCGCCCAGCCGCTCGGCGACCTGCACCAGGACCTGGTCCCCGGCGGCGTGCCCGAGGGTGTCGTTGACCTCCTTGAAGTGGTTGAGGTCGATCAGCACCAGCGCGGTCACCCCGTCGGCGTGCCGGGTGTTGAGGTGCTCGGTGCCCTGGTCGAGCAGGTGGCGGCGGTTGGCCAGCCCGGTCAGCGCGTCGTGCGTGGCGGCGTACGCGTGCTCGTCGGCGACCCGGGCCAGCTCGGCGTACGCCTGCGCGTTGCGCACCGCCGTGCACAGGGCCGAGGCGAAGGTGCGCAGCGTGTACTGCTCCCGCTCGGAGAGCTGCACCGGCCCGCGGAAGCGCAGTCGCAGCACACCCACGTCGGCCGTCCGGTCGTGCCCCTCCAGCGCGACCGGGACCACGGTGCCGTCGACCGTGGTGGGCTCGCCGGCCGGCCCGTCGTACGTGATGGCGCCCGATCCGCCGCGCACGGTCCGGCCGCCGTCGCGCAGTTCGATTTCCACCTCGTCGGCGGAGAACAGCTCGGCGGCCTGGGTGACCGCGGTGGTGAGGACCTCGTCCAGGTCGACGACGTTGAGCGCGTCGGTGGTGCGGGCCAGCCGTTGCCACGCCTGCTGCTCGGCGCGCCCTCGAACCCGGGTCGAATAGGCGAGGTGAAGACTGAGGACGAGGGGCGGAACGGCGAGCAGCAGCCGAGGATCCGCCCTGAGGATGAGCAGCGTGCAGACCGCGACGACGAAACGCACGCCGAAGCCGGCCAGCCGCAGATCCAGGTTGCTCAGGAACTGACGGCTCACCCGGTTGCCCGACGCGAGTGCGATCACCGGAATCGCCAGGAGGTCGTCGAGCAGTGCCGCGACGAGGTAGATCGCCCCGAGGGACGTGATGAGGTCGGGCACGTCCGCCGGCGGCCACCGCCAGTGCAGGGCCAGCGCGACCGCGCCAGCCCCGGCCGCGACCAGGATGTTCTTGCCGACGCTGAATGCGGTCTTGATAGCCGGAAGGCCCATGATGACGGACGCGACACCGATGCCCGCGCCGGTGGAGATCACGACCCACGCCGGCGGTGCGACGGCAAGCCCGATCACGATCGCCGTCTCGGCCCACGTGATGGAATGCGTCGTCGACCTGATGCGCATCGGAGCCTTCACGATCGTCCCGAGGGCCGTTATGAAGGTGAGCGCAACGATGGTGGCCACATCGCCGACGGAGTTGGGTGGGCTGTCGACCAGTGAGCCGAGGGCGACGACGGCGGGTGCCACCGCCAGCGCGACCACCAGGCCCACGAGCGACAGCAGTTGCCGATCTGTCCTGCTCGCGTTTCCTGGCGTCATCCCGGCCATGAGGCTCCTGTCGTCGCCGACAGTTACATACTGACGACGGGAGCCTACCGCTCGGTGTCGCCAAAAGTCAGTGCCACTCGCTGCCACGCATGATGCGCTCCTTTCGCTTCGTCCCCGAACCCGAGGCCGCTCCCTGAGGAATCGGCCTTCAGTGAGGGGAGCGTAGGAGAAATAGCGAATGGTTAGCAGCAATAAATGTCGGTATGCGCAACATTAGCCAAGCCTGGGGCTTCTTGTCACGTTCTGTCCATCGTTCCTGAGCGGAGCGCATAGGTGTTGTGCCGCTACCGGAAGGCGGCTTCGCGTACCTGATGATGGCAGCAGGGAAGGAACTCCGCCGTGGCCAGTGTGGAACTGCGAGACCGCCGGCGTCATCCGCGCTTCGGTTGGACGGCAACTGTCAATGGCCCGGTGGACCACGCGTTGCGCCCGCGTTACCGCCGTGTGCTGTGGACCGACGAATCGCGCACTGTGCCGAGCCCGTGTCCACCGACTGTGGGTGATCATTGCATTGCCCACCGGTCCGGAATAGGTCACGGGGGACTGGCGAAATTCGTGTCCCGGGCGGCCTCGCGGTGTGGCAATCCGAGCGGCGGCAGCACGAACTGGCGCTCGTATTGTCGGCCGACCCGGGCGAAAGGCGCGCCGAATGTGCCGCGCGTCGATCGGTCTCGGCCGGACCGTCGCCCGTTCCGTAAGACATGACGAAAGCTGTCGAGGCGCACCGGCAAGCGCTCGAACTCGCGACCCGGATCGATCAGCCGTACGAGCGGGCGCGCGGGTCGCAGTTGAGCAGCGTCTGTCGAATTCGCGTTGCCGGTCCCGATTGCGTCCTGCGCGTCCGGCACGACGGGGAGGTACGGGCAGGATCCCCGTACGACGGATAGGCTCGCGGCCGTGACCGATCCCGCGCAGCTCACCCACGTCGACCAGGCGGGCGCGGCCCGCATGGTCGACGTCTCCGCCAAGGCGGTCACCGGCCGCCTGGCCGTCGCCGCCGGACGGCTCCGCACCACGCCAGAGGTGGTCGAGCTGCTGCGCCGCGACGGGCTGCCCAAGGGCGACGCCCTGGCGGTCGGCCGGCTCGCCGGCATCATGGGCGCGAAGCGGACGCCGGACCTGATCCCGCTCTGCCACCCCATCGCCCTGCACGGCGTCACGGTCGACCTGACGCTGACCCGCGACACCGTCGAGATCACCGCCACCGCGCGGACGGCGGACCGGACCGGGGTGGAGATGGAGGCGCTGATGGCGGTGGCCGTCGCCGGGCTGGCGCTGGTCGACATGGTCAAGGCGGTCGACCCGGCGGCGAGCGTCGACGCCGTCCGGGTGCTGCGCAAGGAGGGTGGCAAGACCGGCGAGTGGGTTCGCCCGGCGGACCGGCCGTGATCCGGGCGCGGGTGGTGGTGGCGTCCAACCGGGCCGCCGCGGGGGTGTACGCCGACACCAGCGGCCCGCTGCTGGTGGCCGGGCTGCGCGAGCTCGGCTGCGAGGTGGACGAGCCGGTGGTGGTGCCGGACGGCGAGCCGGTGGGCGAGGCGCTGCGGGCCGCCCTGGCCGACGGGATCGACGTCGTGCTGACCAGCGGCGGCACCGGGATCAACCCCTCCGACCGCACCCCCGACGTGACCCGCGCGCTGCTCGACCACGAGATCCCCGGCATCGCCGAGGCGATCCGGGCGCACAGCCGGGACAGGGTGCCCGCCGCCGCGCTCTCCCGGGGCATCGCCGGCGTCGCCGGCCGGATGCTGGTGGTCAACCTGCCGGGGTCGACCGGCGGCGCCCGGGACGGCCTGGCCGTGCTCGGGCCGATCCTCGTCCACGCCGTCGACCAGCTCCGCGGCGGCGACCACTGACGGTCCCGCCCGCGCCGTCGACCAGCTCCGCGGCGGCGACCACTGACGGTCCCGCCCGCGCCGTACCCGCTAGGCTCGGCCGGTGAGCACGGAAATCGCACCGGCCGCCGACCCGGCCGCCGCGCCCCCGCCGGCCGGCTGGGACGAGGCCCGGTCCCGCGTGTACGCGGTCGGCCTTGCCGCCGCGCTCCCCGCCGTCAGCCGGCCGCTCGCGGAGATCGACGGTCACACCCTCGCCGAACCGCTGGCCACGCGTACGGACCTGCCCGCCTTCCCCACCTCCAGCGTCGACGGCTGGGCGGTGCGCGGAGCCGGCCCGTGGCGTCAGGTCGGTCGGGTGCTGGCGGGCAGCACCCCGGCACCGCTGCGCGACGACGGGACGACCGTCGAGATCGCCACCGGCGCGATGGTGCCCGAGGGGGCCACCGCCGTGCTGCGGGTCGAGGAGTCCCGTCGTACGCCCGACGGCCTCGTCGACGGCACCCCACGGCCGGCGCCGGAGTGGCGCGAGCCCGGCGAGGAGGCGTACGCCGGGGAGGAACTGGTCCCGGCCGGCACCCCGGTGGACCCGGCGGTGATCGGCCTGGCCGCCTCCTGCGGTCACGACAGCCTGCGGGTGCGGCGGCAGCCGCGCGCCGCGCTGCTGGTCTTCGGCGACGAACTGCTGACCGCCGGCCCGCCCGCCGCCGGCCGGGTCCGCGACGCGCTCGGGCCGGCGGTGCCGGCCTGGCTGCGCCGGTACGGCTGCGTGGTGCGCCCGTCGGACGTGGTGGGACCGGTGGCGGACACCCTTCCCGCGCACGTGGCGGCCCTGCGCGCGGCACTTGCCACCGCCGACCTGGTCTGCACCACCGGCGGCACCATGCACGGCCCCGTCGACCACCTGCACCCCACGCTGGAGGCGCTCGGCGCCGACTACGTGGTCAACACGGTCGCGGTGCGCCCCGGCTTCCCGATGCTGCTGGCCCGGCTGGCCGGCGCCGACGGGCGGGTCCGGTTCGTCGCGGGGCTGCCCGGCAACCCGCAGTCCGCCGTCGTCGCCCTCGTCTCGCTGGTCGCCCCGCTGCTGGCCGGCCTGTCGGGCCGCCCGATGCCGGCGCTGCCGCACGCCACGCTCGCCGAGCCGGTGCGCGGCCGGGGCAGCTACACGCACCTGGCGCTGGTCCGGCTGGACCGGGTGGCCGGCACCGCCCACCCGGTCCGGCACGTCGGTTCGGCGATGCTGCGCGGGCTGGCCGGCGCGGACGGGTTCGCCGTCATCCGCCCCGGCACCTCGGGCGAGCCCGGTGACCGGGTGCCGGTCGTGCCGCTGCCGCTGCTGCCCGGGGAGCGTGCGTGGTGAGCGCGCCTACCGCCGACGCGTCAGGCCGACTCGCAGACCCCGGGCCGACGACGTTCGGCGAGGTCACCGACCGGCCGCTCGACCTGGCCGCGCACGAGGCGGCGGTCGCGGACCGCCGGGCCGGCGCGGTGGTGTCGTTCCAGGGGGTGGTCCGTGACCACGACCACGGCCGCGCGGTGACCAGCCTGGAGTACGAGGGCCACCCGAGCGCCGAGCGGGTGCTGCGCGAGGTGGCGGCCGAGATCGCCGGGGACCCGGACGTGTACGCGGTCGCGGTGTCGCATCGGGTCGGCCCGCTCGCCATCGGCGACGTGGCCCTGGTCGCGGCGGTCAGCACGGCCCACCGGGCCGCCGCGTTCGCGGCCTGCGCGCGGCTGGTCGACGAGGTCAAGGCGCGGCTGCCGATCTGGAAGCGGCAGGTGTTCGCCGACGGCACCGAGGAGTGGGTGAACTGCCCCTGACGGGGCCGGCCCACTCCCCTCAGCGGCGGACGCCGAGCGCGGCCTGGCGGGCCGTCCGGTCGCCGTAGAAGGCCGGCTCGGCGCCGGGACGCCACGGCAGCGCGGCGACGAGCACGATCAGGGCCAGCGCCAGCGAGTTCTCCATCAGGGCGCCGAAGAGGCCGTCCTGGTAGTGCGACACCTCGGGGAGCTGGTGCTCGTACGGCCAGATCGGTGAGACCAGGAAGAGCAGGTAGAGCCCGAGCGCCGCCACGGCGTGCCGGAGCCCGGTCAGCGTCGGGTACCAGATCGGCGGGCGGAGCCCGTTCACGCCCGGCAGCCCGCCGTACGCGCCCTGACCGGCCCGCTGCGCCAGCCCGCGGCTGGCGTCGCGGCGGCGTACCGCTGCGTCGGCCAGCACGACGATCGCCGGGATGACCCAGACCAGGTGGTGCGTCCAGGAGATCGGGCTGATCACGTTGGCGGTGAGGCCGACCAGGGTGAACGCGGTCAGCTCGTCGCCGTCGGCGCGCGCGTTGGCGGCCCGGGACAGGCCGAGCGCCAGCATCAGCACGGCGAACGACAGCCAGAGCAGGCCGGGCGTCTCGATCGAGTCGTAGAGCCGGGCCAGCAGCCCGGCCAGCGACTGGTTGGGGGTCATGTCGGCGGCCCCGACCCGCTCGGTCTGCCAGAGCACGCCGCCGAAGTAGGCCCGGGACTCGGCGCCGACGACGGCGAAGGAGCCGAGGGTCACGGCGATCACCGTGCCCACCGCGGTGGCCGCCGCCCGCCACTGTCGCGTGATCATCAGGTAGGCGATGAACAGGGCCGGGGTCAGCTTGACCGCGGTGGCCAGGCCGATGCCGAGGCCGGCCCACGCGCCGCTGTAGACGAAGCGCAGCAGCGGGCCGTCGGTCTCGGCGATGTCGGGGCCTCGGCGGGAGCGCCAGCGCAGACCGATCAGGTCGGCCATGATCAGCGCGAAGAGGAGCAGGTTCACCTGGCCGTAGCCGAGGGTCTCCCGGGCCGGCTCGATGGCGACCGCCAACGGCGTCGCGATCGCCACGGTGAACCAGAGCGGCCAGCCGAGCCGGTCGACGATCGGGCGGAGCAGACCGGCCAGCACGACCGCCAGGGCGGCGATGCTGGCGAGCGCGTTGACCATGCCGGCCAGCTCGACCGGCAGGTGTGCCATGGGCAGCATGACCAGACCGCCGAACGGCGGGTAGGTGAAACCCAGGGTGGTGCCGGGTGCGATGAACTCGTAGAGCTCGTGACCGCTCGCCCACCACACCACCGCGCCGTGGTAGATCTTCATGTCGAAGAAGTTGTACGGCCGCCCGAAAGCGCCGATGGCGAGCCATGCGGCACAGGCGACGGCGGCCACGATGCCGGTCCGTACGACTGTTCTACGATCGATCCCACGCGTTACGCGACGGACTGGGGCGAGGCGGTCCACCCGTCTTCCGACGGTCGCCGGCATGGCGTGGCCACCCCCGTACCAAGGTCGTCCTACCCGTCCAGGTCCTGCACGGAGCCTAGAACGGCGCCTCACGTTAATGCCTCCCGCGTTATGCGACCGTGTCCGATCCCACACAAGTTTTTGACATTTCCGCCCCGTTAACGCCTACCGGGTGGTTCAGGTGATTCGTGGGCGTTGGCGGGTGGGACCGGCGGAGGGGAGGTATCGACGCAGGTCAGCCGGGGAGTCGTCGGGCCGTCGCTGCCGATCGTACGGCGATTCGGGCCTCTCTGCGGGCGGTACGCACGGCTCGCCGCACGGAACGTCGGGAGTGGCCGATCCGGTGACCGGTCCGCCACCGCAGACCCGGCTTCCCGCCGGTGTCCGCCGCGGCGAGCAGCAGCCCGCCGAAGAGGCCGAGGTTCTTCAGGAAGTGGATCTGGTTGTTGTGGCGCGCCATCGGGTCGTCGTTGTTCCAGAAGGGATGCCCGGCGACGGTCACCGGGACGAGCGTGCCGGCGAGGATCAGCGCGGCCGGCCGGGCGAAGCGTCCGGTGGCGAGCATCAGCCCGGCGCCGACCTGCACCGCCGCGTTGAGCCGGATCAGCGTCTCGGTGTCGGTGGGGATGCGCGGGTCGGCCTTCTCCAGCAGCGGCGTCACCCGGTCCGTCACCGGCTTGGCGGCGGGGACCAGCCGCCCCGGGTTCTTGAAGTTGGTGAACCCGCTTACCACGAAGATGCCGCTCAACATGGCGCGGGCGAGGGAGCGCACGGGTTTCATGGCTCAGTCATACCCCGTCACCGGCGCGGCTACCCCGGCAACCGCCGATCCGGACCGGTCGGCGTGGACACCGCGCCACGCCGATTCGAGCGACCGTCGCGGATGGACCGGCTACGACGGGTAACGTCCCCCGCGTGACGACGTTGCGGCTGCGACCCGAGGACCCGGCCGACGCCGGCGCGGTCCGTCGGGTGCTGGCCGCCGCTTTCGCCCGGCCCGACGTGGCCACGCCGCCCGAGGTGGGACTCGTCGACGAGTTGCGCGACAGCGACGCCTGGCTGCCGGAGCTGGCGATGGTCGCCGAGTACGGCGGCGAGGTCGTCGGGTACGCCCTGCTGACCCGGGTCCGGGTGAAGTCCGACGACGCCACCGCCCCGGCGCTGGCCCTCGGCCCGGTGGCGGTCGCGCCGCACCGGCAGCGGATCGGGCTCGGCGCGGCGGTGGTCCAGGCGGCCCTGGACGCGGCCACCGAGCTGGGCGAGCGGTTGGTGGTGGTGCTCGGCGACCCGTCCTACTACCACCGGTTCGGTTTCGGCAGGGCCGACCGGATGGGCCTGACCAGCCCCTGGTCCGGTCTCGGTGACCCCTGGCAGGCGCTGGTGCTCCCGCCGACCGTCAGCGGCGAGGGGCCGCCGCCGCGGGGCGAGGTCCTCTTCCCCCCGCCCTGGTCGAAGGTCTGACGCCCGCGCCGGGCCGTCCGCCCACCGGACCGTCGCGCCGGGCCGTCCGGCCGCCGGATCCCCGCGCCGGTGGCGGGCCGTCGCGGCCGGTCAGGACGGTTGGGTACGCAGGTAGCGGCCGAAGTGGGGGACGGTGAAGGCGACCGTGCCGCGCTCGCCCGAGTAGATCAGGCCCTTCTTGATCAGCGCGTCCCGGGCCGGGGAGAGGCTCGCCGGCTTGCGCCCGAGGGCGCGGGCGATCTCCGCCGTCGGCACGGCGGCGTCCATGTCGTCCCGCCCGCCCCCGTCGGCCTCCCCCTCCACCAGGGACAGCGTGGCCATCGCCCGCATGTACTCGCGCTCGGCCGGGGTGGCCCGCTCGAAGCGCGAGCCGAAGAAGCCGACCGCCAGCTCGGCCTCGGCCTCCGGGGCGGCGACCCGCACGTCGGCGGCGGTGATCGGCGAGCGGGGCGCGTGGTCCCAGGTCGCCTTCCCGTACGCCTGCACGAAGTACGGGTAGCCGCCGGACTTCTCGTAGAGCAGGTCGAGCGCCTTCTGCTCGTACTCGACCTCCTCGCGCTCGGCGGGCGCGCAGAGCGCCTGGTCGGCGGCGATCCGGTCGAGCCGGTCGATGCGCTGGTAGCGGAAGAGCCGCTCGGAGTACGACTTGGCCGCGCTGAGCACGGCCGGCAGGTGCGGCAGCCCCGCGCCGACCACGATCAGCGGCGCGCCGAGCTGGGACAGCTCGTGGCAGGCGGCGCAGAGCGCGGAGACGTCCTCCGGGCCGAGGTCCTGCATCTCGTCGATGAAGATCGCGATGCCGGTGCCGACGTCGGCGGCCACGGCGGCGGCGTCGGTGAGCAGCTCGACCAGGTCGATCTCGATGTCGCCGGAGTCGGCGCGGCCGCTGGCGGCGGGCACGTCGATGCCGGGCTGCCACCGGTCGCGCAGCTTCGGGGCGGCCCCGCCGCGACCGGCCGGCGCGGAGCGTTGGGCGAACGCCTTGAGCACGCCGAGGAAGGCGTCGATCCGGTCGGGCGCGCGGTGTCGCGGGGCCAGCTCACGCACCGCCATGTGCAGGGCGGCGGCGACGGGGCGGCGCAGCGACTGGTCGGGTCGGGCCTCGATCTTGCCGCTGCCCCAGAGGTGGTTGATGGCCTGGGACCGGAGGGTGTTGAGCAGCACCGTCTTGCCGACCCCGCGCAGGCCGGTGAGCATCAGGCTGCGTTCCGGCCGGCCCCGGGCGATGCGCTCCAGCACGACGTCGAAGACGTCCAGCTCGCGCCCCCGCCCGGCCAGCTCGGGCGGACGCTGACCGGCGCCCGGGGCGTACGGGTTGCGGACCGGATCCACGCATCGCACAGTATCGGGCCGTCTAGCTGCGGGGCTAGACATCCGTAGATGGGGCAACCGGCGTGTCGGGCCGTCCACGGCTGCCACCGCGCCGGGCCCTGCCGCCGGTGCCCGGACCGGGATCGGCGTCGAGACAAAACTAGGGCTGTCTAGCGTCCACGCTAGACAGCCCTAGTTTTGGTAATCAGCGCTTCTTCAGGCAGAGCACGTAGTCGAGGAAGTCCAGCGAGTTGTCGTGCACGTAGTTCGCCGTCGCCTTCGGAGCCCGGGTCTTGCACCGGTCGCCGTCCGTCGTGCCGGGGATGCGCAGCAGCACCTCGTACGTGTTCGGGCCGCAGGGCACCTTCCGCAGCTCGGCGTCGGTGGCGGTGCCGTCGTTGACCACGCAGTCGCCCTTGGCGAAGTCGTCGTCGTCATCCTCGGTCGGGCTCGGCTCGGCCGAGGTCGGCGCGGCGCTGGGCTCGGCCGTCGGCTCGCTGCTCGGCGTGGCGGGAGCGCTCGTCGCGGGGGCCGAGATCGGGTCGTCGTCGTCGCCGGATTGCCAGGCCGCCCAGCCGGCGATCCCGAGGCACGGGCAGAGCAGGAGCACCGCCACCAGGCCGATGATCAGGGCGATCTTTCCCCCGCCCTTCTTCGCCGGCGGGGCGACCGGCGGCGCCCCGAACCCGCCGGGGGTGGGCGGCGGGGCGCCCCACTGGCCACCGGCCGCCGGAGCGGGCGTCGGTCCGGCCGGCGGAAACGGCCCGGCCGGCGGGTAGCCACCCTGCTCCGCCGACGGCTGACCGCCCGGCGGCGGGTACCCGGCACCTGAGCTCGGCGGCGGCGGGTAGCCGGCACCGGAGGACGGCGGCGGGGGGTAGCCCGACCCGGAGGACGGCGGCTGCGCCGGCTGGCTCCACATGGGCGTGGTCGGCGGCTCGGCGGCCGGGCCCGGCTGGCCCCAGGCGGGGGCGGCGGGTGGCTCCCCGCCGGGCTGCGGCTGCCCCCACTGCGGCGCGGTGGGCGGTTCGCCGCCGGGCTGCGGCTGGCCCCACTGCGGGGCGGCCGGTGGCTCCGCGCCGGCTGACGGCGGCTGTCCCCACTGGGGCAGCGTCGGGTCGACGGGCGGCGGCCCGCCCGGCGTGCCGGGCGGGCGCTGGTAGGGGTCGTCCGGCTGTCCGGGTGATCCGTAGGTTGTCATCTCTTCCCCAGGGGTGCGGTTGCTCAGCGCTGCTTCAGGCAGAGCACGAAGTCGAGGGTGTCAAGCTCGCTGTCGAAGAAATACCAGTTGGTGTAGCCGTCGACCTTGGCGCACTTGGCCGCGGCGTCCTTCTCGCCGCTGGTCGTTCCGTCGATCCGGCGCAGTACCTCGTACGTCTGCGGACCGCAGTCGCTGATCAGCAGCTTGGGCTTGCCGCCGGCCGGACCGTCGTTGCGGACGCACTGCCCGGCCTTGACGAAGCGCGGGTCGGCGGAGGATTCGGGGGCCGGGGCGCTGAGCGCCGAGGTCGGGCCGCCCGCCGACGCCTCCGGCACGCCCGTCGCGGCGGCCGGCGCCGACGCGCTCTGCGTGCCCAGGGGCGCCTCGTCGTCCTGGCCGAGCAGGTAGAGAACCGCCGCGCCGCCGCCGAGGGCCAGCACCGCCACCGCCACCAGCACCGCGACTACCGGCCCCCGGCCGCGTCGGCGCGCCGGCGGCGGGGTGGGAGCGGCGGCGTACGGGGCGGGGGCCGCGGCGGCGTCCTGGTCCCGCCAGGGGGCGTACGGCTGGGCGGCAGGACCGTGGTCGTCAGCGGGTGGCGGCGGCCCCGGATGGTAGGTCCCCTGGTGGTGCGGCCCCGATCCGTGGCCGGCATCGCCCCGCCGGTAGGGGTCCGCGCCGTAGCGGGGCTCCGGCGGCGGGTACGCGGCGTGCGGGTCGTCCCACCCGCCCCGCCCGGCGGACCCGGCGGGGGGGCCGTACGCCTCGTCGGGCTGCCGCCCGCGCCACGGTTCCGGGTCCCCCCGACCCGGTGGTCCGTAGTTCGCCATGCACGTCTCCCGCGTGAGTGGTGAGAGGCCGGCCACCAACGAGGGACGCCGACGCCCACGCCACCGTAGCGTGTCCACCGATGAGACCACGCTCACCGAGTGCGCCAGCGCCCGCCGGCCCGCCCACCCGGACCGACCCGGCCGCCGGGGCCGGCCGGGCGGCCGCCGCCACGCCGGCGCTGGTCTGGACCGCCCTGCTGCTGGTCTACGTCCTGTGGGGCTCCACCTACCTCGGCATCAAGATCGCCGTGGAGTCGATGCCGCCGCTCGGCTCCGCCGCCCTCCGGTTCGCCGCCGCCGGTCTGGTGCTGGCGGTCGTGCTGCGGCTGCGCCGGGGCCCCGGCGCGCTGCGCGTCGACCGCCGGCAGCTCGGCTCGGCCGCGTTGGTCGGGGTGCTGCTGCTGGCGGGCGGCAACGGGCTGGTGGTGCTCGCCGAGTCCGGCCCGCCGGGCGTCGCGGTGCCCTCCGGGATCGCCGCGCTGCTCGTGGCCACCGTCCCGCTGCTGGTGGTGCTGCTGCGTACGGTCACCGGCGACCGGCCCCGGTTCTGGACGCTGGCCGGGGTGACGCTGGGCTTCGTCGGCCTGGTGCTGCTCGTGCTGCCGACCGGCGGGGCGGACGCCGTACCGCTCGCCGGGGCGTTGACCGTGGTCGCGGGCGCCGCGAGCTGGTCGGTCGGCTCGTTCCTCTCCGGCCGGATCCGGATGCCCGCCGACCCGTTCGTCGCCACGGTCTACGAGATGTTCGCCGGGGCGGTGGCGCTCGCCGTCCTCGCCACGGGTCGCGGCGAGCTGGCGGGCTTCGATCCGGGCGCGGTGACCGCCCGGTCGTGGCTGGCGCTCGCGTACCTGATGGTGGCCGGCTCGCTGGTCGCCTTCACCGCGTACGTCTGGCTGCTGCACCACGCCCCGATCTCGCTGGTCGCGACGTACGCCTACGTCAACCCGGCGGTCGCGGTGCTGCTCGGCGCGCTGTTCGTCGCGGAGCCGGTGACCGTGCAGGTGCTGCTCGGCGGTGCGGTCATCGTCGCCGGGGTGGCCCTGGTGGTGAGCACGGAGAGACCCCGACGTCCCGCACCGGGGAACGCGCCGGAGCCGTCCCGCCGGTAGCGTCCGGCCCGTGTCGGGCGGGCTGGTGGCGTACGCGGCGCTGCTCGGCGGCCTCGCCGGCCTCGCCGCGCCCCGGGTCGGCCGCCGCTGGACGGCCCGCCCGGCGTCGAAGCGGCCCGGTTCGGCCACCGGGTCCGGCGCGCTCGCCGGTGCGGCGGTGGGGGCGGTCGTGTTCGCCGGGCTCGCGGCGGCCCGCGGCGACGATCCGGCCCTGCCGGCCTTCCTCGGGCTGGCGGCGTTCGGGCTGGTGCTCGCCGTGGTCGACCTGGCCTGCCTGCGGCTGCCCGATCCGCTGGTGCGCGCCGCCGCGCTGGTCGTCGTCGGCGGACTGGCCGGCGCGGCGCTGTCGATCGGGGCCCCGGAGCGGCTGTTCGCCGCGGCGGCGGGCGCCGCGCTCTCCTTCGCCGGCTACGTGCTGCTGGCGCTGCTGCCCGGCTCGCGGCTGGGCTTCGGCGACGTGAAGCTCGCCGCCGTGCTGGGCCTGCCGCTCGGCTGGCTGGGCTGGTCGCCCCTGGCCCTCGGGCTGCTCCTGCCGCACCTGCTCAACGGCGTGGTGGTGCTCGCCCTGCTGGCCGCCGGCAGGGTGCGTCGGGACACCCCTCTCCCGCTCGGCCCGGCCCTCCTGGCGGGCGCCTGGCTGACCGTCCTCACCGCCTGACCCGACCCGTCAGATGAGGCGGAGCTGGCGGTCCCGGGGACGGCGGGGCTCGGCGTCGCCGAAGCGTTCGAACAGGCCCGGGTCGATGGCGTCGAGGAACGGCGACGGGGCGCACTCGCGTTCACTGCCGTGCCGGCTGCGGCGGGCGGCGTGGCTGACGTACAGGCGGTCCTGGGCCCGGGTCAGCCCGACGAAGAAGAGCCGCCGCTCCTCGGCGATTGCGTCGTCGTCGGGCGTGCTGCCGGGCCAGCGCAGCGGGAGCAGCCCGTCCTCGGCGCCGACCAGGAAGACGACCGGGAACTCCAGCCCCTTCGCGGCGTGCAGGGTGAGCAGGGTGACCGCCTCGGCGCGCGGGTCGAGGGCGTCCACCTCCGCGCCCGTGGCGAGCTGGGAGAGGAACATCGGCAGGTCGTCGCCGCACCGCCGGGCCAGCGGGGTGAGCAGGTCGACGGCCGAGCGGACGTCCTCCGGGCGGACCGTGCCGGCGCCGTCCAGCGTCGGCACGGCGAACCGCTCCGCGAGCACCTGCCCGGCCAGCCGGACCCGGGCGGCCAGCGATCCGTCGAGCCCGTCGGCGTGCCGCAGCTCGCGGGCGATGGCCGCCACCCCGGGCCGGTCCCGCAGCCGGTCGTGCGAGCGCTTCTGCACGGGGATGTTCGCCCGGGCCAGCGCGTCCACGATCGGCGCGGCCTGCGCGTCGGTGCGGTAGAGCACCGCGATGTCGGAGAACGAGAGCGAGGTGGTCCGCCCGTCGATCCGCCCCGAGTCCAGCGACCGGTGGGACAGCCCGCCGACCAGCTCGTCGATGGTGCGTACGACGAAGTCGGCCTCGTCGGCGACGGAGCTGGCGGGGTAGCGGCCGACCAGCGGGGCCTCCGGGTCGAGCCGGGCCGGGTCGAGCCGGCGGCCGCGGACCAGGGACGACGGCGCGATGGCCTGCACGGCGGCGGCCAGGATGGGGGCCGACGAGCGGTAGTTGCGGTTCAGCCGCACCAGCCGGGCGTCGGTGAAGTCCTCCGAGAAGCGCAGGAAGTAGCCGACGTCGGCGCCCCGGAAGGAGTAGATGGCCTGGTCCGGGTCGCCGATCGCGCACAGGTTGCCGTCGGCGGGGCTGAGCAGTCGCAGCAGCTCGTACTGCACCGCGTCGACGTCCTGGTACTCGTCGACGAAGATCCACCGCCAGCGCTCCCGGTAGCGCTGCACCAGCTTCTTGTCCGCGCGCAGCAGCCCGACCGGCAGGGTGAGCAGCTCGTCCAGGTCGACCAGGTCCTGCTTGCGCAGCAGCGCCGTGTAGCCGGCCTCGTCGGCGCCGGCCTCGGCGCGGGCCTCCGCCCGCTGGGTGTCGTCGGCGATCCGGAAGTCCGCCGGCAGGCCGACGGCGTCGGCGTTCTCCCGGAGGATGGCCAGCCCCAACGAGTGGAAGGTGCCGACGGTGACGTCCTCGGCGACCGGCCCGAGCAGGCCGTCGAGGCGGTGCCGCAGCTCCTCGGCGGCGCGCCGGGTGAACGTGATCGCCAGGCACTGCTCCGGGAAGACGTTCAGCTCGGCGCAGAGGTAGGCGATCCGGTGGGTCAGGGTCCGGGTCTTGCCGGTGCCGGGCCCCGCGACGATGAGCAGCGGGCCGCCGGGCGCGGACGCGGCCACCCGCTGCATCGCGTCCAGCCGGTCCAGCAGGCCGGTGCCGACCTCCTCCATGCCGGCGAGCATGGGCTCGAACGGCTCGTGCGGCGAGGGCGCCGGCGCGATCGGGGGCGGCGGCGTGGGCGGCGCGGCCTTGCGCTTCGGCTCGGCCTTGGCCGCCGCCGGGCGCTTGGCGCGGGGCTTCGGCGCCGGCTCCGCGGGGGTGCGCTGCGCCGGCACGGGTACGTCGAAGAGGGTCTCCTGGGCCGTACCGGCGTTGCCGCCCAGTTCGGCCGGGTCGAAGAGGGTGATGACGCCGTACTCGCCGTCGTAGCCGGGAACCCGGCGGACGTCGCCGCGGCGCAGCCGGCCGATGCCCTCGGCGAGCAGCTCCCCGCCGACCTTCGGAATCTCGGCGAGCGGGGTGGTGGTGAGGATCTCCAGCTCCGGGCCGAGCGCGGCGAGCAGCTCGTTGAGCTTTCCCTCGACCTTCTTCGAGCGGGCGCCCACCCTGTTGAGCTCGCCGAGGATCTCGGCCAGCGGCACGAGGTGGGTGACGTCCCGGGCGTGCGGGGGCCGGTGTCCCGCCGGGCGGTCGGCCAGCTCCTCGACCCGGCTCAGCACGCCGACGGTCAGCGGCTTGCCGCACTCCGGGCAGCGGCCACCGGCGGCCCGGGTCCGCTCCGGGGACCAGTTGACCCCGCAGAGCCGGTGCCCGTCCGCGTGGTACTTGCCCTCCTCCGGGAAGAACTCGATGGTCCCCGCCAGCCCGTCGCCGGTGCGCAGCGCGTCCCGGATGGCGAAGTAGTCCCGCCCGGTGGCGAAGACGGTGGCCTCCCGGGCCAGGGCCGGCGGCGAGTGCGCGTCCGAGTTGGACACGAGCTGGTAGCGGTCCAGGCTGCCGACCCGCCAGTTCATCTCCGGGTCGGAGGAGAGGCCGGTCTCCACGGCGAAGACGTGGTCGGCCAGGTCGGCGTAGCAGTCGGCGATCGCGTCGAAGCCGGACTTCGAGCCCAGCGCGGAGAACCACGGCGTCCAGATGTGCGCCGGCACCAGGTAGCCGTCGGCGCTGGCCTCCAGGGTGATCTCCAGCAGGTCCCGGGAGTCCAGGCCGAGGATCGGCCGGCCGTCCGAGCCGAGGTTGCCGATCCGCCCGAGCGCGGTGTTGAACCGGGCCACCGCGTCCAGGTCGGGCAGGTAGATGAGGTGGTGCACCTTGCGGGTGCGGTCGTCCCGCTTGTAGATCGTGGAGATCTCCACGCTGAGCATGAACCGGACCGGGTCCGTCTCCGCCTCGCTGGCCAGCCGGGGCGGCAGCCGGCGGGCGATGTCCCGTTCCGCCTCGGGGCTGAGCCGGTGCAGGCCGGGCTCGGCGGGGTGCAGCGTCTCGCGCAGGTGGTCGTACCAGGCGGGGTGGGTGAAGTCGCCGGTGCCGAGCACGCCGATGCCCTTGCGCCGCGCCCACCAGCCCAGGTTGGGCAGGGTGAGGTCGCGGCTGCACGCGCGCGAGTACTTCGAGTGGATGTGCAGATCCGCGACGAACGGCGGGAGGCCACCGGAGGGTGCGGCGCTGAACGGAGGCACGCCGCATCCTGTCACGCCCGATCCATTACCCGCCGGTCGCCACGCGCACCCGTGACCTGAGCGGCCGGTGCTGGACAAGCCGACGGTCCCGCGCTATGGGCCGGGCGGGACCATGGGTCAGCCGCCCGCGCCGAGGGGTCAGCGGGTGCGCAGCTCGACCAGGGTGATCTGCGGTTCGGCGCCGACGCGGACCGGCGGGCCCCAGAAGCCGGCGCCGTTGGTGACGTAGACCTTGGTGCCGTCGACCTCGCCGAGGCCGGAGACCACCGGCTGCTGGAGCTTCACCAACAGGTTGAACGGCACCATCTGGCCGCCGTGGGTGTGGCCCGAGAGTTGCAGGTCGACGCCGAACTTCGCCGCCTCCACCGCGGCCACCGGCTGGTGGGCGAGCAGCACCACCGGTCGGCTCGGGTCGCGGTCGCCCAGCGCCGCCGCGTAGTCCGCGGGGGCGGCCAGGCCGGTGCCGGCGGCGGTGACGTCGTTGACCCCGGCCAGGTCCAGCACCCCGCCCCGGGCCTGGATCTCGGTCCGCTCGTTCTGCATGACCCGCAGGCCGAGCCGGTCCAGCTCCTGGACCCACTCCTCGACGCCCGAGTAGTACTCGTGGTTGCCGGTGACGAAGTAGCTGCCGTGCCGGGAGCGCAGGCCGCGCAGCGGCTCGGCCGCCTCGCCCAGCTCGGCCACCGAACCGTCGACGAGGTCACCGACGACGGCGACGATGTCGGCGTCGAGGCGGTTGATCGCGGCGACGATCCGCTCGGTGTGCGCCCGGCCGCGCAGCGGGCCGAGGTGGATGTCGGAGACCGTGGCGATCCGCAGGCCGTCCATGCTCCGGGGGAGCTTGGCCAGCGGGATCTGCACCCGGTCGAGCCGCGGCGGGCCGAGGGCGGTGCGGATGCCGTACCCGGTGAGGCCGGTGGCGGTGAGCCCGGCGAAGATCGCCGCCCCACGGGCGAGCAGCAACCGGCGGGCCGGGTCGTGGTCCGGCTGCGCGACCGCGCCGGCGGCCGGCGGGTCGGCCGGGCCCGACGCGCCGACCAGGGCGGGCTCGGGCGCGGCGGCGGTGGGCTCCGCGGCGGCGACCCGGCGGCGCAGCACGAGCCGGGTCACCAGCATCGGCACTTCCAGCGCCACCAGCAGGACCAGCAGGTAGAACATGACGGCGAGCCAGAGGTAGCCCGGCCACGCGAGCCAGTAGAGGCCCGCCTGGGTGCCGGCCATGGTCGCCGGTACGAGCAGCGCCAACACCAGGGCGGTGATCCCGCCGATCCGCCGCCAGCGCCCCGGCGCGGTGGTGTCCCGCACCAGCCGCTTCCACAGGTAGAGGTGGATCAGGCCGGTGATCAGCGCCATGGTGGCCACGAACGCCAGTGCCGCGAACATGCTGTGCGCCTCCTCAGCCGCCCGCGAAGGGGGGCAGGACGTCGATCGTGGCCCCGGCCGGTAGCGGTGCCCGACGATCATGACAGGTCACGCCGTCGACCAGGAAACTCGCCACCCGCAGCACGGCGGCGAGCCGCTCCCCGTGCCGCGCGGCCAGCTCCACCAGGAGTTCGTCGAGACCGCCGCCGGCGGACGCGGTCTCCTCGGCCCGGCCGGCGGCGGCCCGCGCCCCGGCGAAGTAGCGCACGGTGAGCGGCGGTCCGGCGTCAGCCGGCGGAGCCGCCTGTCCGGTGTCGGCTGCCTGCGCGGCGTGGGCCGGCGGTCCGGCGTCGGCCGGCCGCGTCGGTTCGGTCACGGTCATCCTCCGATGGCCGACATGGGCCGGGCGGGTTGCAGGAAGGCGGGGTCGTCGATGCCGTGCCCGGCCCGCTTGCCCCACATCGCGGCCCGCCAGCGCCGGGCCAGCTCGTCGTCGTCCGCCCCGGCCCGCAGCGCGCCGCGCAGGTCGGACTCCTCGGTCGCGAAGAGGCAGGCGCGGACCTGCCCGTCGGCGGTGAGCCGGGTGCGGTCGCAGTCGCCGCAGAACGGCCGGGTGACGCTGGCGATCACGCCGACCCGTGCCGGGCCGCCGTCGACCAGCCAGGTCTCGGCCGGGGCGGCGCCGCGTTCCGCCGGGTCGGAAGTCAGGGCGAACTCGCCGTGCAGGTGAGCCAGGATCTCGTCGGCGGTGACCATGCTGGCCCGGTCCCAGCCGTGCTGGGCGTCCAGCGGCATCTGCTCGATGAACCGCAGCTCGTAGCCCTGCGCCAGCGCGAAGCGGAGCAGCGCCGGGGCCTCGTCGTCGTTGACGCCGCGCATCAGCACGGTGTTGACCTTGACCGGGGTGAGCCCGGCGGCGGTCGCCCCGGCCAGCCCGGCCAGCACGTCCGGCAGGCGCGGGCGCCGGGTGAGCCGGGCGAACCGCTCCGGGTCCAGGGTGTCCAGCGAGACGTTCACCCGGTCCAGTCCGGCGGCGCGCAGCGCGGGGGCGAGCCGGTCCAGCCCGATGCCGTTGGTGGTGAGCGAGATCCGGGGGCGCGGCTCCAGCGCCGCCACGGCGGCCACGATGCCGACCAGGCCGGGCCGGATCAGCGGCTCCCCGCCGGTGAACCGCACCTCGGTCACGCCCAGTCGCCGCACCGCGACCCGGACCAGCCGGACGATCTCCTCGTCGCCGAGCAGTTCCGGGCCGGCCAGCCAGGGCAGCCCCTCGGCCGGCATGCAGTAGGTGCAGCGCAGGTTGCACTTGTCGGTCAGGGACACGCGCAGGTCCCGGGCGACGCGGCCGTACCGGTCGACGAGGGCGCCGTCGGTCGGCGGGGCGGCGTTCACCCGTCGACGGTAGCGCGCACCAGCCCGGTCAGGGCCGCTCGGGCGGTGCGGGCGACCGCATCGCGGTACGCCGTGCCGAAGAGGGCGGTGTGCACCAGCATCAGGTGGAGCTGGTGCAGCGGCACCCGCGCCCGCCACCCGTCGGCGGGCGGCCACGCCTCCGCGTACGCGGCGAGGACCCGGTCGAGGTGGGGCACGCCGCCGAAGAGCGCCAGCTGCGCCAGGTCGGTCTCCCGGTGCCCGCCGTGCGCGGCCGGGTCCACCAGCCACACCCGGTCGTCGGCCCCCCAGAGCACGTTGCCGGGCCAGAGGTCGCCGTGGATGCGGGCCGGCGGCTCGTCCCCGCCGAACTCCCCGATCCGGTCGACGACCTCCTCGACCAGTGCGGTCTCCGCGCCGGTCAGCGCGCCGCCGTCCACGGACCGGCGCAGGTACGGGACCAGCCGGCGCTCGGCGAACCAGCGCGACCACGGCCCCTCGTCCGGCGTGTTGTCCTGCGGGAGCGCCCCGACGAACCCGGTCCATCCGGCCCCGAACGCCGGCGCGCCGGCCCGGTGCAGCCCCGCCAGTTCCCGGCCGAACCGTTCGGCCGCCTCGGGCGTCGGCTCGCCAGGCTCCACCCAGTCGAGCGCCAGCAGCTCGGGCAGCGCCACGACCACCTCCGGCACCGCGACGGCGCCCGCCTCCCGCAGCCAGCGCAGGCCGGCCGCCTCGGCGGTGAAGAAGCCCTCCGGCACCGGCCGGCCGGCGCTCTCCGGCCAGTTCTTGGCGAAGATCGAGTGGCCGTCGTCGAGGGTCAGCCGGGACGCGGCGCAGATGTCGCCGCCGGCGACCGGCGTCTCCCGGATCCGCTGATGGGTCAGGAAGGTCGGCAGGTGCTCCGGGTGCGCCCGCAGGTACGCCAGATCCATCCGCGCACGGTAACCCGTCACGCGGCGACGCGGGCGGGCGTCGCGGTGGTGTGCCGCCGGCGGGCGGCCAACAGCGCCAGCACCCCGGCGACCTGGATCGCCGTGAGCACCACCAGGGCGGTACGGAAGCCGGCCAGCCCGCCGCCGCCGGCGGTCCAGCACAGCGCGGCGACGGCAGGCGCGAGCGTCGTCGCGATCATCCGTACGGTGCCGCTGACCCCGCCGGCGGCGCCGGTGGCGCCGGCGGGCGCCGCCGCCATGACCGCCGCGATGATCGGGGTGTTGAACAGGCCGAACCCGACGCCGATCACCGCGATCTGCCACCCGACGTGCGTCAGCCCGGCGTCGGCGGGGAGCGTGACCGGCAGCAGCGTGGCCCCGGCTACCAGCGCGGCACCCGTCGCCGCCGCCGGCAGCGCGCCGATCCGGTCGGCGAGCCAGCCGGCGACCGGCGAGGCGACCGTCATGGCGCCGATGTTGACCAGCAGCAGCATTCCGGTCACCTCCGGGCCCTCGTGCAGCACATCGGCGAGGAAGTACGGCAGGAGGAAGGCCGTCAGCGCGATGTTGAAGCACACCAGGAAGAGCCCGAGGACGGTGAACCCGAAGCGACGGTCGCGTACCAGCGCGATGATCGGTCGCGCGGCGGGCAGCCGGGCCCAGGCCAGGCCGAGTCCCACGGCGAGCGCGCCCAGCCCGGCGGCCACCGCCGGCCGCGCCGCGACCTCGTCGACCGCGACGAGCACCGCGGCGACCGTGCCGCCCAGCAGCGCCACCTCGCTCAGCAGCGGCAGGCCGGGGTTGGGCAGTCCCCGGCCGTCGCGGGGCAGCGCCCGCAGGCCCAGCCAGAGCGCGGCCGCGACGAGGGGCAGCTTGAGCAGGAACACCGCCCGCCAGCCGAACGCGCCCGCGACCAGCCCGCCGAGCGAGGTGCCGGCCATCCCGCCGATGGTCATGATGGTCACCACCGTGCCGATCGCGCGGGCCCGCTGGTCCGCCCGCACGGTCGCGGCGATCACCGGCAGGTAGACCGCCAGGGTGAGCCCGCCGGTGACGCCCTGGAGCAGCCGTACGGCAAGCAGCACCCACATCGTCGGCGCGAGGGCCGCGAGCACGCTGGTGACGCCGATGCCGACCATGGACACGACGAAGATCAGCCGGGGATCGGCCTGGTCGGCCCAGCGGCCGGCCGGAATGGAGATCGCGGCCATCGGGAGCGCGTACGCCAGCAACACCCAGGTGGTGGCCGCCGGGTCGGCCGCCAGGTCGGAGCCGATCGAGGGCAGCACCACGCCGGCGATGCTCATCTCGGAGGTCACTACGAGCATGGCGAGGGCCACCGCGGCGACCGGGGCCCAGCGGGTGCGGACGACGGGCGGTGGCTGCTGCGACGCGTGTGTGGTGGTCATGGACGCCGACGGTAGGAACGCGGACGCCCGCCGGGCATCTGTCGAACGACCGTACCGGCCACCGGGGCGGGGTCCGGGTCCGTGACCGGTCGGTTGACAGATGGCGGGGGGCCGCCGGCTGCCTAGCGTGGTGACACACACCCCGACCGACCTGGGAGAACATCCGTGACTACGCAGAAGTTGCGTCTCGCCGTCATCGTGGCCAGCACCCGGGAGGGGCGCTTCGGCCCGGTGGTGGCCGCCTGGTTCGTCGACCAGGCGCGCCGGCACGGCGGCTTCGACGTGGATGTGATCGACCTGGCCGAGATCGACCTGCCGGCGACGCTGACCGCCTTCGGCGCGCCGCAGCCGGCGGCGGTCGACGCGCTCGCGCCGCGGCTGGCCGCCGCTGACGCCTTCGTGGTGGTCACGCCGGAGTACAACCACAGCTACCCGGCCTCGATCAAGATCGCGATCGACTGGTACCGGGACGAGTGGCGCGCCAAGCCGGTCGGCTTCGTCTCCTACGGCGGGCTCGCCGGTGGCCTGCGCGCCGTGGAGCACCTGCGCACGGTCTTCGCCGAGGTGCACGCGACGACCGTGCGGGACACGGTCAGCTTCCACGGCTGCTGGGACAAGTTCGACGAGTCCGGTTCGCCGGTGGATCCGCAGGGCTGCGACAGCGCTGCCAAGGCCGTCCTGGAACAGCTCGGGTGGTGGGGCCGGGCGCTGCGCGAGGCCCGCGAGCGTGTCCCGTACGCGGCCTGACCCGGAGGAACAGAGAATGGAGCGGACGATGGATGTGGAATTCGTATTCGACGTGCCGTGCGTGTGGTCGTACTTCGCCTTCGCCCGGTTCCAGCGCGCGGCGGCCCGGATCCGCGCCGAGGGCGGGGAGGTGAGGGTGCGGTTCCGGCCGTTCCAACTGGACCCCCGCGCCACGGTCGACGGCGAACCGAAGATCGACGTGCTGCGCCGGGCCTTCGGGGCGGGGGCGGACGACGCGGTCGCCGGCATCGAGTCCAAGGCGGCGAGCGAGGGGCTGACGTTCCGCCACCGCCACGCGGTGTGGTCCGACACGCTGCCCGCGCACCGCCTGATCGCGGTGGCCGCCCGGCAGGGGCGGGGCGAGGCGATGGTGGAGCGGCTGTTCCGCGCCCACCACACCGACGAGCTCAACATCGCCGACCCGGCCACGCTGCGCCGGCTCGCCGACGAGGCGGGCGTCGCCTGGCAGGACGGCGGCGACGACGACGTGCGCGCCGAACTCGCCCGGGTGCGGGCCGAGGGCGTACGCGGGGTGCCGGTGTTCCGGATCGCCGGCCGTACGCTGAACGGCGCGCTGTCGGAGGAGTCCCTGTACCAGGCGATGAGCGCGACGGTGGCCGCGTAGCCTTGTCCCGTGCTGCACGGCCGGACCGAGGAGATCTCCCGGATCGACACCCTGCTCCGGCAGGCGCGGTCCGGCCGCAGCGGGGTGCTCGTCCTGCGGGGCGAGGCCGGGATCGGCAAGTCGGCCCTGCTCGACCACGCCGCGCACCTGGCCGGCGACATGCGGGTGCTGCGCACGGACGGGATCGAGTCGGAGACGGGCTTCCCCTACGCGGGGCTGCACCTGCTGCTCGGCCGGGAGACCGACCGGCTGGACGCCCTGCCCGCTCCCCAGGCCCGGGCGCTGCGGGCGGCGCTCGGGCAGGAGGCCGGCGGCGACGCGAACCGGTTCCTCGTCGGGCTGGCGGTGCTGAGCCTGCTGGCCGAGCTGGCCGAGGAGCGCCCACTGCTCTGCCTCGTCGACGACGCGCACTGGCTCGACGCGGCCTCGGCGGAGGCGCTGCTCTTCGCCGTGCGTAGGCTCGACGCCGAGGCGATCGCGGTGGTCGTCGCGGTCCGTGCCGACGAGCCGTCCCCGTTCGACCCGGCCGGCCTGCCGGAGCTGCCGATCGGGCCGCTGGACGAGGCGGCGGCCGCCGCCCTGGTCGCGCAACGGCCGGAGCCGGTGCCCGGCTACCTCCGGTCCGATCTGCTCACCGAGGCGCAGGGCAACCCGCTCGCCCTGCTGGAACTGCCGCTCGACGGCGAGCCGCGCCGCGTGCCGTCCTCGCGCTACCAGCGGCTGCACCAGGTCTTCGCCGAGCGGGTGCGGCGGCTGCCCGAGGCGACCCGGCGGCTGCTCGTCGTCGCCGCCGAGGCGTCCACCGCCGACGCCGCCGTGGTGCTCCCGACCGCCGAACGCCTCGGCTGCACCCGGGACGACCTGGTTCCCGCCGAGCAGGCGCAGCTGGTGCGGCTGGTGGAGGGCCGGCTGGTGTTCCGCCACCCGCTGGTGCGTACGGCGGTGCGGGAGAGCGCGGAGGTCGACAGCCGGATGGCGGCGCACGGGGCGCTCGCGGCGGTCTACGCGGCCCGGGGCGACGTCTGCTCGTACGCCTGGCACCGGTCGGCGATGGCCATCGGGCCGGACGAGGAAGCGGCGCAGGCACTGGAGACCGCTGCCCGCAGCGGGTCGCCCCGGGTGAGCGCGGCGGTCTCGGCGATGTGCGAGCGGGCCGCCGCGCTCACCGCGGACCGGGCCCGGCGCGGGCAGCGGCTGACCACGGCGGCGGAGGCGGCCGCCGACGCCGGCCAGCTGGATCGGGCCGCGGCGCTGGCCGACGAGGCCGCCGACTACGTCACCGATCCCGTGCAACTGGCCGACATCGCCCTGGTCCGCGCCGTCGTGCTGGACTCGCGGGACCGCCCGAAGGAGGCCCACCGCCTGCTCTCCGACGCCGCCGTGGCGGTGGCCTCCCTCGACCCGCGTCGGGCCGGTCACCTGCTCTTCCGCGCCGGCCGGGCGGCGGCCCACGCGGACGACCTCGGCGCGCTGGAGCGCACCGCCGCGCGGGCCGAGGAACTGGGCGTGCCCAGCGCCCACCTCGTGACCGCGCTGTCCCAGGTGTTCGCCGCGCAGCACGCCCTCTCCGACGCCTCGGTCGAACCGCTGCGGTTGCTGGTCGAGGAGACGACGGGCTGCGCGCAGCACCTGGAGCTGCTCGACATCGGGTGGTGGCACCTGATGCTCGCCGACGTCGACAGCGCCCACGACATCGCGGCGCGACTTGCCGACACGGCCCGTCGGCAGGGCGCCGCCGGCCTGCTGGCCTCGGTGCTCCCGCTGCTCGCCCGCACCCAGCTCATGTCGGGCTGGCACGACGACGCGGAGGCCAGCGCCACGGAGGGTCTGCGGGTCGCCGCCGACACCGGGCAGCGCCCGCACGCGGTCTACCTGAACACCGTGCTGGCCGCCCTGGCCGCCGTCCGGGGTGACGAAGGGCGGTGCGTCGAGCTGACCGCGGAACCGATCGCGCGGGGCGTGACGCCGGGCAACGTCCACGCGGCGGGCGCGCTGAGCCTGCTGGACCTGGGCCTCGGCCGGTACGAGGCGGCCTTCGGCCGGCTCTCCGGGATGCTGGCCGCGCGGCACCGCGGCGGCGCGATGGCCAGCCTTCCCGACCTGGTGGAGGCCGCGGTACGGGTGGACCGGCCGGCGGACGGGCTGCCCGCCGCCCGGCAGTACGCCGACTGGGCCGCGCACGTCCGCCAGCCGTGGGCGCGGGCGGTCGCACTGCGGTGCCAGGCGCTGCTGGACGGCAACGCCGACGACCGGTTCGCCCGGGCTGTCGCGCTGCACCGGCAGGGCGGCCCGCCGTTCGAACGGGCCCGCACCGAACTGCTCCACGGCGAGTGGTTGCGCCGGGCGCGCCGGGTCAGCGAGGCGCGGATCGTGCTGCACTCGGCGCTGGAGATCTTCGACCGGCTCCAGGCCCGGCCCTGGAGCGCGCGGGCGCGGGCCGAACTGCGCGCCGCCGGGGAGAGCGTCCGGGCCGCCGACACGGACGCGGTGCGGCGGTTGACCCCGCAGGAACACCAGGTGGTGCAGCTGGCGGCCCGGGGGCTGAGCAACCGCGAGATCGGCGCGCAGCTCTTCCTGAGTCCCCGCACGGTCGGCTACCACCTCTACAAGGCGTACCCGAAGCTGGGCGTCGGCTCCCGCAGTGAGCTGGCGTCGCTGGTGGCGGACCAGCCGAAACGCTCCGCGCCCGTGGAGGCGTGAACGCCTGAGCTGGGGCGACACGCTCCGTGTCTGTGGACAACCCGCGTGTCGTCCACAGGGGCTGCCGGCGGTCTCGCCCGCGCCGCAGGCTGCCAGCCATGACCCCGACCGACCGCCCCCGGCTCACCGTCCGTTCCCCGGCCGACCTCATCGCCGCCGTGCCGTACCTGCTCGGCTTCCACCCGGCCGACAGCGTCGTCGTGGTCGCGATGCGGGCCCGCCGGATCACCTTCGCCGCCCGCGCCGCCCTGCCCGACCTCGCCGATCCGGGCGACGCCGCCCGGCACCTCGCCGGCGTCGTCGCCCGGCAGCACGCCGAGACCGCCACGGTCCTGGGCTACGGCCCGGCCGCCCGGGTCACCCCGGCGGTCGACGCCGTGCGCGCCGCGCTGACCGGGGCCGGGCTGCCCGTGCTCGACGCCCTCCGCGTCACCGGGGGTCGCTACTGGTCGTACGTCTGCACCGAGCCGGAGTGCTGCCCACCCGAGGGCAGGCCCTTCGACGCCGGGGCCAGCGAGGTCAGCGCGGCGGCCGTCTTCGCCGGTCAGGTCGCCCTGCCCGACCGGGCCGCCCTCGTCGCGCAGGTCGCCCCGGTGACCGGTCCGGCCCGCTCGGCCGTACGCCGGGCCACCGCCCGCGCCGAGCGGCGCCTGGCGGCCCTGCTGCACAGGGCCCCGGCGGCGGACCTGCGCAGCGGGCGGGCGGTCCGGGCCGCCGGCACGACGGCCGTACGCGGCGCGCTGCGCCGGCACCGGCGGGGACAACGGCTCAGCGACGACGAGGTGGCCTGGCTGAGCCTGCTGCTGACCCACCTGCCGGTGCGCGACCACGCCTGGGAGCGCACCGACGGGCGCGACGAGGACATCGCGCTCTGGGCCGACGTGCTGCGCCGGGCCGAGCCGGGGCTGACCGCCGCGCCGGCCGCGCTGCTGGCGTTCGCGGCCTGGCGGGCGGGGCAGGGCGCGCTGGCGGCGGTGGCCCTGGAGCGGGGCCTGGCCGAGCACCCCGACTACCCGCTGGCGCTGCTCCTCGACGACCTGCTGCGCCGGGGCGTGCCGCCGTCCGAATTGGACGGTTGGCCGGCCGTCGGCAGGCCGGGCGTCGTGCGCCGCAGGCGCACCCGGGGCGGCCTCCGGTGAGCCGGCCGACGCGAGCTGTCGGGTGCAGCGGCGCTCGGGTCGCCGCAGCGGGATCTGCCCGAGCGGCACGGGCCGTGGAAGACACCGACCGGCCGGTAGGGTCGACCGCGTGGACCTGGACGACACCGCAGCGCGGCTCGGGGTGCCCGTCGAGGACGTCGAGCGCGTGCACCGGCTCGCCGGCGACCGGCCGTCGGCGCCGCTGCCCGCCAAGGCCGACGCGCCCGCGCTCCTCGACCGGCTCGCGGTGCGACCGGACGACGCCGTCGAGATCATGGCGGGCTGGCCCGACCCCGGCTCTCCGCTGTGGACGCCGGAGCTGCGCTGGCTGCTCGACCGCTCGACCGCCCTGGTCCGCGCCGACCTCGGGGGCCACGCCTGGCTGCCGCCCGGCCCCGCGCTGCCGCGCGACCGGGGCCCCGCCTGGCGGCATCTCTACGTGTACGCGTACCTGGCCCTGGTCGACATCGTCAGGGGCTACCACCGCGACCACGGCATCTCCGACGCCGTGTCCTGGGCGACCCTCGCCGACCTGGGCCGCAACCTCGCCATCGACCGGCGGATGCACCGCGAGGGCTGGCCGGTCATGCAGAGCTGGCTCACGCTGCACGCGCGCGGCGGCCTCTACGAGTTGGGCCGCCTGCAATACCAGCGTGGCGGCACCGCCCTCGACCTGCACATTCCCGAGTCGGGGCCGATGACCCCGGAGGCGGTCGCCGCGTCGCTCGACGAGGCCCGCGCGTTCTTTCCGCGCCACTTCCCCGACGAGCACTACACGGCGTTCGCCTGCGGGTCGTGGCTGCTCGATCCGCAGTTGCGGGAATACCTGCCCGAGGGTTCCAACATCGTCCGGTTCCAGCGGATGTTCGAGCTGGAGCCCTACGAGGAGCCGGAAGGGCTGGACGCCGACGTCGAGGTGCTGCGGTTCGTGTTCCGCAGCCTGACCACGCCGCTCGACCGGCTGCCGCGCCGCACCGTGCTCCAGCGGGCGATCATCGACCACCTGAAGGCCGGGCGTCACTGGCGGATCCGCCGGGGCCGCTTCCCGATCCAGCCACGTCCCTGACCGGTCGGGATAGACGTCCCTCCAACCAGTGGAGCAGGGCCTCCTCGTACTGCGGGCTGATCGCGGTCAGGTCGTCGGCCTCGTGCAGGGTGGGCGCGTGGTCGCAGCCGGCCAGCCTGGCGACGGTCAGCTCGGCGGCGCGGGCGGCCCGGTGCCACACCGCCAGACTCTCCTCGATCGGCGTCCAGGCGTCGGTCTCGCCGTAGCAGAGCAGCACCGGGCAGGACAGCGCCGCGAAGACCGGCTCCGGATCGAAGTCCATGTCGGCCCAGGTGCCCGGCTCCGGCACCTTGCGCGGCAGGAACGCCAGCGGAAACCAGGGCCGCCCGACGGCGGCGTCCAGCTCGGCCTGGGCGACCGCCCGGGGCAGCCCGCCGCGCAGACAGGTCTCCGCGACCCCGCGCAGCCGGTCCAGCTCGGCGAGGTCCGCGTCGCCGTACCCGTGGCGGCGAAGCTGCTCGGCGGTGCCGTAGCGCATCTGCCGTGCGGGGCTGACCCCGCTGCACCCGACGAGCACGAGAAAGTCGACCGGGTGCCGGCTGGCGGTGAGCGCCGCCGCCCACGCCCCTTGGCTGAACCCCCACAGCCCGACGGGCACGTCGCCGACCCGTCGGCGCAGCACGTCGAGGGCCGCCGCCGCGTCGTCGGACTGGGCGCTCAGCGGAACGTCGCGGCCGTCGATCCGGGGGCGCCGGTCGTGACGGAGGACCGCGACGCCAGCCGGCGGCAGCAGCCGGGCCAGGTGCTCGTAGAGGAAGTACGACCGGGCGCCGGCGTGGGAGCCGTGCAGCACGGCGAGTGCGCCCCGGGCAGGCCCGACCGGCAGGTCCAGGATGGCCGGAAGGTGCTGCTCTCCGACGGTCAGCTCCACATCGGGCAGTCGACCACGGGCCGGCCGGATCCGTCGTACCCGATCCGCTCTCGCGGCCCGGGGGCGGCACAGCGGGCAGGAACTCGTGCCGCCCGCGCAGGCCGCTGGGCGACGACGTGGTGTGGTCCGTCGAAGGACGTAGCCGACGTCCGTCCCGTGGGCCGACCTGACCGGCTCCGCGTCACCGGGGGTCGCTACTGGTCGTACGTCTGCACCGAGCCGGAGTGCTGCCCGCCCGAGGACAGGCCCTTCGACGCCGGCGCCAGCGAGGTCAGCGCGGCGGCCGACATCGCCGGCCAGGTCGCCCTGCCCGACCGGGCCGCGCTGTCGCCCCGGTGACGGGTCCGGCCCGATCGGCCGTACGCGAGGCCACCGCCCGCGCCGAGCGGCCGATCCTCGGCGGGGGCCGCCGCGCTCCGCGCCGCCCTGCGCCGGCACCAGCGGGCGCAGGTGCTCACCGACGACGAGGTGGCCTGGCCGAGCGTGCTGCTGACCCGGGAGCCGGTACGCGACCATTCCTGGGTGCGCACCGACGGACGGTACGCGGACATCGCGCTCTGGACCGACGTGCTGCGCCGGGCCGAGCCGGAGCTGATTGCCGCGGCGGCCGCGCTCCTGGCGTTCGCGGCGTGGCGGGCCGGCCAGGGGGCGCCGCCGGTGTGACCCTCGCTGACCACGACGCCGCGGCACCGCTCTTCGCCGCCGTCGCGGCCGCCCGCCAGGTGTAGGTAGCTACACCCCTGTCGGGCGGGAAACATCATCCCGACCACGGCTGTCGGATGACAGCGTTGGTCGCATGCGAATCCTGACGACCGTCATGATCGTCGCCGCGTTGCTGGCGCTGCCTGTGCCTGCGGCCGCCGATCCGGGCAAGGTGCGCACCGACGCCGGCTGGATGGCCGGCACCGTGCGCGGTGACCACCGGCTCTTCCAGGGCATTCCCTACGCCGCCGCGCCCGTCGGGGAGCTGCGCTGGCGCTCCCCGCAACCTGTCGAGCCGTGGGCAGGCGTCCGCGACGCGACACGACCCGGCAACCGGTGCGCGCAGACAGCTGACAACTGGGGCCTGCCAGCCAGCGACAGCGAGGACTGCCTCTACCTCAACGTGACCGCACCGCGTGGCGCCTCACCCCGCAATCGCAAACCGGTGCTGGTCTGGCTGCACGGCGGCAGCCTGACGAAAGGCGCCGGCAGCGACTACGACGCCGTCCGCCTCGCCACGCGCGGCGACATCGTTGTGGTGACCCTCAACTACCGGCTGGGAATCTTCGGCTTCTTCGGCCACCCCGGGCTGCCCGACAGCGGTGCGTTCGGCGTGCAGGACCAGCAGGCGGCGCTGAGGTGGGTACGGCGCAACGCGACCGCGTTCGGCGGTGATCCAGGAAATGTCACGCTCGCCGGTGAGTCAGCGGGCTCGCACTCGGTATGCGCCCAACTCGCCGCTCCGGCCTCGGCCGGCCTGTTCCACCGCGCGATCACCCAGAGTTCCCCGTGTTGGAGGCAGGGCGACCTGCCGGCGGTCCTGGACGTGCCACTCTGGGTTCCTGCCTCGGCTCACGAGGGACACGGGCAGCTCGTCGCCGAGCGGGTCTCCTGCTCCGACGTCGCCTGTCTGAGGGGTAAGTCGACTCAGGAACTCCTCGCGCAGCCCGCACTGCCTCTCCCCGGATACGGCAACACCGTGCTGCCGGAAGACCCGGCAGTGGTGTTCGCCGAGGGACGCTTCCACCGGGTGCCGATCCTGTCCGGCATCACCCGGGACGAGGGCACCATGTTCGCATCGATGGTGTTTCCCAAGCTCACCGCCGCACAGTACGTCGACGGCCTCACCCAGATCTTCGGAGAGCGGGCACCGGCTGTCCTGGCGGCCTATCCGCCCGGCGACGTGCCGACCCAGACGGCTGCCGCCGTGCTGAGCGACCTCGACTGGGCGCGGTCGGCGCGGGACACCGATCGGTTGCTGGCCAGGCACGTCCCGGTCTATTCCTACGAGTTCCTCGACCGGACGGCACCGCAGCTTTTCCCGTTCCCCGACGAGCAGGTGGAGCCCCTGGCATCGCACGGCTCGGAACTGCCGTTCCTCTTCGACCCGTCGTGGGAGTCCGCCCCGCTCACCGACAAGCAGCGTCGACTCGGCGACCTGATGATCGGCTACTGGGCGCGGTTCGCCGCCACGGGTGACCCCAACGGTCGCGGCCTACCGGCGTGGCGGCAGTACCCGTACGTCCAGGGCCTGGACCTCGACAGGGTGGGCCACTTCGACCGGAGCGCCGCGCACCGGCTGACCTTCTGGGACGGCATCTGAGCCCCGAAGAGCGGCGCGGACACACGGCGACGACGGCCTCGGCCGGCTCCACCTCGACCTCGCGTTTCCCCGGGCCGCCGGCCGCGACCCGGCGACGGCCCGGTGAGCCGGGCAGGGGGTGACCCGGGCTCACCGGGGCTGTCCGTCGAAGGATGTAGCGGACGTTCGTTCCGTGGGCCGAGTCCACCGGCACGGCGTCGGAACAGAATCATGGCGTGCCCCTACTTCCCGGACGCCCCGCATGAGCGCCGGCCTGCTGCTGTCACTAGCAGGCCTCGCCCTGGTCGACAGCACGAGCATCGGCACGCTCTTCATCCCGGTCTGGCTGCTGCTGGCTCCCGGCAGGGTCAGCGTCCGGCGGATCCTCGTCTATCTCGGCACGATTGCCGCCTTCTACTTCGCCGTCGGGCTGGTGCTGACACTCGGCGGCAGCCGGCTGGCCGACGTGCTCGGCGGGGCGATGGACAACCGGCCGGTGCTCTGGGCGCAGCTCGCCCTCGGGGTCGGGCTGTTCGCGCTGAGTTTCCGCTACGACGGCAAGCGCCGTCCGCGCGGCGGCGGGGTGCTGCGGTGGCGGGACCGGGTCGCCGGCGGGGACTCGTCGGTGCGTTGGCTGGTCGGGCTGGCGCTGCTCGCCGCGCTCGCCGAGGTGGCGACGATGCTGCCGTACCTCGGCGCGGTCGGCCTGCTGACCACCTCCGGGCTCGGCGCGGGGAGCGTGGTGGGGTTGCTCGCCGGCTACTGCCTGGTGATGGTGCTGCCGGCGGTGCTGCTGCTGGCCGCCCGGGTGGCCTGGCCGAGGCTGGTCGAGCCGGTGCTGGCCCGGCTGAACGCCTGGATCATGCGCAGCTCCGGCAGCATGCTGGGCTGGATCCTCGGCATCGCCGGTTTCCTGCTGGCCCGGGACGCCGTCGTCCGGTTGGGGCTGTTCGACTAGGGCGGTGTCTGTTCGACCAGGGCGGTGTCTGTTCGACTACGGGGTGGCGGAGTCGGTCCGACAGAGCGCCTCACTGTAGATAACTTAGCAACGATCTCGCCGGAGCGATATCGGGCAGATGACCGGCTGCGCAGGTCAGCGGGGATGGCTAGGTTCGCCCAATGCCCATCAACATGATCACTGCGGACTCCGCGGGCACCTGGACGCTCGGCGACCTGACCGTCAACCGGATCGGGTTCGGCGCGATGCGCCTGACCGGCAACGGCAGCGCGGCGAGCGACCGCGACCGGGCGGTCGGTGTGCTGCGCCTGGCGGTCGAGCTCGGGGTCAACCACATCGACACGGCGGCGTTCTACTTCTCGCCGCTGCGGTCGGCCAACGAGTTAATCAACACGGCGCTCTCGCCGTACGCCGACGAACTGGTCATCACCACGAAGGTCGGGCCGGGCCGCGACCCGTCCGGGGAGTGGCTGCCGCTGGCCCGGCCAGACCAACTGCGCGGGCAGGTCGAGGAGAACCTGCGCCAGCTCGGCCGCGACCACCTGGACGTCGTGAACCTGCGCCAGCACGGGCTGGACTCGGTCGCGGAGCACTTCGGCGCGCTGGCCGACCTGCGCGACGCCGGCCTCATCCGGCATCTCGGCCTGTCGAACATTCGCCCCCATCACCTCGCGCAGGCGCAGGCGATCGCCCCGGTGGTCTGCGTGCAGAACCCGTACGGCGTGGACACCCGACGTACGCACGACGATTTCGTGCGCACCTGCGGGGAGCAGGGTGTCGCCTTCGTACCGTTCTTCGCGATCGCCGGCGACGGACGTGCGGCCGGCGGCGTGGCCACCAACGAGGCGGTGCACGCCATCGCCCGCGCCCACGGCGTGACGCCGGCGCAGGTGCGGATCGCGTGGACCCTCAGCCGCGGCCCGCACCTACTGGCCATCCCCGGCACCGGCAACCCCGACCATCTGGTCGAGAACCTGGCCGCCGGGGCGCTGCGCCTGTCCCCCGAGGAGCTGGCCAGCCTCGACTAGCGTCGGCGGGCAGCGCCCCTGCCACGAGTCCACGACCTCTGACGGAGGCCCGTCCCTTCGCGGGCAGCGATGACGTCCATCGCCCTCCCCCCGCCGTACACCTCATGGCTCGTTGCCCGAGGACTCAGCCCCGACCACGGCCCGTGCCGACCGTGACGGATCAGGTCGCGACCCGGTCGGGGCGGGCGTAGACGTTCATGGTCTGGTCGCGCAGGAAGCCGACCAGGGTCAGCCCGGCCTCCTCGGCCAGCTCCGCCGCCAGGGTGCTCGGCGCGGAGACCGCCGCGAGCAGCGGCACCCCCGCCATCCACGCCTTCTGGGTCAGCTCGAAGCTCGCCCGCCCGGAGACGAGCAGCACGTGCCCGGTCAGCGGCAACCGCCGCTCGCGGACGGCCCAGCCGATCACCTTGTCCACGGCGTTGTGGCGGCCGACGTCCTCGCGCAGCACGACCAGCTCGCCGGTCGCGGTGAACAGGCCCGCCGCGTGCAGCCCGCCGGTGCGGTCGAAGCCGCGCTGCGCCGCGCGCAGCCGCTGCGGCAGCCCCGTCAGGACCGCCGCCGGCACCGTCAGCGGGTCGTCGCCCACCGCGAAGAGCGATCGGGTACGCACCGCGTCGATGCTCGCCTTGCCGCACACCCCGCAGGCGCTGGTGGTGTGGAAGTTCCGGGTCGGGTCGGCGGTCGGCTCGGGCACACCGGGCGCCAGCACCACGTCCACCACGTTGTACGTGTTGGGCGTCTCCGCGCCGGCACAGAGCTGCGCGGTGTGCACGTCGTCGGCGGAGCGGATGAGCCCCTCGGTCAGCAGGAAGCCGATCGCCAGGTCGAGGTCGTCGCCGGGCGTACGCATGGTGACCGCGAGCGGCCGCCGCCGGCCGGGACCGGGCGGGCCGACCCGGATCTCCAGCGGCTCCTCGACGGCGAGCGTGTCCTGCCGGCGTACCGAGGCCCGGCCGGTCGCCGCGTCGAGGTCGATGCGGAGCACGCCGCGTCGGTCAGTCGCCCGTCCCATCCCGCCATCCTGCACCCCGTGCCCGGGTGGCCGCACGGCTACCGTGGCCGGGTGGACACGTACGCGGCGGTGGTGCTGGCGGGCGGGGCCGCGCGCCGGATGGGGGGCGTCGACAAGCCCGCCCGGACGGTGGGCGGCCGGCCGATGCGGGACCGGGTGCTGGCCGCCGTCGCCGACGCCGCCCCGCGCGTCGTGGTCGGCCCGCCCGGGCCGGTGCCCGCCGGGGTGCGGGTGACCCGGGAGGACCCGCCGGGCGGTGGGCCGGTCGCCGCCGCGGCGGCCGGGCTGGCCCTGCTCGATCCCGGTACGCCCGTCGTCGCCCTGCTCGCCGCCGACCTGCCCCTGCTCACCCGCGCCGCCGTCGGCGCGCTGCTCGACCGGCTCGACGCCGGTCACGACGGGGCCTGCTACGTCGACGACGACGGGCGGCGGCAGACGCTCTGCGGGGTGTGGCGGGTCGCCCCGCTGCGCGCCGCCCTGGACCGCCTCACCGCCGAGCGCGCCGCCACCGCCGAGCCGGCCGCTGTCGAGCCGACCCCGCCCGGCGGGCCGCCGCACACCGCCGGACCCGGCGGCGCCGCGCCGCTGACGGGGGCGCCGATCCGGGCGCTGCTCGTCGGGCTGCGGGTCCGCCAGGTGCCGTGGACCGGTGCCGGCCCGCCGCCCTGGTTCGACTGCGACACTGACGAGGACGTACGCCGGGCGGAGGAGTGGGCGCGATGACGGTGATGGACGACTGGGTGACGGCGGCCTGCGCCGAGTTGGGCCTCGACCCCGCCCGGGTGCCGGTGCCGGCCGTGCTCGACCTGGCGAAGGAGGTGGCGCACCAGGTGCTGCGCCCGGGCGCGCCCGTCACCGCGTACCTGCTCGGGCTGGCGGTCGGGCGGGGCGCGGACCCGGCCGGCGCGGCGGCCCGGCTCAGCGCGCTGGCCGCCACCTGGCCGGTCGAACTCGGCGGCGAACGGCCCGGCGAGGCCCCGGCCTGACCGTCGTTGTCCGATCGGTGTCGGGCTGATTCGTCCCCCCGCGTCCGTGGGTAGGGTGACCTGGACGGACGGAGGCGATCATGACGGCAGACCACCCCTCGGCGCCGAACGGTGACCCGCCCGGCACCCTGCCGGCGCACCACGAGCCGATCCTGCTCGACGAGCCCACCACGGCGGACCTGCGGGCGAAGGTCACCCAGGCGTGGCGGGAGTTCGCGCGGGCGCTGGCCGAACGGTTGGGGGCACTGCCGACGGGCACGCACGTCGAGCTGACCCTCGACCCCACCGCCTCAGGCACCGGCGACGCCGTCTACTCCCTCAGCGTCGACGTCGGCGCGGACGGCAAGCTGGCCGCCCGCGCGGTCGGCAACGCCACCCTCCCGCAGGGCTACCGGCTGGACCGGGCCGCGGTGGCGGACATGATCGCCCTCGGCTGGTCGCCGCCCGGCGTGGTGGAGGGCTCCGGCGAGCACTTCGGGCTGGACGGCAGCACCGCCGAGGCCAGCCAGCTCGCCGCCCTGCTCACCCGGACGCTGCGGGACGTCTACGGCGCCCCACACCCGGCCTTCCTCGTCTACCTGATCCACGACGCCGAGGGTGAGCCGCTGCCGGTGGAGCCGCTGGGCACCGCGCGCAGCGAGTTCGGCCCGGACCGGGACGTCGAGGGCGACCTGGACGAGGCGCTCGCCGCCGCGGCCGCCGCCCAGGCCCCGGAGGGCGACGTGGCCGCGCTCGCCGAGCGGGTGCGTACGGTCGTCTCGACGATGCTCAAGTCGGACTCGGACCGGTTGCAGGTCGACTCCGACGGCGACATCACCATCCGTGCCGGCTCGGCGATGGTCTTCGTCCGGGTCCGCGACAATCCGCCGCTGGTGGACGTCTTCTCCCCGGTGCTCACTGAGGTCGAGCCCACCGAGCGGCTCTACGTGAAGCTGTCGGAGCTGACCAACCGGATGCCGATCGGCCGGCTCTACTGCGCCGACGACACCGTGTGGGCGTCCATCCCCGTCTTCGGCCGCAACTTCCAGGCCACCCACCTGATGCTCGCCGTGCAGGTGATGACGGGACTCGCGGACGAGCTGGACGACCGGCTGCACGGGGAGTTCGGCGGGAAGCGCTTCTTCGGCGAGGGCGACAAGCCGGTCAGGCGTGACCAGGGCGAGCACCGCACCGGCATGTACCTCTGACCGACCCCCTCCCCGACGGTGAGGCGGGTGGAGCCCGGAAACCCCGAGAAACCGGGCCCCACCCGCCGGGGAGGGAGGATCAGGTCACGGGGAGCCAGTCGAGGCTCCGCGCGGTGGTGGGGTCGACGGCCCGCAGACCCGTGTCCGAGACGGTCCAGAGCACGTCCCCGACCAGCAGCGAGCGGGTCACCGCGCCCGGGTCGCCCGGATGGGACACCGTGCCGATCTCGCTGATCTCGGTCCCGGAGACCCGCAGCAGGCGTACGTCGTCGCCGACCGGGAGGGCGACCAGCCCGGTCTCCGGGTGGTGCAGGAAGGCGTGCGAGTCGTACTCCAGTGCGGAGTAGACCCGGGGCACGTGCCACTGGTCGAGTCGGGTGGGCCGGGCCGGGTCGCGGACGTCGAACAGGGAGACCTGGACGCCCTGCGTCCGGCCCCGCTGGTCGGCCTCCTGGCCCACGCCGAGCAGTCGCCCCTCCGGCAGCGGGTGCAGGTACGCCGAGTACCCGGTGATCTTCAGCTCGCCGGTGACCCTGGGCGCGGCCGGGTCGGTCAGGTCGACCGCGTAGAGCGGGTCGGTCCGCCGGAACGTGACCACGTACGCGGACCCGCCGAGGAAGCGCACCGACCAGATCCGCTCGCCCGGTCCGAGGCCGGTGACCGAGCCCGTCCGGGCCAGGGTGTCGCCGTCGCGGCGCAGCACGTGCACGCCGGACTCGGAGGTCGGGCGGGCGGCCCAGGGATCGCCGGTGGTGGTGGCGACCCGCAGGTGCCCCTGCCACTCCGAGAGGGCGTACTGGTTGACGAGCGTGCCCGGCACGGTGCCGGCGGCGACGTAGCGCGGACGCCCCGGCGCGCCGGTGTCGAACTGGTAGATCTCGGTGACCTGCGCGCGGGCGCGCCGGTCCCAGCGCGGCGAGCCGGGCCGGCCGGTGGCGGGTCGCTCGCCCGCGAGGTAGAGGTTCGGGCCGGTGCCGTAGACGGTGGTGGCGTCGGCGGCGACGCTGACCGGGTCGCCGTCGCCGAGCCGGTCGGTGGCCAGGTCGAAGCTCAGCACGGTCAGCATCGAGGTGCCGGACCACGCGGGCGGGCGGCTCAGCCGGTCGCAGCCGACCCGGCCGGTGTGCCGCTGGGTGCCGGCCGTCCACTCGTACGCCGGCAGCCACGCCTCCACCCCGGCCCGGTCGATCACCGCGTGGTTGGCCGCCATCCGCGTCGCGTCGGTGCCGCGCTCGGCGTACGGGAACTCCAGCCGGGGCCGGGTGCGGACCACGACCCGCGCGGTGGACCCGGTCTGCCGGGCGTCGACCAGGCTCCCCTCCATGCGGTAGGTGCCGAGGACGCGTGGCGCGCCCGCCAGGTCGACCAGGATCAGCCGGGACGCGGCGAGGCCGCCCGGCATCCGCGTCCCCGGCATCACCGGCTCCCGGACCGCGCCCGACCGGGTCAGCACCAGCGCCCGGTCGCCGTGCAGCAGCAGGGTCTGCTCCCCCCACCCCTGATCCGGCAGCGCCCGGGTGAGGTCGACGCGCCCGGTCTCCCGCCGGGCGGCCGGGTCCACCACCCGCAGCAGGCCCCGGCTGACCGTGACGATCCGCCGGCCGTCGGTCTTGACCAGGTCGGGCTCGTCCGCGCCGGCCTCGTGGTTGTTGGTGCTGGAGTGCTCCGGGGCGGACGCGGCGGACGCCCGCACGCCGGACTCGGCCTTGGGCAGACCGCCGAACGCGGTACGCCAGCCGTCGGCGAAGCCCCACGGGCCGACGGACGCGCGGGCGGCGGCCCGCAGCCCGGACAGCGCCTCGGCGCAGGAGTCGAAGGAGACCAGCCGCGGCGCGAACGGCCGGTGGCTCGGCGGCGGATCGCCGGGCAGCGGCGGCGGGACGGCGCTCCCGCCGAGCAGGGTGAGCGCGGCCAGCGTGCCGGCCGCGAGGACGTGCGCTCCCCGTGTCATGGCCGGTTCGACGCGCCCGCCCGGCGCGTGGTTCCGACCCGGCCGGGCTTTCCGCGCTGTTCCCCGGCGGCGCCCCTCGGCGGTACCGCGCCACCCCTTGCCGGGTGCGGGGCCGGTGGGTCAGCCGGCGGAGGGCCCGACGCCGGGGGACTCGACCAGGCGGGAGAGCACGATGGTGCTGCGGGTGGAGGTCACGAAGGGCTCGGCCCGCAGCCGCTCCAGCGCGGCCTCCAGGTGCGCGATGTCGGCGGCCCGCAGGTGTACGAGGGCGTCGGCCTCGCCCGAGACGGTGTACGCGCCGACCACCTCCGGGTGCCGGCGGGTGGCCACCCCGATCTGGGCCGGGGTGGTCCGGCCGGCGCAGAACAGCTCGACGAACGCCTCGGTGGTCCAGCCGACGGCGGCCGGGTCGACGACCGCCGTGAAGCCCCGGATCACCCCGGCGGAGCGCAGCCGGTCCACCCGCCTCTTGACCGCCGGGGCGGAGAGTGAGACCCGTTGTCCGATGTCCGCGTACGAGGCGCGGGCATCCGCGACGAGCAACGCAATGATCCGCTGGTCTACGGCATCTATCTGCAACGTTCCGCCTCTGGGAAGCAACGGTTGTGGCTGTTACCAAAGTTCCACGGTACCTACCCTTGGTCACCGTGAACCAGCAGCGAGTCCCGCGAAAGCGGACATATCTCATGTGCTCGCCCGAGCACTTCGCGGTCGAGTACGCGATCAACCCGTGGATGGACGTGACCACCCCCGTCGACCCGGAGCTGGCGGTCAAGCAGTGGGACCGACTGCGGGAGACCCTCGTCGGTCTCGGCCACGAGGTGCACCTGCTCACGCCCGAGCCGGGCCTGCCCGACATGGTCTTCGCGGCCAACGGCGCGTTCGTGGTCGACGGCACCGTCTACGGCGCGCGGTTCAAGCACGAGCAGCGGACCGCCGAGGCCGCCGCGCACCGGGCGTTCTACGAGTCGCAGGGCTGGCGGTTCATCGCGCCGAGCGAGACCAACGAGGGCGAGGGCGACTTCGCGTACCTGCCGGAGGCGCACGGCGGGCTGGTCCTCGCCGGGCACGGCTTCCGCACCGAGCTGCCGGCGCACGCCGAGGCGCAGGAGGCGATCGGCCGTCCGGTGGTGTCGCTGCGCCTGGTCGACCCGCGCTTCTACCACCTGGACGTCGCGCTCGCCTCGATCGACGACGAGAACGTCGTCTACTACCCGGGCGCCTTCTCGGCGGCCAGCCAGAAGGTGCTCGCCCACCTCTTCCCCGACGCGGTGGTCGCGGATGACGAGGACGCGCTGGCCTTCGGCCTGAACCTGGTCAGCGACGGGCTCAACGTGGTGCTCAACAGCGAGGCGACCCGGTTGGCCGGGAAGCTCAAGGCGGCCGGCTACCACCCGGTCCCGGTCGAGCTGGCCGAGCTGAAGAAGGGCGGCGGCAGCGTGAAGTGCTGCATTGCCGAGCTGCGCCACTGAGCCGGGCCGCGCCACCGGGCCGCTGAGCCGGACCGCTGAGCCGGGCCGGGTACGACGAAAGGGTCGGCCTTCCGGGAGGGAGGCCGGCCCTTCCGCTCGTCGTGTCGGTGCGCTCAGCCGAGCGTGGCCAGCTCGGTGACCAGCACGTTCGACAGCACCTGGCCGTCGAGCTGGACCTCGCGCAGGTACCACTTCTGCTGCGGCGTGCGCGGCTGGTTGAACTGCCACACCCCGCGCGGGCTGTCGATCTGGCCGATCTTGCCGAGTGCCAGGTTGACCTGCTGCGGGTTTGGCGTGTCCCCGGCGACCCGGATGGCCTGGTCGAGCACCTGCGCGGCGTCGTAGGAGGCCATCGCGTAGGTGGTGGGCGAGGCGCCGTGCTTCTTGCGGTACGCGGAGGCGAACCGCCGGTTGGCCGTGTTGTTCAGGTCGGCCGAGTAGTTGAGGGCGGTCTGGATGCCCATCGCCTCCTCGGCCTTGACGCTCTCCAGGACGGTGCCCTCGGTGAGGAAGCCCGGCGCGTAGACCTTGCCCTTGAACCCCTCCATGCGCAGCTGCTTGATGAACTCGACGGCCGCCGGCCCGGCGTAGTAGCAGAACACGGCGTCGGGGTTCCGGTTCAGCGCGGTGCGGATGTCGGCCCGGTACGCCGACTTGGACGGGTTGGTGAAGACGCCCGTCCAGGTGACCGGGTCCTTGATGCGCTGGTCGGTCTCGCCGAACTCCTGCTTGAAGCCCCGCACCACGTCCTGGCTGCCGACGTTCTCCGGTGCGATGATCGCCAGTCGCTCCGACGCGCCGAGCTGCTCCCGCAGGTAGCGGCCCAGCGCCCGGCCCGCCTCGTCCAGCACGTACGACGTCCGCCAGATGTAGACGACGCTCTGCAGGCTGGTCGGCGAGGCGTTGGAGCCGATCAGCGGCACCCGGGCCTTCTCGACGGTGTCGCGGATGCCGAACATGATGTTCGAGTCGACCACGCCGGTGAGGGCGAGCACGCCCTGCTTCAGCAGCCCCTCGACGGCGGCCTTGCCGGTCTTCACGCTCTCGCCCTCGTCGGCGGTGAGCAGGGTGACCGGGTGCCCGCCCAGGCTGTTCTCGTTGAGGTCGAGGAAGAGCTGGAAGCCGTTGGTGATCTCGTCGCCGATCGCCTTGAGGCCGCCGCTGGTGGGCGCGATGAGGCCGATCTTGATCGGGCTCCGCCGGCCCGCCGGTTCCCCCTCGGCGGCGTCGGTGCCGCAGCCGGCGGCGAACCCTGCCGTCCCGAGCGCGGCCAGCAGTTGGAGTGCCCGCCTGCGGTTCATCTGCGACACGGAGTTCCTTCCGGGGAGCGTTGCAGGGCGGATCACGCCCCCTCGGCGTTCTACCCGGTCAGCGACGCTGCGTCAATGCTTAGCGATCTTCGAGCAGAGATCGAAAAGCAGCCGTGACCTCGGGCCAGGCCGCCGACTCCGGATCGATGAGCCCGAAATGCTCGCATTCCGGCAGCTCAACGAGGCGGATCTCGCCTCCGGCCGCCCGATCGGCCGCGACGAACTCCCGGCTCATCGCCACCGGCACCTGCTCGTCCAACGCGCCATGAACGACTACTGTCCGTGTCGGAATGGGTACCATCGGCCGCGGATCGGCGGCGGCGTACCGGTCGGGGAAGTCCGCCGGGCCGCCGCCGAGCAGCGCGGCCACCGCGCCGGAGTCCAGATCCAGCCGGTACGCCTCGGCGAGGTCCGACACCGGGGCCAGGGCCAGCACGCCCCCGACGGTCGCCGGCGCGGTCGCCGCCGCGTACAACGCCAGGTGTCCGCCGGCCGAGTGGCCCACCAGGACCGGGGGCCCCGCGGCGACGCGCCCGGGCAGCGCCTCGGCCGCCAGCCGGGGCAACTCGTGCACGCCGGTCAGCACGTCGGTCAGGGTTCTGGGCCAGCCGCCACCCGGCTGCCCCGTCCTGCGGTACTCCACCTGGGCCACCGGGTGGCCGAGCGCGGCCAGCGCGGCGGCCAGCGGGCCGGTGTGCCGCCGGTCGTACTCGGCCCGCCAGAAGCCGCCGTGCACCACCACGACCAGCGGTCGGGCCGGGCCCGACCCGGCGGGCCGGCGGAGATCGGCGATCTGGTCCGGGTGGTCGCCGTAGGAGACGGTGACGTCCGGGGCCGGAGCGGGGCGGCTGAGCACGGCGCGCGGGTCGGGCATGGCGCGACCGTAGCGCGGATCACCCGTCGATCCGGCGTCGGGATCGGTCCCGGGGCGCATGGCCACCGGCGGCTGGGTAAAGATGGATCCCATGACCGAAGCGCACTCCGCTGGACAGAACGACGAGCCGGGCCAGGACGGCACCGGTCGCTCCGGAACGGTGGTGGTGGTCGGCCCGGACGGCCGGCCGGTCGGCACCGTGCAGACCGACGAGGCCGCTGGCGAGGACCCCACCCGACTGGTCGAGCAGCCGGCCAAGGTGATGCGGATCGGCAGCATGATCAAGCAGCTCCTGGAGGAGGTCAAGGCCGCCCCGCTCGACGATGCCAGCCGGCACCGGATGCGCGAGATCCACGAGCGGTCGATCGTCGAGCTCAAGGAGGGGCTCGCCCCCGAGCTGCGGGAGGAACTGGAGCGGATCTCGCTGCCCTTCACCGAGGAGAAGGCGCCCAGCGAGGGCGAGCTGCGCATCGCGCACGCCCAGCTCGTGGGCTGGCTGGAGGGCCTCTTCCACGGCATCCAGGCGGCCCTCGTCGCCCAGCAGATGGCCGCCCGGGTCCAGCTGGAGCAGATGCGCTCCGGCCGGCCGGCGCTGCCCAGCGGCCCCGGCGGCGTGATGCCGGGCATGCCGGGCATGGGCCAGCCGCAGGGCGGCGAGGGGCACAGCACCGGCCAGTACCTCTGACCGTGTCGGCCGGCCGGGCCCCGGCCGGCCGTCACCCCGCCCCGAAGACCTTCTCCAGGTACGTCGCCACGCCGTCCGTCGAGTTCGCCGAGGTCACCTCGTCGGCGATCTCCAGGACGGCGGGGTGCGCGTTCGCGACCGCCACCCCCCGCCCGGCCCAGGTCAGCATCGGCACGTCGTTGGGCATGTCGCCGAACGCCAGCACGTCCCGTGCCTCGATCCCGAGCCGGGCGCAGTACCAGGCCAGCCCGGCCGCCTTGGTCACGCCCGCGGCGGAGATCTCCACCAGCCCCGAGTACGACGAGTGGGTGGCCTCAGCCAGCCCGCCCAACGCCCCGGCGACCAGGGCGACGAACGCGTCCGGGTCCTGGTCGGCGGCCCGGACCAGCAGCTTCACCGCCGGCGCCGCCAGCAGTTCCTCGGGCGTCTCGACCGCCCGGATCGCCCCGTGGTCGGCGTCCCAGCGCAGCGGGTAGTGCGCCTCGTGCCGCATCTGCCGGCTGTCGACGATCTCCACCGCGAAGCTGACGTCGGGCACCTCGGCGCGCAGCCGCCGGGCCACCTCCGCCAGCAGTTCCGGGGCGAGCGGGTCGGCCCGCAGCACCTCGTCGGCAACCGGGTCGTAGACCACCGCCCCGTTGGCGCAGATCGCCGGCAGGGGCTCGGCGAGCTGGTCGTACACGAGTTTCAACCAGCGGATCGGACGGCCGGTGACCAGCACGACCGGCGTACCCCGCGCGGAGATCCGCGCCAGCACGTCGGCGGTGTGCGGGCTGAGCGAGCGGTCGTCCCGTAGCAGGGTGCCGTCGATGTCGGTGGCGATCAGCCGAGGTGCCTCTCCCATCAGCGGGACAGTAGCCGATCGAGGTACACCGCCACTCCGTCGTCGTCGTTCCGCAGCGTCACCTCGTCCGCGGCGGCGCGGACCGTCGGGTGGGCGTTGGAGACGGCGACCCGCGCCCAGCCGGCCCAGGCGAACATCGGCAGGTCGTTGGGCATGTCGCCGAAGACCAGCACCTCGGCCGGGTCGACGCCGAGCCGCTGCGCCACGACGGTCAGCCCGGTGGACTTGTCGACCCCCGGCGGGCAGATCTCGACGAAGCCCAGCCCGGCCTGGGTGAGCGTGGCGACCTCCGGCGGGACGACCTGCCGGGCGACGGCGAGCAGTTCGTCGACGTGGTGGTCGGCGGTCCGGACGAATGCCTTGATCACGTCGCAGGAGAGGCACTCGGCGCGGCTGCGCGCCTCGAACGCGTCCTGGTAGGGCCAGCTCGGGTGGTAGTCGCCCCAGAGCGGCGCGCCGTGCTCGTCCGACGCCTCGACCATCACCGTCAGCGGCCCGACCGCCACCTCCAGGTCGGCCAGCAGCGTGGCCAGCACCTCGGCGGGGAGGCGCTCGTCGCGCAGCACCACCGGCCCGGCCGGGTCGCTCTGGTCGACCACTCGGCCGCCGCCGGCCATCACCAGGAAATCGGCGGCGCGGATGTCGTTGCGGGTCAGCTCGGCCAGCCGGGGTCCGCGGCCGGTCGCGCCGACCACCGGGATCCCGGCGGCCCGCACCCGGTCGAGCACCTCGTGGGTGTACGCGGAGACGGTCTCGTCGCTGCGGACGAGCGTCCCGTCCAGATCGGTGGCGATCAGCTTGGGCAGGCCCGGGCGGGTCATCGTTCCTCCTTCGCCCGCCGCCGCCGCAACCAGCCGTTTCGGTCGTCGGTGCCTCGACCCTGAGTGACGGCGGGCAGCAACCGTACCTCGCGCGGCACGTCGCAACCATGGCGTTTCGGCGAATGCGGTGCCAACGGACGACGGCCCGACGGTGTCCCCGTCCGAGGCTCTCCGGCGGGCCGTACGGTGGGCGGATGGAAAAGCGGGACTGGCCGGTGGCGGAGGTCATCGGGACCGAGCGGCTGGTGCTCGAACCCCTCCGGGTCGACCACGCCGAGGAACTCGCCCCCCTCCTGGACGACGAGGCCCTGCACGAGTACATCGGCGGCAGCCCGGCGACCCCCAACGAGCTGCGGGAGCGCTACCGCCGGCAGACGGCCGGGCGGTCCCCGGACGGCCGGGAGGGCTGGCTCAACTGGGTCGTCCGGCACCGGGACACCGGCGACGCGATCGGCACCGTGCAGGCCACCGTGCGGTTCGACGGCGACCGGCCGGTCGCCGAGCTGGCCTGGGTCGTCGTGGCGCCGCACCAGGGCCGGGGCTACGCCGGCGAGGCCGCCGCCGGCATGGTCGGCTGGCTGGCGGAGCAGGGCATCGGAGCGCTGGTCGCGCACGTGCACCCCGACCATCGGGCCTCCGCCCGGGTGGCCGAGCGGCTCGGTCTGCGGGCCACCGACGACATGGTGGACGGCGAGGTCCGCTGGGCGGCCCCCTGAAGAGTGCGGAACGACCGGCCCGTGCCCGAGCGGGCCACCGGCCCGTGCCCGGCGGTTGGCTACCCGTGCCGAGCGGGTGGCTACCCGTGCCGAGCGGTTGGCCAACCCGTGCCGAGCGGGCGATCGGCCGGTGCCGAGGGGGACCGGCGTCACCGTCACCGGCGTTCCGGATCTGTGGGCAGAGTCTCTAGACCTCAGCAGGGATGCCTGTCACGACGCTGTCGAGCTGAATCGTTTACGACATCATCGGCGACCCACCTTGGAGGCAAGGCGGTCCGGGTGACGCACGCGGTGTGGACAGCGGTGACGCCCGCGGTGCGATAGCGCCGACAACGAGCACAACGCGGGCGACGCGAACAGCAACGGACCGCGCCGACCGTGCGGTTGGTGCGGTGGCGGTTGGTCGGGGGCGCCGACTGTGCGGGTGGTGCGGGGCGGTGCGGCGGCGGTAGCGCGATGGGCGACGGGCGGTTGGTCGGGGGCGCCGGCTGTGTGGGTGGTGCGGGGCGGTGCGGTGGCGGTTGTGCGATGGGCGTCGGGCGGTGGGTCGGGGGCGCCGGCTGTGTGGGTGGTGCGGGGTGGTGCGGTGGCGGTTGTGCGATGGGCGTCGGGCGGTTGGTCGGGGGCGCCGGCTGTGTGGGTGGTGCGGGGCGGTGCGGCGGCGGTAGCAGGACGGGCATCGGCGGCGGGTTGGTGGATGAATCGTTTACGACATCAGCTCGACAGCCGTCTTCACACTGATTGGCGCCCGCAGGCGACGCGTCGCGTCCGTCGGCGGAACGCGTGGACCGGTGTGCCACGTCCGTCGGGAAAACGCGTGGACCGGTGTGCCGCCCATCCGCGCGCCCCGTTCCCGGCAGCCCAGCGCACGGCGGGTCCATCCGGCTGGTGGGGACGTGCCTGGCTCCGCGAAACGCGGCTTGCGGCCGCCGGTGCGGGCCGGCGGCCACCGTCGCGCGGGGCCGGTCAGTCCCGGGGCTCGGGGCGGGCGAAGGGGATGGCCGGCCCGACGGTGAGGTCCGCCGGCGCGGGCGGACGGTCGTCCTCCAGTTCCCAGCCCCTGCGGCTGCGGCGGCGCAGGCCGACCGGCTCCGCCTCGTCCCCGTCGTCCGTCGCCTCGTCCGCCGCCTCGTCTGCCGCCTCTTCGGACGGCGGGACCGGGCCGGCCGGGGCCAGCTTCAGCGCCACCGCGAAGAGCGCGCAGGCGACGAAGGCCGCCACCAACCCCCGGCCGTGCTCGACCCGGAACCCGTCGTCGGTGGAGTAGAAGAAGACGCGCTGACCCGCCTCGTCGAGCGAGGCGGCGGTCGCGGTCAACAGCGCCAGTAGCGCCCCGGCCAGGGTCAGGCCGGCGATCCGGACGTTGCGCCGCACGGTCGCGGTGCCGCGCAGCGCGAGCGCCACCGCGCAGGCCAACGCCAACAGCCCGACCAGGTAGCCGACCCCGAAGCCGCCGATGTCGGAGACGCCGCCGGGCACCCGTACCGGGGTGTTCCCCTGCGGGCCGGCGTTGGGAATGGTCATCACCTGCCACTCGCCGAGCATCGAGGCGATGGCGGCCACCGCGCCCAACGCCGCGAGCACCGACGGCAGCCGGCGGTCCCGGCCCAGGCCGGAGAGCGTACGCCCGAACCGGCCCGGAGGGGCCGACTCCGCCCCGCCCCACTCCACGACGGCGGTGCCGTCGGACCGGTGGTCCTGGCGGGGAATCGGGAGATCCTGGGACATCGGCCACCCTTCCGCGTTCGCGGGCCTGAGCGAAATCATGACACAGCACGCACCCGAGGACGCGGAGCGTGAACGGTCGCCGGTCGGTGCCCTTTCGGATAGCGTCGTGGCATGCCTATCCGTACCGCTTCCGCACGTTGGCAGGGCAATCTCACCGAGGGGTCCGGCACGGTCCGCACCGGCAAGGGCGGGCTGGCGGGGAACTACTCCTTCAAGTCGCGCTTCGAGGAGGGCGAGGGCACCAACCCGGAGGAGCTGATCGGTGCCGCGCACGCCGGCTGCTTCTCCATGGCGTTCTCCAAGGCACTCGCCGAGGCCGGCTCGCCGCCCGCGTCGGTGGAGACCACCGCCAAGGTCCACCTGGACAAGACCGACGCCGGAATGACCGTCACCCGGATCGAGCTCGACACGGTCGGCGACGTTCCGGGCATCGACGAGGCGCAGTTCACCAAGCTCGCCGAGACCGCCAAGGAGAACTGCCCGATCTCGCGGCTGCTCTCTCCGGGCGCGCAGATCACCCTGACCGCCCGCCTCGCCTCCTGACCCACCCGCGTCCGCCTCCACCGGGAGCCACGCTCCCGGTGGAGGCGCGCCGATCTTGACCGGGCCGCACCGGCCGCGTCGTCGGGGCAGAATGGGCGGGTGCCGGTGGAGATGAGCCGCGAGCGCTTCGAGGAGCTGGTCGGCGAAGCGCTCGACGAGGTGCCCGAGGAACTGCTCGCCCTGATGAGCAACGTGGTGATCCTGGTCGAGGACGACCCGCCCCCCGGCGAGGACCTGCTCGGCCTCTACGAGGGGCACGCCCTGACCGACCGGGGCTGGGACTACTCCGGCGTGCTGCCGGACCGCATCCTCATCTACCGCAACCCGATCCTGCGCCTCTGTGACGACGACGAGGACGTGGTGGACGAGGTCGCGGTGACGGTGGTACACGAGATCGCCCACCACTTCGGCATCGACGACGAGCGGCTGCACGAGTTGGGCTGGGGCTGACGGGACGCCAGAGCCGACGTCGGGCCGGCGGGAGGCCCGGGGCGCGACGACCGGCGTCCGGGCCGGGCCGGTCGGCTGGTGGTCGGCGGTTGCGACGGTCGCCTACGGTCGGTCCAGGCATCGCGATTTCAGGAGGCACTTCCATGCGCAGCGAGCTCTTCTCCGCCGAAAACCTGGAGAAGGAGTCCGCGCAGCCCGGCATGCGGCTGCAGAACTCCAAGATGTTGAAGATCGAACTCAACGGCGAGGCGATGGCCCGCGTCGGGTCGATGGTTGCCTACCAGGGGCAGGTGCAGTTCCAGGCGCTCGGTTCCGGCGGGCTCGGCAAGTTCCTCAAGCAGAAGCTGACCGGCGAGGGCGTGCCGCTGATGAAGGTCACCGGCCGGGGTGACGTCTTCCTCGCCGACTTCGCCAAGGACGTGCACGTCATCGACCTGGAGCCCGGCGACGCGCTCTCCATCAACGGCTCCAGCGTGCTGGCCTTCGACTCCACCCTCCAGTACGACATCCGGATGGTCGGCGGCGCGGGCATGGCATCCTCGTCGGGCCTGTTCAACTGCGTCTTCACCGGTCACGGCCGGATCGCAATCACCACCAAGGGCACGCCCGTGGTGCTCAACGTCGACGCTCCCACCTACGTCGACCCGCAGGCGGCCGTCTGCTGGTCGGCCAACCTCCAGACCGGCTACCACCGGGCGGAGCAGCTCGGCCTCGGCACGCTGCTCGGCCGGCGCACCGGCGAGGCGTTCACGATGAGCTTCGCCGGTCAGGGCTTCGTCGTCGTCCAGCCCTCCGAGGAGCCGCCGATCATGGGCAGCGGCACCCAGGAGCAGCAGGGCGGCCTCCTCGGCGGCCTGCTCAGCTGACCCGCGTCACGCGCGCACACCGCCCCCGCCCGCGCCGACCCGGCCCAGCCGGCTCCGCGCGGGGGCGGTGTCGTCAGCTGAGGTCGCCGGCCCGGAGGCGGGCCAGCCAGGCGGCGGCGTCGGCGTAGTCGGCATCCGAGAGGCCGGGCGGGGCGGGGACCGGTCGGTCGCCCGCCGCCGGGGTCCAGCGGTGCCGGGGGTACGAGCCCAGGAAGCGCACGTCGGCGCAGACCCGGCGCAGCCCCTGCAACGCCTCCCCGAGCCGTACGTCCGCCACGTGCCCTGTGCAGTCGAGGAAGAAGACGTACCGGCCGAGCGCCTCCCCGGTGGGCCGGGACTCGATCCGGCTCATGTTGACCCCCCGGACGGCCAGCTCCATCAGCACCGCCAGCAGCGCGCCCACCCGGTCGTGAGCGATGTAGACCGCCAGCGACGTCACGTCGTCGCCGGTGGGCGGCGGGGGCGGGCCGGGGCGGGACACCAGCGCGAAGCGGGTCACCGCGTCCGGGTGATCGGCGATCTTGTCCGCGAGCACGTCGAGCCGGTGCCGGTCCGCCCCGATCGGGGCGCAGATCGCCGCGTCGTACTCGCCGGTGGCGGCTCCCGCCGCTGCCGCGCCGTTGGAGAGCACGTCGACCACGACCGCGTCCGGCAGGTGGGCGCGCAGCCAGCCCCGGCACTGGGTGGACGCCTGGGGGTGGGCGGCGACGCTGCGGACGCCCGCGAGCGTCGTGCCCGGCCGGGCGGCGAGCACGAACTCGACCGGCAGGATCACCTCGCGGGTGATGACCAGGGGCTCCCCCTCGGCCAGCTCGTCGAGGGTCACCCCGACCGCGCCGCCGATGGAGTTCTCCAGCGGCACCAGTGCGGCGTCCGCCTCCCCGGCCCGTACGCCGTCCAGCGCCTCCGGCACGCTGCGGGCCGGCGTGCGGCTGCCCCGCTCGGCGGCGGGGATGGTGTTCAGCGCCTGCTCGGCGAAGGTGCCCTCGGGCCCGAGGTAGACGAAACGCGTCGGTGGTGTTCCCGGCATGGCGACAGCCTACGCACCCGGTACGCCGACCGACCCGCCGTCGCAGACGAGGGTCCGGATGCCGGGCGGCCCGGCGGCGCGGACCTCGGCTGTGCAGACGTCGGTGCCGGCGGTGACCAGTCGTGGCGCGCCCGGCCGGCCCTCGGTGACCACCTGGAGTGCCTCGTGGCCGGTCACGTCGAGCATCGTGTAGTGCCATCCGCCGGCGCAGAGCGGGCCGGTCCGCACCCGGACCCGGGCGCCGTCGGGGAGCACCCCGCCCCGGCCGCGCACGAGGTCGATCACCCGCTTCCCGGACGGGCCGCCGGGGCAGGGCACCGCGACCAGGCCGGGGTCGGCCGTCGGGGTGCCCGCCCCGGTCGGGCCGGTGGCCGGCGGCAGGGTGGGTGCGGGGGAGGGCGTGCCGACCGGGGGCGGGACGGCGGCGCGGGTCGGGGCGACCGTCGGGGCGGCCTGCCGCAGCTCGGGCGGGGTGCCGCAGCCGGTCACCGGCAACGTCGCCAGCAGCACGGCGGCCGCGAGCCGACCGCGCCGGGCGGGGATGCCGGACGGGCGGTCGGGGGCGGCGTGGCGCGAGGGGGTGGGCGGCACGGGCCGATCCTCGGGACATCGGGGAGCGTCACTGCGGCCGGGAGGCCGAGCCCATCCTAGGAGGAACCGGCGGCCGGGTGAAGGTCAGGCGAGGACCCGGTGGCCGGCCCGCTCCAGCGCGGTGGTCGCCTCGCCGAGGCGTACCGCGGGGACCAGCAGATAGTCGGTGTCGTAGGTCGAGAAGGCCACCACGCTGACCCGGGCCGCGGCGAGCGGGTCCACCAGCGCGGCGAGGGTGCCGCTCACCGCCGTGTCGAGTGGCCCGGCGACCCGCAGGCAGCGCCAGGCCGTCTCGACGGCGGCCTGCTCGGGCACCCGGTCGGCGGGGCAGATCACGGAGATCCCGTCGGCGGTCCAGCTCACCGTGACGACGTCGCCGTCGCTCAGCCCGCCCGGCAGCGTGGGCGGCAGGGCGGAGCCGGCGGCCATCCGGCACACGGCGTACTCCCCCGGCAGCAGAGCGATATCGAGCATGAGGGCACCTTACGGCCTCGGCGAGGGCCCGCCCCAGATTCGCCGCGTGCGGCGAACACCACATCCCGCCGCAGGTCAGACCTCGGAGAAGAACGTGAGGGAACCGGCTACCGACCCGTCGGTGAGCACCGGGGTGGAGATGGCGTCCACGGTCGCGTCCGGCGCGTCGGCCGACGCGCCCTGGACCCGGAGCAGCCCTCGGGCCAGGCGCTCGGAGGAGAGGGCGAGCAGCGGCGGGATCTTGTCGCGCTCCTGCTCGGTCAGCTCGCGTGGGTTGGCGGTGAAGTCGAGCAGCCGGAGCCCGCCACCGAGCAGCGGCAGGCCGATCACGTCCTCGGGCGTGCCGAGGCAGAGCAGTTCGCAACCGGAGGCGGAGACGGCGACCACCCTCGTCTCGGCGTCGATCAGCAGGCAGGGCTCATCGGCGTGGGAGACGGTCGACGACCACCGCTCGAAGTTGTCGGACCCCTGCTCTGTTGATGTCCCCGTCGTCGGCACGAACACTTCAGAGAGCGAGAGTTCGACGTGGGCCACCGCGCCTCCTATGTACACCGACGGTCTGTCCACGCTAGCCGGTCGTCGCGGAAGTCGCCGACCGCGCTGCGGTCACCGGGCCGCCGGTGGTGGTGGGGTGCCCTGGCCGGGCGGCCGGCGACGGCGCGACCGACGGGTGCCGACCGGCGCCCGGGCCGCGTGGCGTCGCCGGTGACGTTACCGCCGGCCGGCCGGCTTGTCAGCGGCCGTTCGGCCGTCCTCGTACCACCGGTAGTCGGCGGCCGGCCGGTAGGTGCCGTTCATCCAGGTGCCCGGGTGCTGTGCGACCCGGGACAGCTTCTCGGCCGTGGCCGGGCTGATCCGGCTGCCCCCGGCGACGAGCAGACGGTCCAGCTCGCGGTGGGTGGCCATGAGGCAGTCCTTCGGCAGGCCGTAGACGCTGATGACGCCGGAACCGACGAACGTCAGCACCGGCGTCACCGGGATCGGCAGCCCCACCGCGTCGGAGAGCGCCTTGCTGGCGCGCTTGGCGTCGCGGCGGGCCTCCGCCACGTAGGGCGGCCGCTTGCCGTTGATCTGGACCACGTCGCCGGCCACCAGCACCCGGGCCCGGCCGTGGTCGGCGATGGTGACCGCGAAGAGCCCGCTCGGCCCGATGGCGAGGAAGCCGGCGCGTTCGTCGCGCTCGTGCTCGAGCAGCAGGTCGGAGGCGTCCGTGCGGGGCCACTCGATGACGTGCCAGGCGGGCCCGAGGTGGTCGAGCTGGCCGAGGGCCCGCGCGCCGGCCGCCTCCAACCGTCGGGCGCCCCGCTCCGCCCGCCGGCGGCGGGCCCACTCCAACGGGGACGGACGGACGGGCGTGAGCACCCCCGGCGACTCCACCCGGGGGTGTGGCACCGCCGCGGGCGGCAGTGCCCGGGCGGACGGTACGGCTCGACGAGCGGGAAAGACAGTCATCGCGACCTCCGGCAAAAGGTCCCTCGAAGTTATGTCCTCACTACCCTACGTTGCCAGTCCCCCGTGTCGGCAAGTTGGAACGCCGGAGTGAGTGCGGATGAATGCCATATTCATCCACCCCTGTTTTATCGGATGCCGCCAAACCCTGCCCTACGCTGCGATGGTGACCCACTACGTGGACAGCGAGGTCGGTCGACTCGGGACGGTGCTGCTGCACCGGCCGGGCCCGGAACTCGCCCGGCTCACCCCGCGCAACAACGACTCGCTGCTCTTCGACGCCATCCCCTGGGTCGGGCGCGCACAGGAGGAGCACGACGCCTTCGCCGCCGCCCTGCGCGAGCGCGGGGTCGAGGTGCTCTACCTCGCCACCATGCTGGCCGAGACGCTCGCCGTGGCAGACGCGCGGGCAGAGCTGACCGAGGAGGTGCTGCGCTCCCCCCGGCTCGGCGACTCGCTGCGCGCCCGGGTCGCCGACCACCTCGCGTACCTCGACCCGGTGGCGCTCGCCGACGTGCTGATCGCAGGGCTGGCCCACGAGGAGCTGCGGGTGAGCCGGGAACGGCCGGGCGGCCTGGTCTACACGCTGATGGACCGGCACGACTTCGTCATCGACCCGCTGCCGAACCTGCTCTTCACCCGCGACTCCTCGGTGTGGATCGGCGACCGGGTCGGGGTGACCAGCCTGGCGATGCCGGCCCGGCGACGGGAGACCACGCTGACCGACGCGATCTACCGGCACCACCCGCGCTTCGCCGGCACCGAGTTCGTCTACCACCCGGCGCTGGAGCACCTGGAGGGCGGCGACGTGCTGCTGCTCGCGCCGGGGGTGCTGGCCGTCGGGGTGGGCGAGCGGACCACCCCGGCCGGTGCGGAACGCCTCGCCCGCCAGGTCTTCGCCGTTGGGCTGGCGCACACCATCCTCGTCGTGCCGATCGCCCAGGAGCGGGCGACCATGCACCTGGACACCGTCTGCACGATGGTGGACGTCGACGCCGTGCTGATGTATCCGAACATCGCCCACACCCTGTCGGCGTACACGGTCATCGCCGGGGCGGACGGCGAGGACCCGCGGGTCGACGGCCCGGCGCCGTTCCTGCGGGCCGCCGCCGACGCGATGGACCTGGACCAGCTCCGGGTGATCGACACCGGCCTGGACCCGGTCACCGCCGAACGCGAGCAGTGGGACGACGGCAACAACACCCTCGCCCTCGCGCCCCGGCTCTGCGTGGGCTACGAGCGCAACACGGAGACGAACGCGCAGCTGGAGCGGGCCGGCATCGAGGTCATCCCGATCGCCGGCTCCGAGCTGGGCTCCGGCCGGGGCGGACCGCGCTGCATGTCCTGCCCCCTGGTCCGCGAACCGCTCGGCGGGGAGGTAAGGGCGCCTGCCTGACGCCTCGGGGCCGCCGGGGAACCGGCGTCAGCCGGTCCGCCGGGGTTGGGCGAGCCGCCTTCCGGCCGCCGCGCGCCCCGCGCCCCCGCCGACGGCGGGCGGGGGCGCGGGGCGGATCAGCGCAGGGTGAGCTGGCGGCCGAGCAGGCCGTGGCGGGCGCGCCGGCCGGCGCCGTCCAGCGGGGCGGGGTCGGCGAGCGCCTCGGCGTACCGCTTCGCGAACTCCGCGACCGGCTGCTCCCAGTCGGCGGCCGGGACGTCCTCCGGCAGGTCCCAGACCGGCACCAGCCGGCCGTGTGCCCGGAACATGCCGGCGAACCGGGTGTTCTCGCCGAGGGTCAGCGTGCCGGCCACGCTCAGCCGGGCCAGCGCGTCCAGCGCGGCGTCCTCGTCGTCGGGCAGCACCCAGCGCACGTGCGCCTTCTCCGGCACCTGGCACCAGTACGCGGCCGGGGCGGCGGCGAGCCGGACGGTCGGGTAGATCGCGGCGTTCGCCCGCTCCAGGGACGCCTGCACGTTCGGGTCGTCGCCGGCACCCGGGTCGAGCCAGAACTCGAACCCGTCGTGCATCGTGACCTCCAGCGGGCCGTCGACCAGGACGTCCTGCAGGCGGGGGCCCGGCCCGGGCAGCGGCGGCACGGACACCGGGCCGCCCGGCTCGGCCCGCAGCGCGCAGAGCAGCGCCTCGGCCAGGTCCCGGGAGACGTCGCCGGACTGCTGGTGACGCTGGAGCCCGATCAGGACCCGCCCGTCCGGCTTCGTCATCGCCGGTGCCGCCATCGGCAGCACGGTGGCCAGGACTACCTCGCGGTCGCCGAACTCCTCGACCAGGGCGGGGGCGAGCCGCAGCGGCGCGGAGGCGGCCGGCACCAGCTCGCGCAGGGCGATCCACTCCGGCTCGTCGGTCAGCCCCTCGAACGGTCGGGGCACGAAGATGTCGCGCACCTTCTCCCGCTTGGGGGTGGCTTCGGCGGCCCGCTGGCTCTTTCGACGCTTGCTCACGGCGACACAGCCTAGAGGCCCGGGCCGCCCGGCGGGGGCGGGACCCGCCTGTCCCGGCCGGTCACCCGGCCACGGCCAGGTCCGACCGGGTGACGCCGGCCGGGTCGAACTCGGCCCACACGCTCTGGCCCAGGCCGTCGCGCTCGACACCCCAACGGTCGGCCAGCCCCGAGACGATGTGCAGGCCGCGGCCGTCGACGGCGTCCGTGCCGGCCGTCCGCATCCGCGGCCCCGCGGCGGCGCCGCCGTCGGTCACCCGGAGCTGCACCCGCTGGCCCTCGGCCGAGGTGCGCAGCCGCCAGGCCACCCGGACCACCCCGCCGGGCAGCGGGTCGGCGTGCCGGACCGCGTTGCCGACCAGCTCCGCCAGGACCGCGACCAGGTCGGCCAACAGCGGCGCGGGTACGACGCCGGTCAGCTCGTCGGCGAGTCGGTGCCGCGCCAGCCGCGCCCCCGTGGCGTGGTGGGGGACCACCACGCACCATGCCCGTTCGGCAGCTCCCGTCGACACCTTCGCCCCTTCACGCCCCGCTACCCGTCGCCGGTCACCCGCGGGGCAGCCGCACCTCTGCGACCGTACCGCCGCCGGCCCTCGGTCGGAGGAATACCCAGCCATTCTGCTGTTCAACGATCCGGCGGACGAGATAGAGGCCGAGACCGGCTCCGGGGTAGCGACGGCGGTCGCCCGACTCCCCCTGCCAGAACCGGTCGAACGCCCGCTCCACGTGCTCGGGCCGGATGCCGATGCCCCGGTCGCTGACCCGGAAGGCGACGGTCGCCCCGTCGGCCTCGGCGCTGATCTCGACGGGGGAGTCGGGCGCGGAGTACTTGCCGGCGTTCGTGCACAGCTCCGTCAGCACGGTGGCCAGGCTGGGCCGGTGGCCGAGCGCCCGGGGCAGGTTGGCCGGGACGTCGAGGACGAGCCGGTGCCGCAGCTCCGCCGGCAGGTCGGTCACCGTCGCGCGCAGCGCGTCGCCGAGGTCGTACGGGGCGGGTGGCTCGTCGCCCGGCCCCGCCTCGGCGGCCGAGGAGAGCAGCCGGTCGACGAGCCGGGCCAGCTCGTTCGCGCGCTGTCCGATCACCCGCGCGGCCTGCCGCCGGTCGGTGTCGGTCAGCGACTCCCAGTGGTCGGTGAGCGTGTCGGCGTAACCCTTGATCACGGTCACCGGCGTACGCAGCTCGTGGCTGGTCACCGCGACGAAGAGGTCCCGGTCGTGGTCGCGCCGCTGCTGGTCGGTGATGTCCCGGAAGGTCACCACGTGCTGGGTGCCGGGACCGGGCAGCTCCCCGGAGGTGATCTTGAGCCAGCGGCCGTCCGGCAGCCGGTGGTCGAGCACCTGCCCGGAGGGCGGCAGCGGGAAGGGCAGCGGCCGGTTGAGCGCCTGGGCGGCGGAACGGCCGGTGACCTGGGCGGCGGCGGGGTTCCAGAGCCGCACGTTGCCGTCCCGGTCGACCACCGCCAGCCCGTCCGACAGGGCGGCCACCACCGGGCCGTCGCCGTGCACGGGCAACCCGCTCTGGTCGCCGTACATGTGCGCGATGCAGGAGGCGGTGTAGCTCATCACGTCGTGCGGCGCGGTGTCCGGCGGATCCTCCCCGCCCGGATGGAAGGCGTGCAGGCTGCCGACGGTCAGCCCGCCGATCTCCGCACGGGAGACCACCATCCGGAGCAGGCCGCGCCCGGCCAGCTCACCGGCGAGCTTGCCGGTGAGGTGGTCCGTCCGGGCCTGGCGTACCCGCGGGCCGGAGAGCAGGCAGGCGATCGTCGGGTCGTCGGGCGGAACGGGGCGGCCGATGGCCCACTCGGCGGCGCCGGTGGCGGCGATCACCCGGCCGCCGGTCGGCGCGAACTCGACGAATGCCATGCCCGCCGCGCCGAGCGCCGACTGGACCACCAGGAGCAGTCGGGTGAGGACGGGGACGCCGGCGTCGCCGGAGTTGATGGACTCGATCACCGCGGTGTGGCCGGCGATGAGAGCGGAGAGGTCGGTGCGCTCCGGCATGCCCCGAGTGTGCCCCGGCGGTCGGCTTCCGGACACCCCTGTCCCGTGCTCAGCGGCCCAGGTGCGCCAGCGTGTGCGCCGGCCGGTCGGTGATGATGCCGTCCACCCCGACGGACAGGACGAGGTCCAGGTCGGCCGGCTCGTTCACCGTCCACACGTAGACCTGGTTGCCCGCCGCCCGCAACGCGGGCACGAGTTGCGGGCGGGCCCGCACCAGGGCGATGCCGGGCCCGGCGGTGCGGGCGCCGAACGGCAGCCGCCCCAGCCGCAGCCAGCGCGGCAGCACCTCCAGCAGCAGCACCGTGGGCAGCCCGGGGGCCAGTTCGCGCGTCCGGCGTAGGGCCAGCGGGGAGAACGACATGACGGTGACCCGTACCGGATCGTCCGGTTTCGGCTCGGTCAGGCCGTACCGGCGCAGCAGCGCGACGAGCCGGCGCTCGACGTCCCCGCCGTAGCGGGAGGGGTGCTTGGTCTCCACCAGCAGCCGGACGGGCCGCCCGGCGGCGAGCACCGCGTCGAGCAGCCGTTCCAGGGTGAGCAGCCGGGTGTGCGAATCGTCCAGCACCTCGTCGCCGTCGGCCGGTACGCCGCCGGGGTGCCAGGAGCCGAAGTCCAACGCCTCCAGCTCGGCGAGCGTACGCGCGCTGACCAGCCCGGTGCCGTTGCTGGTGCGGTCGAGCCGACGGTCGTGCACGCAGACCAGGTGCCCGTCCCGGGTCAGCCGGACGTCGCACTCCAGCCCGTCCGCGCCCTCGTCCAGGGCGCGCAGGTACGCGGCGAGGGTGTGCTCGGGCAGGTCGTACGACGAGCCGCGGTGCGCGAAGACCAGGGGTGCGCCCATCCCGTCCGCCCTAGAGGACCCGGCCCGGCTGCCCGTTCTCGGCGACCACCGGGCGCCCGGCGGCGGCCCACTCGCCCATCCCGCCCTCGACGTTGCGCACCTGGTCCCAGCCGTTGCGCATCAGGTAGGCGACGACCTGGGCGGAGCGCCCGCCGGAGCGGCAGATGACGGCGACGTCACGGTCGGTGGGCACCTCGGCGATCCGGGCCGGCAGCTCCATCATCGGCAGGTGGTGTGCGCCGGGAGCGTGGCCGGCGGCCCACTCGTCGTCCTCCCGGACGTCGAGCACGTAGGTGTCGTCGGCGATCTCGGTCACGGTCACGGTGGGAACCTGGGGTCCGAACACGCGCCAAGCCTAGATCCTCGCCCGGCCCACCGTCGGGGGGCCGTCCCGCACGTCACAGTCGGGTGACCCACCGGGGGTTGGCCTGCGCCCACTCGGGCACGCGGGTGCCGCGTACCGCCTCGAACAGCCCGTTCCCCCCGTTGTCGAGGACCACGTACGAGACCTGGTCGATGGTCTGCGGGTGGGACGGCACCTGCACGCCGCGCAGCGCGTCGGCCGGCAGGTCGCGCAGCGCGAGGACGAGGTCCTCCAGCGGTACGCCGTTGGTGTCCACGGTCAGCGAGCCGCCCACCGCCCGGATCACCTGGTCGAGCTTTACGGGGTTGGTGCGCAGCGACGTCTCGCTCGTGCGCTCCAACAGGGCCCGGAGCAGCTGCTGCTGGTGCCGCTGCCGGTCGTAGTCGCCGCCCGGCAGGTCGTAGCGCTGGCGGACGTAGTCCAGCGCCTCACCGCCGTCCATCTGCTGGCAGCCCGGCTGGAAGACCCGGTTGGTGTGGATCGAGCGGACCTCGGTGTCCACGCACATGCGTACCCCGCCGAGCAGGTCGATGACCTTGCGGAAGCCGGAGAAGTCGATCAGGGCCGCGCCGTCGAAGCGGATCCCGGTCAGCCGGGCCAGGGTGGCCGAGAGCAGCCGGGTGCCCGGCTCGCCGCCCCCGCCGTGCTCGTACGCCGCGTTGATCTTGTCCTGGCCGCCGCCGAAGCCGTTGCCCGCCGGGATGGCGACCAGCAGGTCGCGGGGGACGGAGACGAGGTACGCCTCGCGTCCGCCGGCCGGCACGTGCACGATGAGGATGGTGTCCGACCGCCGGTTCGCCGCGCTGCCGCTCTGCCACCGGTCGGTCCCCACGAGCAGGTAGTTCAGCGGCCCGTCCGGATCGGTCCGCGCCCGGCGGGCGGTGGGGTCGAGCAGTTGCTCCCGGACCACGGAGCGCTCGTACCGGTCGGTCAGGGCCCGCAGGCCGACCACGGCGAGCCCGGTCAGCAGCACCACGGCCAGGCCGAGGCCGAGCAGGACGCGGGGCCAGCGGGCGCGGCGGGGCCGGGCGGCCCGGGCGTCGGCCCCGGTCCGTGCCCGACCGTCGCCTGCCGATCTGGACGTGGCTCCTCCCCGTGGCCCGTACGTGAACACCTCTCACGTCAGGCTACGGGCCGGCCCCGGCCGCCGGGCCGCTTCGCCGCCTTTGCCCGGCGCCGCCGTTCGGCGCGGGGGCTATTTCCGGCTGGAGACCACTTCGGGGTTGGCGAAGACGAATTCGCCGAGTTTGTCCTGCTTGACCGCCTGGAACATGTCCATCGTCTGCTGGCTCAGCGTCTCCCGGCTGCCGTCGCCGTGGAAGGTGCCGCCGTTCGTCTTCAGCATCACCAGGTCGTTGCCGGTGACCCCGCGCATCGTGAAGACGAAGTCGGCGACCGGCACGCCGCCGGTGTCGAGGATGAACGCCTTGCCGGCCGCCTTGATCAGCTCGTTGAGCTTGAGCGGGTTGGTCAGCGTGCCGTCCTGGGTGGCCTTCTTCGCCATCGCCTTGATGAGCTGCTGCTGGTTCTGCTGGCGGTCGTAGTCGCTGTTCTTCAGGCCGTAGCGCTGCCGGGAGTAGTCGAGCGCCGCCCAGCCCTCCATCTCGCGGCAGCCCTTCTTGTGCACGACGGGCGTCATCCGCTTGCCGGTCTTCTTGGCGTCCGCGTTCCACATGGGCTTGCCGTCGACGTACGACATGTGCTTGGACGTGACCTCCTGGCTGACGCAGATGCGTACCGAGCCGAGGGCGTCGATCACGTTCTTGAAGCCGCCGAAGTTGATGATCGCCGCGCCGTCGAAGCTGACCCCGGTCATCTTCTTGATCGTCTGCGCCATCAGCTGGGCGCCGCCCTCCCAGCCGCCGCCGTTGCGGGCGCCGGCCTGGAAGGCTGCGTTGATCTTGTCGACGCCGCCCGGGTAGCCGCTCTTCTTGAACGCCGGGATCTGCGCCTCGGTGTCCCGGGGGATCGAGATCAGGTAGGCCTGGTCGTGCGTGGCCGGGATGTGCAGCACGATGATGCTGTCCGCCCGGACGTCGTCGGCCGCCCACCGCTCCCGGGCGTCCACGCCGAGCAGCAGCATGTCGATCGGGCCGTCCAGATTGGCACCGCCCTCGGCGTCCGACTTGCCCGCGTCGCCGAGCAGGTTGCGCTGGGCGATGTTGCCGGTGGCCTCGCTGATCAGCGCCTTGCTGCCGACGATGGCGACGCCGCTGAGCATCATCAGCACGGCGCCGAAGACCAGGGTGAGTCGGGCCCAGAGCGGGTCCTTGCGGCGCGGCCGCTTCTTCGCGGGCCCGCCGCCCGTCTTTCCACCCTTCCCCGGCTGGGTCGGGATGGTCGGTGCGACCCGTGCGGGGCCGCGGGAGGACTCCAGCGCCGGAGGGCGACGGCTGGTCTGAACCGGCATGCGTGCTCCAGCTCGCGTGGTGAGGGGGCGGGATCACTTTACGGACGCTTTTTCGTCCTGGGTAGTTCGTCGGGCCGTCAATTGCCGTTGTCGCGGCCGTCATCCAGGGAAACTGACCGAACGTACAAATCGATACGACCGGTCGGCGGTTGGCTCACAGGAAAGCCGAAAGCCGGCCCTTGACCCGCGACGGCGTCCGTCGATCGGGTGGGGGCCGGCTTCCGGTGTCGCGCGTCAGTTCCCGGTGCCGTCGGTCTTCTGGTTGGCCTTCACCCACGCGGTCATGGTGTCCGCGGACATCGCCTTGTACATGGCGAGCGCCTTCTCCTTGTCGGAGACCACCACCGACTCCCCGTTGATGGTCTGGCTGCCGACGTGCGGGCTGGTGACGAAGGTGAGGTTCTCGCCCCGCAGGTTGCGGAACTGCACCGCCATGTCGACCAGCGAGAAACCCTGGTCGACGGTGACGGCGGCGGTGACCGACTTGAGGAAGTCGTTCAGCTTCTTCGGATTGGTCAGCGTGCCCGTGCTCGCCGCCTTGTCCATCAGGGCGCGCAGGAACTCCTGCTGGTGGCGCATCCGGGCGAAGTCGCCGTCCGGGAACTGCTTGCGCTGCCGGATCCAGTCCAGGGCCTCGGCGCCGTCCATGTGGTTGGTGCCCTTGGTGAACGTCCGGTACGGCTTGTGGATCGAGGTGATGGTCCGCTCGACCTTCAGGTCGACGCCGCCGAGGGCGTCGGTGACCTGCTTGAAGCCGGCGAAGTCGATCGCCATCACGTGGTCGAGCCGCACGTCGGTGAAGCACTCCACCGTCCGGACGGCCAGCGGCAGCCCGCCGAAGGCGAACGCCGCGTTGATCTTCCCCCGCTGGCCGGAGCCGCACTCCGCGTTGGCGCTCTCGGGGATCGGCACGTAGAGGTCGCGGGGGATGGAGACCAGGTATGCCTGCTGGTGGTCGGACGGGATGTGCATCACGATGATCGTGTCGGCCCGCCACTTGCTGGACTGGTCCACCGGGGCGTCCGGGTCCCGCGAGTCGCTGCCGACCAGCAGGATGTTCAGCGCGCCGTCCACCGCCTTGGCGGGCCGCCCCCCGGTGATCTCCGAGAACGGGTCGGTGCGGGCCAGGTCGTCGTTGAGGCTCCGGGCGTAGAACCAGGCGCCGGCCCCGCCGAGCAGCGCGAGCACCAGCACGGCCACGCCGGCCACCAGGCCGATCCGGCCCCAGCGGGGTCGCGCGCCGCGCCGCCCCGGGCGCTCGGGGCCGCCGGGACCACCCGGGCCGCCGGGACCACCCGGACCCGACGGACCGCCCGGGCCGCCGGCCCGTGGTTCGTCGGCGGACGGGTACCAGCGGGCCTCGGTCGACCGGGCACGGCCGGCGGCGTCCCGGCCGGAGCCGGGCACCGACGCGCGCCCGGCGCTGCGGTGCAGGTACGGGAGCGGAACACCGGCGGGCGTGGTCGCTGACATGTAACTCAGGGTACGTACGTCTGGCCACTGTCGCCTTCAGGCGAAGCCGGCGTTTGCCGGCGCCGCCCGGGCGAGCGGTTACCCTAGCCGCTCGCGGAAGTACTCGATCGTGCGCCGGAGGCCGTCTTCGGGCGCGACGGTCGGCTCGTAGCCGAGCAGCTCGCGGGCGCGGGTCAGATCGGGGCGGCGCATCTCCGGGTCGTCGGCGCTGCGGGTGATGTAGGTCACCTCGGAGCTGCTTCCGCAGAGCGACACGATCGTCTCGGCCAGTTGCCGCATGCTCATCTCGTGCTCGGTGCCGCAGTTGATCGGCCCCGTCTCCCGCGAGTCGAGCAGCAGCAGGATGCCGCGAACGAGGTCGGCCACGTAGCAGATCGAGCGGGTCTGGTTGCCGGTGCCGTGCACGGTGATCGGCTCGCCGCGCAGCGCCTGGGAGATGAACGTCGGGATGGCGCGGCCGTCGTCGGGCCGCATCCGCGGGCCGTACGTGTTGAAGATCCGGACGATCGCGGCGTCCAGCCCCCGGCTGCGGTGGTAGGCCATCGTCGCCGCCTCGGAGAAGCGCTTCGCCTCGTCGTAGACGCTGCGGACGCCGATCGGGTTGACGTTGCCCCAGTACGTCTCGCGCTGCGGGTGCTCCTTCGGATCCCCGTACGCCTCCGAGGTGGAGGCCATCAGGAACCGGGCGCCGTCGGCGACCGCGCGGTCCAGCAGGTGCAGGGTGCCCACCGAACCGACCCGGAGGATCTCGACCGGCAGCTTCTCGAAGTCCGTCGGGCTCGCCGGGGAGGCCATGTGCAGGATGGCGTCGAACCGCTCGGCCAGGGCCGGGTGGTGGGTCGGCAGCCCGTCGGAGATGTCGGCCTCGACCAGCGTGAACCTCGGCTCGTCCGCCAGGTGGGCGACGTTCTCCTTGGACCCGGTGACGAAGTTGTCCAGGGCGATCACCGTGCAGCCGCGGGCGATCAGCGCATCCACCAGGTGTGACGGTACGAAACCGGCACCGCCCGTGACGAGGATGCGGTGACCGGGGCCGAAGCGCGCAGCAACGTTCATGCCGGTCAGCCTACCCATCGCCACGGTCGCGCACCGGCGTGGCCGGAGGGGCCCCCGGCTCCGCGGGGACCCCTCCGGTGCGCCGGGCTCAGTGGGCGCCGGCGCCGGTGAGCGCGCGCACCTCCAACTCGGCGTACTTCTCCTCGTCGTGCTCCTTCGAGAGCACGGTCCCGAGCCAGCCGCAGAGGAAGCCGAACGGGATGGAGAGGATGCCGGGGTTGGACAGCGGGAACCACTGCCAGTCCTGCTCCGGGAACATCGAGGTGGGCGCACCCGAGACCACCGGCGAGAAGAACACCAGCAGGACGGCGGAGAGCAGGCCGCCGTAGATGGCCCAGACCGCGCCCGAGGTGTTGAACCGCCTCCAGAACAGGCTGTAGAGGATCGCCGGCAGGTTGCCCGAGGCGGCCACCGCGAAGGCGAGCGCCACCAGGAAGGCGACGTTCAGGTTCTGCGCGAAGATGGACAGCACGATCGAGATCGCGCCGATCACCAGGGCGGAGACCCGGGCGACCCGGACCTCCTGCCGTTCCGACGCCGTCCCGTTCTTGATCACGTTGGCATAGAAGTCGTGCGCCAGGCTGGACGAGGAGGCCAGGGTCAGGCCGGCCACCACGGCGAGGATGGTGGCGAAGGCGACCGCCGCGATGATCGCCAGGAGGGTGGCCCCGCCCAGGTCGCCGCCGAGGAAGTCGATGCCGAGCGCCTCGGCGAGCTGCGGTGCGGCCGTGTTGCCGGCCTTGTCCTGCGCGGTGATGGCCTCGCCGCCCACCAGCGCCGCGGCGCCGAAGCCGAGGGCCAGGGTGAGCAGGTAGAACGTGCCGATGATGCCGATCGCCCAGAGCACGCTCTTGCGGGCCGCCTTCGCGGTCGGGACGGTGTAGAACCGGATCAGGATGTGCGGCAGGCCGGCCGTGCCGAGCACCAGGGCGATGCCGAGCGAGAGCAGGTCCATCTTGCTGTAGAAGGTCTTCAGCGCGTCGCCGGGTGTGTCGACGCCGTACCGCAGCCCGGGTTCCAGGAACGCGCTGCCCTTGCCGGACGCGGAGGCGGCGTCGCCGAGCAGCGACGACAGGTTGAACTTGTACTTCGCCAGCACCAGCAGGGTCATCACCAGCGCGCCGCCCATCAGCAGGAACGCCTTGACGATCTGCACGTACGTGGTGCCCTTCATGCCGCCCACCGTGACGTAGACGATCATCAGGGCGCCGACCATGATGATGGTGGCGACCTTGGCGGTGTCCGCGTCCATGCCGAGGAAGGTGGTGCCCGGCTTGATGCCGAGCAGCAGCGCGACCAGCGCGCCGGCGCCCACCATCTGGGCCAGCAGGTAGAAGATCGACACGGTGATGGTGGAGACCGCCGCGGCGGTGCGGACCGGGCGCTGGCGCATCCGGAAGGCCAGCACATCGGCCATCGTGTAGCGGCCGGAGTTCCGCAGCAGCTCCGCGACCAGCAGCAGGGCCACCAGCCAGGCGACCAGGAAGCCGATCGAGTAGAGGAAGCCGTCGTAGCCGTAGAGGGCGATGATGCCGGCGATGCCGAGGAACGAGGCGGCCGACATGTAGTCGCCGCCGATCGCCATGCCGTTCTGGAAGCCGGAGAAGGACCGGCCGCCGGCGTAGAAGTCGGTGGCGGTCTTGGTCTGCCGGCTGGCCCAGATGGTGATGGCCAGGGTCACCGCCACGAAGACCAGGAACAGCGTGATGGTGAGGTTGCGGGCGGTGCTGCCGCCCGCCTCAGCCGCGAGGACCGTGTTCATGCGTCACCTCCCCGATCTCGGCGCGGATCCGGTCGGCGATCGGGTCGATCTTCCGGTCGGCGTACCGGGAGTAGAGCCAGGCGATGACGAAGGTGGAGACGAACTGGAGCAGGCCGAAGACGAGGGCGACGTTGATGTTGCTGCCGAAGAGCTTCGTGCCCATGAAGTCCCGCGCGTACGCGGACAGGATCACGTAGAGCGCGTACCACAGGAAGAACGCGACGGTCATCGGGAAGACGAAGCCGCGCAGCGCGCGACGCAACCCGGCGAACTCGTCCGACCGCTGTACGGCCAGGTACCGGTCCGCCGCCGAGGCGGAGGGCGCGGACGCGGGTGTGTCCGTGGACATTTGTGGATCACCACCTTCACAGGCGTGGGGAGTTTCGCGCACGGTAGAAAGCGCGCTCCCCGCCACGGAAGGGCGAGATCGGCGGCGGTCGGCGGCTGCGCCGAACGGCACGGTGGCTGCGCCGAGTGACGCAGCTCACTCCGTTTAACGGTCCGCCGGGCGCGGTGGCTGGTCGGCTGGCCCGGCCAGCCTCACAGTCAGGTCAGCTCGCGGTAGCGGCCCCGGTAGTGCAGCAGCGGGTCCGTCTCCTCCGCCAGCTCGACGGCCTCGATGGTGGCCTCCACCAGCAGGCCCCAGCCGTACTCGCGGGCGGCGTCGAGCCGGCACCCCGCCCAGCCGCCCGCGTCGGCCGGCACCGGACCGTAGGGCGTGTCGGTCCACGCGCCGGTGGCGAAGAGGCCGCCGGGCGACGGGAAGAGGCCGGCGAACCGGTCGGCGAGCTGCCGGTGCGACGGGTTCAGCGGGGCCACCGCGAAGCGGCCGGCGGACTCCACCGCCGCCCACAGGTCCGACTCCGGGTCGACCAGGCCGAGCAGCCGGTCCGGCTCCCCCTCCGCGACCAGCGTCGACGACACCGTCAGGCCCGCCGGCCCGGGCGCCGTCCAGAGCGTCACCGGCGACGCCAGCCGGCCCCGCAGCCGGCGTATGGGGGAGCGCTGCCCGGCTGGCACGGCGAACGGATCGGTGTGGTGGATCTCGGCGCCCGGCTCATGATTCACGTGAAACATTGTGCCGCCCACCCCGTTCGGGCGGGCCTGGACCGCGTCGTGGCGGGTGGCCTTCCCGGCCCGACCGTCCCCGGGCACCCGGGCACGCGCCCAGCCGAGGAAGCGGTCGTGCAGGTCGGCCGGTCGGGTGTGCCCGTTGAGCTGGGCGAGCTGGTCGGCCGCCTCGGTCAGTAGCGTGCCGAGGTAGATCATCAGCGCCGGGCGGTCCGACCGGTACTGCGCCAGCAGCGCGAGCCGGGCCGGCTGGCACGGCCAGAGCGCGCCGCAGGCTCGGCACCGCCAGAGCGGTCGCATGGGTACGTGCGGAACGAACCGGCTCACCGACGCCTCCCTCCGCGCCGGGCGGGACCGCCGCTTGAGATCTTGGGCGTTCCCGGCCCCGCCAGGGGTCCTTTCCTCCCAAGGTCTCGGCCGTGAGCGCGGGTGGCGGCGCGGGCGGAAACGTGCGCTGCCGTCCGCTTCCGGAACACGTCGAGCATGCTGCCCTCCTCCATGTCGGGGGCCGCCCCGCCCGGGTGTCCGGCCGAGGCGGGGGCCGCCCGGCCCGGGTGTCCGGCCGAGGCGGGGGCCGCCCCGGCCGCGGGATTGACCGGGGCGGCCCGACGCAGGACCGGCCGCCGGGACGTCGCCTCCACCAGCCGGGCCGCGTGCCCTCCACCGTGGACTCGCCGGCCCGGACACGGGAGGATGCCAGCGGTTACTACGGACCGCGTTCGCGTACTTACCGAGTGGGTGGGCGATGAACTTCGACATGTGGATCAAGGCGCTCAAGGCGGCCCGGGCCGGTGCCGACGTCTCCCAGGAGGGCCTGGCCGCGCTGGTCAAGTGGAGCCCGTCGCTGATCGCCGCCATCGAGACCGGCCGCCGCCGGCCCTCGATGGAGTTCGCCGTCGCCGCCGACGAGGCGCTGCACACCGGCGGCCTCCTCGCCGAGCTGCTCAAGGAGGCCGACCGCGAACGCGGCCCCTCCTGGTTCGCGCCCTGGCGGGGCTACGAGCAGGAGGCGACCCGGCTGCGGGCCTTCGAGCCATGCCTGGTGCCGGGGCTGCTCCAGACCGAGGAGTACGCGCGGGCGGTCATCTCGGCCGGCGGCCTGCATCCCCCCGCGACCGTGGACGAGCTGGTCGCGATCCGGCTGGAACGCCAGGAACTGCTGCGCCAGGCGACTCCACCGCAGACCGTCTTCCTGCTGGACGAGACGGCGGTGCGCCGCCCGGTCGGCGGCCCGGCCGTGCTCGACGCGCAGCTCGGGCGGCTCCTGGCGGCCGCCGAGCTGCCGCACGTCCGGCTGCACGTCGTGCCGCTCGGCGTCGGCGAGCACGTCGGCCTCACCGGCGGCTTCGTGCTGGCCGAGTTGGCGGACGGCGAGCGGGCGGTCTACCTGGAGAACGCCGCCCGGGGACACGTCGTGAACGACCCCGAGACGCTCGGCCTCATCGACCGGAAGTGGGATAGCGTGCTCGGCGAGGCGCTGTCCACGACCGCCTCGCTGGATCTGATCCGAAAGCTGAAGGTGACGCCATGACCGCTGCCGAGCCCCACTGGCGCACGTCGACCCGCTCCGGCGACACCGGCGGCAACTGCGTCGAGGTGGCCGACAACCTTCCCGGTGCCGTGCTGGTGCGCGACAGCAAGGACCGCTCCGGCCCGACCCTCGCGTTCCGCCCCGACGCCTGGCGGTCGTTCGTGGGGGCGTTCCGGTCGACCCGAGCCGGCTGAACGCCTCGGGGCGTTTCGTCCGCACTCAGTCGTCGTCCGCGGCCAGTGACCGGCGGGCGGCGGCCAGCACCTCCGGGTCCGCGCAGCCGGCGGCGTAGCCGGCGATGCGGCGGCGGATGTCGCGGCCCAGCAGCCACCCGCCGATCCGCTCCGCCACCGGGCGGAGGAACGCCGGCCGGCAGCGGAAGCTGTATCGCCAGGTGGCGACTGTGGAGCCGGGTTCCGGGGCGGGCGCGAACCGCCAGCCGCCCGCGAACATCTCGAAGAACCACGGCCCGCGCACCATCTTCATGCCGACGTGGCTCGGCGGCGCCCACGAGACGTACTCGCTCACCATGACCAGCCCGTGCCGCGACCGGGTGAAGGTGCGCACCCCCTTGCCGGGCCGGGTCGCCCCGTCGGTGAAGTGCTGCTCCCGGACGAACGGATCCCAGCGGTAGCGCACCGGCGCGGTGGTCTGGGAGACCGCGAAGGCCAGCTCGGGTGGCACGGGGACGGTCACCACCGCCTCGACGACGGGCATCACGCCATTGTGCCGCCGCCCGGCAACCCGTACGGCACGGGTCGCCGGGCGGTCGGTCGCGCCGGGGCTACTCGCGCACCACCACCCCGTGCCTGATCGAGCTGTCCTTGTGCCCACCTGGCGGCTCCGGATAGGCCGCCCCGTCGCCGTCGGTCCAGGCCACCGTCGCCGAGTACTCGCCGACCCTGCCCACGCCGATCTCGGACCGTCGGACCGAGACGGACAGCTCGACGGTCACGGATTCACGTACCGCCAGCGCCTTGAGTCGGCAGGTGTGCATGGTGCCCGAGCTCGTGCAGCCCGAGGGCAGCGAGGTGACGGTGAATCCCGCCGGCAGGATCACCCTGACCTGCGGGTCGGCCGCCCGCTGCGGTCCCCGGTTGCCGACCGTCAGGCGCAGGGTGCCCGTCGCCCGGTCCGCGTCCGCCGGCGTGAGCAGCAGGTCTCCGCCGCGCACCCACAGATCGGTGATCCGGGGGTTGGCGGGGAAGGCGGTGGGCCCTCCCGACTGGACGAAGCCGCGACCCGACCAGGAGTACGCCCGCCACTGGTGCTGGGCGAGGCTCGCGGGAACGCCCTCCTGCCCCAGGTCGGCCACCTCCGCCTCGACCGCCGAGCCGGCCGCGCGGATCCGGCGGATGCCGGCGATGGTGTCCGGCGCGGGCGGCCAGGGGTCGCCGGTCTGCGCGACGACCAGGCCCATCGTGTCGATCGCCCCCGACCTGTCCCGGTCGAAGGCCAGCACCCGTGCCTCACTCATCTCCTGGCCGCTGCAGTTGAACAGCGCCGCCGTCTCGCGCGCGCCGTCGCGGTCGAGGTCGGCGTGGACGACCTGGAGGATGCGGACGTCGAGTGTCGCGTCCGGCGACCGCCGGGCGCGGCCGTCGGTGAACCTGACGCGACCCGACGGGCACTTGTCCGCCAGGTACGCGGGCCAGGCCGGCAGGTCGAGGGTGGCGTTCCCGAGTTCCTTCGCGCCGATCCGGCCGTCCGGCGGCGCGGCGGAGGCCGACGCCGTCGACGGTGCCGGCGAGGAGGGGGTGGTCGTCGGGGGCGGGGTGGGCTCCGGGGAGCCGGTCTGCGCCGGCGGCGTCGGCGTGTCCGGGGCGGCCCACGTGTTGGCCAGCACCGGCGTGGCCGCCAGCACGGCGGCGATCACGCCGGTCGCCACCACCCGGTGCATACGGCGGCGTCGAGCGACCGCGCGGGCGGCTCCGGCGCCGGGCGGCGCCACCAGCGGCCCGCCGGCCCGGAAGGCGGTGAAGACGTCGTCCAGTTCGGGCGTGCTCTCGTGGTCAGACATGGGGATCCTCCGTCCTCGGCTCGGAGAGTTCGGCGGCGAGCGCGGCTCGGCCCCGGTGCAGCCAGGACTTCACGGTCCCCGGAGCGACGCCCTCCTGTTCGGCGATGTCAGCGATGCTGAGGTCCGCCACGTGGAACAGCACGACCGCCCGGCGCTGGGTCTCGGGCAGGCTGGCCAGGGCGCGGGCCAGCGCGACGCGGTCCGGCCCGGGCCCCTCGACCGTCTGGTCCTGGTGGTACCGCGCATGGGTGCGGGCGGCCCGGAGCCGACGCCAGCGGTTGCGCACCACGTTCATGGCGACGGTGCGCACCCACGCCGCCGGCCGCTCGTAACGGACCAGCCGGTCCCAGCGGGCCCAGGCGCGGCTGAACGCCTCCTGCACCGCGTCCTGCGCCTGGCCCACGTCGGCCGTGTACGCGTACAACTGGAGCGTCAGCGCCTGGAAGTTGGCCGCGTAGAACTCCTCGAAGCTGTCTCCCACGGCCCCCGTGGCCGTGGGAGACAGCCCTTCCCGGACGCCGCCGGGGTCGTGCTGTCGCACCATCACGATGGCGCCTCCCCTGCTGGTTCACCGTGCCGGACGGCGCGGTGTCTGACCAGCACACCCCGTGTGGGTGCCGCGGGTTGCGGCCCGACGGCGTCGGTTCTCAGCGGCGCGGGGTCACCGTGGCGAGCAGTTCGGGCATGCGGCGGTCCAGCACGTCGCCGGCCAGGTACGCGCCGAGCAGCGCCGTGCCCACCCCGTACGCCGCGCCGAGCGGCAGGGCCAGCCAGAGCCAGACGTCCCCGAGCAACGCGGCGGCCACGACCATCGGCACCGCCGCCACGGCCGTGGCGAGCATCGCCAGCAGGGTGAGGAAGCCCTTCGCCAGCCCGGCGCCGCTGTTCATCGCGAACGGGTTGCTCGTCTCCGGCAGCGAGTACGCCCCGAGCACCGAGACGAAGCAGTTCACCGCCAGCCCCGCGCCGTAGGTGGCGAACAGCGTGCCCGCCATCAGCCCGATCCAGCCGGACTCGCCGATGACCACCGCGACGACCACGGAGATCACCGCCAGCATCGGCAGCACGTAGAGCGAGAACGCGGTCATCCGGGCGCGCAGCTCCACCTGGCCGGGCACGCCCGCCACCACGTTCGCCGCGTACGCGCTGCCGTCGAAGCCGAACTGGTTGGCGAGGGTGACGGCGGCGAGCAGCCCGACGAAGAGCATCGACAGGCTGGACAGCAGCGGCGACGAGTCGGGACTGGCCGTGAACCCCTCCGCGCTGTCGACAGTGAAGCCCGAACCACCCAGGTTGACCATGACCGGCACGAAGAGGCCGACGACCGCGACGGTGATCAGGTTCGCCCGGCGTCGGGCGTCCCGCCACCAGTAGCGGGCCTCCCGGGCGACCAGGGCGCCGAACCGGTCCCGGCGGGCCCAGCCGACGGCCCTCGGGAAGAGTTGGGCGACCGCGCCGCCGGTCACACCACGCCGGGCGGGGGCGGGGCCGGCACTGGCCGCGCCCACCATGGCCGACTCGAGCGAGCGGGACCACCAGGCCAGCAGCGCCACGATGCTGACCGCCGTGATCAGCAGCTTCACCGGGGCGGCCCAGGGGCGGCCCTCGGCGACGTCGATGCCGGCCGTCCACGGGGCCCCGAACGGCGTCCAGCCGACCACCTCGGCCACCCCGTCGAGCCGGTCCCAGTCGGCGTCGCCCAGCGCGGCGACGCCCAGCAACTGCAACGGCCCGAGCAGCGCGGCGAGCACGGCGAGCAGCACGGCGGCCAGGTCACGGACCCGGCGCGACCGCAACGCGGTGGCGAACGCGCTGGTGACGGCCCGGGCCGCCGCGACGCAGAGCAGCAGCCCGGCGGCCACCCCGACCGCCATGACCGCGGCGGCGGACCAGCCGCCCAGCGCCCCGGCGGTGACCACCAGGCCACAGAGGGCCAGCAGCATCGCGATCGTGGGGACGCTGACGAAGGCGGCGGCGAACAGCCCCGTGACGAGCGTGCGGCGGGGCAGCGGCAGCAGCGCGAACCGGGCCGGGTCCAGCGTCTCGTCCACCCCGAAGAAGACCAGCGGCAGCAGCAGCCAGCCGAGCACGGTCAGGCCACCGCCGAACGCGGCGACCATCAGCGCGTAGCGGCCCTCGTCGGCCAGGCCGGGCGCGGCGAAGAGGAAGAAGCCGGTGCCGGCGGCCCAGAGCCCGCCCACCACGCCGGCCACGAAGAGGGCGACCCGCCAGCCCTGGCCCCGGAAGTTGTTGCCCATCACCCGCAGCTTGAGGCGGACGAAGTGCCGGGCGGAGACCCGCCGGGCCGGCGTCGCGGGGGTGGTCGGGGCGCTCACCGCGACAGCCACGCCAGCTCCTCGCCGGTCGCCGTACGGCCGCCGACCACCTCAACGAAGACCTGCTCCAGCGGCCGCCCGCCGCGCACCTCCTCGATGGCGCCGACCCGCTTGATGGTGCCCGCCGCCAGGATCGCCACGTGCGAGCAGAGCCGCTCGACGACCTCCATGACGTGGCTGGAGAAGACCACCGTCCCGCCCCCGGTCACGTACCGGTGCAGGATGTCCCGGATCAGCGCGGCGGAGACCGGATCGACCGCCTCGAACGGCTCGTCGAGCACGAGCAGCCGGGGCCCGTGCAGCAGCGCGCAGGCCAGGCCGATCTTCTTCTTCATGCCCGCCGAGTAGTCGACCACGAGGGTCCGGCCGGCGTCGGCGAGCGCGAGCACGTCCAGCAGCTCCGCCGCCCGCTGGTCGACCACCGCCGGGTCCATGCCGCGCAGCAGGCCGTGGTACGCGAGCAGCTCCGCGCCGCTGAGCCGGTCGAAGAGCCGTACGCCGTCCGGCATCACGCCGAGCAACTGCTTCGCGCCCACCGGGTCGGCCCAGACGTCGCGCCCGAGCACCCACGCCCCGCCGGCGTCGGGCCGGAGCAGGCCCACCGCCATCGACAGGGTGGTCGTCTTCCCCGCGCCGTTCGGGCCGAGCAGACCGTAGAAGGAGCCGGCCGGGACGTCGAGGTCGACACCGGCCACCGCGACCTTGCCGTCGAACTGTTTCGCCAGGCCACGCAGGGAGAGAGCCGGGTGCTCAGCAGTCATGCGTCCGACCGTATCCGGCGTCGGCCAGCCACCGGTCCGGCCGCAGGATGATCCCCGGTCATCCCCGAGACGTACCCCGGACGGCCCGCGTCATCGTCGCGGACGGCGGGCGCTCTTCACAGTCGCAACGCCTCCGGGGCGTGCAGGCGGAGCATGGTGGCCCCGACGTCGGCCGGCGCCCGGCGGCGGGTCGCCACCGACACCGTCACCATCACGGTGAAGGCGAGCGGCACCGTCCAGGCGGCGGGCTGCGCGGTGAGCGTGGCCGGCCAGCCGGACAGCGGCGGGCCGAGCACGGTGACCAGCACCGCCCCGACCGCCGCGCCGCCGCCGACCAGGATGCCGGCGGCGGCGCCCAGGTCGGTCAGCCCGCGCCACCAGATGCCGAGCACCAGCAGCGGGCAGAAGCTGGACGCGGCGACCGCGAAGGCCAGCCCGACCACCTGCGACACGTCCAGCCCGGCGAGGTTGAGCGCGAGCACCGCCGGCACGGTACCGGCGATCACCGTGGCGAGCCGGAAGCCGCGAACCGAGCCCCGGCCCAGCACGTCCGTCGAGATCACCCCGGCGACGCTGGTGAGCAGCCCGGAGGAGGTGGAGAGGAAAGCCGCGAACGCGCCGGCCGCGACCAGCGCGGCGAGCAGCCGGCCGGTGGTGCCGTCGCCGAGCGCCGCGCCGGGCAGCAGCACCACCACCGCGTCCGTCTGGCCGGTGACCAGCAGTTGCGGGGTGTAGACGCGGCCGAGTACCCCGTAGATGGTGGGCAGCAGGTAGAACGCGCCGACCAGGGCGAGCACCACGAGCGTGGTGCGCCGGGCGGCGGCGCCGTCGGGGTTGGTGTAGAAGCGCACGAGCACGTGCGGCAGGCCCATGGTGCCGAGGAAGGTGGCCAGGATCAGCGAATAGGTGGCGAACAGGCCCCGGTCGTCGTCCCCGGCGGTGCTGGGCAGCAGCCAGTCGGCCGCGTCGGTGGCCACCCCGGAGACCTCCGGCACCGGGTCACCGGCCGCGAACGACAGCTCGTCGCCGGGGCGTACCTCGACTGTCCGGCCGTCGGGGAGGGTGAGGGTCGCGCGGTGCTCGACCACCACGGTGGTCGCGGTCCGGAACGTCGGCCCGTCGGGCGGGGTCACCGCCGGGCGGGCGTCGGCCTGCCACTGCAACGCCAGGAAGATCGCCGGTACGGCGAGCGCGGTCAGCTTGAGCCAGTACTGGAAGGCCTGGACGAAGGTGATCGCGCGCATGCCGCCGAGCGCCACGTTCGCGGTGACCACCACGGCCACCAGCAGGGCCCCCAGGGGGTACGGCGAGCCGGTCACCGTGGCCAGCGTCAGCCCCGCCCCCTGGAGTTGCGGCACCAGGTAGAGCCAGCCGATGAAGATCACGAAGACGGTGGCGAGGGTCCGCAGCCGACGCGACCCGAGCCGCAGCTCGCAGAAGTCCGGCAGGGTGAACGCGCCGGAGCGGCGCAGCGGCGCGGCCACGAAGAGCAGCAGGGCGAGGTACCCGGCGGCGAAACCGACGGGGTACCAGAGCACGTCGACGCCGTACTTGAGGATCAGCCCGGCGACCCCGAGGAAGCTCGCCGCCGACAGGTACTCCCCGCCGATCGCGGCGGCGTTCCAGGTCGGGCTGATCGCCCGCGAGGCGACCAGGAAGTCGGAGGTGGTCCGGGCCAGCCGCAGCCCGTAGAAGCCGATGCCGACGGTGACCAGGGTGACCGCCACGATCGCCGGAACGACGAAGCCGTTGCCCACCTCAGCGCTCCGGCCGCTGGACCAGGTCGGTGAAGTCCTGCTCGTTCCGCTCGGCCAGCCGCACGTACGCCCAGCCGACCGCGATCAGGAACGGGAACGAGACCACGCCGAGCAGCAGCCAGGGCAGGTTGACGCCGAGCACGGTGATCCGGCCGACGTCGGGCGCGATGGCGAAGAGCCACGGCAGCCCGCCGAGCCCGATCGCCACCACCAGGGAGAGCCGCAGGGCCAGCGCGAGCTGGGCGCGGACCAGCCCCCGGACGAGCGCGTCGCCGACCCGGGTCTGTTGGGCCAGCTCGGCGCGGGTGCGTTCCGCCCGGTCCTCCCGGCGGGACACCTCGGCCAGCACGATCCGCGCCCGGGGCTGGGGGGCGGAGGCCGGTCCCGATACGCCCGCCCGGGGCTGCCCAGGCGCCCCCGGCCGTGGCTGCTCCGGCGGCCCGGGCCGGCCTGCGGTCCGGGCCGCCGGGGGGCGATCGTCGGCGGCGGCCACCCCGGCAGTCTCGCCTGATCAGCGGGAATGTCAAGGGTGCCGGCCGGCGTCCCGCCCCGCCGCGGGCCGGCGCGACGGAGCAGTCGACACCAGGCTGTGCACAACCTGTGGATAACGCGTCAGTCCTGTGGACAACTCCGTGGAAACCGTCGTCACCGGGCCTTCTGCCCCCGCCGGCGAGTGGGAGAGGTGGGTGACGGCCGGCGAACGGAGATCGGATGCAGCGATGCGTGCCCGCCCGACGTGACAGTGGCGACCTTCCGCCGACCGACGAGGATCGCCATGGAAACCGCCCACCGCCAGCCCGGCCCGCCCTCGGCCCCGGAGCCGTACAACCTTTTCGCGCGCACCTTCCGTCGGAAGGTCGTGGGGATCGAGAGGATCGTCGGCAAGCGGCTCGCCGTCGCGCTGGTGTTGTCGGGGCTCGCCGGGTTCGGCGCGGTCGCCGCGATCGACCAGGGAGAGGGTGGCGGTCGCGTCGCCCCGATGGTCGTGGCCGCGCCCGCCATCGGGGCCCGGCCCGTGAACGCCGCGTCGCCCGTCGTCGGCCACTCCGTCGGTTCCGGCCGCATCCGGACGGAGTCGGCGAAGGCCACGGTGGAGCGCTTGGTCGCGGCGGTGGACCAGGCACTGCGCGAGAGCGTCCCCGCACCGACCTGGACCGGGCCGCGGGACCGCTGGCTTCCGGGTCACCTCCACCGGGAGGGGCGGGACGGCAGCCGGAACTCCGCCACGGTCGGTACGCGGCTGGTGCACCAGGGCCGCGACGGCACGCTCCACGTGACGATCAACCTCGACCCGGCCGGGGCGCCCGCCCCGTTCGACTGGTCCTGCCGCGACGCGGACCGGCGTCGGGGCGCGATGTGCGAGGCGTCGCGGGAGCCGGACGGCGTGCGGACGAAGATCCAGACGAGCGTCGGCGCGGGCGGGATCGTCCGCCACCGGGTCGACGTCGAGCTGCCCGACGTCGGTCGGCTCCGCCTCGACGTCTCGAACGACTCCGGGATCGAGCCGGGGCGGCCGGTCCAGCCCGACGCCCCGCTGGGGATGGAGGAGGCCAGGGCGGTGGCCCTGAACGTCTCCGGCAGGATCGCCAGCTGACCGTGGTCGGGCCGTCGCGGCGTTCCGGGAGCGGCCACGGCCGGTGCGAAGCCGCCGGTGCGCCACCGGGGTCAGCGGTTCCAGTCCTGCTTGGCCGCGCGGACCAGCTTGTCCTTCAGCTCCCGGGTGTGCCGGCGACTGACCGGCAGTTCCGCCGAGTCGATCACCACGACGTAGCCGGAGTTGACCAGCCGCAGCTCGGCGATCAGCCTGAGCTGCACCAGGTACGACCGGTGGATCCGGACGAACCCGGCGTCCGCCCACCGTTCCGCCAGGGTCGCCAGCGACACCCGGACCAGGTGCGAGCCGTCGGCGGTGTGCAGGCGGGCGTAGTCGCCCTGCGCCTCCACCCAGCGCACCGCCGAGCGGGGCAGCATCCGGGTGGTGCCGGCCAGCTCGATCGGGATGGTGGGGTCCTCCTCAGCCCGGGCCAGCGCCGCAGGGTGCGACGGCACCACCCGCGAACCGATCACCCGGCGCAGCGACTCGGCGAGCCGCTCGGCGCGTACGGGCTTGCGGACGTAGTCGGTGGCGCCCAGGTCGAACGCGTCCACCGCCCCGTCGTCGTACGCGGTGACGAAGACGATCGCCGGCGGCCGGGCGAACCGGCGCAGCACCCGGGCCAGCTCCATACCGTCCAGCCCCGGCATCCGGATGTCGAGGAAGACCACGTCCACGTCGCCGTCGCGGAGCACCCGCAGCGCCTCGGTGGCGTCCCCCGCCGTGTGCAGCCGGGCCACCCGGGGGTCGGCCCGCAGGTGGTACGCCAACTCGTCCAGCGCCGGCGGCTCGTCGTCGACCGCCAGCACCCGGAGGAAACCGGACGCGTTCACCGCGCCGGTCCGGTCGGCCCGCTCGCTCACGAGCCCGCCCGTACGCCGGGGTGGAACTTCGGCACCCGCATGCTCACCTTCGTGCCGGAGCCGAGACCCGTCTCGACGACCAGGCCGAAGCCGTCCCCGAAGACCGACCGGAGCCGCTCGTCGACGTTGGAGAGGCCGACGTGCTGGCCCGAGTCGTCTCCGACGCCGGCCCGCACAGCGTCGCCCGGGTCCCCGGTGGCGCCGGCCAGCTCGGCGATGCCGGCGGTCAGCGCGGTCGGATCCATCCCCACTCCGTCGTCCTCCACGGTGATGTGGCACTCCGTGCCCGCGTCCCGGGCCTCGATGCTCACCATGCCCGTGCCCGGCTTGCGGGACAACCCGTGCCGGACGGCGTTCTCGACCAGCGGTTGCAGGCAGAGGAAGGGCAGGGTCACGGGCAGCACCTCGGGGGCGATCTGGAGGCGCACCTGGAGCCGGTCGCCGAACCGGGCCCGTTCGATGGTCAGGTAGCGGTCGATCGAGCGCAGCTCCTCGGCCAGCGTGGTGAACTCGCCGTGCGCCCGGAACGAGTAGCGGGTGAACTCGGCGAACTCCAGGATCAGCTCCCGGGCCCGGTCCGGGTCGGTGCGGACGAACGAGCCGATCGCGGTCAGCGCGTTGTAGATGAAGTGCGGGCTGATCTGGGCGCGCAGGGCGCGCACCTCGGCGCGGGCCAGCCGCTCGCGGGAGGAGTCCAGCTCGGCCAGGGCGAGCTGGTTGCCGGCCCAGTGCGCCGTCTCCAGGGTGGCCTGCACCAGGCCCGGCGCCGGCTGGCCGTCGGCGACGGCGACCAGCGCGCCGACCGTGCGCCCGTCGGCCCCGGTCAGCGGGGCGACCACCGCGCCGCGCACCGGGCAGTCCACCCGGTCGCACTGCAACTCCGAGTCGCCGAGGACGGTGGAGCGGCCTGTCGCCACGGCCCGCCGCGCTGCCGCGACCAGCTGGTCGGCGTGGTGCCCGCCGCGCCCGTCCAGGGCGAGCAGTGTGTCCCGGTCCGTCAGCGCCAGCCCGGCCGCCCCCACCAGGGCCCGCAGGTGGCGTACGGCCTTCGCCGCGTTCGTCGCGCCCAGGCCGGCGCGCAGTGGCTCGGCGGCCAGCCCGGCGGTGTGCAGCACCTCGTAGGTGGCCCGCTGGGTGGCCGTGGCGATGCCCCGCCGCCCGCGCAGCCGCAGCACCGCGAACAGGGCCGCGGCCAGCGCGGTGACCAGCGAGACGACGCCGAAGACGGCCGAGAGGTTGCCACCCACGCAGCGATCCTGGCCCCTGTCGGCCCGCACGCCAAGGGGTCAGTACGCGCCCTTTCGGGCGAGCACCACCCCGACGGTGCGCCACAGGATGCTCAGGTCGTACGCCAGCGACCAGTTGTCGACGTAGTAGAGGTCCAGTCGGACCGCCTCGTCCCAGGACAGGTCGGAGCGGCCGGAGACCTGCCACAGCCCGGTCATGCCCGGGCGGACCAGGAGCCGCCGGCGCACGTCGCCGAGGAAGTCGCCGTCGTCGGCGGGCAGCGGGCGCGGCCCGACCAGCGACATCTCGCCCTTGAGCACGTTGATCAGCTGGGGCAGCTCGTCCAGGGACGAGGCCCGCAGGAAGCGGCCCACCGGGAAGACCCGGGGGTCCTGCTTCATCTTGAACAGCATGCCGTCGGTTTCGTTCTGGTCGACCAGGCTGGCCAGCCGGTCCTCCGCGTCCACGTACATGGTGCGGAACTTCCAGACCCGGAAGGTGCGGCCCTCGTGGCCGACCCGCGGCTGGCGGAAGAAGACCGGGCCGGGGTCGGAGACGCGGATCGCGATCCCGATGGCCAGGAAGACGGGGATCAGCAGCAGCAGGCCGAGCCCGGCGGCCACCCGGTCCATCAGGTTCTTGGCCAGCAGCGCCGGCCCGGACAGGGTCGGCTCCTCGACGTGCAGCAGCGGCAGGCCCTCGATCGGCCGGATGTGCACCCGGGGCCCGGCGATGTCGGTGAGCTGCGGGGCGACGACCAGGTCGACGCCGGAGCCCTCCAGCTGCCAGGCCAGCCGGCGCAGCTCGCCCGGCTCGGCGCTGGCGGAGCCGCAGACGGCGATGGTGTCGCCGCCGACCTCCCGGACGAGGGCGAGGACGTCGCGGCCCGCGTACACCGGGACCGGGGTCTCCATGCCGCGGGCCGCCGCGTAGCCGTCGGTGACGTGGATGGCGACCGGCATCAGCCCGGCGGCCGGGTTGCGGGTGACCGCCGTGTAGACCTCCAGGCACTCCGGCAGGGTGCCGACCAGCACCATCCGGTGCCCGGCCTGGCCGATGTTGCGCCGGACCACGTGCAGCACGAAGCGGCAGAGCATCCGGTTCAGCAGGATCAGCAGCAGCGCCGCGAGCAGGGCGGTGCCGACCGTGTAGCGGGACAGGTCGGTCTTGGTGGCGAAGGCCAGGAAGGAGACCGTCGCGGCCACGGCCACGCCGGCGCGGATCACCCGCTTGTACTCGTCCGGCCCCAGGCCGAGGTAGCGCCGGTCGTAGGCCCGGTTGGCCCAGAGGCTGACCACCCAGCCGAGCGGCAGCAGCACGAACGCCACCGTGTGGAACCAGGTCGGGTCCTCTTCGGCGTTGTAGAAGCCCGCCCGCGACTGGTCGAACGTCTCGATGGCGATCAGGCTGGCGGCCGCGGCGGCCGCGAAGTCCAGCAGCAGGAGGAGGGTGATGTAGGGCCGGTGCCAGCGCGAGACGCGGCGGCGGGCCCGGGCCCACGCGGATCGGGGCACGCCGTTGTGGGACGGCGACGCCGGCGGCTGGATCTCGAAGCTGTCGACGTGCCGCACGAGTTTGCTCCGGCCTGTGTTGGTTACCGGGCGCTGGAGGCTTGTCGTCACCTCACCCATGTCCTCCCGCATGACACGTGCCGCTCACTCGCCGTGAGGGCCCGGGTCGCCCACCGTCCCAGTCTCCCACGCGGTGCCGACCCGTACGCGGACCCGAGGGACATTGCGCCGGTGTGGTGCCGCTTGGCGTCTGGCCGGCTCCGCGCCTTTTCAGAAGCCGGGGACCGAGCCACTATACCGATGGATGGCGGGCCCGGTAGAGCCGCAACTCAGACGTTCGGCGCGCGATGGCCGATTCCGTTGCGTAGTCGGCAGTGTCGTCACTCACCGTACTAGCCGCGACAACCGGCGGTCAGCGAGCGGCTTACCGCCGGTCTGGCACGTCGGGCAGTACTGGAGGCTGGAGTCGGCGAACGAGACCTCGCGGACCGTGTCGCCGCAGACCGGACAGGGCTGCCCCGTCCGCGCGTGCACCTTCAGGCCCGAGCGCTTCTCGCCCTTCAGCTCGGCCGCCTTCTGCCCCACCGACCGGCGCACGGCGTCGCCGAGCACCTGCCGGGTCGCCGCGTGCAGGGTCGCCATCTGCTCGTCGGTCAGCCGGTGGGTCAGCGCGAACGGGGACAGCTTCGCCGCGTGCAGGATCTCGTCGGAGTACGCGTTGCCGACGCCGGCCAGCACCGTCTGGTCGGTGAGCACCCCCTTGACCTGGCCCTTGCGGCCGCGCAGCCGCTCGGCGAAGGTGGCCTGGTCGGTGGCGAGGGCGTCGGGGCCGAGCCGGGCCACCCCGGGCACCGTCGCCGGATCCGTGACCAGGTAGACGGCGAGGCTCTTCTGGGTGCCGGCCTCGGTCAGGTCGAAGCCGGAGCCGTCGTCGAGGCGTACCCGCAGCGCGATCGGCCCCTTGCCGGGGCGCAGCGGGACGGCGGAGCCGAACGCCTCCCGGTAGTGCAGCCAGCCCGCCCGGGCCAGGTGGACCACCAGGTGCAGGTCGCCGTCGAGCACCACGTCGAGGAACTTGCCGTGCCGGCGGGCGTCCACCACCGGCCGCCCGGCGGCGGCGGTGGGCGCCGGGTCGTACGTCTTCAGGGCGCTGATCGCGGCGACCTCCAGCCGGTCGACGCGCCGGCCCACCGCGCGCTCGCGCAGGTAACCGGCGAGCGCCTCAACCTCCGGTAGTTCGGGCACCAGCCAACGGTAGCCTTCTTTCCCGTGAGAATCGTGGTGGCGCACAACCGGTACCGGGAAGCCCAGCCGTCCGGTGAGAACACGATCGTCGACGCGGAGATCGCCCAGCTCACCGCGGCCGGCGTCGAGGTGCTGCCGTTCATCCGCAGCTCGGACGAGATCCCGACGATGCCGAAGACGGCCAAGGCGCTGCTGCCGATCTCCCCGATCTGGGCGCCCCGCGCGCAGGAGGACCTGAGCCGGCTGATCACCGAGCACCGCCCGGACGTGCTGCACCTGCACAACCCGTACCCGTTGATCTCGCCCTGGGTGGTGCGGACCGCGCACCGGCACGGGGTGCCGGTGGTGCAGACGGTGCACAACTACCGTCAGGTCTGCTCCTCCGGGCTCTACTTCCGGGACGGGATGATCTGCCAGGACTGCCGGGGCCGGGCCCTGGGCGTGCCGGCGATCGTGCACCGCTGCTACCGGGGCTCCCGGGCGCAGAGCGCCCTGATGGCGACCACGCTGGCCGTGCACCGGGGCACCTGGCGCTCGGTGGACCGGTTCGTCGCGCTCACCTCGGCGGTCGCCGACCACCTGCGCGACTACGGCATCCCGGCGGAGCGGATCGTGGTCAAGCCCAACGGGATCCCCGACCCGGGGGCGCCCGCGCCGCTCGGCGACGGCTTCCTCTACATGGCGCGGCTCTCCCCCGAGAAGGGGCTGGCCCTGCTGCTGGACGCCTGGCGGCGGCACCCGGACGGCGCGCTCGGCCCGCTGCGCATCGCCGGGGACGGCGAACTGCGCCCCCTGGCCGAGGCCGCCGCCGCCGAGCGCGCCGACGTGACCTACCTCGGGCCGCTGGACCGCGCCGGCGTACGCGCCGCCATCGAGGCCAGCGCGGTCATCATCGCCGCCTCCACCTGGCACGACGTGCTGCCCACCGTGATCATCGAGGCGCTGGCCGCCGGCCGGCCGGTGCTCGGCACCGCCCTCGGCGGCATCCCGTACCTGCTCGGGGCCGATGCCCCGCGCGAGCCCGCCGGCACGGGCGCGGCCGCCGTCGCCACGGCCGCGCCGGGGGAGGGCCAAGTCGCGCTGCCGACCGGCGTGCAGGCGGGCGAGGCGGGCTGGGTGGTGCGCCCGGAGCCGGATGCCATGGCCGCCGCCCTGCCGGTGGCCCGGGCCGGCGCGGCGCGGCTGGCCCCGGCGGCGCGCGCCCGCTACGAGCGCACCTTCCATCCGGACGTGGTGACCCGCCGGTTGATCGACGTGTACGCGGACGTCTCGGCCACCGTCGCGCCCCATTAGCCACGTCGCTCGCCGGGAGGGCGGAGTCGAGGACCGTGACCAGGCGTCCCCACGGCAGCCGACGGGGAAGATCGAGTCCGGCCGGCGCGACGCAGTTCGGCCCGGACCTGACGGTCCGGGCCGAACTGTCCGGTCAGCCCGCTCGGCGGGCCCCGCTCAGCTCACGGCCGGCGGGGCCCGACGCGTGGGGCGCGCAGCGTCGCCCGCCGCGTCAGGACGCGGCGCCGTACCGGTAGGCGCGCAGGATGGTCTGCGTCACGGTGTTGCCGCTGCTGTCGCCGGCCGTGGCGCGCAGCGAGGCGAATCCGCTGCCCGTCGGGTGCCGCACCAGGGCGGCCCCGTTCACGATCGTCGCGTTGGCCCAGGTCGCGCCGTCGTCGTAGGAGACTTCGACGGTCAGTGTGCGGATCCGGCCGACCGGGGCGCCGGGCTGTGCGGCGACGGTCACCGGCACCCTGAAGGACTGCCCCGCCGGCGCGGTGTGCCGGTCGTCCAGCTTCGGCGCGTACCGCACGCTCCACAGCGGCAGCGCGGCCCAGCCGTCGACGTGCGCCGACCGGAACGTCCAGGCCGCGTCGATCCGGGTGGAGAGGGAGTACGGCGCGCCGCGCTCCGCGCGGGTCTCCAACCGGTACGCCGCCTCCCCGGCCGGAACGGTGAAGGCGCCCACTCCGCCCCGGTCGGCCTCGCCGACCCTGGCCCCGTCGCGGTAGAGGACCGTGCTTCCGGAGTCCCCGCCGAACTGCACGTTGCCGGCGGCGTCACTGTGCAACGGCAGGTCCACGGAGATCGTGTCGCGGTCGCGGACGACGCCCATCCACGTGTTCAGCGCGCCGTGCACGGGTTTCACCAGGATCGGCCCGAACACCGCCTGGTTCCAGGTCCGCTGGTGGGTCCCCGGCGCGTGGTGGACGTAGGGCTGGCTGAGGGTGCCCATCGGCTCGTCCGCGCCGGTGTGTTCTGCGATCGCCGAGCGCCACTCCACTCCACCCTCGGTGGTGTAGTAGTGGGTGACACTGGCCGGCAGGTCGTAGCGGATCCCCGTCGCGCCGGAGATCCGCTCCTGCCCGGGCCGGCGGCTGGTGGCGTACCAGAAGCCGTAGGTTCCCGCGTCGGCGGAGAGGTGCCGGGTCGACACGGCAGCCAGATCGTCCGGGCTGACCGTCCGCCGCACCCCGGAGAGCATCCGGCCCTCGACGTAGTGGGTCGTCGAGTAGGTGTACGGGCTGTTCGCCGAGCTGCCGTCCGGGCCGACCTCGGCCCAGGTGCCCCTGAGCTCGGAGACGAAACCGTCGGCCGGTGCGGTGTCGCCGACCTGGGCGGTGTAGAGGCGGGAGAAGTCGCCGCCGTAGATGCCCACTCCGCCTTGCAGCAGGCCCCGCGCCGTCTCCTGGGTGTATTCGATCTCGGCGTGCACCTGGGTGGCGCCGGGCCGCGGCACAGTGACCGCGCTGGCCCTGCCGAGTCGTGCGTCCAGGGTGATCGTCTTCGGGCCGGTCACCTCCAGCACCGGCTGCGTCAGCAGCGTCATCCACTCGCCCTGGCCGGAGAAGAAGCTGTCCATCAGGTACCGGCCCGCCGGGAGCCGTATGGTCCCGGTGCCGTCGGAGCCATTCCCGCGGACTTCGCGCCAGCCACCGTCGTCCAGGCCGCTGAAGGTGGTGCGGTGATAGCCGTACGCGGCGCCGTCACGGTCGATGTGCCGCAGCGTCAGGTCGTAGCTCTCGACCTCCCTGTCCACCGCGAGCGGAGCCCGCACGCTCTGCCCGCCGCCGGTCGCGACGAGCGCGCCGGTGAGCACCCCGTCCGGGCCGGCCACCCTGGTGTCGGCGGTGACGGTGACCGTGGCGTCGCCGCCGGCCGGCACGGTGACGGTGGCCGGGTCGACGGCGAACGTGCCGGCAGCGGCCGAGCCGTTGTCGACGGTCAGCGCCAGGGTGACCGGTGCCGTGCCGGCATTGCGGTACGCGACCTTCCGGGTCAGCACCTCGTCGTCCTGATGCGGCCAGAGCCGGGTGCCGAAGCTGAGGCTCGGCGGCGTCGCGGCCACCGTCCGATTCAGCGCCCCGGCCACGTCGAGGCGGCCGGTGCCCTGCTCGAACGGGGTCATCCCCTCGGCCGGTCTCGCCGAGGCCATCAGCGTCGCCTTGAGCTGCCCGGCGGTCCAGTCCGGATGCCGCTGGGCGAGAATCGCCGCCGCCCCGGCCACGTGCGGGGTGGCCATCGAGGTGCCCGAGAGCGACGCGTACGCGTCCCCGGGCGCGCCGAGTTCCGCGGCGTCCCCGCTCCGGGCGGCGACGATCGACACGCCGGGTGCGGTGATGTCCGGTTTGAGGCCGGCGTCCCCCCGGCGGGGGCCGCGGCTGGAGGAGCTCGCCAGCTTGCCGGACTTGTCGACCGCGCCCACCGCCAGCGCGGCGTCCGCGCTCGCCGGTGAGTTGACCGTGCCGCTGCCCGGGCCGTCGTTTCCGGCGGCGATGACGAACAGCGTGCCGTACCGGTCGGTCAGCGTGTCGACCGCCTGCTCCAGCGGGTCGATCCCGGGGCTGTCCCAGCCGCCGAGGCTCATGTTGACCACCTTGGCGTGCTGCTCGGCGGCGGCCCACTGCATGCCGGCGAGGATCCACGACTCGGGGCAGCCGAAGGAGGCGCACACCTTGCCGTCGATGAGCTTGGTGCCCGGGGCGACGCCCCGGTGCCTGCCGCCGGAGGCCGATCCGCTGCCGGCGATGGTCGAGGCGACGTGGGTGCCGTGCCCCACGAGGTCGCGGCCGTCCTCTTCGCCCTCGGTGAAGTTGGCCCGGGCGGTCACGGTCGTGGCCAGGTCGGGATGGGTGTCGTCGATGCCGGTGTCCAGCACCGCGACGGAGACCCCGGAGCCGGTGTACCCGGCCTGCCAGGCGGCCGGCGCGCCGACCTGGGGCACGGAGACGTCGAGGGTGGGCTGACGCACGCCGTCGAGCCACAACTTCCGCACCGACGCGGCCAGGGTGCGGGGTGCCTTCGACCCGCCGGTCAGGCCCCGCCAGAACGCGCTGCCCTGGCGTCGGTCCTGTCGCAGCGCTGTCGCGTTGAGCTTCGGCAGTTCCCGGTCGACCCGGGCCCCGGCGGTCGGCACCGCCCCCTTCGCCCGATCGCTCGTGACGATCAGCGGCAGGTCCGTCCTGCGGTCGTCGTAGCCGTACTCGAGCAGGGTGGTCACGTCGAACAGGCGGGGATCGAGCTGTCCGGCGCCGAGCAGCGCGACCGCGTCGGCCGGGACGACGCTCAGGTGGCCGTCGACCCGCCGGGTCTGGAAGGCCATCCCGGCACGTCCCGCACCGGGTTGGATCGTGTAGGCGTCGTCGTGCACCAGGGTCACCCGGTCGCCGGTCACCAGGGTCACCGTTCGGGGCGCGACCCTGGCCGTGGGCGCGCCGTCGACCGTGCTGGCGCTGACCGGCGCGGGTACCACCAGCAGTCCGGCGACGACCGCCGCAGTGGCCGTGCCGCCGGCCGTGCGTCGCAGTAGCCGCATGGAGTTCCTCGTCATCGACGCGTCACCGCCGCTTCTGCTCGGGGGTGACGGCTGGCGGGTCGTCATTGGTGTAGGCCGCGCTCACCACGAGCGTGTAGCCCGTGAACGTCCCGGGGCCCTTGGGCGCGGAGCCCGTGCCGAGGTCCCAGGACTCCTCGGCGAGCGCCTGGCCGGTCCGGTGGTCGATGATCAGTCGGGTCTGGACCCAGTTGCCGCCGTCACCCTTGCGGGCGAAGGCGACCGCCATCCCGGCCCGCCCCCGCTGGTCGGTGACCGCGCCGAGCGAGGTCACCCCGCGAACGTCGGCGAGCATCTGATACGCGGCCGCCCGCACCTTGGGCGACACCGGCAGGTCGAAGACCAGGTTTTTGGCGCTCGAGAAGAGGCCGAAGTCGGTGGCCGACTCGATCTCGCTGGCGTTCAGTCGCTTGGACAGCCATGCCTTCAGCTTGGCCGGATCGGTGGGCACGTCGGCCAGGCCGGCCGCCGTGATCGGGCCGCCGGCGAGGTAGTACGTCTCCCTGTCATCGGTGGGACCGGGTCCCTTTGCTTCGCGGGCGGCCGGCTCCGGACTGGTGGCCCTGCGGACGAATTCCGGCCCTGGCGTGCCGCTGATGACCGTCGGCTCGCTCTGGGGCGGGTCCGACGGCTCGACCCACCGCGTCGGCGAACCGTCCGCCTGCCAGGCCGCCCGGTCGTCGGCGCTGAACGGCGCGGCGCCGAGCTCGCGACTGACGGACACCCCGACCTCGCTCGGCGACGTCGGGTGCCAGTCGCGGATGCTGGTTCGGCTCACGACCTGGTAGCGCCGATCCTTCGGACCGACCTGGAACAGGCTGCCGTGTTCCCGTTCGACGACCCGGTAGCGGCCGCTGGTCGCGGCGTCGGCGGTGGCGCTGCGCTCGGCGGCGACCAGCAGCAACTCGCGGGCGGTGCGCGGGGCGGGGCCGTCGGCGGCCGAGGTGGGGGTGACCGTCGGTGTGTTGACGGCGAGCCCGCCCTCCGGCCCGGCCCCCCCGCTGGTGCTACCGACGGTCAGGAAGATCGCGCCGGCGGCCACCACCGCCACGGTCGGTGCGACACCGGCCAGGACCAGGCGGCGGCTCGGTCGGCGTGCCACCCGGCCGGCCGTCGGCTGCGGATGAGCGGTGAACAGGGCGGGATCCGGCCGGGAGCCAGGTTCGGGGTCCAGCCGGCGCGGGCGTGCGCCGGCCAGCGTCGTCATCTCGTTCCGTGGTGTGATCATCGGCTGTACTCCTCGGTGCGAAGGGCGATCGGGTTACGAATGGCGACCTGGGGCGTCCCGCTGAGGGCCTCGCGTAGTCGCTTTCTGGCTCGGTGCAGCCGGACGAAGAAGGTCGCGGTGGAGCAGCCGACGACCCGGGCGGCTTCCCGGCTCGACAACTCGTGCCAGGCCATCAGGGTGAGTAGTTCCCGGTCGTCCTCGCTGAGTCGGGCGAGGGCGGCGAGCACCCCGGCCCGTTCCGCCACCCCGGTCGCCACGTCCTCGCTCGCCTCGTCGACCCAGGCCCGCAACTCGGCGGCGAGGCTGGCCTGCCGGTCCTCGTCGCGGTAGCGCTCGCGTACCGCGTTGCGCGCCACGCCGAGCAGCCACGGCAGGGGCGCCGCCGGCACCGTGGCCAGCTTGCGCCACGCGACGAGGAAGGTCTCGCTGGCGATGTCGTCGGCGAGCTGGCGTCCGACCCGGCTCACCGCGTACGCGTACACCTGTGCGTGGTGTGCGGCGTACATCGCGGTGAACCGGCGGGTCGCTTCAGCATCGGCTTCGGCTGCTGTCAATGGCTCCTACTCCTTCTGGTTGCGCGGGAAGGTGCGCCGTCACCGAGAAGCGAGCGGAGGAACCGATTTCTTACCGACGAACATCGAGGAGCACGAAGCTCACGAACGGGAACGCCGCCGCGGGCCGCATCACCAGGCCGCCCGTCATCGGCAACGCCAGTGCGGCGACCCCTTACCGACGAAGCGTCGACAGGGGCCCTTCCGCACCCTCAGCGCAGCGAGGCGCGGGCGGAGAAGGCGATGCTGGCGAGCAGGAAGCCGCCGTTGACGATCGTGAACGCGACCACCACCCAGAGGGCGAGGGCGGGGGCGAAGATCAGCACCAGGCCGGCGGCGAAGATCACCGCGCCGTAGTCGCGGACCAGCTTCACCAGGCGTACGGGCAGCGAGGTCGAGGTGACCATGCTGGCCGCGTTCGGGCCGGCCTGCATCACCGAGGTGACCAGGTTGACCATCCAGGTGCCGGCGAATACCGCGACCAGCCAGCTCGGCGTCGACGGCTCCTGCGCCACCGCCGTCGCCGCCAGCGCGGCGACCAGGGCGATCTGGGCGGCCACGTCGCAGAGCACGTCGACCCGGGCGCCGGCCGCGCTGCCCTGCCCGGTCACCCGGGCGAGCTGACCGTCGGCGCAGTCCAGGGCGTACGCGACCTGCCAGCCCACCAGGGCGAGCAGCCCGACCGCCCACGCGGGCACCTCGCCGGCGGCGACCCGGCCGGCGAGCGCCACCACGGTGACCGAGGTGGCCAGGCCGAGCACCAGGTTGGTGATGGTCAGCGCGGTCGGGCGCAGCCCGAGGCGCTGGGCGACGAGCGCGAAGACCGCGCCCAGCCACTGGCTGACCGATTCGCTGAACAGGCCGCCGCCCCGGTTCACCCGGTGGAAGTCGGCGACGGTGGGGCGGGGCTCAGCCAAGGTGGTCGCGGATTGCACCGGCGTAGTCTGCCAGCCGCTCCCGGATCTCGGTAGGCGACATCGCCAGGTGTTCGAGGACGGTGAAGCGGTCCGGCCGGGTCTGCGGCGCGAAGTCGACCGCCTGGACGAACTGCTCGTCGGTCAGCCCGAGGCCCGCCGGGCCGGTGGGCAGCCCGTGTCGGTGCAGGCAGCGGGCCAACTGCCCGAACCGCTCCAGGTCGCCCCGGAGGAACGTGCAGAACAGCGCCCCGACGCCGGCCTGTTCGCCGTGCGAGCCGGTGCCGGGGAAGAGCCGGTCGATGGCGTGCGAGATCTCGTGGTCGCCGCCGCTCGCGGGCCGGCTCGACCCGCAGATCGACATCGAGATGCCGCCCAGGATCAGCGCCTCGGCCAGCGTGGTGAGGAAGCCGTCGTCGGTGATCTTCCCGGGATGGTTGATCAGCGCCTCGGCGCCGGTGCGGGCCAGGGTCACCGCCAGGCCGTCGATCGGCTCCCCCCGGACCTGGTGGGCCAGCTCCCAGTCGGCGCAGGCGCTCAGGTTGCTCACCGCGTCGCCGATGCCCGCCTGGGTCTGCCGGTCCGGGCCGTTCTCCACGAAGTCGAGGTCGACCATCACGGCGATCGGGATGTGTACGCCGTAGGAGCCCTTGCCGCCCTCGTGGGTCAGCGAGGCCACCGGCGAGGCGATGCCGTCGTTGGCCAGGCTGGTCGCCACGGTCACCATCGGGATGCCGTACCTGCTGGCGGCGTACTTCGCGGTGTCGATGGTCCTGCCGCCGCCGATGCCGACCACCGCGTCGTAGTTGCGGCGGCGCAGCTGGTCGCCCAGCTCGTTGGCGGAGTCGAGGCTGCCCCCGGCCACCGTGAACACGTCGGCCGAGCCCAGGCTGGGCCGGCACAGCTCGACGATCCGCTCGCCCTGCCCGGGCCCCACCACCACCGCGACGTCGCCGCCGGCGGAGATTCGCCGGTCGGCCAGGAGCGGCCCCAGGTCGGCCACCGCCCCCCGCCGGACCTCGATCGCGAGCGGGGTGTTGACCGTACGGGCTAGTAGCGGCACGCGATCTCCCGCGCCCGCGCCAGGTCGGCGTGGTTGTCGACCTCGACCCAGGAGACGTCCCCGATCGGCGCGGCCCGCACCTCGCCGCCGCGGTCGGCGAACTCCTGGTAGCCGTCCTCGTAGTAGAGGTTCGGGTCGCGCCGCCAGGTCGCCTCCAGCGCGTCGGCGAGGGCGTCGGCCACGTGCGGCTCGATCAGCGTCGCGCCGATGTACTCTCCGTACGCCTCGCCCGGATCCATGATCTTGGTGATCCGGGTGAGCTGGCCGGCCGCGTCGAAGGTGGTCTTCATCTCCTCCTCGGCCAGCGCCTTGATCGTGTCCACGGCGAGCAGGATGCCCGGGCCGCGCTCGGCCAGCAGGGTCTTCTCCACGCTCACCGGGTGCACGGTGTCGCCGTTGACCAGCAGCACGCCCCGCGCGAAGTGCTCCCGCGCCAGCCAGAGCGAGTACGCGTTGTTCCACTCCTCGGCCTTGTCGTTGTGCACGAGGGTGAGCGTGACGCCGTATCGCTTCTCCAGGCCGGCCTGCCGCTCGCGCACCGCGTCGGCCGCGTAGCCGACCACGATGACGATCTCGGTGAGCCCCACCTCGGCCAGGTTGCGCAGCGCGATGTCCAGGATGGTGGTCTCACCGTCCACCGGCACCAGCGCCTTCGGCAGGGTGTCGGTGTACGGGCGCAGCCGGCGCCCCGCCCCGGCCGCGAGCACCATCCCGATCATTGAGGCGTCCTCCCTCGTACGACTCCCGGTCACCGCTGGAGGATAGCCCCGCGTGACGGCGCTCCTGCGGCCAACCGGGTCAGCCGGGCAGCGCCGCCAGGTCCGCCAGCATCGCCAGCCGCTCCTCGGCGGTCAGCACGGTGTACGGGCCGGCGGCCCGCCGGTCGGTCTCCAGCTCGATGGCGAGCTGCTCCGGCCCGGGTGGCAGGGCGGCGACGCTCGCGGCGGTGTGCCCGGCGGCGGTCCAGGCGGCGGCGTGCGCGTCGGCCCGGTGGTAACGCAGCGTGCCCAGCCGGTTGAGCAGCAGCACCCCGGGCGGGGTGCCGTCCGGCTCGTGCGGCGGGGCCATCGCGGTGAACGCGGCGCCGGCGTCGGCGCCCTCCTCCTCGGCCAGCACCAGTGCGTACGTGAGCACCCGGCCGAGCGCCTCGACCAGCCGGAGCACCCGGTCGTCGTGCCCGGCCCAGAGTTCCTCGGTCACCTCGGCGTGCACCTGCCAGATCTCGGCGAGGAAGGCCAGCCCGCGCTCGGTGGCGGAGAGACCGCCGTCGGGGCCGCGGTGGATCATCCCGTACGCCACCTGCTTGTCCAGGGCCCGCCGGCAGTCGACGGGGTCCCGGTAGCGGGTGACCGCGGCGAAGCCGGCCTCGTCGACCGTCCCGCCGGGCGCGGCGAGCCGGGTGCGGAACTCCAGCAGGAAACCGGTGGCCGCCGGCCCGCCGTACCGCTGGCTCAGCTCCGCCCCGCCGCCGTCGCGGCCGGCCAGCATGCCGGCGACGAAGGCCCGGTCGATCGCCGGTGCGACCAGGCCGGCGAACCGGTGCGGCGCCAGCTCGACGGTGTCGTTCACAGACCGATCGAGCGCAGGGCGGCGAAGGCTTCCTCCGCGATCCGCCGGATCAGGCCGTCGTTGACGTCGCGGTGCTCGTCGAGCAGGTCGAGCTCGTCGGCGGCGAGCCACCGGAACTCGGTGTGCTTGCCGGCCTCCAGGGTCGGCCGGGCCAGGTCGCCGTCGACCCGGACGAGCCAGTCGCTCTCGACCCGTTCCAGGCCGTCGTCGGCGACGTAGCGGTACTCGCCGACGTGGCCGAGCACGTGCGACACGGTCCATCCGGTCTCCTCGGTCACCTCCCGGCGCAGCGCGTCCCCGACGTCCTCGCCCGGTTCGAGGTGGCCGCCGACGATGTCCCAGCAGTTGGGAAATATTCGTCGGTCGGGAGACCGCCGCTGGACGAAGAGGCGGCCCTCGTCGTCGACGATCAGCGCGCCGGCGCAGCGCAGAGGCTCGGTGGACACGTCACGACAGTAGCGAGCGGTCGGGCGTCGCGGCGATGCCCGGCTCTTGTCCCCGAAACATCCGGGGCGGACCATGTCCCCTACCGGGTGCCACCGTCCCACAGGGGTGATGCGTGATGCAGGTTCGGGAAGCGATGTCCAACGAGGTTCTCGTGGTCGGCCCGGAGCACACGCTCCGTCAGGCGGCCCGGATGATGTCGGCCCGCGGTGTCGGGTCGGCGGTCGTGATCGACCCCGACTCCGAGGGGGTCGGCATCATGACCGAACGCGACGTGCTCAACGCCATCGGCGCGGGCCTGGACTGCGACGTCGAGCGGACGGGTGCCCACCTGACCTGGGACGTGGTCTACGCCGGGCCGGACTGGACGGTGGAGGAGGCGGCCGCGGCGATGGCCCGGGGCGGCTTCCGGCACCTGGTGGTGCTCGACGGGCGTGAGGTCGCCGGGGTGATCTCCGTCCGCGACATCATGCGGGTCTGGGCGGCCAGCCGGATGGTCGACGCGAGCTGAGCGGCCGGTCCGTCGCGGGTGTGGCGGGCGGATCGACGGGTAAGGATCCCCATGCGGGCGCGGACGGGCCGCGACCCGCGGGGGAGGTCCTCATGCGCGGCGCGGATCGGCTGGTCGAGCAGCAGTACGCGATGCTCCTGCGGCGGGACGTGGCCCGGCTGCCGGACCTCTACGCGGCGGACGCCTTCTACTCGATGCCCGGCGTCACGGTGCGCCCGATCGAGCTGCCCGCCCTGCTGCGCACCTGGACCGGTGCCTTCCCGGACCTGTCCGTCGAGCGGCTCGGGTCGGTGCAGACCGCCGGGGGCGCGGCGGTCGAGCAGCGGCTGACCGGCACCCACGCCGGGGTGCTGCACACCCCGTTCGGCACCGTCGCGCCGACCGGCCGGGTGGTGAGCTGGGACGTGGCCGACGTCGTCCGGGTGCGCCGCGGCCGCATCTCGGCCTGGCGGTCCTACTTCGACTGGGGGCAGCTCATCGCGGCGCTAGGACTGCACGTGGACGGGCTTTCCCGCGAGGCGCAGCACGACCCGCTCGGCCTTCCGGTCTGATCTTTCGCCGACCGGCCGACGCGGGTCACCCGTCCCGGTGGCTCAGGATGCGGACATCGCCGTGCCGTCGGCGCGCGCCCCGCCGCCTTCCGTACGCTGAACAGCCATGACCGCCGAGCAGCTGATCTCCTTCGCCCGTGGCGCTCCCTCGCTGGACATCGTCGATGTCGAGGGGCTCAAGGCCGCCGCCGTCCGCGCGTTCGACGCCGACCCCGCCGGGGTCACGGCGTACGGCACCTCCGTCGGCTACCTTCCGCTGCGGAAGTGGATCGCCGAGAAGCACGGGGTCTCCGCCGACCAGGTGCTGATCACCAACGGGTCGTTGCAGGCCGACGCGTTCCTCTTCGACCACCTGGTCCGCCCCGGCGACGCGGTGGTGGTCGAGCGCCCGACGTACGACCGGACCCTGCTCAACCTCCAGCGGCTGGGCAGTGAGCTGCACGGCGTCTCCATCCAGCCGGACGGTCTGGACACCGCGGAGCTGCGCAAGCTGCTGGAGTCCGGGGTGCGTCCCCGGCTGGCGCACGTCATCCCGAACTACCAGAACCCGGCCGGCGTGACGCTGAGCCTGGAGAAGCGCCGCGAGCTGCTCGACCTCGCGGCCGAGTACGAGTTCACGATCTTCGAGGACGACCCGTACGCCGACATCCGCTTCCGCGGCGAGGCGCTGCCGTCGATGCTCTCGCTCGACACCCGCGACGTGGTGGTGCACGCCTCCAGCTTCACCAAGACGGTCTGCCCGGGCGTGCGGGTCGGCTACCTGGTCGGCCCGGCGGACCTGATCGCCGACATCGCGAAGAAGGCGACCAGCCTCTACATCTCGCCCGGCATGGTCTCCGAGGCGATCGTGCACCAGTTCTGCGTCTCGGGCGACATCGAGCGCTCGATCGAGACCGTGCGCGCCGCGCTCGGCGAGCGGGCCCGGGTGCTGGCCGAGTCGCTGCGCCGGCACATCCCGGAGGCGCGGTTCGTGGAGCCGGACGGCGGCTACTTCCTCTGGGTCGAGCTGCCCGAGGACGTCGAGGTCGACAAGCTCGCCCCGGCGGCCGCCGAGCGCGGGGTCGCCGTGGTCAAGGGGAGCGACTTCGTGGTCGACGGCGGGCGGCACGCGCTGCGGCTGGCGTACTCGGCGGTGACGGCCGACCGCATCGACGAGGGCGTCCGGCGGCTGGCGGAGGCCATGGCGGCCGTACGAGGCTGAATTTCTGTCAGATTTCTGACAGTTCGGCGATGCCGGCCGTTCCGGGTCTCCCGCCGGAGCGGCCGGCGGCCCACAATGCTGCGAGCGTCACTTACCACGTGTAGCGGAGTTCACCGTCGGTGCCGGCCCGGACCGCGCCCGGCGGCGAGCCCGGCCCGGCCCGGCCGGCGGCACGCGGAGCGACGCGACCAGCACAACCCCCGCCCCCAAAGGGCGCCGGGTGGGCCGTGTCGTCCCCTCACCCCCCGAAGCGACCCGGCCCGCCCGGCGCCACCCCCGGCGGCCGATCGTCACCGGCGGTGACCGTCGACGGCGGCGTACCCTGCTAGCCGCGGCAGCGCACGGGGAGGGGGCGTGATGACGGACCGAGGGCGGCAGGGGCGGGCGGCCTCGCCGAACGGCGGACGGGTGCTCAGGCCCCTGGACTGGGCGGCGCCCGTGCGGGCGATGACCCGCCGGCTCAACTCCGACGCTCCGCAGCGGGTTCCCGCGCCGGCCGGCCCGCGGCGCAGCGCCGTGGTCGACTGCGCCCTCTACGTCGGCGGCCGTCGGCAGCCCGGCGACTGGCGGTACGCCGAGGCGCTCGACGCCGCCCGCCGCGAGGAGAACGGCTTCGTCTGGCTCGGCCTGCACGAGCCGGAGCTGGACGAGATGACCGCCATCGCCGCCACCTACGGCCTGCACGAGCTGGCGGTCGAGGACGCGGTCAAGGCGCAGCAGCGCCCCAAGCTGGAGCAGTTCGGCGAGGTCAGCTTCCTGGTGCTGCGCACCGCTCGCTACTGCGAGCACGACGAGCTGACCGAGAACTCCGAGGTCGTCGAGACCGGCCAGGTGATGCTCTTCATCGGCCCGAACTTCCTGATCAGCGTGCGGCACGGGGACGCCTGCCGGCTGGCCCCGGTCCGGGCCGACCTGGAGACGAAGCAGGACCTGCTGCTCCACGGGCCGTGGGCGGTGGCGTACGCGGTCACCGACCGGGTGGTGGACATCTACCTGGAGGTCGCCGACCGGCTGGAGGACGACCTGGACACGCTGGAGACCGAGGTGTTCGACCGCCAGTCCAGCGGCCGCATCCAGCGGATCTACCAGATGAAGCGGGAACTGGTGGAGTTCAAGCGGGCGGTGGCGCCGCTGCAGCGGCCGCTGATGACGCTCACCGCGCAGATGAACCGCGACGTGCCCAAGGAGATCCGCCGCTACTTCCGCGACGTGCAGGACCACCTCAGCCGCACCGTCGAGCAGGTCAACTCCTACGACGACCTGCTCAACTCCATCCTCCAGGCGCGGCTGGCCCAGGTCACGGTCGACCAGAACAACGACATGCGCAAGATCGCCGCGTGGGCGGCCATCGCCGCCGTCTGGACCGCCATCGCCGGCATCTACGGGATGAACTTCGACGTCATGCCGGAGCTGCGGATGACGTACGGCTATCCGGTCGTGCTCGCCCTCATGCTCGCGATCTCGCTCGCCCTCTACCGCTGGTTCCGCCGCAACGGCTGGCTCTGACCGCCACCCCCGGGCACGCGGAAGCGCCGGCGGCGCGGGTGACCCGCTTCGCCGGCGCTTTCCGGGGACCTCGGGTCAGCGACGCCCGTTGGTCTTGGCGCCCTTGCCCAGCGCCTCGGTGAGGTCGTCCGCCGGGCGGCCCGACACGTCCTTCGCGCCCTCGGCCACCGACGGGACCTTGTCCGTCGCGTGGACCGTCGGCTGCTTGCCGGGGGTGGTGGTGGAGGCGCTGTCGCCGCCGGCCACCGCCGAGCTGCCGGCGCCGGTCGGCCCGCCGGCCACGCCCGAGCCGCTCGACAGCGTCGAGGCGTCCGTCACCGGGGTCCGGATCTCCATGGTCTCCACCTCGTCGCGCATCGGCTCCAGCGTCCGGGTCGGGTCGTACTCGGCCCACTCCTGCTGCTCGCGGCGGCGACGCATCGCCATCGCGGCGACGCCGGCCACCGCGCCGGCCGCGAGGAGACCGGTCATCATGGACCCGCCGCGCCGGGAGTTCTTCTTCCGGGAAGCCTTCATGTTCTTCGCCTTGACCTTCCTGGTGACCGCGGCCCGCTTGGCTGCGGCGGCCTTCTTGTTGGTGACCGCCTTGCCCGCCGCCTCGGCCTGGGCCTTGCGGACGGCCAGGGCCAGTGGCGCGAGCGCGGCGACCGTGGACGCGAAGCCGCTGGACGCGCGGTCGCGCACCAGGACGGCCGTCGGCGCGACGGCGCCCCGGGCCGCCTGGACCCGCGGGGCGACGGTGGCGCCGGCACCCTTCGCGGCGTACGTCGCGGCCTGCCTCAGGTGACCGAGGCCCTGGTTCAGCTCCGCCTTGGCCAGCTGCCCCTGGGTCTTACGCCGCCCGATTCCAAACACGGTCCCACCTCCTGGGAGTTGTTCCTTCGTCATCCTCCACCTTCGGATGCCTCCGCACTGCCAGATCGGGCACATGGGAGGATCCGCATGGAACTGACCAACGAGTGAGGAGTACCCGTGGCCGAGGCTGTCTACGCCACCTTGCACACCAACGCTGGCCCGATCCGGCTGGAGCTCTTCCCCAACCACGCGCCGAAGACCGTCAAGAACTTCGTCGACCTGGCCGAGGGCAACCGCGAATACACCGACCCGCGCACGGGTCAGCCGGGCAGCGGGCCGTACTACGACGGCACCGTCTCGCACCGGGTGATCAGCGGCTTCATGATCCAGATGGGTGACCCGACGGGTACCGGCCGCGGCGGCCCGGGTTACAAGTTCGCCGACGAGTTCCACCCGGAGCTGCGCTTCGACCGGCCGTACCTGCTGGCGATGGCGAACGCCGGGCCGGGCACCAACGGCTCGCAGTTCTTCATCACCGTCTCGCCGACGCCGCACCTGAACAACCGGCACACCATCTTCGGTCAGGTGGCCGACGAGCAGTCCGCGAAGGTCGTGGACTCGATCGCCAACACCCCGACCGGCCCGAACGACCGGCCGCTGCAGGACGTGGTGATCGAGCGGGTCGAGATCGAGCGCACCGCTGCCTGAGGCGCCCGCGAGGTACCTTTGCCCACATGACTGAGCGCTCCGAGGGCCGGGACCGGTGGATGGGCCGCGTGGCCCGCGTCGGCGGGCGGGCGCGGTGAGCGAGTCGCCGCCCACCGCGCCGGTCTGCTTCCGGCACCCCGGCCGGGAGACGTACGTCCGGTGCACCCGCTGCGACCGGCCGATCTGCCCGGACTGCATGCGGGAGGCGTCGGTCGGGTTCCAGTGCCCGGAGTGCGTGGCGGAGGGACGCCGTAGCGTGCGGCCGGCGCGCACCGCCTTCGGTGGCGGTGCCGCCGGCCGGCACGGCTACGTCACCAAGGCGCTGATCGCACTGAACGTGCTGCTGATGCTGCTCTCCATCGCCTCCGACCGGGGCGGGGACGCGGCGGTCGGCGGCTCCGGCTTCGGCGGCCTGATGGGCGGCAGCACCCCGCTGACCGACTGGGGTGCGGTGCTCGGCGGCGCGCTCTTCCCCGACGGCACGGTCGGCGGCATCGCCGAGGGCGAGTGGTACCGCCTGGTCACCGCGATGTTCCTGCACTACGGCGTGGTCCACCTGCTGCTGAACATGTGGGCGCTGTGGGTGCTGGGCCGGTCGCTGGAGGCCAGCCTCGGGCCGCTGCGTTTCGCGGCGCTCTACCTCGTCGCCGGGCTGGGCGGGAACGTCGCCGCCTACCTGTTCAGCGCGCAGAACCAGCTCACCGCCGGCGCGTCCACGGCGATCTTCGGCCTCTTCGCCGCGCTGGTGGTCATCGAACGCAAGCTGGGGCGGGACATCTCCCAGGTGCTCCCCGTCCTGGTGATCAACCTGGTCTTCACGTTCACCGTGCCCGGCATCTCGATCCCCGGGCACCTCGGCGGGCTGGTGGTCGGCGGGCTGATGGCGCTCGTGTTCGCGTACGCCCCGCGGTCCCGGCGGACGCTGGTGCAGCTCGCCGGCGGCGCGGTGATCCTGGCGGCGCTGCTCGGCCTGGCCCTGGTCCGCACCGCGGCGATCCTCGGCGGCTGACCGCCCGCTCAGTGCGGGCGGGCCTCGCGCAGTACCTGGGCCACCTCGGCGGGGTCCGCGCCGAGGTCGAGGCGCCCGAACAGGTGCAGGGACTCCCCCGCGTCGATCTCCAGCACCTCGCTGGTCAGACCCAGCCGGGCGCGGCGGTCCACGGCGACCCGCTCGACGACCGACCAGGGCAGCCGGCGGTACCCCGCGAAGCCCCGGACGACGGTGATCCCCTCCGGGTCGACCGCCAGCCGGACCGGCGCCACCAGGTCGCGCGCGGCCCAGCCGGCCAGCGCGGCGGCCGCGACCACCGCCAGCCCCAACTGGACGGGGTCGCCCTCGTCGAGGAGCAGCGCGAGCGCGAGGAGCGCGACCGCGCCGGCCAGCTTGAGCGCCGGCAGGCCGGTCGGCACCCGCCACTGCCGGGCGGTGGGGGACGGGTGTGGGCGCATCCGTCCAGCATGCCAGCGCACCCGGGGGAGGACGGCGGCCCGCCGAGGACGTAGTATCGGTGGCAGCCGAAGTTACCGGGGAGTAGTCATGAGTGACGCAGTCATCGTCGGCGCGGTACGCACCCCGGTCGGGCGGCGCAAGGGCAGCCTGGCCGCCGTGCACCCGGTCGACCTCTCGGCCCACGTGCTGCGCGCCCTCGCCGAGCGGACCGGGATCGACCCGGCCCAGGTCGACGACGTGGTCTGGGGCTGCGTCTCCCAGGTCGGCGACCAGTCGTGGAACGTCGCCCGCAACGGCGTGCTGGCCGCCGGCTGGCCCGAGTCGGTGCCGGGCACCACGCTCGACCGGCAGTGCGGCTCCAGCCAGCAGGCCCTGCACTTCGCCGCCGCGACCGTGCTCTCCGGCCAGGCCGACCTGGTCGTCGCCGGCGGCGTCGAGTCGATGACCCGGGTCGCGATGGGCTCCAGCGTGGCCGGCGGATCGCCCTTCAGCGACCAGCTGCGCGACCGCTACCGGGGCGTCGAGGGCTTCGCCGAGGACGCGCCGCTGCCGTTCAACCAGGGCGTCGGCGCCGAGCTGATCGCCGCGCGCTGGCGCTTCTCCCGCGCCCAGCTCGACGAGTTCGCCCTCGCCAGCCACGAGAAGGCCGCCGTGGCGCAGGACGCCGGCGCCTTCGACGCCGAGATCGCCCCGGTCGCCCTGGCCGACGGCGGCAAGTTCGCCGCCGACGAGGGCATCCGGCGGGACACCTCGCTGGAGAAGCTCGGCGAGCTGGCCACCCCGTTCCGCCCCGACGGCGTCGTCACCGCCGGTTCCGCCTCGCAGATCTCCGACGGCGCGGCGGCGCTCGCCGTCACCACGAGCGAGTGGGCCAGCCGACACGGCCTGCGCCCGCTGGCGCGCGTCCACACCGCCGTGGTCGCCGCGGACGACCCCGTCACCATGCTCACCGCGCCCATCCCGGCCACCGCGAAGGCGCTGCGCCGCGCGGGGCTGGGCATCGAGGAGATCGGGGTGTACGAGGTGAACGAGGCGTTCGCCCCGGTCCCGCTGGCCTGGCTGGCGGAGACCGAGGCGGACGCGGAGCGACTCAACCCGCGCGGCGGGGCGATCGCCCTCGGTCACCCGCTCGGCGCGTCCGGTGCCCGGATCATGACCACCATGCTCGCCCACATGCGGGACAACAACATCCGCTACGGCCTCCAGACCATGTGCGAGGGCGGCGGCATGGCCAACGCCACCATCGTCGAGCTGCTCTGAGGCCCGCCGACCGGGAGGCGGGAGCTACTCCCCGGCGGGCCTGCGCGCCAACACGAAGCCCTGCGGGGTCTTCTCCGTGCCCTCGGGCTCCTTCACGACCGTGGCCCACAGGTCGAACCCGGCCTCGCGCAGCAGCGCGGCCACCTCGTCCGGCCGCTGCCGGTACCAGTCGGCGCAGATCGGTTTGCCGAAGGCCTCGTCGAGGTGCAGGCGATCGTCGCCGACCTGGAAGGCGAGCATGAGCTGCCCGCCCGGCGCGAGCACCCGGTGGAACTCGGCGAGGACCTCGGGCCGCCGGTCCCACGGGACGTGGATGATGGAGTAGTAGGCGAGCAGCCCGCCGAGGGAGGCGTCCGGCAGGTCCAGCGCGAGCATCGAGCCCACCTCGAACCGCAGCCGCGGGTACGTCTCCCGGGCCAGCGCGACCATCCCGGGCGACAGGTCGACGCCGAACGCGTCCAGCCCCAGTCGGTGCAGCAGGATCGTGATCCGGCCGGGCCCGCAGCCGACGTCGGCGACGGGACCGTTGCCGCCGGCCCGCACCGCCTCGGCGAAGGCGGCCAGCAGCGCCCGGTCGAGGGGCCTGCCGTCCATGTCCGTACGGAGCCACTCGGTGTAGTCGGCGGCCATGGTGTCGTAGGAGTCGCGGGTGGCGGCGAGGAACGAGGCTTCCGGCATGGCGGTGAAGGCTAGCCGTTCCCGCCGACGGCGGCGACGAGCATCGCCCGGACCGGCCGGGGCGCGCCGATCGCCACCGGCCACGGGGTGCGCCGGACGATAAGGTGTCGCCCCGGTGCCGGCGGCGGGGCTACATTCCGCGGCGTGACCATTGCCGCCACGCCTTCCGCCGACTGGACCGACCCGCACTGGCGGGACACCGCCCTCAGTTGGGTCGGCGACCGGCTCGGCCGGCACGGCCGGCGGGTCGTCGGGCCGGTCGAGCCCCGGGTCCGGCCGTGGTCCCTGGTCTGGCGGGTGCCCACCGACGCGGGGGACGCCTGGTTCAAGGCGAACAATCCGGGCACCCGACACGAGGCGGCGCTGCTGGCCGCGCTGGCCCGGCTCGCCCCGGGGCGGGTGCTCGACCCGATCGCGGTCGACGCCGGGCGCGGCTGGTCGCTGCTGCCCGACGGGGGCCGCTCGCTGCGCGACGCGGTGGGCGGCGACCGCGGCCTGCTGCTCCGCTGGGAGCGGGTCCTGCCGGAGTACGCCGACCTCCAGCGCACGGTCGCGCCCCGGGTCGGCGAACTCCTCGCGATCGGCGTGCCCGACCACCGGCCGGAGGCGCTGCCGGAGCTGTTCGAGGCGCTGCTGGACGACGAGGAGTCGCTGCTGCTGGGGACGGAGGACGGGCTCGACGTCGAGGCGTACGAGCGGTTGCGCGCCCATCGGACCGAGTTCGCCGAGCAGTGCCGGCGGCTGGCCGACTCGGGCGTCGCGCCCAGCGTCCAGCACGACGACCTGCACGACGGCAACGTCTTCGTCGGCGACGACGGGCACCGGTTCTTCGACTGGGGCGACGCCTCGATCGCCCACCCGTTCGGCACCCTGCTGGTGACGCTGAACTCGGTCGCGCACGCCTTCGACCTGCCCGCCGGCGACCCGGCGCTGGCGCGGCTGCGCGACGCGTACCTGGAGCCGTGGTCGGACCGGCACGACCGGGCGACGCTGCGGGAGGTGGCCCGGCTGGCGGTCCGCGTCACCCGGGTGAGCCGGTCGCTCTCCTGGCGCCGGGCCCTGACCACGCCGGACCCGGCCCGGGCGCGGTACGCGTCCGCGGTGCCCGGCTGGCTGACGGAACTGTTCGAGCCCGACCCGGTCTGAGCCCCCGGTCGGAGCGCGTCGGCACCCGCCCCGAGGGCCGTCCGCGACACTCCCGGCCCGCCCGGAACCGGCGACGACCTCGACAGGAGCCGTCGACTGTGGTCAGAATCAGCGGGCCGGCGCAGCGCGAGGGACGGGCAGCGTCCGCCCGCCGGCCGTCCGACCCACGGGACAGATCGGGGAAACGTGAAATTCACACTCTCGTCGGCGGGGCCGCGCCGTGCCGCGCGCCGGACCCTGGCCGGCACCGCCGCCACCGTTCTCGGCGCCGGCCTCGCGCTGACGGCCGTCACCGGCCCGGCCCACGCCGCCGTCGCGCCGCAGCCCGGCACCTACACCGGCCTGGGCTTCGACGCCTGCACCGCGCCGACCAGCGCGCAGATGCAGGCGTGGCGGGCCCACTCGCCGTACCGGGCGGTCGTCATCTACTTCGGCGGCGTCAGCCGCGGCTGCGAACAGCCCGCGCTCACCGCCGAGTGGGTGGCCGCCCAGACGGCGGCGGGCTGGCACCTCGTTCCGATGTACGTCGGCCTCCAGGCCCCCTGTCTGGCCACCAGCCGGCCGCGCATCGACCCGGCCCAGGCGGCGGCGCAGGGCCGCGCCGAGGCCGACGACGCCGTGGCGCGGGCGGTGGAACTCGGCCTGCCCCGGGAGAGCGTCCTCTTCTACGACATGGAGGACTACGACGGCGGCGACGCGGCCTGCACCAGTGCGGTCCTCACGTTCATGAGCGCGTGGACCGCCCGGCTGCACGACCAGGGCTACCTCTCCGGCTTCTACAGCAGCATGGCGCGCGGCGTCGCCGATCAGGTCGCCGCCTACGACACACCCGGCTACGTCCGCCCGGACTACCTCGACTTCGCCCGCTGGGACGACGTGGCGACGGTCTCCGACCCGGGCATCCCCGCCGGCTACTGGGCGCCGAAGCGGCGGATCAAGCAGCACGTGGGCCCGCACGACGAGACGTGGGGCGGGGTCACCATCAACATCGACGGCGACTACCTCGACGTCGCCCCGCTGCCGGCCACCCGGTTCGGCGACTTCACCGGCAACGGCTGGTCGGACCTCGGCTACCGCGACCCGGCCACCGGCCAGGTGCACGTCTACGGCGGCAACGGCACCGCCCTCAGCGGCCGGGTGACGCTCGGCGCCGGCTGGAACGGCATGGACGTGATCGTCCGGGCCGGCAACTTCGACCGGGCCGGCGGCGAGGACGTCATCGCCCGCGAGAAGGCGACGGGCTACCTGTGGCTCTACCCGGGCACGGGGTCGGGGATCAGCGGCCGGATCAGGCTTGGCGCGGGCTGGAACAGCGTTCGGGAGATCACCCCGATCGGCGACTACAACCGCGACGGCTACCAGGACCTGCTGGCGGTGCAGAGCTCCACCGGCGCGCTCTACCTCTACCCGGGCACGGGTGGCGGGGCGTTCCCGAGCCGCGTGCTGCTCGGCTCCGGCTGGAACTCGGTGGACGAGCTGAACGCCGGCGGCGACTTCAACAAGGACGGCTACCCGGACGTGGTCGCGCGGGAGAAGAGCACCGGATACCTGTTCCTCTACCCGGGCCGGGCCGGCGCGCCCAACACCCGCACCCAGGTCGGCGCCGGCTGGAACACCATGCGCGACCTCGTCCAGCTCGGCGACTTCGACCGGGACGGCAGGCCGGACATGGTCGCCGTGCAGCAGTCCAGCGGCTACGTCTACCTGTACCGCTGGCTCGGCGCCGGCTGGGCGTCGCCCCTCCGCATCGGCACCGGGTTCGGCGCCATGACGCCGCTGCTCTGAGCGGCCCCGGCCGGGCCCGCCCCCGTGGGGCGGACCCGGCCGTCGTCGCCGTGGCCGCCGGCAGGGGTCGGGCGGTCGCCGGCCGGCCCGGGTGGGGGTATCGACAACGGACGGACGTCCCGGCACAATCGGCGCGCCGGTGTCGAGTCGGAGACGCGTCCGCGTCCGCCCGCCGGCCATCCACGAACGGGGATCGGGGACTCGTGACGCGCCATTCCGCTCCGCCCACCGGGCTGCGCCGTACCGCCCGGCGGGCCCTCGCCGCGACGGCGGCCGCGGTGCTCGCCGCCGGAGCCGCCCTGACCGCCGCCGCCGGCCCCGCGCAGGCCGCCGGCTACACCGGGCCGCACCCCGGCACCTTCACCGGCCTGGGCTTCGACACCTGCACCGCGCCGTCGAACGCCGCGATGAAGGCGTGGCTGGCCTCGCCGTACCGGGCGGTGGGCATCTACATCGGTGGGAACGGCCGGGCCTGCGCACAGCCGAACCTGACCCGGGAGTGGGTGGCCACCCAGGCGGCGGCGGGCTGGCGCTTCTTCCCCCTCTACGTCGGGCCGCAGGCGCCCTGCCGCAGCACCAGCAAGCCGCGCATCGACCCGGCGCAGGCCGCCGCGCAGGGCCGGGCCGCCGCCGACGACGCCGCGGCGCGGGCGCGCGAGCTGGGGCTGCCCCGGGAGAGCACCGTCTTCTACAACATGGAGAAGTACCCGGCCGGAGACGCAACCTGCACGGCGGCGGTGCAGACCTTCACCCACGCCTGGACGATCCGGCTGCACGACCACGGCTACTTCTCCGGCTTCTACACCGACGTGGCCTCCGGCGGCCTGACGGACCAGGTCTCCGCGTACGAGCGGGTCGGCCACGGCAGGCCGGACTACCTGGACTTCGCCCGGTGGGACGGCGTGCAGACCGTGACGGACGAGGCGCTGCCCGAGTCGTACTGGATGCCGAAGCAGCGGATGAAGCAGTACCGGGGCGACCACCACGAGACGTGGGGCGGGGTGACCATCAACGTCGACAGCAACCACCTCGACGTCGCCCCGCTGCCCGCCGCCGGGTTCGGCGACTTCACCGGCAACGGCTGGGCGGACCTGGGCTACCGCGAGCCGGCCACCGGCCGGCTGTACGTCTACGGCGGCAACGGCGTCACCCTGAGCGGTCGACTCTCGCTCGGCGCGGGCTGGAACGGGATGGACGCGATCGTCCGCGCGGGCAACTTCGACCGGGCGGGTGGCGAGGACCTGCTGGCCCGGGAGAAGTCGACCGGCTACCTGTGGTTCTACCCGGCCAACGGCTCCGGCGTGACCACCCGGGTGAAGGTCGGCAGCGGGTGGAACGGCATGCGCGAGATCACGCCCGTCGGGGACTGGAACCGCGACGGCTACCAGGACCTCGCGGCGGTGCAGACCTCCACCGGCGTGCTCTGGCTCTACCCGGGCAGGGGCACCGGCTTCGGCAGCCGGGTCGCGCTCGGCGGCGCCGGCTGGAACGCGCTGGACGAGCTGAACGGCGGCGCCGACTTCACCGGCGACGGACGCCTCGACCTGCTCGCCCGGGACAAGGCCACGGGCCGCCTCCACGTCCACCCGGGGGGCCCGGACGGGCTCCTCGGCACCCGGCTCGACGTGGGCGCCGGCTGGGGCGGGATGCGGGACCTGGTCCAGCTCGGCGACTTCGACCGGAACGGCCGGCCCGAGCTGATCGCGGTGCAGCAGTCGACCGGCAACGTGCTGCGGTACCGGTGGAACGGCGGCGGATGGCTCACCCCGGCCCGGCTGGGCAGCGGGTTCGGGGCGATGCAGCCGCTGCTCTGAGCCGCCCGACCGGGCCCGTCGCGCGAGGCGGGCCGGAAGTCGGACAGGCGGTGCGACGCGCGCGCGTGGAAGTTCTGCAATTTGCACGTGGCCCACGTCACTCCAGGTCGCCCCTCGTTGGGCAGGGCATGGACGTCTTCTCCCGAACGTTCCTCCCCGCCGCCGCCGAGGCCGGACTCGCGGTGCAGACCGCCAGTCGGCACATGCCGGTCTTCCGCCGCTGCGTCGGTTCCGGCGACGCCACGATCCTGGTCACCCGGTGCAGCCGGCCCGACCGCCCGGTGGCCGGCGAGTACCTCCTCCTGCTGACCCACCGGCGGCTGGTCGTCACCCAGCAGACCCGGGTCCTGCACCGGCTGCGCCTGCACCTGAACACCGAGCTGCGGGAACTCAGCAACGTCACCTGGAGTCCCGACCCGCGCCTGCACTCGGTCGAACTGGCCGCCACCGCGATCGACGGGATCCGCGAGCGATTCCTCATCCGCACCCGGCACCCGAAGCAGGTGTGGCAGCTCGACGCGCTGCTCAACCACGCCTTCCGCACCCGGCTGCGGACGCCCCGGGAGCGGATCGTCGCCACCATCGGCGAGGTGCCGGCGGTCGCGCGCCCCGCCGCGTTCCGCCCCGCCGTGGTGCGCTGACCGCCTTCTTACCGAACCCGAACATCCGCTGACCCGCCCCGCGCCGCGGCGTCGGCAATCATGGGTCGGTGACCGTCGACGCCCCGGCCCGCGGGCTCGTCCTCGTGGTGGAGGACGAGCCGGCCATCGCCGACCTGGTCCGGCTCTACCTGACCCGGGACGGGTTCGGCGTACACCTGGAACGGGACGGCGCCGCCGGCCTGGCCGCCGCGCGCCGGTTGCGCCCGGTGGCCTGCGTCCTCGACATCGCGCTGCCCGGCCTGGCCGGCACGGAGGTCTGCCGGCGGCTGCGGGCGGCCGGCGACTGGACCCCGGTCATCTTCCTCACCGCCCGCGACGACGAGGTGGACCGCGTCGTCGGGCTGGAACTGGGCGCGGACGACTACGTCACACCGCCCGGGGCGCCCGTCGTGCTCGCGGTCCGGGCGGCCGGCGCGGACCCGGCGGTGGGCGGCGTCGTCGAGGTCCGCGACGGCGGGCCCGGCTTCACCGACGACGACCTGGCGGTGGCGTTCGAGCGCGGCGCCCTGCACCAGCGCTACCGGGGGGTGCGCAAGGTGGGCAGCGGGTTGGGGCCGGCGCTCGCCGCCGGCCTGGTCCGCCGGCTCGGTGGGGAGATCGCGGCCGGGCACGCCCGAGAGGGCGGGGCCGCGTTCACCGTCCGGCTGCCCCCGGATCCTTACCGGACCCGAACATCGGCCTGACCCTCCGCTCGCCGAAGGGCGCGAGGCTGGGCTCCACACGGACGAGAGGGAGACTCATGGCACGTTGGGGAATCGCCACCGGCACGCTGCTCACGGCGGTCGCGCTGGGGCTCGGCGGGTGCGGCGCGGCCGAGGTGGCGGGTCAGCCGGCCCGCGACACCGGCGTCGAGGTTGCTCGGCCGCTCGGCGCGGAGGGCCAGGCGCTCGCCGCGCTGGGTTTCGACGCCGGCGACCTGGACGTCGACTCGGTGGCCGCCCCCGCCTCGCCGACGCCGCCGGCCGCGAGCGGGGAGAAGCCGCGGCGCGAGCGGGCGGACGAGGGGCGCGAGCGCCGGAAGGCCCGGGTGCTGCTGCGGCGCAACACCCTGCACGGCGAGGCCGTGGTGAAGACCAGGGACGGCGGCACGAAGACGATCGCCGTGCAGCGCGGCGAGGTGACCGCGGTCGACGGCGACTCGATGACCGTCAGGTCCGCCGACGGCTTCACCATGACCTGGACCTTCGGCGACAAGCTGCGCGTCGTCGAGCGGCGCACCACGATCCGGTCGGCCGACATCAAGGTCGGCACCACGGTCGGGGTGGCCGGCGCCAAGGACGGCGACAACGGCATCGCACGACTGATCGTCGTCCCCGTCCAGCAGCGGTAACCGTCGCGCTCGTCCGGGTCGGACGCCCGGAGCGGCCGTCCCGGCGGGAGACGGCCGCTCCGCTCGCGGAGAGTGCGGTGTACGGCGGGTGGATCGACCCCGACCGCCCGAGCCGGGAACGGCGGGCCGCACCCGGCTCAGTACACCCGGGAGCCGATGAAGTCGTCGTGGCCGTACCCGACCGGGTTGGCGAAGTTGCGGGACTCGAACGACCACTGCTGGCGGGTGCTGGTGGAGCAGGTCGCCAGCCGCAACCGCGGGGTGCCCAGCCACGGGTTGTCGAACGCCAGGCAGAGGTTGGTGGCGCCGGCCGCCTTGATCTGGTTGCCGGCCAGCACGAACTGCTGGTTGGCGCCGCCGTGGCAGTCATGGATGTTGACGGCCGTACCGGAGCTCAGCGTGCCGCCGGAGACGTCCAGGCAGCGGTCGTGGGACAGCTCCGAGTGCAGCGACTGCCGGGCCGGGTCGTACCAGAAGCCCTGGTTGCGCCCGCCGTGGCAGCCGTACGACTGTTGCGGTGTGCCGTTGCGCGAGTCGTACCCCTTGCCGTCCACGCAGGTGCCGGTGGCGGCGTTGCGCAGCTGCTTGAACTCGAACAGCCCCGGGTAGAGCACGCCGTTGCCGGTGCTGGCCGGGTCGACGCAGGTGGCGCGCTGCTGCCCGGCGTTCCAGAACTGGGTGACGCACTGGGCGAACATGCCGTGCCCCCGCTTGTTCGGGTGGAACGACTGCCGCGCCGCGTTCTCGTCCCAGACGCCGATCTCGATGTAGAGGCCGCGCACGGCGGGGTTGTCGGTGCACACCTCGTGCCCGTGGAACAGCCGGCTGGCGTCGAGGTAGCGGGTGCCGGTGTTGGTCGCCGCCGCCCGCAGCGCCGACTCGAACAGCGGCACCGCCTTGTTCCGGGCGAACGCCGCGTCGGCCAGGTAGAGCAGGCAGCCGCCGGCGTACCAGCCGGGGAAGTTCGGGTTGTCCTCGACGTCCGGGCTGCCGGGGCTCGGGTACGACATGAGCACCAGCTCGTAGTCCGACCGCAGGTAGCCGGCGTCGGTCATGGTCTGCCGGATGTCGGTGAGCGCGTCCTCGACCGCCTGCCGGCTGCCGTCGGTGCGGACCGTCCACTGGTCGGTGTAGGTGGGGTAGCAGGGGCCCTGGAAGAAGACCCGGCGGATGGTGCAGTCGGTGGCGACCGGGCCGAACTGGATCGTGCCGTCACCGTTCGCGCCGACCACCACCCAGATCAGCTTGATGTGCGTGTTGCGCGCCTTGATCGCGAGGTGGTCGCCCTGGTTCAGCTCGTTGTGCTGGGTGGGCCCGCCCCGGATCAGGTTCCACGGCGTCGCCCCGGAGCAGGCGATGTTGTACTTCTCGTCGGCGGGGATGCCGGTGCGGAAGACCGCCTGGTCGTACGAGCGGTCGCACCAGTTGCCGGGTTCGTGGGTGCCGGGGACGTAGTTGCCCACCCCCTCGCCCGAGATCTCGCTGTCGCCCATGGTGATCAGCGCGGTGCGGCGCTGCTCGATGGGACGGACGGCGGGCGCGCCGTAGAGCGCGGTGGCCTCGGCGGCGCGGATCGCCTCCAGGTTGCTGGGGAGTGGCTGGATGGCCGGACGGTCGGCCGCGGTGGCGGGGGAGGCCGTTCCGGCGAGCATCGGCAGGACGAGAGCCGCGGCGGCGACGGCGGTGAGCACCCGTCGTCGGGTCGCGCGTTCGCGCCTGGCAGGGGAACCACGCATCGACGCACTCCTTTCGGCTCGATCGCGGGACGTCGATCGAGTTACCAGAAGGTAACCCTCGCTTCGAAAGATGTGAATGCGTCTCGGAATCCTTGCGCGCGGAGTGCAGAACCGGGCGATCCAGGCAAGCCGGGCGGTGCCGGGGCGGCCCGGGTCAGCGCCCGGGCGGCAGGGCGTAGCCCGCGTAGCCCCGGAACTCGACGCGCCAGCCCGCGGGCACCAGCTTCACGCACGCCGGCCGGCTGCCGGTGCAGACGATCGCGTCCACCGAGGCCGGGTCGGCCGGCGGGCGGTCGGGCAGCACGGACTGTAGCGCCACCAGCTCCGGCGGGCGGCCCTCCGCGTCGCGCAGCAGCAGCCACCAGGGGTACTCCCAGTTGTCGTTCTGCTGCACCAGGCCGATCCGGCGGGCGCCCGTCGCGCGGACCGCGTCCGCCGCCCAGCGGAACTCCTCCGCCCACTGGGGACGCCGCAGGAACCGGGTCTCCCACTCGGAGGTGGTGAAGACCGAGCCCGCGCCGACCAGCCGGCGCGGGAAGCCGTACGACACCGCGAGCACCCCGGCCAGCGCGGACGTGGCCAGCACGGCCACCGCGAGCCCGGCCGCCACCGGTCGCCGGCCCGCCATGCCACCGTCCCGCGCGGCCGCCCGGCGGCGGAACAGCGCGTCGAGCCAGAGCCCCGCCAGCGGTACGGCCAGCGCCAGCGCGTAGAGCAGCAGGCGGTTGCCCCACGGCTGCCACTTGACCATCGCGGTGTGCAGCAGCACGGCCACCACCACGACCACCGCGTACGCGCGCAACGGCCCCGCCTGCGCCGGGCTGACCCGGCCCGGTCGGGCCAGCGCGAACGCCGCCCCGACCAGCGCCAGCGCCCCGGCCAGCGGGAAGGCCACCCGGTCCTCGTCCGGATACCAGGACGGCACCGGGAACCGCTCCTGCCCGAAGGTGATGGCCCGGTCCTGGGGGTCGACGCCGATCAGCTCGGCGCCGGCGACGATCGCCCCGGCGCCCGCCCGGCGCAGCGGCGCGAGTGGGGTGTCGAACGCCGTGTGCGCGATGCGCAGCGCGTTGACCAGCACCGAGGGCGGGTCGTGCCGCTCCATGGGGACGGACTCGCGCAGCCGGGGCGGGCCGAGCGGGTGCCCGAACTCGGCGGTCACCCGGGCCAGGAACGGCCCGACCACCACCGCCGCGACCAGCAGGATCAGCACCGACCCGGTCACCGTCCGGGCCACCTGGCGGCCGGGCCGGAGGCCGCCGGGCGCGGCGACCCCACGGACGCCACCGACAGCCGGGGCGCCCGCCGCGCCGCGCCGCTCCGGAGCCGACCCGGCCCCCTGCGGCGTCGCCCCGGCTGGTGCCGCGCCGGCCCGCGCCAGCCGGAGCTGGGCGAGCCCCCAGAGCACCAGCAGCGGCCCGACCGCCATCAGGCCGTTGGTCTTGGTCACCGCGGTCAGTCCCGTGGCCGCCCCCAGCCCGAGCATCGTCCCGACCCCGGTGCGTCGACCCAGCCCGTCCAGTGCCAGCGTGGCCGCGCAGGCCACCCAGGCGGCGCAGACCAGGTCGGTCTGGGTGCTGGTCGCCTGGAGCGTCACCATCGGCGTGGTGGCCAGCACGAACGCGGTCAGCAGCTGGGCGCGGCGGCCCCCACCGAGCTGGGCGGTGATCCGGGTCGCCGCCAGCAGGACGCCGATCCCGGCCGCCCACTGCACGAGGTGGTGCAGCGCGTCCCCGCCGGTGAAGAGGCGCAGGTGCAGCAGCAGGTACTCGGCGCCGGGCGGGATGGTCACCTGCCGGTGGATGGCGGTGGGCCAGAAGTCGAGGTCGCCCTGGGCCACCCAGTGCTCCACCTTCGGCAGGTGGTACGTCTGCGAGTCGAAGTTGTTCGGCTCGGCCAGCAGGGCGATCAGCAGCTCGACCAGGAGCAGCCCTCCGACCGTGCCGGCGAGCAGCCGCTCGCCCCGCCCCGCCGTACGCCAGGCGTCGGCCAGGCGGGCCGACCAGCGGGGACGGCGGGCCGTGGCGGCATCCGGCGCGCCGGGGGCCGGCGGCGGCGCCGGGGCGCCGGGGGCCGGGCCGGTGGTCGCGCCGACCAGGGCGCGGCGCGGCGCGGCGACGGCCTGCGCCGGCGTCGCCGGGCCCCGCGCCGAACCGGCGGCGCTCGCCCGCCGGGCGGCGTCCCGGCGGCGACGCCGCCCGGCGGCCGTCACCGAGGCGGCGAGGAAGAACAGCCAGGCGACGGCGAACGCCGGCAGGGTGAGCAGCCGCAGCGCGCCGAGCAGTTCCACCGTGAGCACGGCGAACGCGCCCGTGACCAGCGCGGCCCGGACCAGCGCGAGGCGCAGCGGCGCCACGGTCTGCGTGGTGGGCCGCAGGGCGACGGTGAGCAGTCCGATCGCGGCGACGGGGGCCAGGGCGAGCGGGTAGCCGGCTGCCGACATGGCGGAAGTAAACACCATCTCCCTGGGGCCGCCACGGTCGATGCCCGCGGTGCTGGTCGCCGCGTCGCTGACCAGCCAGGCTAGGCTAGGGCCGACGTATTGTCGCCACCGTGGAGATTCCCGTGAAGCTCTCGATCCTCATGCCGGTCTACAACGAGGAAGAACGCATCGCGGATGCTCTCAAGCAGGCATTGGCGGTCGACTACCCGTGCGAGATCGAGCTGGTCGTGGTCGACGACGGCAGCCGGGACGGCACCGGTGAGATCCTCGGCCGGGCCGACGACGCGCGCCTGCGGGTCATCACCCACCAGCGCAACGCCGGCAAGGGCGCGGCCATCAAGACGGCGGTCGACAACGCCGAGGGCGACTACATGGTCATCCTCGACGCCGACCTGGAATACGACCCGCAGGACATCCCCAAGCTGCTCGACCCGGTGCTCGACGGGCGGGCCACGGTGGTCTACGGCAACCGCACCTTCGGCAGCCACAGCGCCTACAGCTTCTGGTACGTGATGGGCAACAAGGGCGTCACGATGGCCGCGAACGTGCTGTTCAACTCCTACATCGGCGACCTGGAGACCTGCTTCAAGCTGATGCCGATCGAGCTCTACCGCTCGCTCGACGTCCGCTCGCGCGGCTTCGGGATGGAGGCGGAGGTGACCGGCAAGCTGCTGCGCCGCCGGATCCGCCCCTACGAGGTGCCGATCAGCTACCGCGCGCGGGGCCGCGAGGAGGGCAAGAAGATCACCTGGAAGGACGGCGTCGAGGCGCTCTGGATCCTCGGCCGCGAGCGCACCCGCCGCCGCCCCCTGGGCGCCCCGACCCGCTGACCCCGGCCCGTCAGCCGCGCGCCGACGCCGGCTCCAGGAACCCGCTGACCGAGCGGCGCAGCCCGGCGGCGTCCAGGCCGTGCCAGCGGGTGTGGTCCTCCGCCGAGCCGTAGCGGCGCAGTTCCTCGCGGCCCACGCCGAGGGCCAGCAGCCGGTGCGGCCGGTCGGCCAGCGCCGCCGACACCACCCGCGCCGACGTGCCCGCCAGGTAGGGCTCGACCAGGATGACCTCGGTGCCGGCCAGCGTCCGCAGGCCCGCGACGTCGAACGGCCGGGGCCGGTGGGTGTACGCCACCGTGACGCCCAGGTCGGCCACCGCCGCCAGCGCCGCGTCCAGCACGGGGCCGACCGCGACCAACAGCGGCGCGCCCGGCCCCGCGTCCCGGAGCACCCGCAGCGCGCCGTCGCCGCCGTACGGCCGGTCGTTGTGCAGCGTGGAGAGTCGCAGGTACGCCGACCCGTCGGCGGCCACCGCGTCGCGCAGCAGCGCCGGCACCTCGTCGGGGTGGCCGGGTACGTGCACGGTCCAGCCGTGCAGGGCGTCGACCAGCGAGACGTCGGCCGGCGACAGGTGGGTGCGCCCGGCGGCCGCCCGGTCGTACGACGCGCCGACGCTGACCAGCACCGCGCTCGCGCCCTGGTGGTCCAGGTCCAGCTTGAGCTGCTCGTACGCGCGCTCGACCAGGAACGGGGCGTAGGTGTGCACGATCGGCCGGAGCCCGGTCAGGGCGAGTCCGCCGGCCACACCCACCATCAGCTGCTCCCGGATGCCGACGTTGAGCACCCGGTCCGGGTGCCGCCGAGCGGCGGGCTCGAACGCGGCGGCGGAGATGTCGGCCAGCACCAGCGCCGTACGCGGATCCTCCGCCAGCAGGGCGGTGGTGGTGTCGATGAAGCGGTCCCGCACGGTCACTCCCCCTGGTCGACGACCGCGACGACGACGTGCGGCCGGTGGTTGTCCTGCCCGGTCAGGGCGGTGTGCAGGGCGTCGTGGTCGCGCCCGTCGACGGTGGCGGCGGTCCAGCCGTTGACGGTGAACCGGGCCGCCGCGCCACCCGGCCAGCCGTGCGTGGCGGAGCCGTTGTCGATCACGATGGCGGTCAGGTTGCCCAGGCCGGTCGTCCCCGCGTACGCGATCGCCTCATGGTTGGAGCCCTCGTCCAGCTCCGCGTCGCCGAGCAGCACGAAGACCCGGGGCGTGAGCAGGCCCTGGGCGCGCAGCCCGAGCGCGGTGCCGACGCCGAGCCCGAGCCCGTGCCCGAGCGAGCCGGAGCCGATCTCGACCCCCGGCACCAGCGTCCGGTCGGGGTGGTCGCCGAGCCGGCTGTCGGGCCCGCCCTGGTCGTCCAGCCAGTCGGCGGGGACGAAGCCCTTGGCGGCGAGCACGGCGTAGTAGCCGGCGACGGCATGCCCCTTGGAGAGCAGGAAGCGGTCCCGCTCGGGGTCCTCGACGGTCTCCGGGGTGATCCGCAGGATCCGGTCGTAGAGCACCCAGAGCACGTCGACCGTGGAGCGGACGTTGGCACCGAACTCCCGGCCCGCGCGGACCCGCTCGTACAGCGGCGCGACGGGACCCGGCAGGGGTGGCGTGGTCGGGTCGTGGGGCGGCGGGGCGGTCGTCAGCCGACCCGCCTTGGCGGTCGTCGTGATCATGCCGCTAGTCTGCAAGTTAAAGTCGGCTTCAACTCAAGGCGACGTGATGCACGAGTTACTGACCATCGGCCAACTCTCCACCCGCAGCGGCGTGGCCCCCTCGGCGCTGCGCTACTACGAGCGGCTCGGGCTGATCCAGGCCGAGCGCACGGGCGGCAACCAGCGCCGGTACGCCCGCACCGAGCTGCGCCGGGTCGCGTTCATCCGGATCTCCCAGCAGGTCGGCATCTCGCTGGAGGAGATCCGGGAGGCGCTGGAGTCGCTGCCGGCCTCCCGTACCCCCAGCGCGGAGGACTGGGCGCGGCTCTCCGCGGCCTGGCGGGAGCGACTCAACGAGAAGATCCGGCTGATGACGAAGCTGCGCGACGACCTCGACGGCTGCATCGGCTGCGGCTGCCTGTCCCTGCGGCGCTGCACCCTCTACAACCCGGACGACTCGCTCTCCGGGGAGGGCCCCGGCGCCCGGCTGATGCTCCCCCGCCCGGCCACGGACGCGGCACCGACCGCCTGACGCGCCCGTCGCCCCGGCCGCGCCGGTGCGACCGTGCCGGCGCGGCGGGTCCGGGCTCCGGCACCGGGCTCCGGCGCCGGCCGGATCGCGGGTCAGCCGAGGGTGAGCAGCACCTTGCCGACGTGGTCGCTGGACTCGACCAGGCGGTGCGCCTGCGCCGCCTCGGCGAGCGGTAGCCGGCGGTCCACGATCGGCCGGACCGCCCCGGCCTCGACCAGCGGCCAGACCTGCTGGCGGACGCCGCGGACGATCGCGGCCTTCTGGTCCAGCGGCCGGGACCGCAGCGCGGTGGCCGCGACCGTGCCCCGCTTGGCCAGCAGCGCGCCGAGGTCCAGCTCGCCCTTGCGGCCGCCCTGCATGCCGATCACCACCAGCCGCCCGTCGGCGGCCAGCGCCGCCACGTTCCGGGGCAGGTAGGCGGCGCCCATGATGTCGAGGATGACGTCGGCGCCCCGGCCGTCGGTGACCCGCCGGACCTCCTCGACGAAGTCCTGTTCGCGGTAGTCGATCGTGTGCGCCGCGCCCAGCTCCCGCAGGCGCTCGTGCTTCGCCGCCCGGGCGGTCACGACCACCGTGGCGCCGAGCGCGACCCCGAGCTGGACCGCGAAGGTGCCGATCCCGCTGGCACCGCCGTGCAGCAGCAGCGTCTCGCCCCTCGCGAGCCGGGCGAGCTGCACCACGTTCGACCAGACCGTGCAGGCCACCTCGGGCAGCGCCGCCGCGTCGACCAGGCCGACCCCGGCCGGCACCGGCAGCAACTGCCCGGCGGGCACGGCCACGCGCTCCGCGTAACCGCCGCCGGCCAGCAGCGCGCAGACCTCCTGGCCGACCTCCCAGCCGGTCACGTCGGGCCCGATCGCGCTGATCACGCCGGAGCATTCCAACCCGGGGTACGCGGGCGCGCCCGGCGGCGGCGGGTAGTGCCCCTGCCGTTGCAGCAGGTCCGCGCGGTTCACCGCGGTCGCCCGCACGTCGACGACCACCTCGCCGGGGCCGGGCTCGGGGTCGGGCACCTCGCTCCAGACCAGTGCGTCGGGTCCGCCGGGCTCCGGGATCGTCATCGCGCGCATGCCCTGTGTCTACCCCACCCGCCCGTCGGTCCACGCCCGGGCCAGGATCTCGTCCACCGTCCGCGCCGGGGTCTGCGCGGAGGTGTCCAGCCAGAGCCCGATCCGGGGCGTCTCCGCGCGGAACCGTGCGTCGAGGTCGGCCACCGGCCAGCCGCCGTAGCCGGTCTTGTCCCGGGCCTCCTCGCGGGCGGCGACGGCCTCGGCGTTCGGGGCGAGCACGACCACCGCCAGCGGCCGGTGCCGGATCCGGTCGACCATGGCCGGCAGGTCCGCGCCGAGGATCACGTCCTGGAGCACGACGGTGAAGCCGGCGGTAGCGTAGCCGTCCGCCGCCGCCGCGGCGAGGTCGTAGCGCAGCCGCAACTGCCGCCACGCCTCCTCCGACGGCTCGGCGCTCATGTCCTCCCGGCCGCTCACCACCATCCGCCGGAAGACGTCCCCGCGCAGGTGCACGGAACGGGGCAGCCGCCGGGCCAGCGCCTCGGCCACAGTGGACTTGCCGGCAGCCATGATGCCGGTGATCAGTACGACGGACGGGGTCTCCCACATACCGTCGATCATGTCAGCCCGGCTCCGTGCCCGCTCGCCCGGTGCGCCCTCGTGGCAGACTAGGGACGGTCGCGTACCCCCGTGGGGCGCGGTCCGGGAGGGTTCGCCTAGTGGCCGATGGCGCTGGTCTTGAAAACCGGTAAGGGCAGCGATGTCCTTCGTGGGTTCGAATCCCACACCCTCCGCTCCCTGGCCGGCAGCACCGTCCCTTGGCCGGCGCCTGCGCTGGTCAAGGGACGGTGTGGCGTCCGCTCGGGTGGTTTGTCCGCTCTGAGTGGCTCCCGCTCCGGCTCACTGGTCGTGTCGTGCGCCCGCCCGGCCGGACTACGCCTGATCGGCCGGTGCGGCCACCGGCGCCGGGTGGCTGGAGGTGGCCGTCGGCTGCAGGTGGTTCACCTCGCTCGTCACCCCGGCAGCCGACAGGCGGTCGGTGATCCGGCGCCAGTCGGGGTCGTCGTCGAGCCGGGCCGCGGCCCGGGACCACTGCTCCCCGTCTTCGAACACCGCCAGCGACACCACGAAGCGGCCGTCGCGCACCGGTAGCCGCGGGAACGTGTTCTGCGCCGGCTCGGTGCGCCACATGGCCACCGGTACGCCGAGAACCCGCTGGAGAACCGCGTGCCCGGCGGTGGCCAGCCACGCCTCCGGGCCGGCGTCGGCCGGCAGCGACCACACCTGGGCGACCGCCCAGGTCGGGTCAGCCGTCGGTCCCGGCTGTGCGGGGGCCACCGGCGTCCCCGGACGGTGCGCCGGCTCGGTCGAGCGCAGCAGGAGCACGTCATCGCTGTCGATCATTGTGGCGTTGGCCGCGTCGCGGTGCGCCTGCCACACCGGCCCGAAGTAGAAGGACTCCAGCGCCTCGCGGCGCTGGTCCATCGAGGCGAAGCCGCGGAACCAGACAAATCGGTCGGGGTCGTCCCGATCCCGGAACTGCCCGCCCAGCCGCATTCCGGCCTGCTCCTGGCCCGCGACGAACCATGGCTGGAAGACCCGTTGCAGCTCGTCGAAGTGGCCGGGTCGCAGCGCGTAGCGCCGCATCTCCACCACGGCGCAGCTGGCGAAGTCGGAGGATCGCACGTCAGCCCCTTATCTGTAACAGGAAGTGTTACGTATTATCGTGGTGGGGACCAGAAGCGCAACCCCGGACGGAGACGCCATGGCCGGCAACAGTCGTCTCACCGTGGCCGTTCATGCCCTGTGCTGGCTCGCGCTGGCAGAACGGCACGGCCACACCGGGCTGACCAGTGACCAGATCGCCGCCAGCCTGGACAGCAATCCGGCCGCCGTCCGCCGCGCCCTCGGCCCACTGCGCGATGCCGGGCTGGTCACCACCGACGTCGGTCCCGGTGGCGGGTGGTCGCTGGGGGCGCCAGCCGCCGGCATCACCCTTGCCGACGTGTACGCGGTCGTCGAGCCGGGGGCGGTGTTCGCGCTGCACCCGCATCAGCCCCGCCAGGACTGTCCGGTGGGGTACGGCATCGCGCCGGTCCTGGAGGACATCTACGACCGCGTGGCCCGGGCCGTCGCCGGCGAGTTGTCCCGGCACACGATCGGCGACGTGCTCGACACGCTGCTGCGGCGGCACCCGCTGCCCGTTCCGTGGGCCGGTGTGCCGCTACCGCGCAGCGCCTGATCGCTGACCCCGGCCCCCGCCGAGTTCCTGATCAAGGTTGGCACACGACGTGGCGGCTCGGCCCGATCCAGCATGATGGTCGCCGTGCGCTACTTGATCCCTCACCCCGACGCAGTGGCCGAGCTCGGCGATCTGGACGTCGCGCTGTACGACGGCACTCGACCCCTCCCCGAAGATCTGGACGACGTCGAGTTCTACGCGGTTCCGTACGGGATCATCGATCCGCGCTTCTGCGAGCCGATCGCCGGGATGCCCCGACTCAGGGTGGTGCAGACGGTGACCGCCGGTTACGACCATGTCCTGCCGTACCTGCGGCCCGGCGTGACCCTGGCCAACGGCCGGGGCGTGCACGACGCGGCCACCGCCGAGCTGGCCGTGGCGCTCACCCTCGCCGCCCGGCGCCGGCTGCCGGACTTCGTCCGGGCGGGGAGCGAGGGCCGCTGGGTCCCGGGTTGGTCGACCGGGCTGGCTGACGCCCACGTGCTGATCGTCGGGTACGGCTCGATCGGCGCCGCGATCGAGCGCCGGCTCGCCGGGTTCGAGGTGGAGATCAGCCGGGTGGCACGGAGCGCCCGCCCCGGCGTACGGCCGGTCTCCGAGCTGCCGGAGATGCTGCCACGAGCGGATGTGGTCATCCTGGCCACGCCGCTGACCCCGGAGACCGAGGGCCTGGTGGACAAGGACTTCCTCGCCGGGATGGCCGACGGCGCCCTGCTGGTGAACGTGTCACGGGGGCGGGTGGTGGACACCGGGGCGCTGCTCGCCGAACTCGGCGCGGGCCGGCTGCACGCCGCCCTGGACGTCACCGAACCCGAGCCGCTGCCCGCCGACCACCCGCTGTGGTCGGCGCCGAACGTCCTGATCAGCCCGCACGTCGGCGGCCTGACCGCCGCGTTGGCGCCCCGGGCCCGCCGGCTGCTGGTCGACCAGGTCCGGCGGTACGCGGCGGGTGAGCCGCTCGCGAACGTCGTCGTCGGGCCGTGACCCTCGGATCCCGCCGGGGGTAGGGGCGGCGACGTCCCCTGGTCGGTTCGACCCCCACATCCGCCGCCGACCACCCACAACGCCCCTGACCTGCCTGAACGCTGGCCAAGGGGCGTCGTGGTGGCGGTCGGGTGGTGCGGTCAGTAGTCCAGGAGAAGGGGCTGACGGTGCTTGGTCGCGGTCTCGGCGAGATCGAGCATCACCGCGAGGCCGAACCGTGCGACCTCCGCCACTGTCGGGTCGTCGGTAAACAGCCCTCGCCGCAGCTCGGCCGGGTCGTACCCGGCGAGGACACCGGCTCGTTCGTCCAGCAGGCGCAGCTCCGCGACCAGCCGATCGGTCGAAGCCATCCGGGTCGGCTGCCCCGTCGGTCGGGATGCCTCGAACACGAGCGGATCCTCGGCGAGCGGCAACCACCACTCCACCCCGGACAGCAGACTGAGGTAGCGCTCGGGCTGTGCCGAGGCCGCCTGGTACGCGGGAGCGTCGGCGAACTCGCGCGCGCTGTCCTGCTTGTCCCGAGGGCTCGGGCACAGGTCCGGACGCTCGTCGTACGCGGCGAGCAGCAGGACGGCGCCGAACCCGTCCCAGTCGGGCTTGTCGGTCCAGTACGGCTGGGACGGGTCCTCCGGCCAGTCCACGGGGCCGCCGAGCGCCTCCCCGAGCCACTGTTGCCACTCTCGTACGGCGCTCTGGACCATGTCCGGGTCGGTCTCCCCGTCCTCCTCCTCGTGCGCCCGGAGGACGCGCACGTCGTACCCCTCGCGCGCGCCGATCTGCTGGGTGATGGTCAGCCAGTCGTCGAGGTGGTAGCGGGTCAGTGGTCCGACGTAGAGATCAAGGCCCATGGGGAGGCATTCTTGCCCACGGTGCGTGTGCCGCGTCGAGCCAGGTCGAAGTCGTCTCCGTACGGGACGCCGGGCCCTTCCGGTTCGAGCGCGGGCGTTCGCGGGGTATGAAGGGCGGAGGACAACCCCGCTCACCGGAAGGACGCGTCCCGATGATCCTGGAACGACCGATCGCCCCGGACCCGTACGAGCTGCTGCCGACCGTGTCGTCGTTCACCCTGACCAGTGACGACGTGCAGAACGGCGAGCCGATGGACGCCGCGTACGCCCATGGCAGCGTCGGGGGCGACAACGTCTCGCCGCAGCTGGCCTGGTCCGGCTTCCCGGCCGAGACCAAGGGCTTCGTGGTGACGTGCTTCGACCCGGACGCGCCGACGGGCAGCGGGTTCTGGCACTGGGTCGTGGTCAACCTGCCGGCGAGCGTGACGCGACTGCCGCGGGGAGCGGGGGCGGAGGATCTCGGCGGCGGCTTCACGGTCCGCAACGACTACGGCGATCAGGGCTACGGCGGCGCCGCCCCGCCGCCCGGCGACCGCCCGCACCGCTACGTCTTCGCCGTGCACGCCCTCGACGTGGAGCGCCTCGACGTCACCCCCGACGCCACCCCCGCGTACGTCGGCTTCAACCTGGCCTTCCACACCCTGGCCCGCGCCGTGATCCGCCCCACCTACCAACTCAAGGACTGACCCCGCTATCCCGTCCCCGCGATCTCGCACGTGCTGCCCCCGCACAAGAGGGTGGAAGCCGCGGAACGAGGGCCGACGGTGCGAGATCGCGGGACGGGGACGGGGTCAGGAGGGGACGCGGGCCACGGCGAAGACGGACTGTCCGAACGGAGGGCGGACGCGCTGCTCGGCCGCCTTGGTGGCGGGGAGCACGAAAGTGTCGTAGACCTTGACCATCGGGCCCTCCTTCGGCATCAGCCGGAAGACCTTGGTCGCCATGAAGTAGCCGATCAGGCCGAGCGCGTTCGCGTAGTGGATCTTCTCCACCGTCAGGCCGGCCGCGGTCATCGCGTCGGCCAGGGTCTTCTTGGTGTAGCGGCGCACGTGGCCGGTGGCGATGTCCGCCGGGCTCATCGCGAACTGGAACGCCGGCACGATGATGATGACGTTGCCGCCCGGCCGGACCAGGTCGCGCATGCTGCGCAGCGCGCCCACGTGGTCCTCGATGTGCTCCAGCACGTTGTACGACACCGCGGCGCTGTAGTCGCCCCGCTCCGAGTGCGGCAGCAGCATCTGCCGGACCTCGATGCGGGGCTGGTCGGCCAGCCGCTCCTTCAACGAGACGAGCCGGTCCGGGTCCGCCTCGGTGGCGGTGAAGCGGGGCAGCCGCTCCGCCCACTCCAGCGCGTAGTCGCCGAGCCCGCTGCCGATCTCGATCGGGTTGTCACCGAGGTACGGCACGGCCAGCTCGACGAACCAGCGCCGGTGGTTGACAGCGGTCGCGAGGCCTTCCAGGACCTCGGACTGCACGCGCTGATCCCCAGTGATTTCTGCCATGCGTCGATTCCTCACGATATGAAACTCGACCCGCGCCTGGACCGACAGAGTGAATCATCCGCGCTGAGGGCAGAAGAATCGGGGCACCTTGGTGGCCGAATTGCGGTCGGGGGTGGGCACGTGATCGGCGGTCGGCGAACCCGGCACATGGTACGGCAATACCCCGAAACATGTCACGGTGGCGCCATAGCCTGACTACTCTACGAATCGTTATGACTACTCCTGAATCGGACCTCCCGGCCGGCGCGCCCGCACCCGGGGCGTCGGAGGGCGGGTCCGACCGGGGGTTATGGCCGTGGCGGGGGTGGCGGGCGGACGTCGCCGCCGTGGTCAGCTTCGCCGCGCTCGGCTTCTGGGTGACCGCCCGGCTCTGGCTGCGCCCGTCGCACGGCATCCGGGACAACCGTACGGACCAGTCCCAGTTCGAGTGGATGATGGCGCACGGCGCGCGCGTGGTGACCGATTTTGCTTATCCCTTCACGTCGGACCGGATGAACGTCCCGGACAGCGTCAATCTGATGGCCAATACGTCCGTTCTATCCGTATCTTTGCCAATGACGCCGGTGACGCTGCTGCTCGGTACCCGGGCGTCATTTCTGCTCTTCCTCACGTTGGGCATGATCGCCACGGCGACGGCCTGGTACTTCCTGCTCTCCCGGGTGGTCGTCGGCTCCCGGGGACCGGCCTGGCTCGGCGCGGCGTTCTGCGCGTACGCCCCGGCGATGGTGTCGCACGCGAACGCGCACCCCAACATCGTCTCGCAGTTCGTGGTGCCCCTGATCATCTGGCGGACCCTGCGGCTCGCGGAGCCGGGGCGCTGGGTCCGCAACGGGGTGCTGCTCGCGCTGGTGATCGTCTGGCAGGCCTTCATCAACCTCGAAGTGCTGCTGATGACCGCGATCGGGCTGGGCGTGGTCGTCGGGGCGCTCGCCCTCGGGCGGCCCGAACTGCGCCGCCGGGCGCGGCCGTTCCTCGCCGGCCTCGGCACGGCCGCCGTGGTGGCGCTGATCCTGTTGGCGTACCCGCTCTACGTCCAGTTCTTCGGGCCGGGGGCGTACCACGGGCTGTCCCGGCTGATCCGCGGCTACTCCACGGACCTGGCGTCGTTCGTGGCGTTCTCCCGGGAGTCCCTGGCCGGCGACGCGCGCACCGCCCAAGGGCTGGCGAAGAACCCGACCGAGGAGAACGCCTTCTTCGGCTGGCCGCTGGTGGTGCTCGTCGTCGCCCTGCTCTGGTGGCTGCGCCGGCACGTCGTGGTGCGCGGGATGGCCGTGCTCGCGCTGCTCTTCGGCCTGCTCTCCCTCGGGCGGGAGGTCCAGCTCAACGGCAGGGGGACCGGGGTGCCCGGCCCCTGGGCGGCGCTGGAGGGCCTGCCGATCCTGCACTCGGTGGTGCCCACCCGGTGGGCGCTGGCGATCACCCCGATCGTGGGGGTGCTGCTCGCCCACGGGGCGGAACACGTGCGCGTCCTGGCCGCCCGACACCCGCGGGCCCGCCCGCAGATCCGCTTCGCCGCCGCCACCGTGCTCGCCATGGCGCTGCTGCCGATCCTGCCCACCCCGCTGCCCACCACCCGCCTCGACCCCGTCCCCGCCTTCGTCACCTCCGGCGCCTGGCGGCCGTACGTGGCAGGCGGGCGGAGCATCGTGACCCTCCCGCTGCCCGACACCCACTACGCCGAGCCGTTGCGCTGGTCGGCGCGGACCGGCCTGGACATGCCCATCGCCCGCGGCTACTTCCTCGGCCCGGACACCCGCCCCGGGCGGAACCGGGTCGCCCTGTTCTCCGCCCCGCCCCGGCCGACGAGCGAGTTCTTCGCCGAGATCCGACGGACCGGTGCGGTGCCGCCGATCACCCCGCAGGCGCGGGTCGACGCGGTCGGGGATCTGCGGTACTGGCGGGCGGGCGCGGTGGTCCTCGGGTCGCACCGGCAGGCCGACGCGCTGCGCCGGGGCATGACCGAGCTGACGGGCGTCCGCCCCACGTACACCGGCGGGGTCTGGCTCTGGGACGTGCGCCCGCTCACCGACTAGCGCGACCGGTGCGTCAGGGCTGGCGGACGCAGCAGCCCTGGCAGATCTTGGGCTTGGGGAGGGTGAAGGCGAGGCAGCAGGTGCGGCGCTGCACGGTCGGCTCGCCCGTCGGGCCGGGCACCAGCTCGACCAGGTCGGCGAGATCGAGCGCGCCGAGCAGCGTCTCGATCGTCTCGACCGACGAGCCGGGCAGGCCGTCGGCGGCCCGGAGGATGCCGTGGGCGATGCCGGAGGCGACCGACCCGAGCAGGGTCCGCGCGCCGATCCGGACCTCGGCCTGGATCGCCGCGATCATCGGTGCCAGGTGGGCGTCGAGCAGCGAGGCACGCAGTGCCCGGAGCAGCTCCGCCTCGTCGGCGACGACCCGCACCTCGGGCAGCCCGGAGAGCGCCAGCGGGTCGCTGGGCAGCACCGCGACCGTGGTCGAGCGCCGCAGACCCATGGTGAGCAGCGGGCGGTGGTCCTCGAAGTGGATCAGGACGTCGGCCGGGTCGAGCAGCGGCACCCGCCGCGCGGAGGCCCAACCGAGCACCGCGGGCAGCGCCGTCCAGTAGCTGTACGACTTCCAGGCCAGCGCGGCGCAGGCGTGCGGGGTGCCGCCCCAGCGCAGGGTGGCCGAGTGCAGGAACTCCGGCAGTCGGGTGCCGTCGACCAGCGTGCTGGCCGGGCTCCAGCCGAACTCGTCGGTCACCAGCAGGCCGGGTGCGAGGCCGGGCACGTCGTCGGTGCCGAACATGGCCCGCAGAGCGGTGCTGACCGGGGCCAGCGGCGCGGCGGCGATCTCGCGCCCCGGCATCACCGCTGTCATCCGACTCATCCCCCGTCCGAAGCGCCCTTACTGAGCTAAGGCTACCCTAACCACAGTCCGGCGGCTGAGGGAAGCCTCACCTGTGTCGGATACCCGAGGCGAGGGTCACTCCGGCAGTACGGGTGACTACCCGGGGGTCGGGACGGGAAACGCGGGCGCAGTATCGACACGCGTCGCTTTCTGTCAAGGTTCGTGTCGGCAAGGCGGCACTTGTCGTGTGCGCGCGGCCACAGAACGTGAAACTTGATACTCCCGGCCACGAGGAAGCTGATGACGACCTCACCGCTCGATCGGGCTGCCGACTCCTTCGCTGCCGAACTAGCCCGGCACCGCACGGGGCGGGGGCTGTCCAAGAAGCAACTCGCCACCCTGATGGGATTCGACCCCTCGTACGTGAGCCACGTCGAAGGGCGGCGGCACCGGCCCACCGAGGACTTCGCGCGTCGAGCCGAGGCCGTACTCGAGGCCAGCGGCGCGATCTGGCAGCGCTTCAAGGAGTACGACGAGCTGCGCCACGCCCGCGCCGAACGGGCCCACCGCGATCCGCCCCTGCCCGGGCAGTGGATGCCGCCCGGCACCGGGCTCATCGTCGAGCGGGAACTCGCCACCCTCACCCACCTCGACGACGCGTACCGGTGCGTCATCCGGCGGGAGCTGTACAACGCCGGCACCGAGCCCGTCACCCGCTACCTCGTGCGGGTCGCCGTCGACCGGTACCCCAACGATCCCGGGCGGTCCAACCGGCACCACCGGGAGCACCCGCTCACCTTCGCCGAGCTGCGGTTGCAGGCATACCGGGAGGACGGGGGCGAGCGGGAGGCGATGCACTGGCGGGCCAAGCACGACCGGGACGCCTTCAAGGAGATCTGGCTGCTCTTCGAGAACGCCGACCGGCGCTTCCCGCTCTACCCCGGGGACCGGGCCACCATCGAGTACGCGTACTGCGTCGGGCACGACAAGTGGGGCCCCTGGTTCCAGCGGGCCGTCCGGCTGCCGACCCGGCAGATGGCCGTCCGCCTGGACCTCCCGGTGGCCCTCGACCCGCAGGTCTGGGGCGCGGAGACCTCGCTCTCGGCGGAGGAGGGCCCGCTGCGCACCCCCGTGACCCGCCGCGACGACGGCGACCGGGTGATCTTCGACTGGACCACCGACGACCCGCCGCTCAACGCGCGCTACCGCTTGCAGTGGCGGTTCCGCGCCCGGCCGGACGCCGAACCGGAGGAGGTCGGGCGGGTCCGGCCCAGCGACCGGATGCGCGGCATCGGCATCGTGCAGCGCGGCACCGACCTGCTCCGCCAGCCGGCGCGCCCGTTCGACCTGCCCCGCGAGGAGCAGGTGGCCCGGGAGGTGGTCGACCGCCTCTCGGCCGCCCTGGTCCGCCTCGACGAGCTGCACCCCTTCAGCAAGGGCGTGGGCATCGCCGCCCCGCAGCTCGGCCTCGGCCGGGCCGCGGCGGTGGTCCGGCCTCCCGACCGGTCTGCCGAGCCGGTCGTGCTGCTCAACCCCCGGGTGGTCGACGCCTCCCCCGACACGGACGAGCAGTACGAGGGCTGCCTCTCCTTCTTCGACCACCGTGGGCTGGTGCCCCGGCCGCTCCGGATCGACGTGGAGCACGCCCAGTACGACGGCAGCCGCATCATCACCTCGTTCGAGTTCGGCATGGCCCGGCTCGTCGCGCACGAGATCGATCACCTGGAGGGCCGGCTCTACGTGGACCGGATGGCGCCCGGCGTGCCGCTGGTGCCGGTCGAGGAGTACCGCGAGACCGGCCACCCCTGGCGCTACTGACCCTCACGCGCTGGTGCGGATGCACGACCCGCCTCGCGGGACGGGCGGCCCCCTGCGCCGGCGGCCTCCCGGGCGCGACCACGTCCGCCCGGGTGGGAGGGACGGCCGGGCGGACGTGGTCGGGCAGGGCGGTGCCGGTCCGCCCGTCGGGGACCGGGGCGCGTGCCCCAGGGGGCAGGGGCACGCGCCCCGGTATGGGGGGAGGAACGCTTCTAGAGGTTGCCGAAGGTGTCGTAGCGGGTGTTCTGCGGCGGCACGCCGTCCTCGGCGAGGACGCGCAGCGTGGCCCGGACCATCCGGGCCGAACCCGAGACGTAGCAGTCGTGCGCCGTCCACGGCCCGTAGCGGCTGACCACGTCGGAGATGTCGCCCAGTTCGCCGTCGAAGTCCGGGTCCTCGCTGCACGCCGCGGTGACCGACAGCCACGGGTGCGCCGCCACCAGCTCCCGGAGCCCGGCCAGGCCGTACAGGTCCGCCTCCGTACGGGCGCCGTAGAAGACGTGCACCCACCGGGTCCGGTTGTAGCTCGCCAACTCCTCCACCAGCGCCTTGATCGGGGCGAGCCCGACCCCGCCCGCCACGCAGAGGACGTCGCGCTCCGAGGAGCGGTCCAGCGTCATCGACCCCATCGGTGCCGCGACCCGGAGCAGGTCACCCGGCTTCACCCGGCGGACCAGCGCCCCCGACACCCAGCCGGCCCCCGGGGGCGTACGGACGTGGAACTCCAGCAGGTTGTCGTCGTTCGGGGCGTTCGCCACCGAGTAGGTGCGCCACACCCGGGGGTGGTGACGGGGCACCTCGACGCTGACGTACTGGCCGGCCTTCCAGGGCAGCGGGTGCTGCAACGCGCGGCAGGTCAGCACCGCCGTGTCCGTGCCGTACCGCTCGTGGGTCAGCACCTCCGCGTGCCAGAACGGTGGGTTGTCGTCGGCCGCCGCGCCGGCCAGCATCTTCTCCGAGATCGCCGCGTACGCGTCCCGCCACGCCTGGTCGTACTCCAGGTTCCAGCCGTCGCCGGCGGTGCTGCGCAGCGCGTCCAGCAGCGCGACGCCCATGGTCTCGTAGTGCGTCGCCTCGACGTGGTACTTCCGGTGGTCCCGACCCAGCGAGCGCAGGTACTCGTCGAAGCTCTCCGGGTCGCCGACCGTCTGGCTGGCGGTGACGATCGCCTCCAGGATCCGGTCGCCCTGCCCGGCCATCTGCACCGGGAAGAGCTTGCGCAGCTCGGGGTCGAGCAGGAAGAGCCGGGCGTAGAAGTGGCCGCTCAGCCGCTCCCGGTGCTCCTCGACCAGGGTCCAGCTCTCCTTCAGCAGCCGTGCGAAGTCGTCCACGGGCGCGCTCCTTCTCCTGACGGCGGATCGGGCGCCCATAGAATGTCCACGGAGCGTGCACAGCGGTCGCACAGAATGTGCGATCGGCTCGTGAGGCCCGCTCGGGCGCTGCCGCCGACCGTCGGCGTCGGGCACAGTGGTGCGGTGACCGTTGAGCTGGACCGCCCGGCGACCCGCCGGATGCTCGGCACCGAGACGCTGCTGGTGCTCGGCCTCTCCCTCGGCCAGTCCGCCGTCTACGCGACGGTGTCGATCGTCGCGAAGCTGACCGCCGACGGGCCACTGTCGAAGCAGACCGCCTCGCTCAACACCTCCGTGTCGCCCCGGCCGTGGCTGGACCTCACGTACCAGCTGCTCGGGATCGGCTTCGCGCTGCTGCCGGTGCTGCTCGCCGTACACCTGCTCGCGCGGGACCCCGGCGACCCGGCGCGGACGCTCGGCCTGGACGCCCGGCGGCCCGGTCAGGACCTGGCCCGGGGCGCCGGCCTGGCCGCGCTGATCGGCCTGCCCGGCCTGGCGCTGTTCTGGGCGGCGGCCCGGCTCGGCGTCAACGCCACGCTGGTGCCGGCCGCGCTGCCCGAGTTCTGGTGGACGGTGCCGGTGCTGATCCTGGCCGCCGTGCAGAACTCGGTGCTGGAGGAGGTGATCGTGGTCGGCTACCTGGTCACCCGGCTGCGGCAGCTCCGGTGGCGGCTCGTCGCGATCATCGCGACGAGCGCCGTGCTGCGCGGCTCCTACCACCTGTACCAGGGCTTCGGCGCGTTCGTGGGCAACGTGGTGATGGGCGTCGTGTTCAGCCTGTTCTACCTGCGCACCCGCCGGGTCATGCCGCTGGTGGTCGCGCACACGCTGCTCGACGTGTTCGCCTTCGTCGGCTACGCCCTGCTGCCGAGGGAGTGGTTCGACTGGCTGTGAGCGCCGCGCCGCCCCTCCGCCGCCGCCCTGCTTCCCCCCCGGCTGCCTCTCCTCCCCGCTGCCTCTCCTCCGCGCGATAGATCTTGGTGAGAAGTGGCCCCTCCAGGGGCCGCTCCCTACCAAGATCTATCGGCGTCCCGCGTTCCTCACCCGGGGTGCTTCGCCCGGCCGAGCGGGGGGCGCCGGTAGGCGGAGATCGCCCGCGCGGCGAGCCGCTCTGCCGCCGCCGCGTCGCCCGCCGCCGCCGCGAGCGCCGCCGCACCCGGCAGCAGCCGGGACGCCGCCCGCAGCGCCAGCCAGCCACCCGCCTGGGCGGCCAGCGGCGCGGCCAGCCGCCACGCGGCCTCCGCCGCCCGTGGCCACGGCGCCTCGCCCGGCCCGTCCGCCGCCCGGGCCGCAGCCAGCGCCGCCCGTGCGCTCTCGGCATCCGGGTGCACCCGGGTCAGCACCAGCAGCTCCACCGCCCGGTCCGGGTGCAGCGGGTCCCGGCCGTACGCCGCCGCCAGGTGCAGCACCAGGCCGGCCTGCGTCCACAGCACCGTCGCCAGCTCGGCCAGCGGCGCGAACAGCCCCGCCAGCGCGGCCGTCGCCCCGCCCGCCCCGGCCTGCCGGACGAACCGCCGGGTCGCGAGCCGAGCCAGCCCGTCGGCACCCGCCTCGGGGTACGCGTCGCGTAGCCGCTGCGCCCAGTCGCGGGCGCGCGGCCCGATCGCCTGCACGGCGGCCAGGGCCAGCAGTTCCGGAGCGAACCCGGGATGATCGAGCACCCGCTGGGCGACCTTCCGCAGGGACAACCCTGGCGTACCGGTCGGCTCGCGGCCGCGCTCGACGGACTGCTGCCCGGTGTCCGGCGCGTCGGTACCCGCTCGGGTGCTCGGCGCTCCGGCGCCCGCGCTCACGACCCGGGCGCCGGTGGCGGGGGGCGCGGTGCTGCTCGCGCCCACGGCCGGGGCGCCCGGCTCCGCGGCGTTCGCGCTCACGTCGGCGGTGCTCGCCTCGGTGTCCGGGACCGGGCTCGCGGTGCCGGCCGCGGGGGTGGCGGCTGTGGGAGTGGGGGCCTTTCTGGCCGTCGCCGCCTTCCGAGCGGACGCAGCCCTGGTCCCGGCAGGTGTGGCCGTCGTCTCGGACGCTGCCGGGGCCACCGCCTTCGTCGGTTGCCTGGCCGGCGCCCTCTTCCCCGCCGGCGTCTTCCCCGCCGTGGTCTTCTTCGCCGCCGTGCCCTTCTTCGTCGGTGCTCTCTTCGCGGGGGTGCTGCGGCGTGGCGACTCAGCGGCGGGCGCCGGTGGCCCTTCGTCCGCCGCGCCCGGAGCCTGCGCCGTCGCCGGCCCGTCCGGGACCTGCGCCGTCGTCGGTGCCGCCGCGCTCCGGCTTCCAGGGCCGGTCGTCCCGGCCGGCGGGGTGTCGGCCCGCGCCCCCGGCGCGCTGCCCCCGGTGGCCGCGGGCTCCGCGTCGTGCCTGTGCGGGACATCACGCTGGTCCTCCCCGTCCGCCTGGCCGGCCCGGCCGCCCGGCGCCGGCGAAGCCGCCGGGCCGGGCTGGCGGGGCAGCGGCGGGTCGGCTGCGGGCGGCTGGAAGAGCACCGCCGGGGCCGGCTTCGCGCGTCGGGGGCGCTCCTCCGGATCCTCCGTCCGCCGAGGCGGCTCCGGGGGTGCGGGAGGCGGCGTGAAGGTCGGCTCCGGGGAGCGTCGCCGCGCCCCCTCAGCAGGCTCTCGACGGGTCGGCTCGCGCGGCGGCTGCTCCTGCATATCGATGGAGCGTAGTCCCGATCACGTGCGCGCACAGCCGGGAAATGCGAGGCCGGGGAGTGCGCCGGCCGCACTCCGGGCACCTCGGCCCGCCGGACGGTCGGGCGTGCCGGGGGAAGTCGCTTTGCTCCCGATCGGTGCGGCCATGTATCCTCGGGCGCGGTGGTCTGCAGAGGTCACCGGGGAGACTTCGCCTAGTCTGGTCTATGGCGCCGCACTGCTAATGCGGTTGGGGTCTTAAAGCCCCTCCCGGGTTCGAATCCCGGAGTCTCCGCGCGAAAGCCGGGTGTGTAGACTGGCTGAGCACCAAGCGCCCGTAGCTCAACGGATAGAGCATCTGACTACGGATCAGAAGGTTAGGGGTTCGAGTCCCTTCGGGCGCGCAAGATCACAAGGGGTCTGACCTGCCTGTGTGGCGGTCAGACCTCTTCGTTTGTTCGTCCCAGGTGGTCGGTTGGGTGCTCGTCGGGTGCTCCTGCGACGAGCATCCCTCACGTCCGACCCTGCCCCGCGGCGATTGTTGCGTCCGGGCCGGGTCTTGATCGCCGCCTTGAGGACTCGGGCGTCATCAAGGGCTACGGAGCCCACCTCGACCTCGACCTCGCCCGGCTCGGGCTGGGCCTGCGCGCCCATGTGTCCCTGCGTCCCCGGCACCGTTCCGTCCGCAACTCCCAGGGCCTGCGTGAGCGCCTGCTCACTATCGGGCACGTGCTCTCCTGCGTCCATGTCACCGGGCACAACTGCTACGAGCTGACCATCGCCGTGCGGGACGCGGAGCACCTGGAGCAGGTCATCGAGCGCCTCACGGAACTGGGCGACACCACCACCGCCGTCGTCCTCTCCGAGCCCGTACACCCACGTGACGTCGACATCGCCGCATGGATCGCGAAAGACGGGGCTGGGCCACGCTGCTGGGGCGAGTAGGTTGAGCGATCCCACTCGACACCCTCATCGTCGGGTGCCGAGCCCAGAGGCCGTCGCCGTCCATCATCGATGGTGTCGACGGGGGCAGACAGGCGAAGGCGTCCAGCGGCCGGGTCGTCGTACCCCGATCGCTGCGCACCTCCTGCTGGGACTGCCCGTGCTCGGGCGCTCATCAGCCGGCGCGGGTCCAGCTCGATCAGCCGCGCCCTGCCGGTGGACATCACCGGGGACATCTGGGCCCAGCGCAGCGGCCGGTCCGGGCTGTTCCGCGCCCGAACAGCACCGGCGTCGTACCCGCCGCAAGCGGCGTGCGTTGAGCTGCTTCGAACAGGCCGTGCTGGTTCTGCGCTGGCTGCTCGACGGCGCCCGGTTGAAGCAACTGGCCCGCGACAACGGGGTCAGCCGGTCGACCGGCTACGACTACGTGCACGAGGGCGTCAACGGCCTGGCCGCCTAAGCTTCCGGCGCGCTGCTGGCCGCGAAAGCCGCAGGGTACGACCACGTCCCGCTCGCCGGAACCCTGATCGAAACGGACCGGATCGCCACACCCGGCCCCACCGCCGGCGTGGATCTGGTGGTCGGCGAAGCACAAGAACCACGACGGGACCGTCCAGGTCCGGCCGCCCGGACGCGGGCAGGTGAGGCAGCCCGAACCCGATCAGTCGCGGGCCAGACTCCCGGGTCGGTGGCGGAGCCGCAAAGATCTTGCCGCCCGGCGTGAAGGGATCGGCGGCGATCGGGCGTACAGGACCGACCCCCAACCGTCGCTCGTAAGGAACACGCATGACGGGACACGCGACGTGACCACTCCAACCCAGCAGACACAGCGAGGTGACATCGACCTGCTCCTCCAGTCAAGGGCCGAACCGGAGTGCTTCGCCCGGCTGTTCGATCGGTACCACCCGGAGATCCACCGGTTCGTCGCCAACCGGCTCGGACCGGATCTCGCCGACGACTTGGCAGCGGAGACATTTCTGGTGGCCTTCGACAAGCGGAGCCGCTTCGACCCCGACCCGCACACCGGGGGCGGGCACGTGCGGGCCTGGCTGTACGGCATCGCCACCAACCTGATCCGTCGCCACCACCGGGCCGAGGCGCGCAGGTACCGGGCCCTGGCCCGGACGCCGAGCACGTCATTGGCCGACGACCACGACGATCTGGTGGCCGCACGGGTCAGCGCCCAGCGCGTCCAGCGTGCGCTCGCAGCCGCGCTCACGTCGCTGTCGGCGCGGGACCGGGACGTGATCCTGCTCGTCGCGTTCGGCGAACTCGACTACGGCGAGGTCGCTGCCGCGCTGGGGATTCCCTACGGAACCGTCTGTTCCCGGCTGAACCGGGCGCGACGGAAGGTGCGCAAGGCATTGGGTGGGGCCGATCCCACCCGCTACGGACAGGGCTGTGACGAGTGGAGCTGCGAGGGCGAGCATGAATGAGATCCAGATGATTCGGGAAGCGCTCGACGTGGCACGGGAGCCGTCTGCGAACGCGACCCTCCGGGCCCGGGCGGCACTGATGGACCGGGCGAACGCCGTATCGGGTGGTCGGCCGGCGGCCAATCGGGGCCGGCGGGCGGCGATGGGCCGGTGGTGGCCGGTGGCCGCGGTGGGGCTCAGCGGCGCGCTGGCCGCCGCTCTGGTCGTACCGATGATCGGTGGTCCGGTCGCGCCGGCCACGAACGGTCCGGTCCGGTCGGAGCCGGGCGTGACGGTCGTCGCCGACGGGGCCGACGCGGGCATGGTGTTGCAGCTCGCCGCCGCGGCCGCGCCGGCCGACCAGGCTCTGTCGGTCCGCCCCGGGCAGTACATCTATCAGCGCAGCATGGGGGCCGGTGTCTCGACGGTGGGGGATGTCGACGGCGGCGGCCCGGTGGCCCGGATCGTCGAGTCCTACCGGTACGAAGGGTGGTTCGAGCCGCAGGGCATGCGGGCGCAGCGCACCCGGCGGGCGGACGGTGAGCACCGCACGCCGCTCACGCCGGCGGACGTGGAGGCGGTCCGGAAGCTGCGGTACGACCTGAACGCACCGCCGGAGGTCTTGGACGACGGGCCGGCCCCGGCCCCGTCGTTCCCCGCCGACTGCGAGACCTGCCCGGTGGTGCGGGACCCGGGTCAGCTGTCTCACCCCACGCCGGGATACCTCGCGAGCCTGCCCACCGACCCGGCCCAGCTGCTCGCCACGCTCCGCACCGCCGTCGGCGACCAGAACAAGCACTCGCCGGACCAGCAGGTGTTCCAAGCGATCCGGGAGCTGCTGCGGCAGGCGGACGGGATCATGCCGCCGGTCCTGCGAGCGGCGCTCTACCGGAGCATCGCGCTGATTCCCGGGGTACGGCGGGTCGAGGGGCAGGTCACGCTGGGCGATCAGAAGGGCGTCGCGGTCGGCCTCGTCGAGGACGCGGCCACGGATCTGGCCCTGCGTGACGAGATCGTCTTCGACCTCACCGGACGCCGACTCGTCGGGATGCGGACGGTGCTGACCAGGTCCGCCAGGGGCATGCCGGCCGGCACCGTCATGCATTGGGAGGTCATCGAGAACTCGGTCGTCGACAGGGTCGGCCAGACCGGCTGACCCGCGCTTTCCCGCCCGAGCCGCGAGGCCGTCCACCGGGTGGGCCGGCGGTCCACCCTGCCGACCGGCGTCCGGGCGCCGCCCACCCGAGGCCGGCCTCACGCCGACATCAGTTCCCACCGGAGATCTGGAGAACAAATGCAGTCGACCATCAGACGGACCGTCGCGGTGCTGGCGGTCGGGGTGACCGCCGCCGGGCTCCTGACCACCACCGGAACGGCCGACGCAGCCGCGCTGGCCCCGCCGACATCGGTTCCCCGGGCGGCCGGCACCGATGGCGCCCGCAGCGTCACGCTGCTCACCGGGGACGTGGTACGCGTCGACGCCACCGGTGAACCGACGCTCGTGTCCCGCCCGACGGCCGGTGTGGTCGGCCGCGTCGCGCGACACGTGCCGATCGCCCGCTATCAGCGAGCCGGCGACTGGTACGCGATGCCCACCGACGCCGTGCCGCTGGTCGAGAGCGGTCTGCTCGACCAGCGCCTGTTCAACGTCACGGACCTCGTTCGGCAGGGCTACGACGATGCCGGTAGCAGCGTGGTACCGCTGCTGGTCCAGCACTCGGAGACCGTCACCGACCGTCCACTGGCAGGCACGAAGGCGCGACGGGTCCTGCCGTACCTCAAGCTCACCGCCAACGACCAGTCGAAGGCGGACACCGCCCGGTTCTGGGCGGAACTGCTCCGGCAGGCCGATCCGGAAGCGCGTGCCGTGCGCGGCGGTGTCCGGAAGGTGTGGCTCAATGCCCGCTACCGGGCCAACCTGGAGCGCAGTGTGCCCCAGGTCGGCGCGCCGAGGGCCTGGCAGGCCGGGCTCACCGGCAAGGGCGTCACGGTGGCGGTGCTCGACTCCGGCTACGACACCGACCACCCCGACCTGGTCGGTCGGGTGTCGACGGCGAAGAACTTCTCCGAGTCGACGGACGTGGACGACCGCTTCGGACACGGCACCCACGTGGCCAGCACGGTCGCCGGATCAGGGGCCGCCTCGGGCGGCCGGCATCGCGGGGTGGCCCCGGACGCGAAGCTGGCGGTCGGGAAGGTTCTCGGCGACGACGGGTGGGGCACCGAGGACGCCATCCTCGCCGGCATGGAGTGGGCGGTCACCGAGGCCGGGGCCAAGGTGGTCAACATGAGCTTCGGCGGTGCCCCATCCGACGGTACCGACCCGCTCAGCCAGGCGGTCGACCAGCTCAGCGCGATGCGCGGCGCGTTGTTCGTGGCCGCCGCGGGCAACAACGGGCCGTACGCGCCGGTCTCCTCGCCGGCGATCGCGAACTCGGCGCTGGCGGTGTCCAGCGTGGATCGCACGGACCGGATCAGCACGTTCTCCAGCCGGGCACCCCGGCTCGACGGCGGCGCGATGAAGCCGGAACTCGCCGCACCGGGCGAGGGAATCGTGGCCGGCCGGGCCACCGGCACCTATCCCGACATCGCCGGTCACGCCGACTACGTACCGCTGTCCGGCACATCGATGGCGGCGCCGCACGTGGCCGGCGGGGCGGCGATCCTCGCCCAACAGCACCCCGACTGGACCGGCGCGCAACTCAAGGCGGCCCTGGTGAGCAGCGCTGCGCCGGCGGAGGCATCGCGAGTGTTCGACGTCGGCGCCGGGCGGCTCGACGTGGGCCGGGCGGTCACGCAGCCCGTACGGGTTGGCTCGGCCAGCGTGTATGCGGACCTGCCGTGGGGCGGGAAGAGCGAGCCCCGGGACGTCACCTACGACAACGACAGTTCGGCACCGGTCACGCTGAAGCTGGCGCTGAGCATGACCGACCCCAGCGGCCGGTCGGCCCCGGACGGCCTCGCCGCGACCAGCGCGGCCACCGTCACCGTGCCGGCCCACGGCTCGGCCACCGTGTCGGTGGGGTTCAGGGGGAGCAGCCGAGCCGGATCGTACGGCGGGCTGCTGGTCGCCACGGCAGACGGCGTCACCCTGCGGACTCCGGTCGCCGTGCGGCAGCAGGCGCAGACGCACGCCGTCGACATCCGGGTGCTGGACAGCAAGGGCACGGTCAGCGAGAGCGCGCACACCATGATCGTCGGGTCGAACGTCGTGAAGCACGTGCACGGGTCAGGGTCCCTCTCGTTGCCCACCGGGCGATACACCTTCCTCTCCGACGAGCTGATCACGCGCCCCGACGCCGGGCCGGTGATTGCGCTGGTGGCCACGCCGCAGGTCGCCATCGCCGGAAGAAGCACCGTCACCCAGGACATCCGCTGGGCCCACCCGGTGCCGCTCGCGGTGGCCGACCGGGACGCCGCGACCGACGGCCAGCGCGCTGTCTCGATCGGTGCCCAGCCCGAGGGCGCCCCGAACCCCTTCGGGATCCTGTCCGTCACGTATCCCGGTTACGACGAGATCTGGGCCGGAAGCGCACCGGGCGTCCAGGCGGACGAGTTCAGCCTCGTCGACAGCGCGGTGCTGGAGCGGCCGGAGTTGGCGCTCCGTGCGGGCGGAGGTGCCGGCGGCCTCCCGGTGCTGTCCTGGTGGCTACGGTCGCGGCCGGGACCCGCACCGTTCGTCGGTACCACCGAACTACCCGTCACGCAGGTCAAGGTCGATTCTTCCGGGCGGCCGGCCGAGGTGGACGTGAACGGGAAACTGGCCGTTCTCACTGCCCCGGACGGGACGGGCGGCGGCGCCGATCTCGAACTGTTGGTGCGCGAACTGCAGAAGCGCGGCGCCCGGATGGCCATGGTCGCTGACGGCGGGTTCAGCTGGCAGGGCCAACAGTTGGCGCTGCCCACCATCGGCGCCGCGATCGGCCACGACACGGTGACCCGGTTCGTGGCCCTGGCTGCGGGTGGCAGGTCGACCGCGACCGTGACCGGCAATCAGGTCAGCCCGTACCGCTACACGCTCGGCTACCAGGAGCGCGGGTCGATCCCGACGGACCTGGCCCACCGGCCGAGGACCGGGGACCTGGCCGCCGTGCCGACCAGTTACCACAACACCAGCGACGAATGGCGGCAGGTGTTTGCGGTGATCAGCCTGGGAGGGGAAGACCATGCGGTGCTCGGGACGACGCCGGTGCCGTCGCCGCTGCGCCGCATCGAGTACTACACCCCGGGAAGATGGCGAATCTCCGTCGCCGACAACGACGCGGGAGACACCGCCAGGACCACCCTGGACCTGCGGCCCGGTGACAACCCGGAGCTCGTCTGGGGCAAGGCCGTGGTGGGACCGGCGCTGGCCGGAGCGAACCCCGAGGACCCGTGGGCGAGCCGGAAGGACAACGTGCTCGACGTGGCCCTGCCGGTGTTCAGCGATGCCGCCGGCCACCCGGCCCTCGCCCACGAACTCGGGATGACCGGAACCACCAGCCTGTACCGGAATGGAAACCTGGTTGGCACGGTCGCCCAACCCGGGCGGGGGCAGTTCGGTGTGCCGTCCGGCGCGGCCTACTACCGGCTGACCACCGAGGCCGCGCACAACTCGTCGACCTGGCCGCTGAGCACCAAGGTCAGTGGGTCCTGGACCTTCCGTTCGGGCACCGAGCCCACCCGCACGGTGCTGCCGATGCTGGGGATCACCGTCGACGCGCCGGTCGACCTACGCAACGCGGTGCCGGTGGGCGAGCCGCTGCCAGTGCGGATCTCGGTGCACCGACAGGCCGAGAGTGCCAATCCGGCTGTCGCCTCGCTGACCGTCGACGTGTCGTACGACGACGGCCGTACCTGGCGTCGGGTGCCAGCGATCCGGGAGGGCGGTAGCTGGCGGGCGCAGGTGCCGCACGGTCGGGCCGGTTTCGTCTCGCTGCGGACCTGCGCCACCGACACGAACGGCAACAGCGTGCAGCAGACGGTCGTCCGGGCCTACCGCATCGGGTCGTGACCTGCGTGTGCGGGCCGGCGAAACACCGGCCCCCGCACCGGTGGCACGGGCGCCGCAGGTCGGGAGAAATTGTCAATACCTGTGGACGGGTGCCGACGTCGTCTCAGCGCATGCGTTCGGTCTCGTGTAGATGATCGAAGATGGTCTGGTCGACCGGGGAGACAAGGTGGCGGTCGGCGTGGGCAAGCCAGACGATCTCCTCGATCTCGCTGTTGGGCTGCAGGACGCCTTGGTAGTCGGCGGTGTAGCAGGTCATGCGGACCATCGTCCCGTCGGGGTGACCATGGGCTTGGGCGTGGAAGGTTCCGACGTGTTCGGCGGTGTCGGGTGCGAGGGTCACGCTGAGTTCTTCCTGGATCTCGCGGACGAGGGTGTCGATGTCACTCTCGCCTGGTTCACGCTTGCCGCCCGGGATGTAGTAGACGTCCTTGCCACGTGAGCGGGAGCTGAGGATCGCGCCGTTCTCAAGGTGAATCCACGCAATCTTGTCGATGATGGTCATGCTTGACGCTCCCTGCGGTCTGTCGGGATGGCTATGCGGCCACGCCTGTTGGACGCTCGACCAGTTGGCCGTTGATGAAGGTACCGCCGGCGCGGACCGCGGCAGGTCCGCGTGGCCGCGTGACGGGCGAGGCTGCGGGTGCGGGTGCGGGTGCGGGTGCGGGTGCCGGTGCGGGTGCGGGTGAGGGTGCGGGTGCGGTGGGCGGCCGCGAGGATCGGGTGGGAGCACCTGGACGAGAACACCTGTTCGGGGGGCAGGCCCGTCGAAGATCATCAAGCTAGGCTGCCCGTATCCGGGCGCGTTCCGCGCCGCAGACCATCCCAGGAGGACCTCTTTGGGTCGCACTCTTCCGGCCGCCGCCCTGGCGATCGCCCTCGGCCTCGGCCTGTTGGTCGCCCCTGCCGCACCGGCCCTCGCGCGAACCAGCACCGCACCACGTGAGATCGCCGTCTTCCCGGAGAGCGAGCCGACAGTCCCGGCCCACGAGGCGGTCATCTTGGCCGGGGTCACCGGCTTCCTGCACCGCCACGGCACCTCCACCCAGTATCTCTGGACCCGCTACGACAACGGAGCGACCGTGGTGGTCGAGGAACTGGCGGGCGTTTCGCCGTCGGCGCTGAAGCCTGCCGGTGGCGACTTCGTCTCCACGACCGCAGCGGTCCCGGCGAAGCCCGCATCCGCCAAGACGGTGAGCGTGCTCAACCTGTCGGATCAGACCTGGCGGCAGTGGGCACCGCCCGCCGGCTACACGCTGATCGGCATCTACGGCCACACCATGATCGCTTCTAAGTGGGTGAACAGCGCGCCGGTCGGGGCTGAGCTGCTCACCTTCGCCGCCGACGGCACCGTCGCGAGCAACACTCCGATCACCGTGCCAGACGGCGCCCGTCCCGGCAGTGTGATCCTCCCGGTCACCGGCGACCTCACGTCCGCCGTCATCGGATACACGGTGGGTATCGAGAGCCACTCAGGGCTGCTCGACTTCGCCAGCGCCCGGATAGTCCCGATCCCGGAAGCACCGGCCATCAATCTCGGCGGCATCGTCTGGCGGATAACCGGCGACACGGTCGGCTGGGCGTCCTACGCACCCCACGGCGGCGCCTATCGGCTGTACTCGCGCAGCGGCCTGACCAGCGGCACCAACACGCAGCCCCGTACGTTGTCCGCCCCACAGGACAGCATCGAGCGCTCAGTGATCGTCGGCGACAGCCTGGTCACCGCACAGGCGAGCACCGGGGGCTACTACTACCCGGCGGTCAGCGTGTCGAACGCCGGCGGCTCGGGGACCACGGTCCTGCCGCGGCTCGACTGGGGCAACACCGCGCTGGTCCAGGGGCCCGCCGGCCAAGCGCTGGCGGTCGGCGGCTCCGGCGCCAAGGACTGGGCGGTGCACCGGATCTCGGCGCAGCAGGGCGCGGCGCCCACCGCGACGCCGCTGCTCCGCGTACATGACCCGGTGGAGAATGCGGGTCTGGTCTACCACCAGGGGCTCGTCCGACACGTACAGACGCAGATCGTCCCGTCCACCGGCGCGACCCAGTACGCGATCTACAACCACCCCATCGTGGATGACGGGTCGGTCAAGGCCGGCGCGGGCACGTTCAGCCGCCCACTCGCGCCGTGCGCCCCGGGTGTCGCCTGCGTGCGGTTGGTGGAGGGCAACGGGCAGGGTGTCGCGTACATATCCCCTGGCGCCAATGGCGGGCCGGATACCCTCTACACCTTCCGGCAGGGACCTTCCAGCTACGGCACCAACGAGCTGACGACCCGCAACGGCCGGGTCGTCGACGTGGGCAACCGGTACATCCTGGTCAACGACGGCACGGCGAACGACCAGTACCTCATCGACAACGCGCAGGCGAAGACGACCCGCCTCGGGCCGATCACCGGCGCCGGCCTCTGGTTCGACACCCTCTGGACCGCCACGCCGGTCGCCGGCCAGCTCAAGGCGGTCGACCTGGAGAGCGGGGAGACCACCCGCACGGTCTCCACCGGGTCGGCCTGCGTCCCGACCGAGGTGCAGACCAGCGTTCGCTGGATCCACTGGGCATGCGGTGACGCCGGGCCGGCCGGGGTCTACGACCTGCAGGGCAACCGGAACCTCCCCGCGCCGGCCGGGCCCGTGATGCTGGGCGACGGCTTCCTGGTACGGCACGAGAACGGCGCGCTCCAGCTCACTGATTTCCACGACGGCACGCTGCACCCGCCGGTGAAGCTCGCCGACCTGCCCGTCGGCAACCCGACCGACGGCCGCCGGGTGACCTGGGCGGTCGACCGGCACGGCTCCGGCGTCGCTTACGTCGACGCGGACAACGCGGTGCACGTCCTCGACACCGGCGTCCCGGGCACGCCCCCGCAGTTCGCCACCTCCTCGGTGCGGAGTGACCTCTACCCTCGTCTGGGGCAGCGGTTGGACGGCTCGTTCCAGCTGACCCGGCCGCTCACCGGGTGGGAGCTGACCATCACCCGGGTGTGGACCGGGGAGGTCGTCCACCGCAAGGTCGGAGGCAACGCGCGGGAAGGGCTGTACAGCGGCTGGGACGGCCGGCTCGACTCGGGCGCGTATGCGCTGAACGGCCCGTACCGGTGGACGATCACCGGCACCACCGGTGACGGCTCTGCCCGGGTCACTGTGGGGACGCAGGGCTTCGGCCTGCACTGCGGCAGCTTCCCCGTCCGCGGCTACAGCTGCCACGGCGGGCCGGGCCTGCTCGGGGTCAAGTCCACCGGCGAGGGCCACTGGTACGGCACCCGCCAGGACGGCACGGTCCCCGGCCGCATGTACGACAACGGGGCCTCCGACACCTGGTGCCTGAGCTGCACCGGCTCCGCGCGCACCTCGGCTCTGGTGCCGTTCGGCGACTTCGACGGTGACGCACTACCCGACCTGCTGGTTCGCGACGGCAGCGGCTACCTCAAGGCGCACCTCGGCACCGGCGACCTGTCGTTCGGCGGAAGTAGGACGAAGAGTCTCGGTGCCGGCTGGATGATGTACAGGTCGATCCTGGCTCCCGGTGACGTGAACGGCGACGGCCATGACGACATTCTCGGCATCGACTCCGACGGCAGGCTGTGGCTCTACACGACAACGGGTACGGGGGGCATCGTCCCGCGCGTTCAGGTTGGCTCAGGCTGGAACATGTACCAGCGGGTTGTCGGCGCCGGCGACCTCAACGGCGACGGCCACGGCGACCTGCTCGGCATCGACGGCGCCGGCGTCATGTACCACTACCTGAGCAATGGCAACAAGGGCTGGAGCAGCCGCGTCAGGGTCTACGCCGGGTGGCACATCTACAACTCGGTGGTCGCGATCGGTGACCTGAACGAGGACGGCCGCAACGACCTGGTGGCCAGGGACGCCGACGGTGTGCTCTGGCACTACGCGGGGCTGGGCAACGGCTCGTTCGCCGCCAGGGTCAAGGCAGGGTCGGGCTGGAACATGTACAAGATCATCATCTGACCCGTCGCGCTCTCGTCGACCGCCCCGGAAGCCGTCACGGTGACCGGGGCGGTCCTTGTCCGGCTCCGCCCGCCGCCCGACACCGGGCTCGGTTTCCTCGGCTCACCTGGCGTCAGGGTGCCGCCGATCCGGCGCCTGGCCAGACTCCGGCCTGCTGCCATGTCGGGCGAGCCACAAGACGAGCAAGCCGCGCTCCGACGACCGCGAACCTCCGCCGCGCTCATCGACCACGCGCGCAGCAGGTCAGGGGCCCGTTTCGGGGAACCGGGACGGCCCCTTCTCGTCCCGCGCGGCAGCGGAGTGCAGTACTTGCAGCGGCAGGACGACGAGGGATCGGCCGCCCACTTGCGCCATGCGCCCCAGGTGTCGCCTCCGTCGCGACCACATCATGCCAACAACTCGTTGCAAAGATTTCTTTGCATAGCTATCTTGGCATCATGACCGGAGATCCACACAAGCCTGGTTACGACTCCACGCAGGACGTGGTCCTCGACGCACGGACGCTGCGTGGGGTAGCCCATCCACTGCGCCTGCGGTTGCTCGGCTCGCTGCGCCACGACGGGCCGCAGACCGCCACCCAGTTGGCCACCCGACTCGGCGAGTCCAGCGCAGCGACCAGCTACCACCTCCGCACGCTGGCCGCTCACGGCTTCGTCACCGACGCACCCGAACTCGGCCGCGGCCGGGAACGCTTCTGGCGCGCCGTGCATCGCTCGACCTGGTTCGACGCTCCCGACCGGGACGCGCCGGAGCGTGAACTCGGCGAGGCGTACCTGCGGACGGTCGCGCGGATGTACGCGGAGAACGTCGAGCGGTCCATCACCGAGCTGGCCGACTGGCCGCAGGAGTGGGTGCGGGCGGCCAGCATGAGCGACCTCACGGTCAGCCTGAGCGCCGCCGAGGCGCAGCAGCTCGCCGACGACGTGATGGCCCTGCTGGTGCGGTATCGGGACCGGGCGGCGGACCGGGCCGGTGACGGGTCGGAACGGGTAGCGATGACCACGCAGTTCCAGATCTTCCCCCGGCGCGGCCAGCTGGACGCGCTGTTGGCTGCGCGATCCGCTTCCGACAGCGGGCCCGTCACCGCGGGTACTGATCCGTCCGGTACCGCGGCCGACGAACCCGCCGGTGCCGTGGACGGGGACCGACCATGAGTCGGCGGTCCGCGTACGGGTTGCTCATCGCCCAGGCGGTCTCGGTCGCCGGCACCCGGATGTCAGTCGTGGCGGTGCCCTGGTTCGTGTTGCAGACCACCGGCGACGCCCTGCTGACCGGCGTCACCGCGTTCGTGGAGATGGGCGCCCTCGTCGCGGCGCGCGTACTCGGCGGACCGCTGGTCGACCGCCTGGGGGCGCGGGTGGCCAGCGTCGGCGGTGACCTGACCGCCGGGCTCGTGCTCGGCGTGGTCCCCCTGTTGTACGCCGCCGGCCTGCTCGCCTTTCCGGTCCTGCTCGTGCTGGTCGGGATAGTCGGGCTGTTCCGCGGGCCGTCGGACAACGCGAAGTACGCGATGGTGCCCGACGTCGCGGCCGCCGCCGGCTGGAGTAACGAGCGTGCCGCCGGGCTGGCTGACAGCGTTCATCGCCTCGGGTCGCTGATCGGGGCGCCGCTGGGCGCGGTGCTGATCGCTCTGGTCGGCGCTCCCGTGGTCATCGCGCTGGACGCGGCCAGCTTCCTGCTCGCCGCCGCCCTGGTGGCGGCGCTGGTCCGGGTCCGGCGGGCCGAACCCGACCCGGCCGAGGCGGGCCGGCGCACCGGTGTCCGCGGCTATCTCGCCGACCTCGGGGCCGGGCTGCGCTTCGTCCGGCGTGACCCGCTGCTCCGGGCGATCGTCGCGATGGTGCTGCTGACGAACCTGCTCGACCAGGCGATGACGGCGGTGCTGATCCCGGTGTGGGCGGCCGAGCGCTTTGACGACGCCGCACCCGTCGGGCTCGTGTTCGGCGCGTTGAGCGCCGGAGCGTTCATCGGGTCGCTGCTCGTGTCGGTGTACGGCGCGCGACTGCCACGGTGGCGCACGTACGCCGTGGCCTTCCTGCTCGGCGCCGTCCCGCGGATCTTCGTCCTGGCGCTGCCGGTCGGACTGCCCGTCATCGCGGGCGTCGCGCTCGCCGGCGGGGTCCTGATCGGGGCCATCAACCCCCTGCTGTCCGCCGCGGAGTTCGAACGCATCCCGGCCGCACTGCGGGCGCGTGTCCTCGGCGCGGTCGGCGGCCTGGCTTGGGCCGGCATCCCGCTGGGCGGGCTCGTCGGCGGCGTGCTCGCATCCACGCTCGGCGCCACCGGCGGCATCCTCGTCGTGGGAACGGCGTACCTGCTGGTCACGCTCGACCCCCTGGTCCGCAGGCGCACCTGGCGGCTGATGGATCGGCCGGTTCCGACCACCGCCCCGGTCCCGGTGCCGAGCTGAGCACGCCGTCACGGCGCGACCCGGCAGTACACCCGATTGATGCTCAAGGCTCTGGCGCGGATCCTGCAGGGCTTGCATAGTGAAGAGCGTCCGGCTGGACAAGCCCCGCCGCAGCAGCCGTCCGAATGACGCGGGCTCGTAGCCGGGTCCGGTGGTGCTTGCGTTGGGTCTTCAGGCGCATGATGTGCCCTGCTCGTCGCAGCAGGCGTCGTCGTCGGCCTACGGCAGCCCAGCCGCGACAGCCCAGAACCACACCACCCCGAAGGGGCAGTGGGTGAGCCGATGGATGGCGGGCCACGGCGGAGACCACAGAACGCCCACGTCGAGCCACAAGCCTCCTAGGAGAAGCATGCCGCTGGGGCGACCTGCCGGACACCAGCCGGAAGTTCCAGCCGACGTGGGCCGGTAGGTGTCGTTTCCGACAGATCCGGCCGGTTGTTGGAGCTCGCCATAGCGGCGCGACCGGCCCGACCATTAGGCTCATTTGCTGAGTGAGGCCGCCAGATATCGCCTTCACTCGATGCCGGGTAGCGAGTATTGGCTGGTTGCGGCACCGAAGGGCAGGATGGGGTGACCCGAGACGGCGAGCCAGGGGCCGACTTCGCCACACGCGAGGACAACAGACGCGTGGCGTACGAGGTGACCGGCGCGCCCGACGGATTCCCCGTCTTCCTGCTCCACGGCACACCCGGCAGCCGCCGTGGCCCGAAGCCCCGCAGCATCGTGCTCTACCGCATGGGCGTCCGCCTGATCGCCTACGACCGCCCCGGCTACGGCGACTCCGACCGCCGCGAGGACCGGGACGTCGCCGACGCCGCCCGCGACGTCGAGGCGATCGCCGACCATCTGGGCGTGGAGCAGTTCGCCGTCGTCGGCCGCTCCGGAGGCGGCCCGCACGCCCTCGCCTGCGCCGCCGACGCCAGGCTGCGCGGCCGGGTGAGCCGGGTGGCGGTGCTGGTGAGCCTCGCCCCGTGGAACGCGATCGAGCTGGACTGGGTCGGGGGCATGAACACCGGCAACGTGCGCGGCTTCGGGGTGGGCACCCCCGACACCGCCGCCGTGGTGGCGGAGATCCGCCAGCGCGCCGAACGGGCCGCCGCGGATCCCCGACTGCTGCTGGCGGACCTGAGGACGGAGATGAGCGCGGCGGACCGCCGGGCGGTCAACGACCCGGCGCTGCGCCGGCTGATCACGGACACCTACGAGGAGGCTCTCCGCTCCGGCCCGTACGGGTGGATCGACGACGTGCTGGCGTTCCGCCGCAACTGGGCGTTCGACCTCAAGGCGATCGACACGACCCTGACGCCCGTGCGGCTGTGGCACGGCGCCGACGACAACTTCGCCCCGGTCAGCCACGGCCGCTGGCTCGCCGCGCAGATCCCCGGCGCCGAGATGGAGATCCGGCCGGGCGCGGCGCACTTCGACGCGGTCGAGGAGCTGCCGCGCATCCTGCGCTGGCTCACCGATCCCGCCGGTGTGCTGAGCGGCGACCTGCTGATCGGCGCCCGGCCCGGTCAGTAGGGGTGCGGGTCGAGGACCCGGCGCACGTACCGCCCGTCGCGCAGCAGCACGACGCTGGGGTGGTGCTGCCCGATCCGGTTGGCGAGCCGGTCGGCGATCCGCATCCGGCCGATGCTCACCCGCCCGCCGGAGGCCGCCTGGTTGGCGGTTTCCAGGTTGCCCCGGCTGCGCAGCGTGTCGGGATGCTCGGGCCCGAGCACCTCGGTCAGCCGCTCCACCACGTCCCGCAGCCGCTCGCGCCCCTCCTCCGGGTTCCCGGCGAGGATGGTGAAGACCGCGACGTTGTTGGCCGCGCCCATGGCGAACGGGTGCCGGTCGCCGAGCGTGGCGAGCAGCGCCTCCGCCGTGGCCTCGGTCAGAGACCGGCCGGTGCCCGTGTCGCCGGCGTCCCACAGGGCCACGCCCAGGTTGACCCGGCAGACCAGGGAGTACGGGTGCTCGGGGCCGAACACCCGGGCGAACATCTGCTCCACCTCGCCCAGCTCCGCCAGCGCCTGGGCGCTCTGCCCCTGCAGCATCAGGTTCGCCGTCCGGCTGAGCCAGCTGAACAGGGTGTCGGGGCTGGTCGGCCCGAGGGTCGCCAGCAGCCGGTGGTAGGTCTCGTCGAGCAGGTGGGCCGCCTCCTCGATCTCCCCGGTGCTGCGCAGCGACACGGCCAGGTTGGCCTGGGCGGTGAGCACGTCCCGGGAGTGGTCGCCGAAGAGGCTCCGGTAGCCGGCCACCACCTCCCGCAGCAGCGCCACGGAACCCTCGTAGTCGCCGGTCTCCCGCAGGTCGCGGGCGAGGTTGTTGGCCGACGCCAGGGTGTTCGGGTGCTCCGGGCCGAGGACGACCCGCAGCCGGCGGTGGGTGCCCCCGTCGCCGTCGAGGGCCTTGTCGAACATGCCCATCAGCCGGTAGGAGGCGGCCAGGTTGTTCGCCGCGGTCAGCGTCCGGCGGTGGTCCTCGCCGAAGACCTCGACCGACGCGGCGTACGTGCGCAGGTCACGCTCCAGGGCCTCCCGGTAGCGGCCGAGCGTACGCAGGTCGGCGCCGTAGCCACCGGCGGTCATCAGGGTGTACGGGTGGCTGTCGCCGATCAGCTCCTCCTGCTGGCGCAGGGTGTCCTCGTCCAGCCGGTGGGCCTCCTCGAAGCGCCCGAGCCGGCGCAGCAGGTTGGCCAGGTTGAACCGCAGGTGCAGCAGTTGGACGCGCAGCTTGCGGTGCTCCGGCCCGTCCGGCGGCAGCTTCGACAACAGCTCCGACCAGACGGCGTCGGTCTCCCGCGCGTACCGCTCGCCCTGCTCGTAGCCGCCGTTGACGTAGATGTAGCGGACCCGGTCGATGACCAGCTGCCGGACGTTGTCGTCCTCGCAGGAGATGGCGTCCGAGCCGTCGAGGTGCGGCCAGAGGATGCGGAACCGCTGCTGGTTCGCCGGGTCCTCCACCTCCCCGGGCGGACGGGAGCCGGCGAGGATGCGGTGCACCTCGTGCTTGGCGGTGACCAGCTCGTCGTCGGACATGCGGGCGCGCAGCGCCGCCTGCAACAGCCGGTGCACCTGCACCCGGTGCGCGTGCGGGTCGAGCTTGATCAGCGCGAGCTTGTTCATCCGCTGCACCAGCGCCGCGGCGATGTCGCGTTCGGACACCCGGTCGGCGACGCGGGCGGCGACCACGGGGTCGTGCGGGGCGATGACCCGGGCGACCTGGTCGCCGTAGAGCAGGTCGAGGGAGATCTCGGGGGCGAGCACCGACGCGAGCTGCAGGAGACGGTACGCCCCCGGCGAGCCCTCCCTGAGCCGTTGCAGCGGGAGGTCCCAGACCTCGGTCTCCAGGCCGGTGCGGCGGAGCCCGGCCAGGTACTCCTCGACCGGCGTGCGGGTGTCGGCGAGCCACGCCCCGACCGTGGCGACGAAGATCGGGACGTTCTCCACGGCGTCGGCGACCTGCTCGGCCTCGGCGACGCTCATCAGGTGTTCGCCCAGGCGGGCGCGCAGGTGCGCCACGCTCTCCGCCCGCTCGAACGCGTCCACGTCGACCGCCCGCGCCAGGTCGCCCCAGTCCGGGTTACGGGTGGTGACCAGCACGTGGCCGTTGCCCTGGGGCAGGTACGGCCGGACGTGCTCGTACTGGTCGGCGTTGTCGAAGATGAGCAGCCAGTGCGGCGGCGCGGTGCCGTCGGCGCGGCGCTCGGTCTGGCTCAGCCGCTGCCGCAGGGCGCGGTTGGTCTCCGGCATCGTCGTCTGCGTCGGCAGGCCCAGCTCCTCGCTGAGCTCCACCATGCGCACGTCGACGAACTGCGGCGGATCGGCGGCGACCCACCAGATGATGTCGTACGCGCCCCGGAACCGGTGGGCGTACTCGATCGCGAGCTGGGTCTTGCCGAGGCCGGGGCCGCCCCGCAGCGCGACCGGGGTGCCACCCCCGCCGGACGCCTTCAGCTCCTCCCGGAGTCGGCGCAGCAGCTCCTCGCGCCCGGTGAAACGCGCGTTGCGGGCCGGCGCGTTGAACACCGCGGCGCGTACCCCCGGGAAGCGGACGGGGCGCAGGCCGGCCGCGCCCACCGTCCGCCCGACCAGCTTCAGCAGGTGCCCGGCGGCGTCCTCGGCCGTCAGGTCGTGCACGGCGGTCCAACTGCCGACCGGGACGTCCGGGACGGGCGGGGTGTCGTCGACGTACACGGCCAGCCACGTCGGCGCGCCACGGTCGCCGTCCGGCTCGCCGAGGGCGCGCCGGGCCGACTGGTAGGCCCGGGAGACCAGGCGGACCTCCCGGAAGCCGGTGCCCGGCGGCACCGGCGCCGGGCCGTCGAGCGGGGCCGTCGCCACCCGCAGGTCGGCGGAGTTCAGCACCGCCTGCGCCCACTCCGCCCAGACCTGGTCCTCCGGCACGTGCCGCAGCACGACCAGCTCGTCGACGACGGCCGGCTTGCGCTCGAAGCGCTGCACCGTCCGGCGGCGCAACTGGTCGTCGATCCGGGGCAGGCCGGTGATCCTGCCGTTGGTGATGTGGCTGGTCAGCGTCTCGTACGCGGACAGCAGGGTGGTGCGGCCGCCCGGCTCGTCGCCGAAGGTCGCCAACGTCTCCTCGTACGCGTAGTACGCCCGGTAGGGCACCTCGACGGTGAGCCAGTAGTGCTGCCGCTCGGTGTCGGTCATGCCACCGGGCAGGCCGGCGAACCGCTGCATGGCGAGCGCCCGGCCGGCGTCCCGCTTGCCCTTCTCCCCGTCGTCGACCCGCATCGGCACGGGCAGCACCCGCCGCGCCCGGCGCCCCTCGTAGTCGCGCACCCGGGCGGCCACCGCCGCGGCGCCGTCGATGCCCTGGTCGCTGAGGGTGAAGCAGTCCACGAGGATGTCCGGCAGATGGATCGTGCAGATCTCGGCGACGTCGCTGATGCCGGTGCGGCTGTCGATCAGGGCGTAGTCGTAGTGCCGCTTCATGTCCTCGCGCAGCGCGTCGAAGAACTGCGCGCCACCGAGCCGGTTGTAGAAGTTGTCCCAGTTCAGGCCGGTCACGCTGGTGGCGTAGTCGGGGTTGTGCCGGCCGGCCAGGAGCAGGTCGAGGCTGCCGCCGCCGGGGAACTCCCACCCCACCGAGAACGCGTACCGGTGGACCCGGGCGTACTCGCGGTGCCAGTCTCCGGGGCGGGCGGTCCCGGCGCCGTCCTCCTTGCGTCGTCGGGCGTTCTCCCACTCGTAGTCCAGGATCAGGTCCATCACGCCGCCGGTGGTGGCCACCTGTTCCGGGTCGAGGAACGGGGCGTAGAACCGGTGCAGGCCGGGGGACTCCAGGTCCCAGTCGGCGACGAGCACCCGTTGTCCGTTCGCGGCGAGGATCCACGCGGTGTTGGCGAGCGCCATGGTGCGGCCCGTGCCGCCCTTGTAGGAGTAGAAGGTGACGACCTGGCCTTCGCGCGATGGCGTCATCGTTCGTCCTTCCCTCGCGTGACGTCGAGTGACCGCACCGGCGGGGCGGTCGGGGTGGATCCGGACGGCACGTCGGACGGTTGCACCGCCCGCAGGCTCGGCTTCGGGGTGGCCGAACCCTCCGGCGGGTCCACCGGGCCGTGCCGGAGGAACTGCTTGCGGGCCTCGATCACCAGCAGCGGGGCGCAGCGCTCGAACTCCTCGATCGCGCGTGCCGGCAGCACCCGGGGGAAGCCGGCGTCCTGCAACGTACCGGCGATCGACTCCGGAACCGGCTCGCCACGCTCGTGCTCGGCGGCGATCACCAGCGGGACGACCCAGCGGGGCAGGCCCTCCAGCGCGGACCGGGCGGCCGCCGCGCCGGCGGCGGCGTCCACCAGCACGACCGTGGGGTTCTCCGGCGCCAGGGCCCGGGCCTGCGTCAGGTCGGCGACCCGGGTGGGCAGGCCGAGCCGCTCGGCGGTCGCGGCGACGTAGTCGGCCACCGCCAGCTCGTGCTGGCCCGCGTAGGGCCGCCACCGCGCGTGGTCGGTGAGGGTGGTGACCACCAGCGCCGGGCCGTCGTTGTCGGTGACCGGGTGGCTGGCCAGCGCCGCGGCCCGGGAGCGCGGCAGCGGCTGGGTCTCGGTCACCGCGACGATCCGCTCCGCCAGCGCCGCGAGGACGCTCTCGTACTGCCGACGGTAGGCGCTGAGCTTGCACAGCGCGCGCAGGCCGTTCTCGGCGTAGTCGGCGCGGTCGTCGGCGTCGGCGACCACGTCGAGGGCCCGCGTGGTCTCCGGGCGGTCGCTCCAGGACGGCAGCGGCAGCCACAGCACCGGCAGGAGGTGCCGGTCGGCGCGCGCCGGGGCCAGCCGGGTGAGCCGGCTGCGGAACGACTCGCGCTCGCCGAGGGCCCAGGCGTTGCGGAAGTAGTTGGGCGAGTGCAGCGGCACGAAGACGTGCGTGAGGCTCAGCGCCTCGGTGAGCGTCTGCCGGAGGTCCGCCCCCGGGCTGACCAGACCGTCGAAGAAGCCGGCGTCGCGGTCGCCCGTCCTCGTGGCGCCGCGCCGAACGGCCGCGGCCAGGTCCTGGAAGAACCGGCTCACCCAGTAGTCGGTGTCCGGCCGGGGCGTGGCCGACAGCGGCACCGAGTGGGCGTAGCTGAGGAAGAAGTAGGTCTCCCGGCGGGGGACGGCGCGGGCCGGCGGGAGGTCAGACCACGTCATGCCCGACCTCCTCGAACGTGTCGCGCAACTGCCGCACGTCGGTCGGGACCTGCGCCCGCACCCAGTGCGTCTGGTACGCCCGCGCGATCCGCTGCGCCAGCCGCCAGACCACCGCGTCGTAGGCGTCCTTGCCGTTCTTGCCGAGACTCAGCAGGCCGTAGATGCCCTCGTCGTGGTATTGCGGGGCGATGTCCGAGGGTAACCGGGTGGGGGTGAACATCTGCCGCCGCGACACGACCTCCGGCAGGCGTCGACGGTCCACGACGGACCAGTTGACCGGGATCACCGGCGTCTCCCCCGCGGAGGGCTCGGCGCCCGGGCGGGTGAGGATCGGCCGCCGGGTGAAGGCGTCCCACTCCCGGGCGCACCAGGCGCTGTTGAGGTACTGCGGCGAGATCAGCGGGATGAAGACCTGGCAGTGGCCGGCCGCGAAGGCGAGGTCCTCGGTCCACACCTGCCCGCCGTCGAGCATCCGGTCCATGAAGCCGGCCGTCCGGCCGGGGCCGAGCCCGAGCAGCTCCACGACGTGGTCGGAGAGGTCGACGAAGAGCTGGAAGACCTTCTGGTTGGTGTCCCGCGGCGGCGCCGCCACCCGGTTCTTGGTGCGGGCGTAGCTGAGGAAGAACACGGGGGCGCTCTCGTCCTCCCAGTACTTTTCCTCTGTCACCTACCGCTCCCGACCGGCGCAGCGAGTCCCGGCTGACCACAGTATCGACCGCCACCAACTCCTGGCTGCCCCGCCCGTCACGGTCGGTGTTCATCCATCCATCCTCGGGCGAAGTCGACGGCCGCCCGGAGCCCCACCAGCCGGCACTCGGCCCCGCCGACCCGGCCGGTCCGGACCGCGCCGGCCTCGGTCAACGCCCGGCCGATCAGCGGGAAGTCGCCGTCGTCGAGGTCCGCGGCGCGGAAGTCCCGCCGGACCCGCCGCCCGTCGGGGGCGCGCACGTAGCACCGGTACGCGCGTTCGGCCGGCGGCCGGCGCCGTCGGTACTCAGCCAGGTGGAACGCGGTGCAGGCGGACCAGTCGACGCCGAGCAGGAGCACGGCGGCGTCGGCGGCGTAGAGCGCGCCGAGGGGCGAGCGCTCGCCGAGGTGACAGGCGAGGTCGTGGACGGCGGTCAGCCGGGCCGCCCCGGGCCCGAGAGCGGCGAAGGAGGTCTGCGGGTGCCGGCTCCGCAGCGCGTCCGGTTGTCGGCGTACGTGCTCGGCGAAGATCCCCATGCCCTCCGACGGGCTGCTTTCCGGGTCGAACGGCGCGATCGCCGCCTCCACCGCCGCGACCTCGGCCTCGGTCAGCCCGGCGGTCGCCGCCCGGAACACCCGCGACGTGACGGAGTTGCCGGCCGTCTGCGCCGGTACGACCACCGTGCCCCGGCTCCCCAGCACGTCCCGCAGGGCCGCCAGCAGCGTGGTGGGGCCGCCCGCGACCCAGCCGACCCGGGACAGGGCGCAGTGCACCAGCACCGTGGCTCCGGGCGGCAGTCCCAGCGCGCGCAGGCCCGCGGCCAGCGTCCCGCGCCCGAGCGCGGGGCGTCGACCCGGTGCGGCGTCGGCCTCGCGCAGGCTCCGCGGGTGCGCGGGGCCGCCGGTCACTGCCACCCGTCCACCGCCGCTCGCATCCGCCGGACGAACCGGTCGCCGTCGGGGGTCAGGGCGCCGAGGCCGAGCAGGGCGTCGATCGCCCCGTCGGTCCAGGCGCGGTAGCGGCGGAAGTGGCCCTCGGCGACCGGGCCGGGCCGCCGCCGCCACATGTCGGCGACCGCCAGATGGGCGTAGACGCCGTGCAGCGCGCCCTCGACCGGGCGGGGATCGTCCCGCCACGGCACGGTCAGCGTCCGGGTGTCGTCGCGGTCGAACAGGTCGCAGACGTCCAGCGTCGCGCTGAGCTTGAGGTGCTGCACCTCGTGCACCAGCAGCACCGCGAGGGTGGCGTCGTCGGGCACCGCGGTGACGGCCACCGCGCCGAAGGCCGCGCCGGCGGCGGCGCTGCGGTACCGGCCGGTGCGGTCGGGACGCAGCGGCACGACGGCCCGCAACAGGGTGCGGACCCCGGCCGCGTAGTCGGGGGCCTCGGCGTCGACGCGTCGCACCGCCCGCTCCAGCTGCCGTACCCACCCCACGGCGGCGGCGCCGGTCAGCCTGGGCTCGACCGGGATGTCGTAGCAGTCGCGGTGCGGGTCGGTGTCCTCCAGCAGCAGTCGGTGCCCGTCGACGCGGACCGTCCGCACCGGCAGCCAGCCGTCCGGGTCGTCCTCCCGCGCCGGGTCGGTGTCGGGATTGAACCGCCGCCCGCCGACCCGGACGTCGCCGTCGTCGGTGGCGAGCCGGACGACGCCCCGCTCGGCGTGCCGCGCGATCGCGCCGAGCGTCGGCAGGCTGACCCGTCCGTCGCGCACCGGCACGGGCAGGTCGGCCCGGATCCGGGCGTGCACCGCGGCGGCGGCCGCCACGCAGGCCAGATACGACAGGTCGGCCGCCCCGTCCCGGCACCGCCGGGCCCAGCGCCGCACGAACGGATGCGTCAGCACGGTGCGGACGGCCTCCGGGTGCGCGTCGTCCAGGTCGACCAGGAGCCGCCAACCGGCGGCGGCGACCGGGTCACCGTCGACCCGGTCGCCGAGGGTGACCAGCAGGGCGCGCACCAGCGCCAGGTGGATCGCGGCGAGCTGTTCCGCCGAGCCCGCCGTCCCCGCTCCGGCGGCGAGGTCGTCGAGCACGCGCGGGCTGAGCGAGTCGGCCGGAGGGACCGGCTCGTCGACGGGCGGGGCCGCCGTCACCACCCGGACGAGCTTCAACAGGTCGGGGCAGTAGACGGACGGGTTGTCGAAGCCGTTGCCCGCACGGTGCCGGTGGGCGTAGAGCCCGCCGCCGCAGTGCCGGACCACCGGGCACGCGCGGCAGGTCGGGCAGAGCCCGGCCAGACCCGTCTGCCGGACGGCGATGCCGGGATGGGCCGCGGCGTCGTCCACCCGGTGCCGGAACACGTCCAGGCCGGTGGCCGCCGCGCCGTCGAAGGCCGACTTGAGCGAGTCGACCTGTTCGAAGGTGCCGTCGGTCTCGACGACCACCAGGTCGGCCGGGCCGAGGCCGACCGCCTCGCTGTGGCTGCCGTGCCCGGACGCCGTGGAGAGTAGGGACTCCAACAGGCGGATCGGTACGGGACGCCCGTCGGCCAGCCAGCGCCGGTGGACGGCCAGCAGCCAGTCGGCGTACGGCGTGGCGCGGCCGTCGGGGCGGGCGGGTGGGTTGTCCCAGTTGGCGTGCGGCAGCAGGAAGTCGATGTGCGGCGGCTCCTCTGCCAGCAGCGCCTCGTACACCCGGATGGGGTCGTTGGCGACGTCGACGGTGCAGAGGATGCCGGCGTAGGCGGCCCGGTAGGCGGGACTGCGCAGCAGCGACAGGGCCCGCAGCACCTGGCGGTGGCTGCTCGCCCCGTTGGCGTGCCGGCGGTGCCGGTCGTTGGCGGCCCGGTCCCCGTCCAGCGAGATCCCGACCTTGATGTCGTGGGCGAGCAGCACGTCGCAGACCGCCGGGGTGAGCAGCACCCCGTTGGACTGCATGCGCAGGTCGAGCCGGGCCACCGGGTCGATGGCGCCTCGCAGGGCGGCGGCGGTGGCGTCGAGTCGTGCGGCGCCGGCGAGCAGCGGCTCGCCGCCGTGCAGGACCACTCGCACCGCGTCGAGCCGGTGGGCCGCGGCGTGCTCGGCGATCCGCCCCGCGACGGCAGCCACCGTCGCGGGCGCCATCATCCGCGGCTGGCGGCGCCAGGACTGGTCGGGGTGTTCGTAGACGTAGCAGTGGTCGCAGGCGAGGTCACAGCGGCTGACCAGCTTGAGCACGTACTGCGTCAGGGGGGTGACGCTCCCGGTCGGCTCGCCGCCCGCCCCGGCCGGTTCAGATCGCAGAGATGAAGGCCGCGACATCGACACGGGCCGGACGGTCCTCCCTCCGGGTGGTCGCGGCGGCGACGGACCGGGCCCGGTCGAGGGAGATCCGACCGAGCGGGGTGCGCCGGAGGTCGTCCAGTGGCGGCGGGGTCGGATCGGGTTGAAGTACGGTGCGATCCACGTCGGTTCCCCCATTTGAGTCGGGAGTGGACGGACGGCCGCCCACAACGACGGTCAACGACGACTATCGACGATGCTATATGGCACAGCGTGTGATGTCACTGCTGCGCTGCGCCATCCTGCTCGATCACTCTCGCCATCCAGCCCTCGTTGGACAGCGAGATGATCCGTTCCGCCTCCGCGACGAACGCGTCGTCGTCGGTCCAGCCCTGCCCGGCCTCGCGGCACAACCGCAGCCGGGTGAGCTGGTCGGCGGTGCGGGCGTACTCGATCTGGTGGTGCTCGTACTGCTGCGCGGACCCGTAGCCGACGAGCGCCGTGGTGACGGTCGCCGCCACGCCGATCCAGGCGGTGAGCCCGAGGTTGTCGCCGAGCACCCCGACCGTCGCGGAGACTCCGGCGGCGACGACCGTGAGCGCCGTGGCGGCGTACCGGATCCGCTGCGCCACCCGGCCCATCCGGCGGGCCCGCGGCAGGTAGTAGCCGTCGACCTGTCGCTGCAACCGCTCCGTCAGGTACGTCGCCACGTCGGAGACGGCCGGCAGCGGCCGGGCGGCCGGAGCCGCGTCGAGGGTGCGGCCGACCAGGTCGCCGGCGTCCCCCATGAGGGCGTCGAGCCGCCCGAGCAGGACGGCGTCCCGGTCCGCGCCGCCGAACGGTGCGACCCCGGCCAGGTAGCGGTAGGCGTCGGCCTTCAGCGCCTCGGAGACCGAGCGGAGACGGGTCCACGCGTGTACCGCGTCGCGGCCGGCCCACCGGGCCGCGACCGGCACCAGCAGCAGCGCCGCCGCCGCGACGACCGCGAGCGCCCGGCCCGCGCCGCGCTGGGTCTGCCCGAGCTGGTTGGCGAGGGTGCCGCACACGGCGGCGCCGGCGGTGAGCGCGGCGACGGTCAGGCGCGCCCGGGTGATCGCGCGCTTGGCCTCGACGGCCGCCCGTGACCAGGCGGCCTGCCGCCGCCAGATCGTCTCGACCGCCATCGAGGTATCGAAGTTCGCCACAACCCGGATCGTAGGACGGCGACGCCCGTCCCTTTGGGCCGCGCGACTGCGCCCTGCCCCGGTGACCGGGTCACCGGGGTAGGAAGCTGTCGTACGCCTCGTCGTACCAGTCGGCCTCGTTGTGCCGGCGGACGGTGCCCCCGACGCGGGTCAGCATCAACCAGTTGTCGTTGAGGACCAGCGCCGCGTCCTCGGGCCGGTCGGCCAGGATCCGACCCACGGTCCGCAGCATGTTGGGCCTCCCCTGGTCGGTCAGGGTGTCCTTGCGCATGTGGAAGTCGACGTCGACGTAGGTCTCAGGCTCCCACACCCACGGACCACCGTCGTCCTCGGCCGCGTAGTAGCCATGGCTGCCGGCGACGATGTTGACGACGTATCCGCGTTCCTCGTTTAGGTTGGCGTGGAGCATCCGGTCACCGGTGAGTGTCGCCGTTTCCGTTGCTCCGGGGGCGGCCAGCGCCGCCACCTCTTCCAGCGGAACGTCACCCGCGAGGGTCAACCGGTAGTCGATGGACATGCTGCCTCTCCCTTAGCCGCGCGGGACAATCTGAATGGTCGCACCGCTGCGCGTCACCGCCGCGAGTTCCTTGAGCCCCGACACCGGCCAGTCGTCGAACTGCCTCTGCAAGTTGGCGAGGTCCCCCTGCCAGTCGCGGAGGTTCAACACCACACGTTGAGTCTGACCGCGAGAGACCTTCCTGGACACCATGCTCCAGATGGCCCGCGGCGGCACGGAGGAGGTGGGTGAATAGCAGTCGAAGACGTGGCCCTCGATGAGATAGTCGGGTGCCCTGTCGCGGTCGCCAACGTCACCGGTGCGGAGCCGAGCCGCCGCGACCTCCTGCTTCGTCGGGTTCTGGTGGACCAGATAGCCCTTGTCGGCGATCTTGTCGGCACCGTCGTTCTCCAGTTCCAGTGCTCGCCGCTCCGGCGGCCGCTCGTTCGCCGGGATCCGGGTGCGTGGTCCGGTCGGCGTGCCGCCGGGAACCCCGGTGGGACGCCTGGTCCACGGCACGAGGGCAGGGGCGGCACCGCCCGCCGTGGGGACGGTGGAGGCGGGACCTGCGGGGGTGGCGCCGCCCGCGGTGGGCATGGTGGCGGTGTGATCCGCGGGGGTCGGGCCGGTCGGCGTGGCGCCGCCGGCCCCGCTCAGTTTCCCGACGACCCCAGCTGCCGCGCCGCGGCGACCGCCGTGTCGACGGACTGCCTGGCGGCGCCGGTGCGCTGGACCATCAGCACGAGCACCTGCTTGACGCTCTCCAACCCCTGCACCAGCGGTCCCGGCTGACCGCCCTGCAGGACGGTGGTGACGAGTCGCTTGGCCTCGTCGAGCTGGGCGATGGCGGCGGTCGTCGCGTCGCGCATGCCGTCGATCGCGCTCGCCACGGGAGTCAGCCCGGCGATCGTCTCGTCCGGGGTGGCCTCCTGCGGGACGGCCGCGGTCGCCCGGGTGGCCTCGCCGATCGTGGTGGCGACGCCGCCCAGGCCGCCCCGGATTCCGGCGATGGCGTCCCGTACCCGTACCATGCCGGCCGCCACGGCGGCGAAGCCGGCGCCAGCGGCGCGCAACGCCACCTCCTGCGCCTGGTTGTCGGCGGCGGCCGCCAGCCCCTGTGCCCTGTCGACGCCGGCCGTCAGCGCACGGAGGTCCCCGGTGATCTTCTCGATGTGCGACACGCCGCCGAACTCCCCGATCGAAGACAGAAGGATGGTCGAAGCTGCAACCTAGCCGCAACTGTCCGTGGCCACCAGACCGCCCGCCCGGCCCGGAGCCACCACTCCCTCGTGCGGGAGTCGGCGACGGCGGCCGTGACGTGCCCCCCGGACGGGCGTCGAACCGGGTCTTCCGCCGGGACGGGACCGCCCCCGGTCGCCGTGGCGTCCGGGGGCGGTCCGTGCTGGCGCACGCTCAGACGATGATCTTGTACGTGTTCCAGCCGCTGCCCCGCTGCACGCGCGGTGCGAAGGAGCCGTTGCCGAGGCCGGAGTAGCGCCAGAGGATGCCGCCCGCGTCGCGGGCGACGAGGTCGTTGCGGCCGTCCTGGTCGAGGTCGCCGATGGCCACGACGGAGTTGTAGATGTTCCAGCCGGCGAAGACCTTGACCCGGCCGCTCCAGCCCTTGTTGCCGTTGCTGGTGTAGCGGTACATGGTGCCGGTGGTGTCGATGCCGAGCAGGTCGCCGTGGCCGTCGCCGTTGAGGTCGCCGGCGCCGATGACCTTGGGATAGGTGCCCCAGCCGGAGCCGACCTGGACGCGGGGGTTGATGCCCCCGCGACCGGTGGTGGTGTAGAGCCACAGCTTGCCGTAGGTGTCGATGCCCAGGATGTCGTGGTGGCCGTCGCTGTTGACGTCACCGGGCGCGAGGATCGACCGGTACATCATCCAGCCGCCGCCCAGGCTGACGGTGGCGGCGCCGCCGAAGTGCATCTGGCTGTTGCCCAGGTGCGCCTTGAGGTACCCGTTGCCGTCGCGGACGAGCAGGTCGGGATGGGCGTCGCCGTTGTAGTCACCGAACGGCACCAGCGCCGACGTACGCGCCGCGCCGGTGCAGCTCAGACACCAGTTGTCCGTCCACCCGTTGTTGAGCAACTCGCCGGTCGGCTCCCCGCCGTTGGTGTCGCCGTACCAGTGGCCGGCGCCCGTGGACTTCACGCCCAGCAGGGACGGGCTGCCGGTGCAGTCCACCGTCCGGAACGGGAAGGCGCCGCAGATGACCAGCAGGCTTCCGGACCCGATCGTGGTCTCCGGGCCGCCGTCCGTGGTGCCGTACACCGTCCAGCGGTACCCGCCGCTCGCGGCGAACCCGCCCGACGGGAGGCGGCCGTCCCAGCGCACGTCGAGCCGGTCCCGCGCGGGGCCCCCGGTCCGCTGCATCACCGCGTCGCCCGTCGACTTGCGGGTGACGGTCACCCGCCAGGACGACAGTGGCCGGGTCGGGTGGAAGGTGCCGGTCCAGTACCGGGCCTCCTCGGTGGTCGTCCGCGGGTGGCTGCTCGCGGACGTCACCGCCCTGCCGATCGCGGGAGCGGTGCCCGGCACGCCGGTGTCGATCACATGCACGGCGTTGTCGCCGTCGACGTACGCGACCCCGCGCCCCTGGCGGTCGACGGCCCAGCTGTGGCCGCGGCTGTCGGCGCCGGCGCCCTTCGGGAGGCCGGCGAGCGTGACCGGGGCGTGGAGGGTGCCGTCGTGGAACGCGGTCATCCGCAGCGCACCGGTCTCGTACCGGACGAGGAAGCCGTCGCCGAGCAGCGCCGGCCCGGAGGGCACGGTGATGTTCCTGTTGTTCCGCAGGTCGTAGACGCCGGCGGGGCCGGTGGCGCCGCAGGCCCACCACAGCCAGCGGGCGCCGGTCTGCACCTCGGTGGGCACGCACGCCGCGCCGGTCGACACCGACCGCTGGACCTTCAGGCTGGGCAGGCTCAGCTGCTGGAGCTGGCCGTTGGCGCCGGTGGCCGTCCAGAGGGTGTCGAACCAGAGCGCCGCCGCCCGGATCGGCCCGGTGCGCAGGACCTTCGTCTCCGCCACGTGCGCGACGTACTGGGTGGCCGGCGAGCCGCCGTCCACCACCGCGTACTCGTCCATGGCGTCGACCAGCCGCGCTCCGGTGGTCGGGACGACCATGGACAGGTCACCGGCGCGGCGGGTGCTGATCATGGTCTGGCCGTTGATCTCGCGCAGGTAGGTGACGCCGTCCTGGGCGCCGTCGACGATCCGCACACACCGCGGCTCGCCCGGGCAGCGGACCGAGTAGGAGCTGACGGTGCCCGCCCGCTCGGCGACGGCGCCCGCGGCGTCCGGCGACAGGGCGTGGTTGAAGAGCGCGAAGTACGTCTCACCGGTGCTCGGCAGCACCTGCGTCTGCAGGTGGCGTACGATCCCGCGTCGGATCGCGAGGCCGGCGTTGTCGACGGGGTCCCGTACCGGCATGACCGCGGCCCGGGCGGGCTCCCCGGGGGTGGCGGTGTACCGGTGCACGGCCCAGTCCCGGGAGGTGGAGCCGCCCACGGCCAGGGCGGTCCCGCCCGGCCCCTGCACGAGCGACTCCCTGGCCTGGGCGCGGGGTAGCACCACCGTCCGCGAGGTGCCGTCGAGCGCCACCGTGACGACGGAGCCCTCGGTCGCGCCGGACGGGGGGTCGGCGAGAGCGACCACCCGGTCACCCAGCACCGCGGCGCTCGACCACGTGCCGGCGATCGTGGCGGTCCGGGCGGCGGTGTCCGTGCCGGAGGTCAGGCCCGCCCGCGAGTGGACGTGCACCGCGCCGGCGCCGACCCATGCCACGGTGTCGCCGGAGAGCCGGAAGCTGGCCGTGTTCGGGGCGGCGCCGGCGCCGGGGATCGGCACGACGCGCGCGGTGGCGATGTCGAGCAGGCCGTACCAGCGCTTGCCGTCGGGGCCGGTCGCCGGGACGACCACCGATGCCGCGTCGCCGACCCGCGCGTCGTCGAGGTAGCCGCTGCCGGCCGGCAGGCCCGCGACGGGCCTGCTCTCGGTGACGTCGCCCTCGGCACCGACCGTCCGCAGTTCCAGGCCCATGTCCGGATGGCGGACGAGGATCGAACGCCCGAAGACGCCGAAGAGGGAGCCTTCCGCCGGCCGGGGCCAGTAGTCCCAGGTCCGCTCGCGAAGGTCGTAGACCCCGAAGCGGGTGGGGTCGTCGACGGGGTGCCTCTCCCAGACGGAGACGGCGTCGCCGCCGGCGGGCCGGATGTCCGAGGGCTGGTAGCCGTTGAGCCCGGCGGCAACCGTCTCCCCCGTGTCGTACCGCGTCCAGTGGTGGTTGGTGGACGCGTTGTGCTTGTGCAGGAAACCGGACTCGCCCGCGAGCAGGATCCTCTCGACGGGCAGGACGGTCGGTTCGTATTCGGGGATGACGGCGATCTCGCGGGGTGCGGTGCCGGTGTCGGAGGCGGCCGGCGCGGCCGGCACGGTCAGCAGGCCGAGGGCGAGGGTGGTCGCCAGGGCGCCTGCCGGAAGACTGCGGCCCAAAGAAGTTCCTCCTGGATGGGGCTGCGCACAGATGCGCGGAGCCTATCCGCAGGACCATCGACGCACGTGCCGCCGAACGGACGATTTCCGCCCGCCCGCGCGGGGCGGTTCAGTCCGCCCGGTGCAGCGGCCCCCACTCCGACGACGCCTGCGCCTCGACCGCCCGGTCCGCCTCCCGCAGTGCCCGCTCCGACACCCAGGCGACCGGCCGGTGGCAGTGCACCAGCGGCTCGTTGTCCGGCCCCCGGCCGCACTGTTCCCCGACCAGCACCCAGGGCCGTACGCCGGGGCCGCGCAGCTCGCGCAGGTGGCAGTAGTCGTAGAGGCGCCGGGCCACCCACAGCCGCAGCGGCCGGTCGCCCCACCACGACTCGACCGCCAGCGGGTTCGCGGAGAGGCCGGGCAGGTCGATGCCGGTCAACGCGTCCTTGCTGGACTGCCCGGACCCGCGCCCCCCGCCCAGGTCCGCGCCGGGGCCCCGGGACCACCGCACGTACAGCTCCTCACCGGGGTCGGCCCTCCGCAGCAGGTCGACGAGCTGGTCCAGCCCGTCGACGACCGGCATCACCGCCTCATGTCGCACGCTGCCCATGGTGCTCCACTTGCCCCGGGGGCGGCCGGCCATTCATCCCAGTTCGAGGTGGGTCGCCGGCCCGGAACCGGGGGGTCCGGTTTCCGGGCCGGTCGCCGCGCGTACGACCGATCAGGCCGGCGTGGCCGCGGCCCTGCGGCGCCGCTCGGCCCGCCGCCGCACCTGGGTGTACGCGCTCGTCAGCCCCATCGCCCGGCGGGCCTCGACGAGCGTCTGCCGCACCTCGCGCCGGGTCCGTTCGGTGCCCTCGACGATCAGCTCGTCGACGAGGCCCGGGTCGGCCTCGAACCGCGCCCGCCGCTCGCGGATCGGGTCCAGGAACCGGTTGAGCGCGGCGGCCAGCTTCTCCTTGACCTCCACGTCGCCGACGCGCCCGGCCCGGTACCGCTCCTTGAGGTCGTCGACCTGCCCCCGGTCCGGGTTGAAGATGTCGTGGTAGGCGAAGACCGGGTTGCCCTCGACGGTGCCCGGCACGTCGGCGCGGACCCGGTTCGGGTCGGTGTACATCCCCATCACCTTGCGGCGGACGGTCGCCGCGTCGTCGGAGAGCGCGATGGCGTTGCCCAGGCTCTTGCTCATCTTCGCCCGGCCGTCCGTGCCGACCAGGGTCGGCGTCTCGGACGCGATCATCTCCGGCACGGGGAACACCTCGCCGTAGAGGTGGTTGAACCGGCGGGCGATCTCCCGCGTCACCTCGACGTGCGCCGCGTTGTCCTTCCCCACCGGGACGACCTGCCCCTTGACGCAGAGGATGTCGGCCGCCTGGAGGACCGGGTAGCCGAGCAGGCCGTACGGCATCTCCTCCTTGCCTGCGTCGCGGGCCATGTCCTTCAGCGACGGCACCCGCTCCAGGCGGGGCACCGTGACCAGGTTCTGGAAGAGGGTGTTCAGGTCGCCGACCTCAGGGATGGCCGACTGGAGGTAGAAGACCGCCCGCGCCGGATCGACGCCGGCGGACAGCACGTCCGTGACCATCTCCCGGGCGTTGACCGCGACCCGCTCGATGTCCTCGCGGGTGTTGCGCGTGGTGAGCATGTGCAGGTCGGCGATGATGAAGAAGCTCTCGTAGCGCTGGTGCAGCCGCACCCGGTTGGCGATGCTGCCGACGTAGTGGCCGAGGTGCAGCCGCCCGGTGGGGCGGTCCCCGGTGAGCATTCGTGGAACAGACACGGTGGTACGCCTTTCGTGCGTGACGGACGAAGGTGCGCGCGGTCGCGCGCCGACCGGGAGGGTCGTCCCGGGATCGGTCGGGGTCGGCTCAGTGAGCCGACCGCCATCGCCCGCCGTCGCGGAACCGCAGTCCGCCGGCACGAAGGAGGTCGATCATCCGCTCGCGGCCGTCGCCGGAGCTGGTGGGGAAGGTGGTCACGACGCCGAGCGGGAGGCCGTCGACCGGGTCGACGACCTCCGGCGCGTAGCTGATCGGCCGGACCATGTCTCCCACCGTAACCGGTCCGTCCGTGCGCGGGTGACCCCTGCTGGCGGTCAGCCCCGCCGGTAGGTCTCCCGGTAGTAGTCGCCCACCCGGTCCCGGTAGTCGGGCTTCCGGTAGCCGTCCGGGTCGAACGGCGGCGACTCCTTGACCTGCTCCCGGGTGCGGTCCACGTGCACCGTGCGGTCGAGGTGGTCCACCCGCGTCACCGTGCCGACCGGCAGCAGCACCTTGCGGCCGAAGATCCACGGCCCGGTGTCCACCACCAGCCAGCGGTCGTCGGTGTCGTCGCTGGCCTCGTCGATCGAGCCGATCCGCCCGTCGACGGCCTCCACCCGGTAGCCGACCAGGTCGACGGGGGTGCCGGGGCCGGGCGCGTCCGGTCCGCCGCCGGTGCCCTCCGGCCTCTCCGGCGGTGCGGCGTCCGGGCTGGCCGGGGCATACCCGCCGGCGAGGGCGGACGGGTCGCGCCAGGTCCAGGGGTTGAACGTCGACGGCTGCACGGGTCACCTCCGATGACGGTCTGCGCCGGTCCCGACAGCAGTGCCCCACCCGTACCGGCGGGAAACAGCGCGGCGTGTCCCGGTCGCCGAGATGCCGAAGATGCGGCGACCGGACTCCGGATGCGTCCGCGCCGGCGGCATCCTGCCGTTACCGTCGGGCTGATGGGACGAATGCGGGGCATCCACGAGCGACCCGCGGGCCTGACGTACCAGCCGGACCTGATCGACCCCGACGAGGAGCGGTCGCTGCTCACCGCGCTCGCCGCGTTCGACTTCCGGGAGGTCCGCATGCACGGGCAGATCGCCCGCCGGACCGTCCGGCAGTTCGGCTTCGACTACGACTACGGATCGTTCCAGCTCACCTCCGGCGAGGCGCTGCCGCTGGAGCTGGAGGGAGTTCGGGAGCGCTGCGCCGCGTTCGCCGGTGTCCCGGCGACCTCCCTCGCCCAGGCCCTGGTCACCCGGTATCCGCCGGGATCGGTCATCGGCTGGCACCGCGACGCCCCCGCCTTCGGGCCGACCGTGGTCGGGCTCTCGCTGGGCTCCGCCTGCCTGTTGCGCTTCCAGCGGGGCACCGGCGAGGAGCGCAGGGTGTACGAGGTGGAACTGGCGCCGCGGTCGGCGTACGTGCTCGCCGGCGCGTCGCGGTCGAGCTGGCAGCACAGCATCCCGCCGGTGCCGGCGCTGCGTCACTCGATCACCTTCCGGCAACTCCCCGGCGCCTGACCAGCACGTAGGGCGGCGCTGGCATACTCGGCAGCCATGGTGCTGTCGCGCGGCTGGGCGCTCTTCCTCACCGGGGTGGGGATCTGGACCTGGGTGATCTGGCCGAGGTTCGCGGTCGCCATCTGGAAGGACCCGCGGTCCTGGTCCACCGGCACGGTCGGCGAGTTCCCCGCCACGGGCTTCCTGTGGATCCATGCCCTGCTGATCGCGGCGTCGTTGGCCATCGGCACCACCGTCGGCGTGCTCGGCATCCGCGCCTGGCGTGCCGGCCGGCGCGCCGGCGGGTCGATCGACTGACCGACAGGCTTCGGGGTCGTCGACGGAATATCCGCGGCGCTCGGTTCGCTGTAACCCGTGTCCGCGGGTGACGCGACCGCACAGAAAGCACGCGTCGGGTCACCGCATCGCCGCTGAGCAGGCCAGATAGTCGGGCGGTAATGATGTGACGGGGGACGCTGCCCCCGGATTTGACGTTCAAACCCGCAGACGCGTAACTTTCTCTCTGCCAGCGCGGAACGGGGCAAACAGGGCAAGAACCTGGAGCACCGAGCCGGACTGGTGCCGGATCGGACGGGAGCCAGCTCCTGGACGAGCCGGGCCGGGCGGGGCCCACCGGATCTGCCGCGAGGCGGATTTGGCGGAGCGGAGCCGACCGGGTAAGGTTCGACGCCGGCAGGGAACCGGGCGAGCTCGCGGGAGACCGCGGAGCGGCCGGTCTGCCAAATCCGATGATCACACGCAGCGGTCACTGCTGCGCGCGCTCAGCGGAGCCGACCCGCACGAACCGTGACAGACCGGGACAAACGGTTTGACACGGCGGAGACGGTGAGGTAACGTAGTAGAAGTGCCCGGCGCGAAGCGCCGGGGATGCGAACGAAATGCCCCGGGTCGGGGGCTCCACGGGTGTGGGGTTTCCGGGCGGTGTGTGGTTGTTCTTTGAGAACTCAACAGGGTGCTTGATAAGCCAGTGCCAATTTGATTTATACCCCGGACTGGCAGGCCACTTTGTGGTTTGTTGGTTTGGATTCCTTTGGCAACACTATTTGTTGCCGGGACAGTTTTTCAACAAGTTTTTGTTGGAGAGTTTGATCCTGGCTCAGGACGAACGCTGGCGGCGTGCTTAACACATGCAAGTCGAGCGGAAA
>NZ_JBIDDA010000008.1:0-238642 GCF_043204915.1 Micromonospora sp. NPDC047670
ACGGGTTCAGTTGACCGGTACTAATAGGCCGAGGACTTGACTACTAAGCTGCTACGCGTCCACTGTGCAACTCTTGACAAACGAACAACAACCCCGAGTGTGGTGTGGTGTTGTTTGATATGTTGATAGAGTTACGGCGGTCATGGCGGAGGGGAAACGCCCGGTTACATTCCGAACCCGGAAGCTAAGCCCTCCAGCGCCGATGGTACTGCACTCGGGAGGGTGTGGGAGAGTAGGACACCGCCGGACATTCTTTCGTTAAGGGCCACCCCCAAAAGGGGGGTGGCCCTTAACGCATTCCCGTACCCCGCCCGATCAGAACGCGTACCGGATGCGGCAGTACGGCAGCTTCGCAGCGATGAGGTCCGTCAGCGCGGTCACGTACCCACCCTTGCGGCCGGTGCGGTATCGCACGTTCCAACCGCCGGTCTGCGACCGCTTGGGCTGCTGGAGGTCCGGCCGCCAGAGCACCTCCTCGGCCCTCGGGTGCCAGCCCAGGTTGACCTCGTGCAGCCGGTCGTTGTGGGTCAGGAAGATGACCTCGGCGGCGAGTTGCGCCTTTGCGCGCGGGCCGAGCGCGTCGTCGAGCTGGTCGAGCAGCTCCGCCCAGTCGTCGAGCCAGCCGTCGCGGACCACCACCGGACTGAAGTTGACGTGTACCTCGTAGCCGGCCGCGACGAAGTCGTCGATGGCGGCCATCCGGTCCGCGATCGGGGAGGTCCGGATGTCGAGCAGCTTCGCGTCCCGCGCCGGCATCAGCGAGAACCGGACGCGGGTGCGGCCCCGTGGGTCCCAGTCGAGCAGCTCCCGGTTGACGTGCTTGGTGGCGAAGGTGGCCTTCGCCGTCGGCAGGTCCCGGAAGAGCGTGACCAGGTCCCGGACGTTGTCGGAGATCCTGGCGTCCAGCGAACAGTCGGAGTTCTCGCCGATGTCGTACACCCAGGCGGTGGGATCGCACTGGTTCGGCTCGGGCTTGACGCCCTGGCGGCCCACGTGGCGGCCGAGGTAGCCGGTGATCCGGTCGATGTTGGCGAAGACCGTCACCGGGTTGCTGTAGCCCTTGCGGCGCGGCACGTAGCAGTAGGCGCAGGCCATCGCGCAGCCGTTCGCCGTGGACGGGGCGATGAAGTCGGCCGAGCGGCCGTTCGGGCGGGCGGTGAGGGACTTCTTGACCCCCAGCACGAGCGCCTCGGTCTTGATCCGCACCCACCGGGCCACGTTCGTCTCGTCCCCGTACAGCTCCGGGATGCGGGAGTGGCTGGCGACCTCCACGCGCTCCGCGTCGGGGAAGCGGGCCAGCACGACCTGCCCCCGGGGCAGCGCGGCGGCCTCCGGCTCCACGTAGATCCGCCGGATGTCGAACAGCCGCCGGTGCGGCGCAGCGTCGGTCACGAAATAGGACAACTGCGGACCGATCGGCATTGTTCCCGCCCGCGGGCGCCGTTTCCCGGCAGGGCCCTCGGGTACCCGGCCGTATGCCCGAGGGCCACCTCATCCACCGGTACGCGCACGAGCAGCACGCCGCGCTCGCCGGCCAGGTCATCGCCGCGTCCAGCCCGCAGGGCCGCCTCGACACCCGACCGTACGACGGCCGGCGGCTGCACGCCGTGGAGGCGTACGGCAAGCACCTGCTCTACCACGTCGACGGCGCCCCGGGCCTGCACGTCCACCTCGGGATGAGGGGACTGTTCCTGCGCCACGACGACCCGGGCGTCCCGCCGCGCAAGGGCGTGCGGCTGCGCCTGGCCGGCGCCTCCGTCGCGTACGACCTGATCGCCCCGACCCGCTGCGAGCCGCTGCCGGCCGACGGCGAACGCGCGCTGCGGGCCTCGCTCGGCCCGGACCCGCTGCGGGCCGACGCCGACGGCGACGAGGCCGTGCGGCGGCTGACCGTCGCCCGCACGGCGGTCGGCGCGGCGCTGCTCGACCAGGCGGTGTGGGCGGGGATCGGCAACGCCTGGCGGGCGGAACTGCTCTTCCTCGCCGGCCTCGACCCGGCCGCCCGGAGCGTCGCGCCGGCGGCCGCCCACCGGCTGTGGGACCTGGCCGTCCGGCACCTGGCGCTCGGCCGGGACGCCGGCCAGGTGGTCAGCGACCCGGCGGCCCCCGACGAGCGGTGGGTCTACAAGCGGACCACCTGCCGCCGCTGCGGCGCCCCGGTGCGGACGTGGGAGCTGGGCGGCCGCACCGCCTACGCGTGCCCCGTCGACCAGCCGGCGGCCTGATCCGCCCGGCGGACGGCCGGCGCTGTTCCGCCCCCGGATGAGCGAGACGCGCGCGTATGCGCCCGCGCCCGACGAGGATGGCCCCCGCCGTCGGGTCGCCGTTGGATGGAGGCATGACAAACACCAACGACACCGTCCTCGTTCTCGGCGGCACCGGCCGGACCGGCCGCCGCGTCGCCGACCGCCTCGCCGCCCGCGGCGTGCCCGTCCGGCTCGGTTCCCGGTCCGCCGCGCCCGCGTTCGACTGGGCGGACCGGGCCACCTGGCCCGAAGCCCTCGCCGGGGTCGGCGCGGTCTACGTGTCGTACCAGCCGGACCTGGCCGTGCCGGGCGCCGTCGAGACCGTGGAGTCGTTCACGCGGCTGGCCGTGGCCAGCGGCGTGCGCCGGGTGGTCCTGCTCTCCGGGCGGGGCGAGCCGGAGGCGCACCAGGCCGAGAAGGCGGTCGCCAACGTCGTGGACGGCGTCGGCGGCCGCTGGACCGTGGTGCGGGCGAGCTGGTTCCACCAGAACTTCAGCGAGGGCCCCTTCGCCGACGGGATCCGGGAGGGGACGTTGTACCTGCCGGTCGGCGACGTGCGGGAGCCCTTCGTCGACGCCGACGACATCGCCGACGTCGCCGTGGCGGCGCTGTTGGCGGACGGGCACGCCGGTGAGGTGTACGAGGTGACCGGCCCCCGGCTGCTGACGTTCGCCGAGGCGGTGGCCGAGATCGCCGCGGCGACCGGCCGCCCGGTCTCGTTGGTCCCCGTCGCCCTGGCGGAGTACGTCGACGCGCTGCGCGGGGCCGGCGTCCCCGCCGACGTGGTGTCGCTGCTGACGTACCTGTTCACGGAGGTGCTGGACGGGCGCAACCAGAGCCTGACGGACGGCGTCGCGCGGGCGCTCGGGCGCGCGCCCGCGGACTTCGCCGACTACGCCCGTGCCGCGGCCGCGACGGGCGTCTGGACCGCCTGACGTCCCTTCCGGCGGCTCAGCGGGACAGCGTGTCGGTCCCGGTCGTCGCCGGGCGGCCGGCTCGGGGTGGCGGTCACCGCACGGGTCGCCACCGGGGTGTACCTGTCGCCGGCGAACGCCGGCTACCTGGTGGCGAAGGCCGGCCGCGGCGACCACGCCCTCGACCTTTCGCTCGTCCGTGACTGAGCGCCCGTACGTCCTGCTCAGCTGCGCGACGTCGCTGGACGGCTACCTCGACGACACCAGCGGACAGCGGCTGCTGCTGTCCAACGAGGCCGACCTGGACCGGGTCGACGAGGTCCGCGCCGGATGCGACGCGATCCTGGTGGGTGCGGGCACGGTCCGCCGCGACGACCCGCGCCTGCTGGTCCGCTCCCCGCGGCGACGCGCCGCCCGTCTCGCGCGTGGCCTGCCCGCCTCGCCGACCAGGGTCACCGTGACCGGCTGCGGGGACTTGGACCCGGCTGCCCGCTTCTTCACCGCCGGCGACACCGACCGGATCGTCTACTGCGCGACCCCGGCCGTGGAGAAGACCGGGGAGCGCCTCGCGGGCCGCGCCACGGTGGTGGACGCGGGCGATCCGGTGGAGCCGGCGCGGGCGTTGGCCGACCTCGCCGCCCGGGGGGGTGGACCGGCTGATGGTGGAGGGCGGGGCGAGCGTGCTTGGGCAGTTCCTCACCGCCGGCCTCGCCGACGAGCTGCACCTGGTGGTGGCCCCGTTCTTCGTCGGCGACCGGCGGGCGCCCCGGTTCGGCGGCGAGGGGCGCTTCCCGTGGCACCCTGGCCGCCGGGCGCGGATGGCGGAGACCCGCCAGCTCGGCGACGTCGTGCTGCTCCGCTACGCGCTGTCGGAACGCTGCGATGCGGGCTGAGCGGGCACGACCCCGAGCGCCCCCGCCCACCCGCCCGCCGCGGCGCCGTCGCGGCGCGGTGCGGGCGGAGCCACGGCGGCGGGCGCTGCCCGAGCATCGGCCGGCCGGACTGTGCATACTTGCGCGGTTGATGTCGTGCCGGCGGGCGGTCCCCCCGGCTGCTGCGCGGGGTGGTTTGTGGTGGTCGACAGGACGACGGCGGGGCGTGCCCAGGCAACCGGCGGCGGCGCCGCGGCGATGGCCGACCCCGGGCTGCGGCAGTTGCTGGCCGGGCTGACCGCGGTGCGCGACGGCGACTTCGGCACCCGCCTGCCGGAGGACGCCGACGGCCTGCTGGGGGAGATCGCCACCGTCTTCAACGGGATGGTGGACCAGCTGTCGCTGTTCACCTCCGAGGTGACCCGGGTGGCCCGCGAGGTGGGCACCGAGGGGCAGCTCGGCGGGCAGGCCGAGGTGCCCGGGGTGTCGGGCACCTGGAAGGACCTCACCGACTCGGTCAACGCCATGGCCGGCAACCTCACCGACCAGGTCCGCGACATCGCCGAGGTGGCCACGGCGGTGGCGCGGGGCGACCTGTCGCAGAAGATCACCGTCGACGTGCGCGGCGAGATCCTGGAGTTGAAGATCACCATCAACACGATGGTGGACCAGTTGTCGTCGTTCGCCGACGAGGTGACGCGGGTGGCCCGGGAGGTGGGCAGCGAGGGGCGCCTCGGCGGGCAGGCCGAGGTGCCCGGGGTGGCGGGCACCTGGCGCGACCTCACCGACTCGGTGAACTTCATGGCCGGCAACCTGACCAGCCAGGTGCGCAACATCGCCCAGGTCACCACGGCGGTGGCGCGGGGCGACCTGTCGCAGAAGATCACCGTCGACGCCCGGGGCGAGATCCTGGAGCTCAAGAGCACCATCAACACGATGGTGGACCAGTTGTCGTCGTTCGCCGACGAGGTGACGCGAGTGGCCCGGGAGGTCGGCACCGACGGGCGCCTCGGCGGTCAGGCCCAGGTCAGCGGCGTCGCCGGCACCTGGCGCGACCTCACCGACTCGGTGAACTCGATGGCGGTCAACCTCACCGACCAGGTGCGCAGCATCGCGCAGGTGGCCACGGCGGTGGCGCGGGGCGACCTGTCGCAGAAGATCACGGTCACCGCGCACGGCGAGATCCTGGAGCTGAAGAACACCATCAACACGATGGTGGACCAGTTGTCGTCGTTCGCCGACGAGGTGACCCGGGTGGCCCGGGAGGTGGGCACCGAGGGCCGCCTCGGTGGCCAGGCCGACGTCAAGGGCGTCTCGGGCACCTGGAAGGACCTCACCGAGTCGGTCAACGTCATGGCGGACAACCTCACCGCGCAGGTGCGCAGCATCGCCGAGGTGACCACGGCGGTGGCCAAGGGCGACCTGACCCAGAAGATCCGGGTCGACGCGCGCGGCGAGATCCTGGCGCTGAAGGAGACCATCAACACGATGGTCGACCAGCTCTCCGCGTTCGCCGACGAGGTGACCCGGGTGGCCCGTGAGGTGGGCACCGAGGGCCGGCTCGGCGGCCAGGCGCGGGTGTCCAACGTCGGCGGCACCTGGAAGGACCTGACCGACAACGTCAACGAGATGGCCAACAACCTCACCAACCAGGTGCGCTCGATCGCGCTGGTCGCCACCGCGGTGGCCCAGGGCGACCTGAGCCGGCAGATCACCGTGGAGGCCAAGGGCGAGGTGGCGGTGCTGGCCCAGACCATCAACACGATGGTCGGCACGCTGGGCGCGTTCGCCGACGAGGTGACCCGGGTGGCCCGTGAGGTGGGCACCGAGGGCCGGCTCGGCGGCCAGGCGCGGGTGCCGAACGTGGCCGGCACCTGGAAGGACCTCACCGACAACGTCAACTCGATGGCGAACAACCTCACCGGCCAGGTGCGCAACATCGCCCAGGTCACCACGGCGGTGGCGCAGGGCGACCTGACCAAGAAGATCGACGTCGACGCGCGCGGCGAGATCCTGGAGCTGAAGACCACGATCAACACGATGGTGGACCAGCTCTCCTCGTTCGCGGCGGAGGTGACCCGGGTGGCCCGGGAGGTCGGCAGCGAGGGTCGCCTCGGCGGGCAGGCCGAGGTCGAGGGGGTCTCCGGCACCTGGAAGCGGCTCACCGAGAACGTCAACGAGCTGGCCGGGAACCTCACCCGCCAGGTCCGCGCCATCGCCGAGGTGACCAGCGCGGTCGCCACCGGCGACCTGACCCGCTCCATCACCGTGGACGCCCCGGGCGAGGTCGGCGAGCTGAAGGACAACATCAACTCGATGGTGGAGTCGCTGCGCGAGACCACCCGGACCAACCAGGAACAGGACTGGCTCAAGACCAACCTGGCCCGCATCGCCGGCCTCATGCAGGGCCACCGCGACCTGGAGGTGGTCGCCGGCCTGGTGATGAACGAGCTGGCCCCGCTCGTCTCCGCCCAGCTCGGCACGTTCCTGCTGGTGGACGAGAGCGCCGGCGGGACCGGCCTGCGGGTGATCGGCGGATACGGGCACGACGCCAGCGGCCGCCGGTACGCCCTCGGCGACTCCCTCGTCGGGCAGGCCGCGGTGAGCAAGCGGGCGATCGTGGTGGAAGCCGTGCCGGCCGACTACGTCACCGTCTCCTCCAGCCTCGGCGCCGCCGCCCCGCTGCACCTGGTGGTGCTGCCGATCCTCTTCGAGGACCAGGTGCTCGGCGTGATCGAGCTGGCCAGCATGAGCCGCTTCACCGAGGTGCAGCGCGACTTCCTCGACCAGCTGACCGAGACCCTGGGCGTCAACGTCAACACCATCGTCGCCAACGCCCGTACCGACGTGCTGCTCACCGAGTCGCAGCGCCTCGCCGCCGAGCTCCAGGCCCGCTCGGAGGAGTTGCAGGCCCGCTCGGAGGAGCTCCAGCGCTCCAACGCCGAGCTGGAGGACAAGGCGGCCCTGCTGGCGCGGCAGAACCACGACATCGAGACGAAGAACTCCGAGATCGAGCAGGCCCGCCAGGAGCTGGAGACCCGGGCCCAGCAGCTCGCGCTCGCCTCGAAGTACAAGTCGGAGTTCCTCGCCAACATGAGCCACGAGCTGCGTACGCCGCTGAACTCGCTGCTCATCCTCGCCCAGCTGCTGGCGCAGAACCCGAACCGCAACCTGACCGCCAAGCAGGTCGAGTACGCCACCGTCATCCACTCGGCCGGCACGGACCTGCTCCAGCTCATCAACGACATCCTCGACCTGTCCAAGGTGGAGGCCGGGAAGATGGACATCAACCCGGAGACCTTCGAGCTGGCCGCGCTGCGCGACTACGTCGACGCGACGTTCCGGCCGCTGACCACCCCCCGCGGCCTGGAGCTGGAGATCACCACCGGGCCGGGCGTGCCGACCGAGCTGCACACCGACGAGCAGCGGCTGCGGCAGGTGCTGCGCAACCTGGTCTCCAACGCGGTGAAGTTCACCGAGCGGGGGCGGGTGCAGCTGCGCATCGAGCGGGCCGCGCCGAGCGAGCTGCCCGACGGCTTCGCCCAGACGGACGCCGTCCTCGCGTTCCGGGTGATCGACACCGGCATCGGCATCGCCGAGCAGCACCTGACCGCGATCTTCGACGCCTTCCAGCAGGCCGACGGCACCACCAGCCGGCGGTACGGGGGCACCGGCCTCGGGCTCTCCATCAGCCGGGAGATCGCCCACCTGCTCGGCGGCCGGATAAAGGCGCACAGCGTGCTCGGCCAGGGCAGCACGTTCACCCTCTACCTGCCGGTCGGCGCGGTGCCGACGCCGGCGGGCGCGGAGGCCGTCACGGACGGCGGCGCGTCGCCGTGGTCGCCCCCGGCCGCGCTGCCGCCGGCCGTCGCCCTCCAGCCGGGCGAGCCCCGCCGGATGCTGGTGCTGGAGCGCCACGACAAGGGGCTGCTGACGCTGCTCGCCCAGGGGGTGGCGGCGGACCTCGGCGACGCGCACCCGCCGGTGGAGGTCTCCACGGCGGTGGACGTGGCCTCGGCGCTGGAGACGCTCGCCGGCGGGCGGCACCACGTCCTGGTGCTCCAGCTCGACCTGCCCGACGACGGCGGGACGACGCTGCTCAAGGCGCTGCACGACGACCCGGCGCTGCGCGGGGTGCCCGTGCTGGCGTACCACGGGCACCCGCTGGCGGCCGGCCAGCAGGCCCTGCTCCAGGCGCTGGCCCACGAGCGGCCGCTGGAGGTCCTGCGCAGCCTGGACGACCTGCGCGAGCGGATCGCCCTGCACCTGACGGCGGTGACCCCCGAGCGGGTGCTGCCGTTCGCGCCGGTGCTGCCCGACGTCCGGCCGGCCGCCGACGCGCTGCCGAGCGACCTGACCGGCCGCAAGGTGCTGGTGGTGGACGACGACGCGCGCAACGTCTTCGCGCTCACCAACATCCTGGAGCTGCACGGGCTCGACGTCGTGTACGCCGAGAACGGGCGGCAGGGCATCGAGACGCTGATGCGGCACGACGACATCGACCTCGTGCTGATGGACGTGATGATGCCGGAGATGGACGGCTACGCGGCCACCGCCGCGATCCGCGCCATGCCCCGCTACGCGGACCTGCCGATCATCGCGGTGACGGCGAAGGCGATGCACGGCGACCGGGAGAAGAGCATCTCCTCCGGCGCCAGCGACTACGTCACCAAGCCGGTGGACGCCGCCGACCTGCTCCAGTGCATCCACCGGTGGCTCAACGGCTGACCCGTTCCGCCGCCCGGCGGCCGGCCGGTGGGTGCCGCGACCCGGCGGCCGGCCGGTGGGTGCCGCGACCCGGCGGCCGGCCGTGGTCCCGCCGCCCGGAACCCCGGGCCGGGTCGGGTCGCCGGAACCCCGGGCGGGCCGGGTCGGGGTCCGGCCCGCCGTCAGCGCCGGCGGGCCTCGAAGGTCTCCCGGTCGAGGAACATCAGCCGGGCCCGCTTGCCGTTCAGGTCGATCAGCGGACCGGCGACGAAGCCGGTGCGCAGCAGGCGGTCCACCGCCTTCTCGTTGCGCGCGTCCGGCTCCATCACGACGCGCCGGCGTCGCGGGTCGGCGAAGACGAAGCCGAGGAACACCTCCAGCAGGGCTCCGGTGAAGCCCCGCTCGGGCCGGGTCGGCGGGCCGATCAGCAGGTGGGCGCCGTGGTCGCCGGGCTGGACCTCGTAGCACTCGCCGACCGGGTCCGCCGCCGGCTCGTACGTCTGGAACAGCGCGACCGGCACGCCGTCGCGGTGCGTCAGCCAGGCGTGGTGGGTGGGCAGCGAGTCCAGGTAGCGGTAGATCTCCTCGACCCGCTCGCGGCCGGCGTCGCGCATCCCCCAGAACCGGGCCCGTTCCTCGCCGACCCAGCCGTGGATCAGGTCGATGTCGGTGTCCGGGTCGAGAGGGCGGATCGTCACCAGGCCGAAGCCGTCGACGTCCTGCCGGTAGGTGCTGACGACATCACGCATCGTGTGCCACCGTACGGTGATTCCGGTCGATGCGCACGCAGGGTGGCTCGCGGCGTGGCGCCGGCGGCCGACGGTCCCCGGCGGTGCCCACGACCGTCAGCCGCCGGCGGCCGCGACCGTCGGGGCGCTCGCGCCGGCACGGCGGCGGGCGGCGGGCACGACCAGGGGAGTGCCGGTCTCGGGGTCGTCGATGACCCGGCAGGGCAGCCGGAAGACCTCCTCGACCAGCTCCGCGGTGACCACCTCCCGGGGCGGGCCGGCGGCGACCACCCGACCCTCGCGCATCGCGATCAGGTGCGTGGCGTAGCGGGCGGCGTGGTTGAGGTCGTGCAGCACCGCCACCAGCGTCCGGCCCTGCTCCTCGTGCAGCCGGGCGCAGAGGTCGAGGATCTCGATCTGGTGGGCGATGTCCAGGTAGGTGGTCGGCTCGTCCAGCAGCAGCAGGGGCGTCTGCTGGGCCAGCGCCATCGCGATCCACACCCGCTGCCGCTGCCCGCCGGAGAGCTCGTCGACGGGCCGGTCGGCCAGGTCCGCGACCCCGGTGGCCGCCATCGACTCGGTGACCACCCGCTCGTCCTCGCGCGACCACTGCCGCAGCAGCCCCTGGTGCGGGTACCGGCCGCGGGCGACGAGCTCGGCGACGCCGATGCCGTCCGGGGCGATGGACGTCTGCGGCAGCAGGCCGAGGGTGCGCGCGACGCCGCGGGCCGGCAGCCGGTGGATGTCCTCGCCGTCCAGCAGCACCGCCCCGGCGGCGGGCTTCAGCAGCCGCGACAGGGCGCGCAGCAGGGTGGACTTGCCGCAGGCGTTCGGGCCGATGATCACCGTGAAGGACCGGTCGGGCACCGCGACGCTCAGGTCCTCGGCGATGGTCCGCCGCTCGTAGGCGAGGGTCATCGCGCTGCCGCTCAGCCGGGACTGCATGCTCGGTGCTCCGTTCTCGTCGTGGTGCGCCCGCCCACGCGGGCCGTTGCCGGTCACAGCCGGCCGGCCCGGCGTTCGGTGGCGAGCAGCCAGATCAGGTAGGCGCCGCCCAGCACCCCGGTCACCACGCCCACCGGCAGTTGGTGCCCGGGGAAGGCCCGCAGCGCGAGCTGGTCCGCGCCGACCAGCAGCACCGCCCCGACGGCCGCCGAGGGCAGCAGGTTCGGCCCCGGCGCCCGGGTCAGCCGCCGCGCCAGGTGCGGCGCGGTGAGCGCCACGAAGTTCACCGGCCCGGCGGCGGCCGCCGCGAGCGAGACCAGCAGCACCGCCGCCGCCAGCACGACCAGGCGCACCCGCTCCACGCGTACGCCGAGGGCGGAGGCGGTGTCGTCGCCCATCTCGACCAGGCGCAGGGCCGGCCCGAAGCCGATCAGCACCACCGGCACCAGCACCGCCAGCGCGCTCAGCAGGGGGACCACGTTCACCCAGCCCCGCCCGTCCAGGCTGCCGGTGAGCCAGAGCACGGCGCGGGCGGCGTCCATCAGCTGGGCCCGGGTCAGCAGCCAGCCGTTGACCCCGGTGAGGATCGCCATGGTGCCGATGCCGACCAGGATCAGCCGGAACCCGTGCACGCCGCGCCGCCAGGCCAGCGCGTACACCAGCACGCCGGTGACGAGGCCGCCGATCACCGCCGCCGAGGCCAGCAGCATGCTGCTGCCGCCGAGCACCACCACGATCAGCGCGCCGGTCGACGCGCCCTGGGTGAAGCCGAGCATGTCGGGGCTGCCCAGCGGGTTGCGGACCAGCGACTGGAAGACCGCGCCGGCCAGGGCGAGCGCGGCGCCGACGCAGAGCGCGGTCACCAGCCGGGGCAGGCGCAGCTCGGTGACGATGAACTCCTCGGCCGGGCTGCCCCGGCCGACGAGGGCGCGCAGCACGTCGGCGGGACTCATCGGATAGTCGCCGCTGCCGATGGCGAGCACGCTCAACGCCAGGGCGAGCGCCACGCAGGTGAGGCCGACGGCGATGGCGCGGGGGCGCAGCCGCAGGGACAGGCCGCCGGGGGTGCGGATCGTGATCACGGGTGGGCCACCCGCCCGCGCAGCACCAGCCAGAGGAAGAGCGGCCCGCCCGCCACGGCGGTCACCATCCCGACCTGGAGTTCGCCCGGTCGGCTCAGCACCCGGCCCAGCACGTCGGCGCCGAGCAGCAGCACCGGGGCGAGCACCGCGCAGTACGGCAGCAGCCAGCGCAGGTCCGGCCCGGTGAGCGCGCGGACCAGGTGCGGCACGAGCAGGCCGACGAAGACGATCGGCCCGCAGGCGGCCGTGGCGGCGCCGCAGAGCAGCGTGATCGCCACGATCACCGTGGCCCGGACGACGGCGGGCCGGGCGCCGAGCGCGCGCGCCGCGTCGTCGCCGAGCGCCAGCGCGTTGAGCGCCCGGGTGGCGGCCAGCGCGACCAGCAGGCCCGCCGCGATGAACGGCGCGACCGTGCGCACGGTGGCGGGCTCGGCGCTGGCCAGCGACCCGACCGTCCAGAACCGCAGCCGCTCCAGCGACGCCGTGTCGAGCAGCATCACCGCGCTGACGTACGAGTAGAGGGTGGCGTTGAGCGCCGCGCCGGCCAGCGCCAGCCGGGCGGGGGTGGCCCCGCGCCCGCCGCCGACGACGTAGACCGCGGCGGTCACGACGGCCGCGCCGAGCAGCGCGAACCAGACCTGGCCGCCGACGCCGCCGATGCCGAACAGGACCGCCCCGGTCGCCACCGCCGCCGAGGCGCCGGCGTTGATGCCGAGCAGCCCGGGGTCGGCCAGCGGGTTGCGGGTCAGCGCCTGCATCACCGCGCCGGCCACGCCGAGCGCCGCGCCGGCGAGCAGGCCCAGCAGCGTACGGGGCAGCCGCATCCGGTGCACGACGGCGTACTCGGCGGCGTCGCGGTGCAGCAGGCCCTGCCACACGTCGGCGAGCGGGAGCTGCTTGGCGCCCACGGCGATGCTGAGCAGCGCCACGGCGACGAGGAGCAGCACCGACGCCGCGAGGCCGGCGGCCCGCAGCACGGCGCGGCCGGGCCGGCGCGCGACGGGCGGCGCCGGCGGCGCGCCGACGCGTGAGGAGAGGGTGGCGGACAGTGTGGGCTCCGATGTGGTGCGGAATTCCGGGCTGGGCTTGACAGCGATTTAGGTTAGGTTAACCTAACCCCGCTGTCCATGGTCATTCGCCCGACCCTGATCGAAAGACACCGTCATGCCGCATCCCGTGTCCGCCCGCCGACTCTCCCGCCGGGGCCTGCTCGCCGCCGGTGGCGCCGCCACCCTGGCCGCCCTGCTCGCCGGCTGCGGCCGGGACGACGACTCCGCCACCCCAGCCGCCCAGAACTCCGGCGGGCCCTGGTCGTTCACCGACGACCGCAACGAGAAGGTGAGCGCCGCGAACCGCCCGACCCGGGTGGTCGCCTTCACCGGGGTCGCCGCCGCGCTGGTCGACTTCGGGCTCGACAAGCAGATCGTCGGGGTGTTCGGCGAGACGAAGCGGGCCGACGGCAGCAAGGATCCGCAGGCCGGTGACCTGAACGTGGAGTCCGTGCAGATCCTCGGCAACGTCTGGGGCGAGTTCAGCCTGGAGAAGTACGCGGCCCTGCGGCCGGAGCTGCTGGTCACCCACATGTACGACCCGGGCGCCCTGTGGTACGTGCCGGACGAGAGCAAGGACAAGATCCTCCCGCTCGCCCCCAGCGTCGCGATCACCACCGCCCGGGTGCCGATGACCAAGCCCATCGAGCGGTACGCGCAGCTCGCCGAGTCCCTCGGCGCCGACCTGTCCGCCAAGAGGGTCACCGACGCCAAGGCCCGCTTCGAGGCCGCCGCCGAATCGGTCCGCCAGGCGGTCAAGGCGAACCCGGGCATCAAGGTCCTCGCCTGCTCCGGCAGCCCCGACCTGTTCTACGCCTCCAACCCCAAGGTCAGCACCGACCTGATGTACTTCGCCGAGCTGGGCGTCGACATCGTCGTCCCCACCAAGCTGGAGGCCGGCGACTACTTCGAGGCGCTGAGCTGGGAGAACGCGGGCAAGTTCCCGGCCGACCTGCTCCTGCTGGACAACCGCAACACCGCCCTGCAGCCCAAGGACATGGCCGCCAAGCCGACCTGGCAGCAGCTCCCGGCGGTCAAGGCCAACCAGATCACCCCGTGGGACGCGGTGCCCCGCTTCTCGTACGCGGGCGCCGCGCCGCTGCTGGAGAACCTGGCCACCGCCATCCGCAACGCGAAGAAGGTCACCGCATGACCACCGCGGTCGCGCTCCAGTACCGCTTCTACGCCGCGCAGGTCGTCGGCGCCCGGCGGATCGGCGCCTCCCTGATCCGGGTCACCCTCGGCGGGCCGGAGCTGGCGGACTTCGCCGGCGGCGGCCGGGACCAGAGCGTCTCCCTGTTCCTGCCGCACCCCGGCCAGCCCGAGCCGGTGCTCCCGGGCCGGGCGGGGGAGGACTGGTTCGGCGCGTACCGGGCCATGCCGGCGGAGGTGCGCGCGGTGATGCGCTCCTACACCATCCGGGAGCAGCGCCCCGAGGTGGCCGAGGTGGACATCGACTTCGTCAGCCACGGCGACACCGGTCCCGCCTCCCGCTGGGCCCGGCACGCCCTGCCCGGGGACCGGGTGGTGCTGCTCGGCCCGGCCGTGCACGACAACCGCAGCGTCTGCTTCCGGCAGCCGGCCGGCACCGACTCGGTGCTGCTGGTCGCCGACGAGACCGCGCTGCCCGCCGCCGCCGGGATCCTGGCCTGGTTGCCCGCCGACGCCCGGGTCCTGGCCTTCGTCGAGGTGCCCGACGCGGCGGACATCCAGGAGCTGCCCACCGACGCGCGGGCCGAGGTGCGCTGGATCGTGCGGGGCGGCACCGCCCCCGGCAGCACCCTGCTGGCGGACGCGGTCCGCGCCGCCCGGCTGCCGGCCGGCACCCCGTACGCCTGGGTCGCGGGCGAGTCGGCGATGGTGCGGGCGGTCCGGCGGCACCTCGTCGCCGAGCGCGGCCTGGACCGGCGGCACGTCACCTTCTCCGGCTACTGGCGGCGCGGCGCCTCCGAGGAGGACCTGCGCGCCGAGGCCGCCGCCGCGGCCGTCGCCTGACGACGGGCCGGCCGCCGCCCCGGACCGGGCGGCGGCCGGTCAGAACTCCTGGTACATCACGTGCAGGCCCACCCGCCCCAGGGTGGGGTGCGCGAACGCGCCGGGCACCGTGCCGACCACCGCGAAGCCCTCCCGCCGGTACAGCTCGACCGCCGAGGCGTTCGACTCGACCACCGCGTTGAACTGCATGCCCGCGTACCCGCGCCGGCGGGCCCAGTCGAGCGCGTAGCGGCACAGCGCGGTGCCCACGCCCCGGCCGCGCGCCTCGCGGGCCACCATGAAGCTCGCGGTCGCCACGTGCGAACCCGGCCCCGGACGGTTGGTGCCCATCTTGGCGGTGCCCAGCACCCGGTCGCCGTCGACCGCCACCACGGTCAGGCCGGGCGCGGCCTCCACCCACATGCCGTACGCCTGCTCGGCGGTCAGCTCCGGGTCGTAGACGAAGGTCTCCCGGGCCCGGACCACCTCCCGGACGATCGGCCACACCTGGGCCCAGTCGGGTTCGTCGAACTCGCGGATCCGCATCCGGCGGATCCTAGGAGCGGCGCCGTGCGGCAGCAAGTCATGTGCCGACCCGGCGACCGCCCGGACCTTACGCCGCCCGCGGCGGGCGGGCTCAGCCGAGGCGTACCTGCGCCGGTCGCTCGGGCCGGGCGGCACCGTCCAGCGTCGTGCCGGCCGGGGCGGTGGGCCGGGCCGGCACGATGGGGGCGTCCCGGCCGGTGCCCCGGTGGCCGTCCCCGTCGTGGCTCGACTCCTCGTGGTAGTCCTGCTCCACGTTGACCGACCAGACGTCGTGGTGGGTGCCGCAGGCGATGTTCTCGGCGGTCAGCATGGCCGTCAGCATCGAGTGGTCCTGGTTGTTGTAGCGGTGCATCCCGTTGCGGCCGACCGGGTGCACGTTCGGCACCTCGCGCGCCAGCCAGTCCCGGATCACGTCGACGTTGCGCTGGTAGCGCTCGTCGTAGACCGGGTATGCCTTCGGCATCCGCACCACGTACCCGGCCTCGACGACGCCCGGCCGCACCAGGCCGAGCCGCTCCAGCTCGGCCGTCGCGGCGGCGATCAGCTCGGCGTCGGGCGTACGCCAGGTCTCGTCGTCCTCGAAGACGAAGTACTCCAGCCCGAGGCAGGTGCGGCCGTCCTTGACCAGGTGCGGCGACCACGAGCCGAAGTTCTGGATCCGGCCGACCTTCACGGCCGGGTCGTGTACGTAGATCCAGTTGTCCGGGAACGAGAACTCCTCCGGCACCACCAACGCGACGGTCAGGAAGTCCCGGTACCGCAGGTCGGCCGCGGCGGCCAGCACCTCGGGCGGGGCGGCCGGGCGCAGCGCGGCCACCAGCTCGGAGATCGGCATCGAGGAGACGACGTGCTCGGCGGGCTCGGTGCGCTGCCCGCCCGCGCCGTTGACGGTGACCGCGACCGCCCGGCGGTGCTCCGGGTCGCGGTGCACGGCGGTCACCCAGTTGCCCGTCTCCACCCGGCCGCCGCGCCGGCGGACCTCCTCGGCGCAGCGTTCCCACATCATGCCCGGGCCGAGCTTCGGGTACTGGAACTCCTCGATCAGGCTGGTCACGTCCTTGCGGTTGCGCCGGGGCAGCACGGCGTTGCGGACCGCCTTGGCCAGCGACAGGTTCTTGATCCGCTGCGCGGCCCAGTCGGCCTGCAACCGGTCGGCCGGCATGCCCCAGACCTTCTCCGTGTACGTCTTGAAGAACATCGAGTACAGCCGCCAGCCGAACCGGGCGGAGACCCAGCCCTCGAAGTGCGACTGGTCCTTCGGCGGACGCAGCCGGGCGCGGGCGTACGAGCCCATGCAGAGCGCCGCCTCCCGGAGCCCGAGGTTGCGCAGGGCGTTCGCCGCGCTCAACGGGTAGTCGAACAGCGCGCCCCGGTAGTAGATCCGGCTCATCCGGGGCCGCAGCAGGAAGTCCTCGTCGGGCAGGATCTCGTGCCAGAACTCCTCCACCCGGGCCACCTTGGTGAAGAACCGGTGCCCGCCGATGTCGAAGCGCCACCCGTCCCGCTCGACGGTGCGGCTGATCCCGCCCACCACGTCGTCGGATTCGAAGACCCGGACCGGAGCCCCCCGCCGGAGCAGCTCGTACGCCGCGGTCAGACCTGCCGGCCCCGCACCGATGACCACCGTGCCGCGCTCTTCGCCCATGCCGTGCCGCTCCCTGCTTCCGCCTGCCGGAGGCGGCCCGCTTACCCGGCCTCGGCCGGATCTCACCCGGATCCGCGTCCGCGTCCGGACGCCCGGTGACCAGCCGGGCGGTGGACGCGGGCCGGCAGGGCGGGCCTGCGCCCCGCCCGTGGCGCGGACGTGTCAACCGCCCCGGAACGGGGATGTGGCACCGTTCGGGCGGCCGGGGCGGGAGACGTGGCGATGGACAGGTGGCGGCGGGCCGTGGCGGACCCGCGGGGGCGCGCCGCGGGCCTGTCCGCCCGGCTCACCGGACGCGGCCACGACCTGCGGCGCGCCGCCGCACGGGCCGCCGACCGGGTGCCGGCGCCCTGGCTGTTCGTGGCGGGCGTCTTCGTCGGCACGAAGGTCGTGCTCAGCGGGGTCGGGGTGCTCGCGTTGAGCGCGTTCGACGACGTGCCGTGGGCGCCGCCGCCGGACGAGACGACGATGCGCGAGCAGCAGCGCGCGATCTCCGGGCACCGCGCTGTCCAGCTCTGGTTCGCGTGGGACTCGTTCCTCTACGACCACCTGACCCGGGTGCCCCTCGACGAACCGTGGCGGGACTTCGGCTTCCCGCTGCTGTACCCGTTCCTGGCCCGGCCGCTGGCCCCGCTGCTGGGCGGGGACACCGCGCTGGCACTGCTGCTCGTCGCCAACGTCGCGTTCCTGCTGATGCTCTTCTACGCGCACCGGCTGGGCGAACGGCTGCTCGGCGACGACGCGTCGGCCCGCCGGTTCGTCCGCTACCTCGTACTGCTGCCGACCGCGTTCCTGTTCCAGGCGGCGCTGACCGAGTCGCTCTTCCTCTGCCTCGCGCTCGCCGCCTTCCACTACGCCGAGCGGCGGCGCTGGCTCCTGGTCGGCATCGTGGGCTTCCTCCTCGCGCTCAGCCGCTCGGTCGGGTTCTTCGTCGTCCTCCCGCTGGCCCTGGTGCTGCTGAGGCAGCACGGCTACCGGCTGGGCCCGCGCGCGCTGTGGGGGTACGTCCGCGTCGGGTGGCCGCTGGTGCTGGTGCCGGCCGGCTGGCTCACCTTCATGGCGTTCTGCCGGTGGCAGAGCGGCGACTGGTTCGCCTACAAGCACGCCCAGGAGAAGGGCTGGGGCATCTCGGTGCAGAACCCGCTGGGGGTGCTGTGGCACGGCCTGACCGGCACCCCGCCGCGCGACGCCCTGCGGGTCTGGTTCGCCGTGGTGGTGCTGGTGGTCCTGGTCGCGGGCGTCCGCCACCTCGGGCTGCCCTACCTCGTGTACGGGCTGATCATGGTTCTGGTGCCGCTGTCCATGGGCCCGCCGGTCTACAAGAGCCTGCTGCGCTACCTGCTCGCGGTGTTCCCGGTGGGCCTGGTGCTGGCCCGCTGGGCCCGGCACGCCACCGCCGACGCCTGGCTGACCGCCGCCCTCGCCCTCCTCCAGGGCGCCCTGTTCGTCATCTGGCTCGCCTACTGGACCCACTACATCATCTGACCGAGCCTGCGGTGCCGGCAGGCTCGGCGGCGGTGCCGGCGCGGGCTCTCGGCGGGCGGGTCGCCGCGGGGGCGTTGCCGACGGGTGGCCGGGCTCCCTACACTGCGCGGGCAAGCGCTTTCCCGACGGTGTGGTCGCGCGGGCGGCGCGCCAGCCGCGGACGAGCGCGCCGCGGCGGGGGAGGGGTGGTGCGGATGAGGGTGGTCGTGGCCCCCGACTCGTTCAAGGGCAGCGTCCCGGCGCGGGACGCCGCGGCGGCCGTCGCCGACGGCTGGCGCCGGGAGCGACCCGACGACGAGGTCCGGCTCGTGCCGCTGGCGGACGGGGGCGAGGGGACCTGCGACGTGCTCGCCGAGGCGCATCCGGGGGCCCGCTGGCAGCCGGCGCGGGTCACCGGGCCGGACGGCCGCCCGGTCCGCGCGGGGTGGCTGCTGCTGCCCGACGGCACGGCCGTCGTCGAGCTCGCCGCCGCCAGCGGCCTGCCGCTGGCGGCCCGGTCGAACGCTCTCGGCGCGAGCACCCACGGCACGGGCGAACTGGTGGCCGCCGCGCTGGCCGACCCGGGCACCCGCCGCCTGCTGGTCGCCCTCGGCGGCTCCGCGAGCACCGACGGGGGCACCGGGGCGTTGCGGGCCCTGGGCGTACGCCTGCGCGACGCCCGGGGCCGCGACCTGCCGCCCGGCGGCGGCCCCCTGTCCCGGCTGGCCTCGGTGGATCTCGCCGGGCTGCCGCCGCCCCCGCCCGGCGGGGTGGCCTGCCTGGTCGACGTGACCGCGCCGCTGCTCGGGCCGGACGGGGCCGCCCGCCAGTTCGCGCCGCAGAAGGGCGCCTCGGCGGGGGACGTCGACCGGCTGGAGGAGGGGCTGCACCGGCTGGCCGGGCTGCTCGGCGGCCGGCCCGACCAGCCCGGCGCCGGGGCGGCCGGGGGCACCGGCTACGGGCTCGCCGCCGCCTGGGGCGCCGCCCTGGTCGCCGGCGCCGCCACGATCGCCGAGGTGGCCGGCCTGCCGGCCGCGCTCGCCGACGCCGACCTGGTGCTGACGGGCGAGGGCAGGTTCGACGGGCAGTCCACCCGGGGCAAGATCGTCGGGCACGTGCTGGCCGCCGCCCGGGATGCCGGCGTCCCAGTCCACCTCGTGGCCGGGCAGGTCGCCGCGCCTCCGCCGCCCCCCGTGGTGGCGACGGAGGAGCTCACGACGCTGGCGGGTGGGCGGCCGGCCGCGATGGCCGAGCCCCGTCGCTGGCTCGCGGCGGCCGGGAGCCGGCTGGCGCGGCGGTTCCGGCCGACCGGGGGCGGACCGGGGTGACCTCGGGCGCCGGGCCGGCGCTGTCGCGGCGCACCACCTCGGCGGGGAGCACCTCGACGCGGGGCGTGCCCGCCGCGGGGTCGAGGGCCAGCGACATGGCGCGGGCGCCCATCTCGACCAGGGGCAGCCGAACCGTGGTCAGCGCGGGGGTCACGTCCCGGGCGATCGGCATGTCGTCGAAGCCGACGACCGACACCTGCCGCGGCACCGCTATCGAGCGGGCGCGCAGCGTCGCGAGCGCGCCGATCGCCATCGAGTCGTTGAGCGCGACCACGGCGGTCAGCTCCGGGTCGGCGTCGAGCAGGGCGGCGGTGGCGGCGGCGCCGCCGTCGCGGTCGAACTCGGCGTGGCGGACGCGGTGCTCGGGCAGGCCGCGCCCGTGCGCGGCGAGGGCCTCCCGCAGCCCGGCGAGCCGGTCGGTGGTGGTGGTCAGCACCGCCGGCCCGGCCACCACCCCGATCGCCCGGTGGCCCAGCTCGCACAGTTCCGCGCCGATCAGCCGGCCGCCGGTGCGGTTGTCGGGCATCACCGCGTCGCCGGAGTGCTCGTGCCGGCCGATGACGGCCACCCGCCCGCCGGTCGCCTCGTACGCTGCGAGCTTGTCGTTGAGCAGGCGGGTGAACGTGGCGTCGTGGTAGCCCGAGCCGGCCAGGATGATCGCGGCGACCTGCTGGCCGCGGAGCAGCTCGACGTACTCCAGCTCGCGCTCCGGGTCGCGGTAGCTGTTGCAGATCATCAGCAGCCGCCCCTGGTCGGTGGCGACCCGTTGCAGCCCCCGGGTGATCTCGGCGAAGTACGGGTCGGAGACGTCGTGCACGATCACGCCCACCGCCGTGCGGTGCGAGCGGGCCAGCAGTTGGGCGTGCGCGTTCGGCACGTACTGCAGGTCGGCGACGGCCCGGAGCACCCGCTCGCGCAGCTCGTCGGTGACGGGCTTGCTGCTGCCGTTGATCACCCGTGAGGCGGTCGCGGGCGAGACCCCCGCCCGCCGGGCCACGTCGGACAGGGTCGCCACTGCCGCCCCCTCGGTCGCTCTCGACGGCCGCGCCCCAGCATGCCGGCCACCCGCCACCGTACCGCAGAGAAAGGCCTTTCCCGTCGCGCCGTCCGGCCCTGCCCGGACCGGCCGGGACGGGCGGCCGGAAACGCGGCGGGAAAGCCCTTGCCCGATCCGTGGGCGGTTCCCTACGCTGCCCAGGAAAGCGTTTGCCTGACACGTCGACCGGCCCGGCCCGGGCGACGGCGGCGGGCGTGGAGCAGGGCCCGCCCGCCGCCGTCCAGGTCGCAAGCACCCGCGCAGGGGGAAGGAACACCATGACCCGCAGGCCGATCGGCATCATCGTCAACGGCGTCACCGGCCGGATGGGATACCGCCAACACCTGGTTCGCTCGCTGCTCGCGATCCGCGAGCAGGGCGGCGTGCCCCTGGCCGACGGCACGACCGTCTGGCCCGAGCCCGTCCTGGTCGGGCGGAGCGAGACCAAGCTCCGCGACATCGCCGAGCGGCACGGCCTGACGGACTGGACCACCGACCTCACCGCCGCGCTGGCCCGCGACGACGTCGAGGTCTACTTCGACGCCCAGGTCACCCAGCAGCGGGAGAAGGCGATCCGCCGGGCGCTCGAGGCCGGCAAGCACGTCTACACGGAGAAGCCGCTGGCCGAGGACACCGCCGGCGCGCTCGACCTGGCCCGCGCGGCCCGCGCGGCGGGAGTGAGGACCGGGGTGGTGCAGGACAAGCTCTTCCTGCCCGGGCTGCGCAAGCTCAAGCGGCTGATCGACGGCGGCTTCTTCGGCCGGATCCTGTCGGTACGCGGCGAGTTCGGCTACTGGGTCTTCGAGGGCGACTGGCAGCCCGCCCAGCGTCCGTCCTGGAACTACCGGGCCGAGGACGGCGGCGGCATCGTCGTGGACATGTTCCCGCACTGGCACTACGTGCTGGAGGAACTCTTCGGCCGGGTGCGGACGGTCTCCTGCGTCACCGCCACCCACGTGCCGCAGCGGGTGGACGAGGCGGGCCGGGCGTACCCGGCGACCGCCGACGACGCCGCGTACGGCGTCTTCGAACTCGACGGCGGCGTGGTGGCCCAGCTCAACTCCTCCTGGTGCGTGCGGGTGCACCGGGACGAGCTGGTCGAGTTCCAGGTCGACGGCACCGAGGGCAGCGCCGTCGCCGGGCTGCGCCGCTGCCGGGTGCAGCACCGCGCGGTCACCCCGAAGCCGGTGTGGAACCCGGACCTGCCGGTCACCGAGGACTTCCGGGCACAGTGGACCGAGGTGCCCGACAACGAGGAGTTCGACAACGGCTTCAAGGTGCAGTGGGAGGCGTTCCTGCGGCACGTCGTCGCCGACGAGCCGTTCCCGTGGGACTTCCTGGCCGGCGCGCGCGGCGTGCAGCTCGCCGAGCTGGGCCTGCGCTCGGCCCGCGAGGGCGCCCGCCTCGACATCCCGGAGCTGGAGCTGTGAGCGCCGGCGACGGGCCGGGCCCGCGAGCGGACGGCGGCGCGGTGGCCGGGGCGGAGGTGGTGCTGCCCGGCGGTCGGCGGCACCGGCTGACCGGGGGCGCCGGCTTCCCGCGCCCCGCCGGGCCGCCGACCAGCCGGATCGCGTACGCCGCCGCGCACGTGGTGGCCGACCCGACGGCCGAGAACACCCCCGGCGCCCCGGCGGCGCTCGACTGGGACCGCACCCTGGCCTTCCGGCACCACCTGTGGTCCCACGGGTTCGGGGTGGCCGAAGCCATGGACACCGCGCAGCGCGGCATGGGCCTGGACTACCGGGCGACCAGGGAACTGGTCCGGCGCAGCGCCGCCGAGGCCCGCGCGGCCGGCGGCCGGATCGTCGCCGGGGTCAACACCGACCAGCTCCCGCCCGGCCCGGCCACCCTGGCCGAGGTCGTCCGGGCCTACCGCGAGCAGCTCGACGACGTGCAGGCCGCCGGCGCCCGGCCGGTGCTGATGTGCAGCCGTCACCTGGCCGCCGCGGCCCGCGGCCCGGAGGACTACCTGCGGGTGTACGCGGAGCTGCTGGCCGCCGCCGACCAGCCGGTGGTGCTGCACTGGCTCGGCCCGATGTTCGACCCGGCGCTGGCCGGCTACTGGGGCTCGGCCGACCTGGACCTCGCCGCCGACACCGTCGTCGAACTGGTCAAGGCCCACGACGGCCGGGTGGACGGGATCAAGGTGTCGCTGCTCGACGCCGACCGCGAGGTGGCGCTGCGCCGCCGCCTGCCCCCGGGCGTGCGCCTCTACACCGGCGACGACTTCCACTACCCGGAGCTGATCCGGGGCGACGAGGCCGGCCACTCCGACGCGCTGCTCGGGGTGTTCGCCGCGATCGCGCCGGCCGCCGGCGCCGCGCTGGCCGCGCTCGACCGGGGCGAGCTGGCGGCGTACGACGCGATCCTCGCGCCGACCGTGCCGCTGGCCCGGCACCTCTTCGCCGCGCCCACCTGGCACTACAAGACGGGCATCGTCTTCCTGGCCTGGCTGGCCGGGCACCAGGACCACTTCACGATGGTCGGCGGGGCGCAGTCCGGTCGCTCGGCGGCGCACCTGGCGACCCTGCTCACCCTCGCCGACGCCGCCGGGCTGCTGCCCGACGCCGAGCTGGCCGCCGCCCGCGCGCGGGCCTACTTCACCGTCGCCGGGGTGACCCGGTGAGCGCGGGCACCGGGCCGGCCACGGTCCCGCCGGGCGGGGACGCCGACGCCCTGCGGCGGTTCTCGTTCAACCAGGCCACCGCGCAGCACTGGCCGCTGCCCGAGGTGGTCGCCGGCTGCGTCGCCGCCGGCGTGCCCGGCATCGGGCTGTGGCGGGAACCGGTGGCCGGGTACGGGCTGGCCCGCGCCGCCAAGCTCGTCCGCGACGCCGGCCTCGCCGTCACCTCGCTGTGCCGGGGCGGGTTCTTCACCGCCGACGACTGGCGGGACGACAACCTCCGTGCCGTCGAGGAGGCCGCCACCCTCGGCGCCCCGGTGCTGGTGCTGGTCTCCGGCGGGCTGCCGCCCGGCAGCCGGGACGTCGAGGGCGCCCGCCGCCGGGTCGCCGACGCCGTCGCCGAGCTGGCCCCGCACGCCGCGGCGGCCGGGGTGACCCTGGCGATCGAGCCGCTGCACCCGATGTTCTGCGCCGACCGCTGCGTGGTGGCCACCCTCGGCCAGGCGCTCGACATCGCCGAACGGTTCGACCCGGGCGTGGTCGGCGTCGTCGTCGACGCGTACCACGTGTGGTGGGACGACGCCGTGTACGCGCAGATCGCGCGGGCCGGGGCGCGGATCGCCGCCTTCCAGGTCTGTGACTGGGTGACCCCGCTGCCCGAGGGGGTGCTGCTCGGCCGGGCGCTGCCCGGCGACGGCTGCATCGAGCTGCGCCGGCTGCGGGAGGCCGTCGACGCGGCCGGCTACACCGGGCCGGTCGAGGTGGAGGTCTTCTCCGCCGAGGTGTGGGCTCGCCCGGGCCGCGAGGTGCTGGACGCGTCACTCGCGGGCTACCTGCGCCACGTCGCCTGACGACGGTCCGGTCCCGCCGGCCGGTTCTGGTCCCGCCGGCCGGTTGCGGTCCCCGCCGGTCGCCGGCCCGCCCGGCGGCCGGCGGGGATCCGCGCGAGGATGGCGGGATGACCGACCGGCTGGTGCGCCTCGACGACCTCGGCGCGTGGCTGGTCAAGGGCAACGCCGACCGGACCGACCTGGCCGCCCGCTTCGCCCGCGATCCCCGGGTGACGAGCTGGTGCGTACGCCCGGGTTACCGGGCCCGCCTGATGCGGGCCGGCCAGCCGGTGGTCCTCTGGGCCAGCGGCAGTCGCGGCCGGCTCGCCTACGGCGTCTGGGGCGTGGGACGGGTGGCCGCGCCCGCCGTGCCGGGCGAGCCGGGCGGGGCCTGGACGGTGCCGCTGGACCTGACGGTGCTGGACGAGGAGCACCGGATCCGGCGGGAGCGGTTCCGCGCCGACGCCCGGCTCGCCGGCGCGGAGGTCCTGCGGCAGCCGCAGGCGGCCAACCCGTCCTTCCTCACCGTGGCCGAGTTCGCCGCGCTGCGCGAGCACCTGCCGCCGCGCTGACAGCCGGGCGGCCGGCGGCGTCCCGGTCGAGCCGCAAGGCGGCGGCCGTGCCCGCACGGGCCGACGTCAGTTGGTGGGCGAGGGCCACCACGGCGAGCAACGCCAGGAAGGCGCACACGCCCGACCACCCGAGGTGGGTATGGGTCCGGGCCCCGAGCCAGGAACCCACACCGCCCCCGAGGTACGCACACGTCATGTAGGCGGTGTTGAGTCTGCTGCGGACCTCGGGGCGCAGGGCGTAGATCCGCACCTGGTTGGCGACCATGCCGGACTGCATCCCGACATCGAGCAGCAACGTGCCCAGCACCAGGGCCGCCATGCCCAGCGTCCCGCCGAGGCCGCCGATCGCGAGGACGACGGCCGAGACGATGACCACGAGCACGCAGATCAGGTTGACCGCGTCGGGCCCGCGACGGTCCACCTGGCGCCCCGCGACCGGCGTGCAGAGCATCGTCGCCGCGTTCACCAGCGCGAGCACCCCGACCGCGGGTGCGCCCAGGCCGTACGCCGGACCGGTCAGCAGGAGCGCCACGGCGGTCCAGACGGCCGAGAAGCCGGCGAAGACCGTCGCCTGGTAGAGGCAGGAGCGGCGTAGGTCGGACTCGGTCCGCAGCAGGCGCAGCGACTCGGCCAGCAGCACCGGGTACCCGTGCCGGGACGGCGGGCGCGTCGTCGGCAGCACGCGGGCCATGACCACCGCGATGAGCAGCACGACCGCTGCGGCCACCAGGTAGGGGCCCCGCCAGCCCAGCCACTCGCCGATGGTGCCGGCGGCCGTGCGGGACAGCAGCATGCCCCCGATCGAGCCGCTCAACAGCGTGCCGCTGACCACGCCACGCCGGTCGTCGGCCACGAGGCCGGCCGCCATCGGGCCGACGATCGGCGCCACCACGGTGGTGGCCCCGACGAGGGCGCTCGCGCCGACGAGCGGCGGCAGCGAGGGCGCGAGGCTCGCGGCGAGCAGTCCCGACCCGGTGAGACCGAGCAGGGCCACGAGCAACGGCCGGTGCGGGAGCCGGTCGCCGAGCGGCACGAGCAGGAAGATCCCGGCGGCGTAGCCGAACTGCGTCGCCGTCACCACCAGCGCGGCCGAGTCGGGGTCGACGTGCAGGCCGGCGGCGAGCAACGGGGTGATCGTCTGCGGAAAGTAGACGTTGCCGACGGCGACCCCGCACGCGAGGGCCAGCAGCAGGATCAGCCGGCGGCTCATGCCGCGCCCGTGCCGATCGCCGTGCGCCGCCGGTCGGCCTGGTCCGTCATGTCGATCCTGGGTGTCATGCCCGGAAGTCCACGGCACACCTCGATGGTCGCCAAACGATGTAGCGTGGGGCTTAATGATCAGCTTTGAGCTCGACGTCGAGGACCTCGCGGACACCCGGTTCGCGATCTCGCCGATCCACGAGACCGTGCTCAGCCTCCGGGTGCTGCGCGAGCCCGGCTTGTCCGCGCTGCACCTGCCGTGGCGCAGGTCGGTACTCGGCAGGCTCGACGCGCTCGACGCCGACCTGCTGATGTCCCTGGTCGGGCCGGACCGTGCCCTCCCGGACTTCCTGACGCCGAGGCCGACCAGGTTCGCCGCGACCTTCGAGGAGGAGTTGACGACCGTACGCCGGACGCCCGCGGACGTGGTCCGCCGCGACGTGTTGGCCGCGTACGCCCGTGGCCGGCTTCCGGACGTCCTGCGGGCGGTCGCCGCGGACGACGATGCTCCTGTCCTCGCCCTCCGCGACGCCATCTGTGACCATCTCCAGCGCTACTGGGACGCGGCGATCGGGCCGTCCTGGCCGCAGTTGCGACTCGTGCTGGAAGCGGACATGACCTACCGTGCCCGGCAACTGGCCGTGGGAGGCGCGCGCCTGCTCTTCGCCGACATGCACCCCAACCTGCGATGGCACGAGGGCGTGCTGCACATCGACAAGATGATCGGCAGGCACCGCGTCGCGGCCGCCGGTCGAGGGCTGCTGCTGGTGCCGTCGGTGTTCTCCCACAAGCCCGCCCCGCCGGTCAGCGCCGAGGAGCCACCGTGGCTGGCGTACCCCTGCCGTGGGGTGGCGACGCTCTGGGCGCCGCCGCCGAGCGTCGATTCGACCGCTCTCACGTCGCTTCTCGGCGCGCCCAGGACGCGCCTGCTCGGCCTCCTCGACGAGCCGCTGCCGACGGTGGAGATCGCTCGCCGACTCACCGTCACGCCCAGCGCCGTGTCGCAGCACCTGCGGGTGCTGCACGCCACGGGCCTGATCACCCGCGCCCGCGACGGGCGGCACGTGCTGTACCGCCGCAGCCCTCTGGGCGACCAACTGGTCGGCCCGTCGAGCACCGGCTGACCGGCGCCGAGCCGGATCCGCGGCGTCGGCGCCCCGAGCCGCACCGGACGTGCGGGGGACCGGGACACCACGGCGGCGTCTTCACCTGGCCGGCCCGGCTCTCTATGATCCGGTTGAAAACTGTCGCCGAACATCGGGCCGACAGCCGGAAGAAATCTACGGGCGCGGCCGGGGCGCCGGAAAGGGTCGGCATGGCGCTGTCCGCGACCGTCCTCGCCGAGCTGCGCGGCATCGTCGGCCCGTCACACGTGCACGACGCGGCCGGCGACCTGGTGGCGTACGCGCGGGACGCCACCCCGCTCTTCTCGCACCGGCCCGACGCGGTGGTCTTCCCGGCCGACACCGCCGAGGTGGCCGCCGTGCTGGCTCTGGCCACCCGGCACCGGGTGCCGGTGGTGCCGCGCGGCGCGGGCTCGAACCTCTGCGCGGCGACGGTGCCGCTGCGCGGCGGGATCGTGCTGGTGCTGACCCGGCTCAACGCCGTCCTGGAGGTCAGCGCCGACGAGTTGCTGGCCCGGGTGCAGCCCGGCGTGACCAGCGCCGCGCTGGCCGACGCCGCCGCCGCGCGGGGGCTGCTCTGGGCGCCCGACCCGGGCAGCCGGACCGTCGCCACCGTCGGCGGCACCATCGCCACCTGCGCCGGCGGGCTGCGCGGGCTGAAGTACGGGGTGACCCGCAACTACGTGCTGGGCCTGGAGGCGGTGCTGCCCACCGGCGAGGTGATCCGCACCGGCGGCCGGCTGTGGAAGGACGTCGCCGGCTACGACCTGACCCGCCTGCTCACCGGCTCCGAGGGCACGCTCGCCGTGCTCACCGAGGCGACGGTGGCGCTGCTGCCCGCGCCGGCGTCGAGCAACACCGGGGTGGCGTACTTCCCGACGCTCGCCGGGGCGGGGGAGGCCGTCGCCCGGGTGATCCGGGCCGGCGTGGTCCCGGCGACCCTGGAGTTCCTCGACCGGGCCTGCATCCGGGCGGTGGAGGACTTCGCGCACCTGGGGTTGCGCGCCGACGCCGGGGCGCTGCTGCTCTTCGGCGACGACGGCCCGCCGGACCTGGTCGCCACCCACCTGGACCGCATCGGCGCGGCCTGCGTCGACGCCGGCGCGGTCGAGGTCACCACCGCCCGCGAGGTCGCCCAGGCCGAGGCGCTGCTGGCCGCGCGCCGCTGCGCGCTGCCGGCGCTGTCCCGCCGGGGCGGGGTGACGATCCTGGAGGACGCGACCGTGCCCCGGCCGAGAATCGCCGAGATGGTCGACCGGATCGACGCGATCGCCGACCGGCACGGCGTCGCCATCGCCACCTTCGGCCACGCCGGGGACGGCAACCTGCACCCCACCTGCGTCCTCGACTCCGCCGAGGACCACGACGCGGTACGCCGGGCCGAGGCGGCCTTCGCCGACGTCTTCGCCGCCGCTCTCGACCTCGGCGGCACCATCACCGGCGAGCACGGGGTGGGGGCGGCCAAGCTGCCGTTCCTCGCCGCCCGCCTCGGCGACGACCAGCTTGCCCTGCTGCGCCGGATCAAGACCGCCTTCGACCCGGCGGGCATCCTCAACCCCGGAAAGCTGGGCTCGTGACCGGCGACGTGTTCGACCCCGAGCAGTTGTCCCGCTGCATCTCCTGCGGCTTCTGCCTGCCGGCCTGCCCCACGTACGCGATGACCGGCGACGAGGCGTCCTCGCCGCGGGGCCGGATCACGCTGATGCGGGCGTTGCAGGACGGCACCCTCCCCCCGGACGACGGCACGCTCGCCGAGCAGTCCTCGTTCTGCCTGGGTTGCCGCGCCTGCGAGCCGGTCTGCCCCGCCGGGGTGGAGTACGGCAGCCTGCTGGAGCAGTGGCGGGTCCACCAGTGGCGCGGCCGGCGGCGGCCCCTGGTGGCCCGGGCGCTGATGGTGCTGGTCGAGCAGCGGTGGCTGCTGCGGCTGCTCGGCCTGGTGCGCCGTGCCGCCCACGGCCCGGCCGCCGCCCCGCCCCCACCCGCGCGGGCGACGCCGGCCGGGTCGCCCGCCCCGCCGGCCGGCCGGTCCGCGCCGTCGGGCGGGCCGGCCACTCCGCCGGCCGGGCGGGCCGCGCCGGCCGCGTCGCCCACTGGCGCGCCCGCTCCCGCCGCGACCTCGCCGGCCGCCGGCGATCCCGACGCCGCCGGCGGGTCCGGCGCACAGCTCATGCTGGGCTGTGTCGAGCGGGGCCTGTTCCCGGCGGTCAGCCGGGCCGCGCGGGCCCTCGACCCGGCGCTGGCGGTCCCCACCGCGCAGGGTTGCTGCGGGGCGCTGCACGCGCACAACGGGGACCTGGCCGGCGGCGAGCGGCTGGCCGAACGCCTTGGCGAGGAGCTGCCCGGCACGATCGTCACCACCTCCGGCGGCTGCGCGGCGCACCTCGCCTCCGTGCTCGGCCGGGACCGGGTGCGCGAGCTGTCCACCTGGCTCGCCGCCCGGCCCGCCGGCACCGAGCTGCGGGTGGCCGGCCGGCGCGCCCGGGTCGCCCTGCAGGACTCCTGCCACCTGCGCAACGGCCTCGGCGTCTTCGCCGAGCCGCGGGCGCTGCTGCGCCAGGTCGCGGACTACGTCGAACTGCCCTCGGCGGCCACCTGCTGCGGCGCCGCCGGCACGTACTCCCTGCTGCGGCCCAAGGAGTCGCGGCGGATCCTGGACGCGAAGCTCGACGAGATCGAGGCCGCCGGGGTCGACCTGGTGGTGGCCGTCAACCCCGGCTGCCTGCGGCAACTGCGCACCGGGCTGCGCCGACGCCGCTCGACCGTCCGGGCCGTGCACCTCGCCGAACTGCTCACCCGCGTCGAGCCGCCGCCCCCAGCCGGCTGACCGGGTCGGTCGGCACGGGGCACGCCGGGGCCGGTTGCCGCGGGGCCGGCCCGGCCGGGTGCCCCCCTCACTCGGTGCGGATGCCGTCCGGCCGGGTCAGCCGCCACAGCGCCGGCAGGCTGAGCCCGGTGACCAGCAGCACCACCGCCGCGCCGAGCCCGGTGGAGACGCCCACCGCCGGCCAGGCGACCGCGACCGGCGCGTGCACCATGCGCAGCAGCACCGCGCCCAGCCCCAGGCCGAAGGCCACCGCCAGGACGAGCCCGATCACCACCGGCACGGCGCTCTGCCACAGCACCGACCAGCTCAGCGTGCTGCGCCGGGTGCCCACCGCGACCAGCATCGCCAGCAGCCGGCGGCGTTCCCGGAGCTGCTCCAGCACGCCGACCAGCATGCTGGCCCCGATCAGCAGCAGGGTGACCGCGGCGCCGATGTAGAGGCCGCGCGTGACGTTGACGAACCTGTCGGCCTGCCTGGTCTCGGTCAGGGTGAGGACCGAGGCGAACGGGTCGGCCCCGGCGGCGACGTTGCGGACGTGCTCCACCGCGTCCGGCCGGTCGGGCGCGAGCCGCAGGTACGCGTCCGCGCGCAGCGGGCCCAGCCGGGCGGCGCCGACCGCACCCGGGGTGGCCAGCACGCTGGTGTGCCGGTGGCCGGCGGGGTCGGCGCGCATCGGCACCTCCCGGGCGTCCCGGGGGAGGTGCCAGGCCGACCCGTCGACGTCCGGGACCGTGACGGTCACGCCCGGCCGGATGTCCGCCTGGGGGGCCGTGGCGTCCCGGACCAGGAAGACGTCGCCGTCGGCGCACCGGTCGAGCCGGGCGAACTCGGCCAGCTCGGCGCAGTCGCCGATCCGCAGGTCGGCGAGGCTGTCGGCGACCGCGACCACGGTCAGCAGGGTGGTGTTGCTGCCGGTCACGCCGGGCGCGCTGGCCAGCCGGTCCACCGCCGCGGTGGCCTCCGCGCCGGCCGCGAACTGCACCTGCACCTGCCCCCGGGAGGTGTCCTGCCCGGTGTCGAAGGTGAACTGGCCGGCAACGCCGGCGAAGAGCATCTGCAGCCCGATGGTGCCCGCCACCGCGACCGCGATGCCGTTGACCAGGCGCGCCGAGGCGGCGCTGTCGAGCTGGATGCGGCGCACCGCGAGCTGCCACGGCACCGGGCCGCCGCGCAGCCGGCGGACCAGCAGGTCGGTCAGCCAGGGCAGCAGGGTGACCACGCCGACCAGCAGCAGCACCGCGCCGGCCGCCGTCTGCCGCTCGGCGCCCAGCGGAGCGACGCCGGCGGTGCCGGCCAGCAGCAGCCCGAGCCCGGCGGCCGGCAGCAGCAGCCGCCACGCCAGCCGGCGGCGCACCGGCGTCGCCCGCCGGCTCACCCCGAGCGGCTCGACCAGCACGGCGCGCATCGACACGAGGGTCACCACCACGGCGAGCGCCGGCACCGCCACCGCCACGGCGGCGACCAACGGCAGCGGCGGGCGCACGTCGGCGGCGTACACGCTGAGGTCCATCAGGGTGACCAGCGGCACCACCTGCCGGCCGAGCGCGAAGAGCGCGCCGCCGACCGCGACGCCGAGCAGCGCGGCGGCGGCCGCTTCCCCGGCGGCGATCCGCCGGACCATCGCCGCGTCCGCGCCGACCAGCCGCAGGGCGGCCAGCCGCCGGTCGCGGCGTTCGCCGCCGAACCGCACGGCCGCGCCGAGGAAGACGGCGATCGGCAGCAGCAGGACCACGAAGATGACGACCACCAGCACCATCAGCACCGGACCGAAGGGCTCGCCGGGCAGCCCGCCGCCGAACGCGTCCAGCCGGGTCGCGCCGTCCGCCACCCTCAGCCGGTCGCTGCCCAGGTAGAAGGCCAGCTCCCGCGGGCCGGCGAGGCCCTCGTCGCCGATGACCCCGGTGACCCGGGCCCCGCCCAGCCGGGGTGCGAACAGCGCGCCGTCGGCGGAGTCGAGCAGGTCGCGCAGCGCGGGGGAGACCACCACCTCACCCGCGCGGGGCAGCGCCGGCACCCCCGGCGGCGCCGGTGCGGCCGGTCCCTCGGGTCGCAGCACCCGGCCCCGCACGGGCTGCCCGCGAAACTCGGTGTCGGCCTGCCGGAGCAGCAGGGTGTTCGCGGCGGCCGGAATCGGTTCGCCCATCCGCAGGTCGTCGCGGGCGTCGCCGCGCGCCTCGCGGGCGTCCAGCGCGCCGGGCACCGCGGCGGCGAGCAGCAGCATCGCCACTCCGACGCCGACGCCGACCGCGGTGAGCACCGCGCGCAGCCAGCCGTCCCGCCCACCGGTGAACGCCATCCGGGCGCCCAGGGCCAGATCGGCCGCGCCGTGGCGGAGGCGCGTCACGCCGCCACCTCCAGGTCGCGGGTGCGGCCGTCGCGCACCACCACCTCCCGATCGGAGTACGCGGCGACCCGCGCCTCGTGGGTCACCAGCACCACCGCCGCGCCGGTCTCCCGCGCCGCCCCGGTGAGTAGCCGCATCACCCGCTCGCCGTTGAGCGAGTCGAGCGCGCCGGTCGGCTCGTCGGCGAAGACCACCCGGGGGCGGGTGACCAGCGCCCGGGCGACGGCCACCCGCTGCCCCTGCCCGCCGGAGACCTCGCCGGGCCGCTTCCCGGCCACCTCGGTGACCTCCAGTCGGTCCAGCCACTCGGCGGCTCGGCGCTCCGCCTCGCGGCGGGCGACCCGGTCCAGCCGCAGCGGCAGCGCGACGTTCTCCAGGCAGGTCAGTTCCGGCACGAGCTGGCCGAACTGGAAGACGAAGCCGAACGCCTCCCGGCGCAGCGCGCTGCGCTCGGCGTCGGTGAGGGTGGCCAGGTCGCGGCCGGCGTGCAGCACGCGGCCGGAGTCGGGCCGGACGATGCCGGCGAGGCAGTGCAGGAGGGTGGACTTGCCGGAGCCCGAGGAGCCCATCACGGCGAGCACCTCGCCGGGGTGGACGCGCAGGCTGGCGCCGGCGAGCGCCCGGGTGGGGCCGTACGAGCGGTGCAGATCCTCGGCGACCAGCAGCGGCGCGCTCACGACCGGACCGCCGCGGCGAGGTCGTCGAGGCGGGCGGCGGTCAGCTCCAGCCAGCGCAGGTCGGCCTCCAGGTGGAACAGGGCGTGGTCGCAGATGAGCTGCTCGGCGAGGTCGCCGTCGCGCTTGCGGCGGGTCAGCTCGCGCATCATCCGCAGGTGCTCGCCGCGCTGCACGTCGAGCAGGTCGGCGGCGGAGCGGCCGGTCAGCAGGGCGAGCACCACCTTGGTGTAGAGGGTGCTCTGCAGGTACGGCTCGGGCTTCTCCGCCCGGGCCAGCCACTGTCCCACGTCGGTGACGCCGGCTTCGGTGATCGCGTACCGCTTGCGCTCCGGGCCCTCGCCGGGCTCGACCGCCTCCACCTCGACCAGGCCGCTGCGCAGCAGGCGGGAGAGGGTGGCGTAGACCTGCCCGTACGCGAGCGGCCGGGCGTGGCCGAAGCGCTCGTCGTAGAGGCGTTTGATGTCGTAGCCGTGGCGGGGGGTGGCCTCCAGGAGGCCGAGGAAGGTCTGTCCGATCGACATGGCGGCGACTATACACACCGAGTATACGCGGTGTGTATAGTGCCCCGTGACCGGTTCCGGCCGAGTTGTGCCGGCGTCAGGGCAGCGACCGCAGGAACGGGCCGTGGCGCAGGCGGAACTCCCAGGCGTAGAACCGGTCCCAGTTGATCGACCAGGTCATCAGCCCCCGGAAGGCAGGGTTGGTGCCGCTGCGCGGGGCGTACGACCCGCAGCTCTGCCCCTTCACCAGGCAGGTCACCGCCGCCTGTACCCCCGCCGGGGCCAGGTAGCCGTTGCCGGCGCTGGGGGACGAGGGTGCCCCGAAGGCCACCTGGTCCTCGCGCAGCGGCGAAAAGAAGCGGTCGGGGTTGCCGGCGACCGGGAAGCCGGCCAGCAGCATGTCCGTCATCGCGACGTGGAAGTCCGCGCTGCCCATCGTGTGGTACTGGTTGTCGAGCCCCATGATGGGCCCGGAGTTGTAGTCCTGCACGTGCAGCACGGTGAGGTCGTCACGCAGCGCGTGGATCACCGGCAGGTACGACCCGGCGCGGGGGTCCTGCCCGCCCCACGGGCCCGACCCGTAGAACTGGTAGCCGAGCTGGACGAAGAACGTCTCCGGCGCCATGGTGAGCACGAAGCCCGCCCCGTACCGCTGCTTGAGGGTGCGGATCGCGGAGATGAGGTTGACGACCACCGGCGTGGTCGGGTTGCGGAAGTCGGTGTCCCCGGCGTCCAGGTAGAGCGAGTGCCCCTCGAAGTCGATGTCGAGCCCGTCGAGCCCGTACCGGTCGATGATGGCCGACACCGACCGGACGAAGGTGTCGCGGGCGGCGGTCGTGGTGAGCTGGACCTGGCCGTTCTGCCCGCCGATGCTGAGCAGCACCTTCTTGCCCTGCGCCTGCTTGGCGCGGATCGCCGCGACGAACTCGGCCTCGGTCTCGACGCCCGGGCACTCGGCGGGCGGGCAGAGCTGGAAGCGGATGTCGCCCGAGGTCGCCGTGGTGGGCTCGCCGAAGGCGAGGTTCACGATGTCCCAGTCGGCCGGCACGTCGGCCATCCGCAGGTAGCCCGAGCCGTTGGCGAAGCTGGCGTGCAGGTAGCCGATCAGCGCGTGCCGGGGCAGCCCGCCGGCCGGGGGAGTGGTGGGCGGCGGGGTGGTCGGCGGCGCCGTGGTGGGTGGCGCCGTGGTGGGCGGCGCACTCGTCGGCGGCGCGGTGGTCGGCGGGCTGGTGGGCGTGCCGCCCGCGCAGGGCGCGCCGTTGAGCGCGCAGTCGGTGGGGGAGCCGGAGCCGGTGGCCAGGAAGCCGAACGACACCGAGGCGCCGGGGGCGACGGTGCCGTTCCACGAGCGGTTGGTGAAGGTGTGCCGCTGGCCGGCGCTGGTCACCGTGGCGTCCCAGTAGGAGCCGAGCGTGGTGCCCACCGGCAGGGTGAAGGCGACCTGCCAACCGGTGACGGTGGTCGGGCCGCCGTTGGCGATGGTGTAGCGCCCCTCCCATCCCGTGCCCCAGTCGGAGGTCTTGACGAAGGTGGCGGTCGGGCCGGCGGCCTGTGCCGGCGCGGCCAGGACCAGGGTGGTGGCGGTGACGGTGGCGAGGGCCGCGACGGCGGCCAGCAGCAGTCTTCGGGCAGGACGACGCATCCGGACCTCCCGGTACGAGGGCCGTCGGATCGACGGATGCACAATTATTAGGATTGTTAACTGTAGTTGTCCAGGTGTGCGGGCCGGATCGTCCAGCGCGCCCCGACGGTGGGCCTCGCCGGGTCCCGCGCCAGCACCCACCCGTCGCCGAGGGTGGCGACGAGCAGTTCGGCGTCGCCGAAGCGCAGCAGCAGCCCCGAGCAGTGCCCGGTGGCCGTCTCGGCCAGCACCGCCGCGCGGGTCAGTCGCTCACCCACCACGGCGGCGAGCAGGTCGGGCGGGCACGCCGGGCCGACCCGGACGTCGCCGCACTCCGCCATGTCGTACGACCGGTACGGGTCGGTCATGGCGAGCAGCAGCTCCTCGCTCCGCCGTGCGGCCGCGTCGGCGGGCGGTGGGCGAAGTGCAGCCAGGCGTGCAGCAGGCTCGCCGCGTCGCCGCCGCGCCGCCCGTCGTCGCCGCTGTGGGCTCCGTCCGCCGTCGCGGATCCCGGCCGGCCGGGCGGTTGCCCTCCGTGGCCGGGCCCGCCACCGGCCGGGCCGCCCACGGCCGTACCGGCCGTCGCCGGGCCGGCCGCGGCGGGGACCCGGCGGCCCGTCGTCGGGACGCGCCGCCGGAACCGGGGTCAGCGCCGGCCCTCGCGGCGCCTCAGCGTGCGCTCGTAGTCCTGGAACCGCGCCTTGGCGATGACCGAGCGGTCCGTCGCACGGAGCACGAGCCCCTCGGACCGGCCGCCCGGCCCGTCCAGGGCCACCATGGTTCGCGGCAGGTGGTCGACGAGGAGGGTGTGGGTCTTGTCGATCTCCCGGGGCAGCTCCCCGGCGGCGACGGTGGCGAGGCGGGGCACGGTCGCCAGGCCCAGCGCGTCGGCCCGCGCCACGAGTTCCGACTCGCCCAGGAAGCGCTGGCCGCCGCCGTCGCGCCAGGCCGAGATCCGCTGGGCCGGCCAAGCGAGCATCGGCGCGGGGTCGGCCAGCACCGCCACGTCGAACAGCCGGTGCCCGACCTGGCGGCTGGCCGTGTAGTGCCGGGAGGCGGCGGTCACCCGGCCGCCGTACACCTCGAGGTAGAAGACCGTGATCCGGTCGTCCGCCGCCGTGACGGTCAGCCGCTCGGCCACGTCGCGCAGCGCGTCGACGATGCCGAGCGCCGGGTTGCCGATCAGGTCGCCCCGCGCGTACAGCAGCTCCTCCCGGCTGCCGATCAGGTACGCGCCGCCGGGCAGCACGACGATCCGGGCGTTCGTCCCGTCGATCTTCTCGGTGAGCGTGACCGGTCCGGTGAACTCGACGCACTCCGCCAGCAGCCCGCCGTCGCGGGGGTCCAGGGCGTGGTAGGTCGGGATCGACGGGTACTTGGTCAGCGAGTTGATCGCCCGCAGGTCGACCGTCCGGACGTCGAGGCTGGACACGGCATCCTCCTGGGTGGCAGGTCCGCCGCACCGGATGCGGTGCGGCGCTGGGCGGGCAGCGTAACCGGCCGCGACAGTCGGGAGAGCGCCATTTTCGCCCGTCGCCGTCCACGGTGGACGGACCGCGGGCGGAAATGTCGTACCCGGCGGCGACCATCCATCCATGGCCGTTCCCGCTCTCACCCCGCACACCGACCAGCCGCGCTCGGTGCCGCTGCGCGAGGCGCGCACCCGGTTCACGCAGCTCGTCGCGCTGGCCGAGCTGACCGACACCGTCACCGTCGTCACCCGCGACGGCGATCCCCGACCGGTCGCCGCGATCGTTCCGGCCGCCGCCGCCCGCACCGGCGCGCAGGCCCGCGCCGACGCGGACCGCCTCGCCGCCGTGACCGCCGGCTGGGCCCGGCGGCTCGACGAGGCGCACCGGCAGAGCAGCCGGCGGCACTCCGCCGAGCTGCGCGCGGTCACCGCCGCCCTCGCCGAGGCGTGGGCCGAGCTCGATCGCCGCGTCCGGCCGGGCAGCGATCCCGGCCTCGCCCGGCTGCGCGCCGCCCACGCCGACCTGCTGGCCGCCGCCGACCCCGCACCCTGACGGGCGCCCCACCGGGCCGGCATCGTCAGACAGCGGGGTACGCGTGGGTCTCCGCCGCCTTGACCGCGGCCCAGACCGGCTGCCCGGGAGCCAGCCGAAGCTGGGCGGCGGCGGCCGGCGTGACGTCCGCCGCCACCCCGATCGGCCCGTCCAGTCGCACCCGCAGGTTGTCGCCGTGCCGCTGCACCCCGACCACGGTCGCCGCCCACGTGTTGCGCGGGCTGCCCTCGGGCCGCGACGGGTGCAGGGCCACCGCAGACGGCCGGAAGGCGACGAACGCGTCACCGTCGAGCCGGTCGGCGACGGTGAGGGTCAACCCGTCGGCCACCCGGACGCGGTGCCCCCGCGCGCGCCCCCGGTGCAGGTTCAGCCCGACCAGCCGGGCCACGTAGTCGGTGCGCGGGCGCGTGGTGACGGTCGCGGCGTCCCCCTCCTGCACCACCCGCCCCTCCTCGACGATCACCAGCCGGTCGGCCAGCACCAGGGCGTCCAACGGGTCGTGGGTCACCAGCAGGGTGGCCCCCGCGTGCGCGGCGAGGTGCCGGTGCAGCTCGGCCCGGGTGTCCAGCCGCGTGCGCGCGTCGAGCGCGGCGAGCGGCTCGTCCAGCAGCAGCAGCGCGGGCGCGACCGCGAGCGCGCGGGCCAGCGCGACCCGCTGCGCCTGCCCGCCGGAGAGCTGCCGGGGCCGGCGGTGGGCGTGCGCGGCCAGGCCGACGCGGTCCAGCCAGGCGCGCGCGGTCTCCCGGGCGGCGCGCCGGTCGGCCCCGTGCCGCCGCGGCCCGAACGCCACGTTGTCCAGCGCGCTGAGGTGGGGGAAGAGCAGGTAGTCCTGGAACACCACGCCGACCGGTCGGCGCTCGGTCGGCGTCCAGGCGCGCCCCGGCCGGTCCAGGTCGACGCCGTCGAGGGTGAGGTGGCCGGCGGTCAGCGGGAGCAGCCCGGCCAGCGCGCGCAGCGCCGTCGTCTTGCCCGCCCCGTTGGGGCCGAGCAGCGCGACGACCTCGCCGGCGGCGACCCGCAACGGCACGTCGAGGCGGAACCCGCCCCGGTCGACGACGAGGTGGGCGTCGAGCAGGGGCGCGCTCACGGGCTGGTGATCCAGCGGTCGCGCAGCCCCGCCAGGATGGCGACCGAGACGGTGAGCAGGACGAGGCTGAGCACCACGGCGGCCTGCACGTCCGTCTCCAGCGCCAGGTAGACCGCCAGCGGCATGGTCTGCGTCCGGCCGGGATAGTTGCCGGCGAAGGTGATGGTGGCGCCGAACTCGCCGAGCGCCCGGGCCCAGCACAGCACCGCGCCGGCGGCCAGGCCGGGCGCCACCAGGGGCAGGGTGACGTGGGTGAACGTCGTCCACCGACCGGCGCCGAGCGTCGCCGCCGCCTCCTCGTACCGGTGGTCCGCGCCGCGCAGCGCGCCCTCCACGGCGATCACGAGGAACGGCATCGCCACGAACGCCTCCGCCAGCACCACGCCGGTGGTGCTGAACGGCAGGGTGATTCCGAACGTCGTGTCGAGCCACCCACCGAGCAGGCCCCGCCGGCCGAAGACCAGCAGCAGCGCCACCCCGCCGACCACGGGTGGCAGCACCAGCGGCACGGTGACCAGGGCGCGCACCAGGCGGCGGCCGGGGAACTCGACGCGGGCCAGCAGCCATGCCAGCGGCACCCCGAGCAGCAGGCAGAGCAGCGTGGCGAGGGTGGCGGTCAGCAGGGACAGCCGCAGCGCGGTGAGCACGCCCGGCTCGGTCAGCCGCTGCGGCAGGGTGGCCCAGGGCGTACGGGCCAGCAGGCCGACCAGCGGCAGGACGAGGAACACCAGGCCGAGCACGGCCGGCAGCAGCAGCGCGACGGGCACCCCGGCGCCCCGCCGCCTCCCACGCGCGCCGTCCGTACGCCTCACGGGGCCTGGAACCCGGCCTCGGTGAGCACCGCCCGGCCCCGCTCCCCTCGGACGTACGCGACGAACGCCCGACCGCCGGCCGGATTCGGCGCGTCCCGCAGCGCCACGATCGGGTAGTCGTTGACGGCGTGGGCCGACTCGGGGAACTCGACGGCCGTCACGTCGGCCGCGGCGGCCAGCGCGTCCGTGCGGTAGACGAGGGCCGCGTCGACCTCGCCCAGCCGCACCTTGGCCAGCGCGCCCCGGACGTCCTGCTCCAGGGTGACGGGGGTGAGGCTGACCGAGGCGGCGTCGAGCGCCGTGCGCGCCGCCGCGCCGCAGGGCACCTGCTCGGCGCAGAGCGCGACGGTCAGCCCCGGGCGGGTCAGGTCGGCCAGCCCGGCGACGCCCCGCGGGTTGCCCCTCGGCACGGCGACGACGAGCTGGTTGCGCACGAAGACGACCGGATCGCCGTCGGCGTTGCCGGCCCCGGTGACCGTGGCCATGTTCCGCGTCGCCGCCGAGGCGAACACGTCGGCCGGCGCGCCCTGGTTGACCTGGGCGGCCAGCGCCGAGCTGCCCGCGAAGTTGAAGACCACGCTCGTGCCCGGGTGGGTCGCCTCGAAGTCCCGGCCGAGCCGGGTGAACGACTCGGTCAGCGAGGCCGCGGCGAACACGGTCACCGTGCCGCCGACGCCTGTGCCGCCGGCGGCGGAGCCCCCGCCGCCGCAGCCGGCCAGGACGGCGAGGGCGAGGACCGCGGCCACCGTGCGCAGCCGGCCCCGGCGCCCGCGCCCCGGTCGGGGACCCGCCCTCACGATCCCTGCCTCCCCCGGACGGCGGCCGGCGGGGTGGCCCGTTCCACCACCACCGTGGTCGACTTGATCACCGCGACGGCCAGCGAGCCGACCCGCAGGTCCAGCTCGTCGACGGCCTCCCGGCTCATCAGCGAGACGATCCGGAACGGCCCGGCCTGGATGTCGACCTGCGCCATGACCGTGTCCTTGACGACGTTGACCACGATGCCGCGCAGCCGGTTGCGGGCCGAGGAGGCGTCCGACCGCTCGTCGGGGTCGGCTGCCTGCCCGCGCGCGAACGCGGCGAGGTCGACTCCGTCGATCACCCGGTGCCCGTGCTCGTCGCGGCCGGCGATGAGCCGGCCGGCGTCGACCCAGCGGCGCACGGTGTCGGCGCTGACCCCGAGCAGCTCGGCGGCCTCGCCGATGCGGAACGGCGTCACCGGCCCACCCTAGCCCCCGGCAGGTGCGAGGCCGAAAACGCGCCTGCCCTCGCGGATGCTGCTGCCCTGGACGTCGGCCCTGGCAGCCGAGAGGGGATCGGCCGGCGAGTGGCCGCCGGCGGGCGGACGACAGCCCCACGGCCGGGGCGGCCAGCGACACGGGCCGTACGGCCGGCGCGCGGTGTGGGTACGGAGCACGACGGAGGGCTCGGCGCGGGCGGCGACCGGGAGGCCGCGGTGGGTCAGGACGACGGGACCGGCGGCGGCGGGCCAGGGCCGCCGCTGAGCGGTTGAGCGGCAGGCGGGTGGTCGTCAGTCCCGCCGCGCGGTGCGGCCCTTGAGGCGGCGGCCCAACTCCCGGGCGATCTCCCGCTCGGCGTCCCGCTCGGCCAGCGCCTGCCGCTTGTCGTACGACTTCCTGCCCTTGGCCAGGGCGAGTTCGACCTTCGCCCAGCCGCCCGCGAAGTACATCGACAGCGGCACCAGGGTCAGGCCGCCCTCGCGGGTCTTCTCCAGGATCCGGGCGATCTCCACCCGGCGCAGCAGCAGCTTGCGGGTCCGTCGCGGCGCGTGGTTGGTCCAGCTGCCGAAGCCGTACTCGGCGATGTGCAGCCCGTGCAGCATGAGTTCGCCGTCGTGTTCCTGGGCGAACGCGTCGACCAGCGACGCCCGCCCCTCGCGCAGCGACTTGACCTCGGTGCCGGCCAGCACGATGCCCGCCTCGTAGGTCTTGAGGATCGTGTAGTCGTGCCGCGCCTTCTTGTTCGAGGCGATCAGCTTGCGCTCGGTCTGCCGGGCCGGGTTCACCCCGTGGAGGATATCCGCCCGGCGGTCGTGACCCCGGCCCCCGGTCCCCGGCTCAGAGCCCGCGGGCCGCCTCGGCCAGGCCGGCGAGCAGCCGGGCGACCGCGGGCGGGCGGTGCCGGCCGGCGGCGGTGGCCGCGTACACCCGGCGGGCCGGCGCGTCGTCGGCGTGCAGGCGCAGCAGGGCCAGGTCGGCCGGGGCGGCCCGGATCGCCAGCGCCGGGACCAGCGCCACCCCGAGGCCGGCCGCCACGCAGCCCAGCTTGCCGGTCCAGTCGGCGGCGACGATGTCCACCCGGGGCCGGAAGCCGGGCGGCATGGTGGCGCGCATCAACGGGTCCTCGCCGCCGGGCGACCCGGCGATGAACGGGTCGTCGGCCAGTTCCGCCAGGCGTACCGTGCGGCGCCGGGCCAGCGGGTGCTCCCGGGCCACCGCGACCAGCAGGTGCTCGTCGAGCAGGTGGTGCAGGTCGAAGCGCCCGGCGTCCAGCGGCCGGTCGGGCGGCGTGCTCACCACGGCGATGTCGGCGTCGCCGGCGAGCAGTCGCTCCAGCAGGTCCGGCGTCCGCCCCTCCACCACCGACAGGGCCACCCGCGGGTGCGCGCCCCGGAAACCGGCCAGCGCGCGTGGCACGAGGGCCGCCATCGCGGTCGGGAACGCGCCCACCCGCAGTCGGCCGCCGCCCAGCCCGCGCAGGGCGTCGAGGTCCCGGTGCGCGGTGGCCAGCCGCTCCAGCACCGCGTCGGCGTGCGGCAACAGGCACCGCCCCGGCTCGGTCAGCGCGACGCCGCGCGGGAGACGGTCGAACAGCACCACACCCAGGTCGGCCTCCAGCGCCGCGATCTGCCGCGAGACCGCCGACTGGGTGTAGCGCAGCTCGCGGGCGGCGGCCGTGATCGACCCGTGGCGGGCCACCGTGCGGAACACCTCGAGGGCCAGCGGTTGCACCCGCCGAGCGTACGCCAAGCCATGCGCTCAGAGCATGGCTGACATAGCAAAGATTCGTTTGTCGCATGACGCCGCCCTGCCTACGGTTTCCGGCATGACGAAGATCGCCGTACTCGGCGCCGGGCGGATGGGGGCGTCGATCGCCCTGCGCCTGCTCGACGCCGGTCACCACGTGACGGTGTGGAACCGCACCGCCGCCCGCGCCGCCCCGCTCGGGCGGGCCGGGGCGGCGGTGGCCCGCACGCCGGCCGAGGCCGTCCGCACCGCCGAGATCGCCATCACGATGCTGACCGATGCCGCCGCGGTCGACGCGGTGCTGTTCGGCCCCGACGGCGCCGCCCCGGCCCTGCCGGCCGGCGCCTGCCTGGTCGACATGTCCACCATCGGCCCGGCCGCCGTCGGCGACCTGGCGGCACGGCTGCCCGGCACGGTCGACCTCGTCGACGCGCCGGTGGGCGGAAGCGTGGCCGCCGCCCGGGCCGGCCGGCTCCGCGTGTTCGCCGGCGGCACCCACGTCGCCGTCGCCCGCGTCGCCCAGGTCCTGGCGGCGCTCGGCACCGTGCGGCACTGCGGGGGCACGGGCAGCGGGGCCGCCCTGAAGCTCGTGCTCAACACGGCGCTGCTCGTGGCGATGGGCGGGCTGGCCGACACCCTCGCGGTCGCCCGCGCCGTCGGCGTCGACCCGGCAGCCGCCCTCGACGCGCTGACCGGCGGCCCGCTGGGCGGTGTGCTCGAGCGGGCCGCCGCCCGGGACGCCGACTTCCCGGTCGCGCTCGCCGGCAAGGACCTCGACCTGGCCCGCGAGGCGCTCGGCCCCGCCGCGGCCCCGCTGGTCCGGGCGACCCGGACCGTGCTGGCCGCCGCCCCCGACCCGACCACCGACATCGCCACCCTCGTGACCCTGGAGCGCTCGTGAACCTGACCCTCGACAACCCGCCCACCGTCGCCGCGCCGTTCGGCGACCGGTTCGCCCACGTGGCCCGCCTCGACCTGCCCGGCGGCGCCCTGCTCGTGCTCGCCGGTCAGGTGGCCGTCGACGACGACGGTCACCTGGTCGGGCCCGGCGACGTCGTCGCGCAGTCCGAACGGATCTTCGAGATCGTTGACGGGGTGCTCGCCGCCCACGGCGCCGGGCTGGCGGACGTGCTGCACATCCGGACGTTCATGACCGACCTCGGCGACCTGCCGGGGTACGCCTCGGTCCGGCGCCGGCTGTTCACCGCCACGCCCCCGCCCGCCAGCACGACCGTGGAGGTCAACCGGCTCTTCCTGCCCGGCGCGCTGATCGAGGTGGAGGTGACCGCCGCGGCGACACGCCGTTAGCACGCTCGTTCGACACGCCGGTCACCGGGAGACAGTGTCCGATTGCGGGCAGTAGTCTCGGGCGGTCCTCGCCGGTCGGACGCGTCACGGCCACCCCGCCCGGCGGGGACGTCCGCCGATCGCCGTGCCCGAGGAGCGTTCCGTGGAGTCGATGACCCGCCAGCGCCAGCCGTCCGGGGAGGACGACCACCCGGACGACGACGGCGCCACCGCGCTCCTGCCGGAGCTGGAGGACGCGGAGTGGATGCACCACGCGCGCGAGTTCGCCCACACCAGCTTCTGGGCCGTCGCCCGCCGGCTGCCCCGGCTGGTCCGGGAGGCGGTCGCGCTGGCCTGGGCCACCAGCCGCCGGGACACCGTCGCCTCCATCGGCCTGAACGTCGCCGCCGGGGTGATGACCACCTTCGGGCTGCTCGCCACGACCGGCGTGCTGCGGGCGCTGTTCGCCGCCGGGCCCACCCCGGACCGCGTCCGCGCCGCCCTGCCGGCGCTGACCGTGGCGGCGGCGGCCGTGGCGGCCAAGGGCGGGCTGACGATCGCGGCCGGCTGGGCGCAGGCCCGGCTGACCCCGCAGATCAACTACGCGGTCGAGCTGCGGCTCTTCGAGGCCACCACGGCGGTGGAACTGGCCGCGTTCGACGACGCCGGGTTCGCCGAGGAGATGGACCGGGCCCGGGACCGGGGCATGGGCGAGGCGGCCTACATCGTCGACCACACCGTCAACCTCGTCACCGGCGTGGTGGGGATGCTCGCCACCGCCGTGGCGGTGACGGTGATCCAGCCGGTGCTGCTGCCCTGCCTGCTCCTCGCGGCCGTGCCGCAGGCGGCCACCGCGGTGCGGATCGCCCGCCGGCAGTACCTGGCCATGCTGGCCCGGATCACCCGGCGGCGGCGGATGTGGATGCTGGCCCGGCTGATGGCCAACCGGCACACCGCCGCCGAGGTCCGGGCCTATCAGATGCGCGACTTCCTGCTCGCCGAGTACCGCGCCATGATGGCCGTCGAGACCCGCGCCCACCTGCGCCTGGTCCGCGCGCAGACCAGCACCCGGGTGGTCGGCGCGTCCGTCGCCGGTCTCGCCACCTTCGGCGTCTACGCGGTGCTCGGCGCGCTGCTGCTGGGCGGGATGGTGGCGCTCGCCGCCGCCGCGACCGCGTTGTTCGCCCTGCAGTCCGCCCGCTCCAGCCTCGGCGTCGCGGTCCTCGCCACCAACTCGCTCTACGAGGACGCCCTCTACTACCAGGACTACCGCGACTTCCTCGACCGGGCCCGGTCGCGCGTCCCGACGGGCGGCGGGCGGGCGGTCGACGGGTTCGACGTGATCGAGCTCGACCGGGTGAGCCTGCGCTATCCGGACACCGAGCGGCCCGCCGTCGACGAGGTCAGCCTCACCGTGCGGCGCGGCCAGGTCATCGCCCTGGTCGGCGAGAACGGCTCCGGCAAGACGACCCTGGCCAAGCTCGTCGCCGGGCTCTACCGGCCGACCGGCGGCGCCGTCCGCTGGGACGGCGTGGACGTCCGCGAGCTGGATCCCCGGGCCACCGGTGGGCACGTGGCGGTGATGACGCAGGACTGGTGGAAGTTCCCGTTCACCGCCCGGCAGAACATCCGCGTCGGGCGGCACGACCGGTCGCCCGAGCGGGCGGGGCCCAGCGTGCACGACGCCGCGCGGGCGGCGGCCGCGCACGACATGATCGCCGAGCTGCCCTTCGGCTACGACACCCTGCTCGACCGCGAGTTCAAGGACGGCCAGGACCTCTCCGGCGGGCAGTGGCAGCGGCTCGTGGCGGCCCGCGGCCTCTACCGGGACGCCGCCCTGCTGATCTGCGACGAGCCGTCGGCGGCCCTGGACGCGCGCGCCGAGCACGCGCTCTTCCGGCACCTGCGCCGCCGTCCCGACCGGGCCGTCGTGCTGATCACCCACCGGCTGGCCAATGTCCGGCACGCCGACCAGATCTTCGTGATGGAGCACGGGCGGCTGGTCCAGCAGGGCACCCACGACGAGCTGATGTCGGCCGACGGCCTCTACCGGGAGCTGTTCGACCTGCAGGCCAGCGGCTACCTCGCCCGGTCCCCGGCGGCCGACGACGCCGTGCCCCGCTGACCCGCAACCGTGTCGCTGGTCCGCCGTGCCGCGCTGGTCCGCGGTCGTGCGCCGCCGACCGGCCACCCGTGCGTGGCCGGGCGGTCCGGTGTTGACTTCCAGCGCACTCGAACTCCTAGCGTGGCCCGCACGCCCGGCGGATCGACGCGGGGCGTGGCGAACACGAGGAGCACGAACATGCACTACCGCGTCCTGGGCGGCACCGGCATCGAGGTGAGCGTCCACGCGCTCGGCACGATGATGTTCGGCGCCGTCGGCAACCCCGACCACGACGACTGCGTACGGATCATCCACGCCGCCCTGGACCGCGGCATCAACCTGGTCGACACCGCCGACATGTACTCGGCCGGCGAGAGCGAACGCATCGTCGGCCGGGCGCTGCGGGGCCGCCGGGACGACGTCGTGCTCGCCACCAAGGTGCACTTCCCGATGGGGGAGGGGCGCAACCGCAGCGGCAACTCCCGACGCTGGATCATGCGCGCCGTCGAGGACAGCCTCCGCCGGCTCGACACCGACTGGATCGACCTCTACCAGGTGCACCGCCCCGACCACACCACCGACATCGAGGAGACCCTCGGCGTCCTGAGTGACCTCGTCCGGGCCGGCAAGATCCGGGCCTTCGGCTGCTCCACGTTCCCTGCGGAGGAGATCGTCGAGGCGCAGCACGTCGCCGAGCGGCGGGGCCTCGGGCGGTTCCGCACCGAGCAGCCGCCGTACTCGATCCTCGCCCGGGGCATCGAGGCCGACGTGCTCCCGGTCTGCCAGCGCTACGGCATGGGGGTGCTGGTCTGGAGCCCGCTCGCGTCGGGTTTCCTGTCCGGCCGCTACCGCGACGGCCGCCCGGTCGACCTGACCGCCGGCCGGCCGGCGCTGACCCCGGCGCGGTTCGACCCGTCGGCCCCCGGCAACGCCGCCAAGTACCAGGCGGTCGAGCGGCTGGTCGAGCTGGCCGGGGACGTCGGCTGCTCGTTGCCGGAGCTGGCCGTGGCGTTCACGGTGGCCCACCCGGGGGTCACCTCCGCGATCCTCGGGCCGCGGACGATGGCGCAGCTCGACGGCCTGCTCGCGGGCGCGGCGCTGACCCTGGACGACGCCACGCTCGACCGGATCGACGAGATCGTCCCGCCCGGCACCGACCTGTACGCCCCGGACGGCGCGTGGCGCCCGCCGGTGCTGACCGACCCGACCCTCCGTCGCCGCCTGCCGGCCGATCGGCCCGCCGCGTGAGCGCGGGCGTCGGCGGCACGGCCGCCTGACCGGGAAGTCCGGCCGCACCCCGATCGCGTGATCGGCGGGGTGCGGCCGCCCGGCTCGGCGTGGTCCCGGCCGCCGGGCCACGGGAGTCGCGGGGTGTGGCCGTCCGACGGCGGGGATCGGTCCGGCTGCGACGGTCGGGCCGGACGGATCGGCGGCGCGCGGCCGACCACCGTCGGCGGGCCGGTCGAATCGGATGGCGCGGACCGTGCTCCGGGAGGCAGACTCCGGGTGTGGATCACCGGGCGATGGTGGGGCTGAGCAAGCGGATGTCCCTGGCGTTGCGGCACGAGCCCGCCCGGTTCGGCCTCGTGCCCGACCGGGCCGGCTGGGTGCCGGTCGACGACCTGCTCGCCGCGCTGCGGATCGACCGCGCCGACCTCGACGCCGTGGTGGCGGGCAACGACAAGCAGCGCTTCGCCGTCGAACGCGGCCCCGACGGCGTCGAGCGGATCCGGGCGAACCAGGGCCACTCCATCCCGGTCGACCTGGGGCTCACGCCCTGCCCGCCGCCGGCCCGGCTCTACCACGGCACCAGCGGCGCCGCCCTCGACTCCATCCGGGCCACCGGCCTGCACCGGGGCGGCCGGCACCACGTCCACCTGTCGCCGGACGTGGCGACCGCCCGGCAGGTGGGCGCCCGCCGGCGGGGAGAGGTGGTGATCCTGACCGTGGACGCGGCGGCGATGGCGCGCGACGGGCATGCCTTCTACCGCAGCGCCAACGGCGTCTGGCTCACCGACGCGGTGCCCGCGCGCTACCTCGCGGTCTGAGCGACCGGACCGGCCCGCCGGCCACCTCGCGGTCCGGGCGACCGGGCTCAGCTTGCCGCCATCTCGCGGTTGGGTCCGGCCCGCCGCCACCTCGCGGTCCGGGCGACGGACTCAGGCGGCCCGCTGGGCGAGGAAGTCGGCGAGCACCCGGGTGTGGGTGGAGAAGGCCAGCTCCGTCGGCTCGGTGAGCACCAGCCACTCGGTCGCCTCCTCGGTGGGTGCCGAGGGCGGCAGCGCGTCGGCCCGCTGCTCGGGCAGCTCGCCGAAGACCATCATCGTGCCGCCGGCCGGGGCGCTGTGTACCGCGAAGAGCCGGGCGTCGGCCGCGTCGGCGCGCAGGCCGGTCTCCTCCCACAGCTCCCGCACCAGGGCGTCCTGCCACTCCTCGCCGTACTCGATGAAGCCGCCCGGCAGCGCGAGCAGGCCGCGCGCCGGCTCGATGTCCCGGCGGACGACGACCACGCCGAGGCCGGCGTCCGTGCGGACCGGCAGCACCGCCACCGCGACGGGCAGCGGGTTGCGCCACACGGTCTCCCCGCAGGACGCGCAGACCCGCGGCCACCCGGCCGCCGCCGGGTACGCCGTGCCGCAGAACGAGCAGTGGGAGTACGCGACGGCCGTCATGCCGCAGCACGTTACCCGCCCGGCCCGGGGGCCGCCCGGCCGTGCGGCGGCGGCCAGCCGTCACGGACCGCCTGCGCGGAGCCTGTCGCGCGCGTCCATCAGGGCGAAGCCGAGCAGGTTCGCGCCGGGCCATGCCCGCGGATCCTCCGCACGGGGGTCGTCGGCAGCCAGACCGATGCCCCAGACGCGATCCACCGGGCTGGCCTCCACGAGCACCCGCCGGCCGGTGGCCAGCAGGAACGCCCGCAGCTCGTCGTGCTGGCCGAACTTGGCGACGCTGCCCGCCACCACGATGTCGTAGCGCCGGGCCGCCCAGGTCGCCTCGTCGAAACCACGCACGTGGCGGCCGAGCGCCTTGGCGCGGTGCGGGTGCCCGGCCGCGAGGATCTGCCCGGCGATGTCCGGGTCGCCGAACAGCATCGCCTTGTGCCACATCATCCAGTGCTCGGCGGTGGCGTACGTCCGGCCGCCGTCGCGGAACGGCGCCGGCCACCACTGGCTCAGGCAGCCGGGCCCGACGCTGCCGTCGCGGCGCGGCCGGTGGCCCCAGAAATGCAGGTAGCGGACCTTCTCGCCGGCGCCGACGGCGGCGACGAGATCGGCGACGGATCGCGGCGACATACCGCAGAGTCTGCCCGAGGGCTCCGACAGGACGCCGCACGTTTTCCGGGCGGCGGCGCGGTCGGGGCGATCACCGCTCCGCGTCGCGGTCGGCCGCGTCGCCGTCGGTGGTGTCGCGGTCGGCCGTGTCGCGGTCCGTCGCGTCGCCGGGCCGCCCGCGCCGCCGCCGTTCCCGCATTCCCCGGGCGAGCTCGGTCGCGAGGGCCTGCAGGGGCGGCGTCCAGAACTGGCGGAAGTGGTCGAGCCACTGGTCGATCTCCCGCAGGGGCCCGGGGTCGACGGCGTAGAGCCGCCGGGTCCCCTCCGCACGCACCGTGGCGAAGCCGTTGTCCCGCAACACCTTGAGATGCTGCGAGACGGCCGGCTGGGAGATCCCGAACTCGCGCCGGATCACGTCGCACAGCCCGCCGGCGGTCATCTCACCGTCGGTGAGCAGTTCGAGGATGCGGCGCCGCACGGGGTCGCCGAGCACATCGAAGGCGTGCACCGACTATTTATATCAACTTCAACTTAATTAGGCGAGGTCTGATGGACGCCGGGTCGGTGTCGGGCAGGCGACGCCTTCGGTCGTACGCCCGTCCCACCCTCAGCGCGACCGTCCGTGACCGCGCCCGGCGGTCGGCGGGCCCGCCCGTCGGCGATGTCGCACCCGTGGTCCATGATCCTCGTCGTGACGGCGACGCCGGGCCGATCCGGTGGCGCCGGGGTCACGGTGGCGCCGCGTGGCGGCGGACGGGAGGTTCGGACTGTGGCGGACGCGGAACAGGCCGCGTGGAGTCGGCGCAGCATCGCACGGGTGGTGCCGCCCGCGCGCCCGCGCAAGCTGGCCAAGGCGCCCTTCGTGGAGCTGGCCGACGGGCGGTTGCAGGGCGTGGTGTCCAGCGGGTCGGACGTCGAGCGGGTCTACGTGTCCTCGATCGCCTCCGGCACCCACGCCTACCACTGCAGCACCAACAACAACCGCCCCTGCGGCGGGCTGCGCGGTGCCCCGTGCAAGCACCTGCACACCCTGGTGGAGGAGGCCGTCCTCCAGTACGGCGTCGACCGGGTCGCCCGTTACCTGCGGGTCGAGGTCGGCGCCGGGGCGAGCACCGGCGCGGAGCTGCTCGCCGCCCTGGACGCGCGGCACGAGCCGACCCCCGCCGCCGTCGTGTTCAGCCGCTTCCTGCGCCACCTGTCCTACCTGGAACTCCCGGGCAGCTCGGCCCCCCTGCCCGAGCTGCACTGGTTCCCGGCCACCGGGGCGGGCCGCTGATGCTCGGCACGCAGCTCGCCGTCCTGTGCGACGGCGCCCCGAGCGGCCTGACGGACGCCCTCGACCTCGTCGCCGGCCTCGACGACGCCCTCGTCCGCGGGTTCGCCCGCGTCGGCGAGGACGACGCGGCGGCACTGGCCGCGCTGGCCGGCGCGCTCGCCCCCACCCCGCTCGGCGACCGGGTGGCCGAGGCGGTCGGCAAGGTGACCGCCGGCTCGGTGGCGGAGGATCATCTCGTCGCCCTCGCCCTCGCCGGTGCCCGGTGCGCGCTGCTCGGCGCGGCTCACGACGCGCTGCTCGGCCAGCTCGACGCCGCCCTGGGCCGGGCCCGCGCCCCGTGGGCGCCGGGCACGCCCGAGCCGCCGGCCGACGCGCCGCCCCCGCTCGCCGGGGCCCGCGCGTGGCTGCACGAGCTGGCGGTCACGGGGTGGGGCGGCGTCGACCACGAGCTCGTCGCCACGGCGGCGGCGCCGGTCGAGGCCGCTCTCGCCGAGCCCGGCCTGCGCCGGTTGGCGGTGCTGCTCGACGGTCTCGCCGCCGAGCTGCGGGCCTGCGCGCCGGTCGCCACCATGGCGCACCCGCCGGTGCGGCGCTGGGCCGACCTGTGGGCCCGCGGCCTGCTGCTCGCCCAGGACGCGGCGGCCGCGACCGCGCCGCCCGCCGTCGAGGAGGTCTCCGGGCGGCTCCTCGTGCTCGGCGTCGACGTGCACGAGCACGACACCGCCGTGCAGGCGCAGGTGCACGCGATCCTCGAACCGGCCGACGGCGCCGCGCCCCGGCTGGTCCGCGCCACCGTCGGCGCGGTCAAGGTGGAGACGATCGTCGGGCCCGCGTTGTGGCGCCTGCTGGACGCCCACCCCGTGCTCCTGTCGGCGCTGGCCGAACGGCGGAGCCTGGCGGTCACCGGTATGCCGCTGCGCGGCGGCGACCTGCTCTGGCGCGACGACCGGGCGCGGCCCGGCGAGGCCGCCGACCCGTTCGCCACCGCGCGGGTCCTGCTCTCGACGGCCGTCGCGGCGGCGTCGGCACCGCTGGACCGCCACCCGGTGGGGATCGCCGAGCCCGTCCTGCTGGAGGGCTACGACGTGCGCGACGACGACGGCGCCCTCGCCGTCGAGCTCGACGGCCACCGGCTCGCCGTCGCGGTCGACCGGCTGCCGTCCTGCGGCCCGCTCACCGCGGGCCTGGTCGCGGCCTCCTCGGCGTGCCTCGGCCTGCTCCGGTGGGACGACGGCCGGTGGCTGCTCCAGCCGTTGGCGGTGCAGGCAACCGTGAAGCGCAAGCCGGTCGGCGCGCACACCGGCGACTGGGCGTGCGGGGTCACCGACCCGAAGGTCGCCAAGGCCGACGCCAAGGCGGGCGACGCCGTGGCGGTGCTGCGCGAGCGCGCGGGACGGTTGCTGCGCCGATGACCGACTCCCTCGCGCCCGCGGACCGCGCCGACGCCAACCGGCGCCAGGTGCTCTACTGGCGGCTGCTCGCCCGGCTCTTCGACCCCGACGAGCAGCCCGCCCTGGAGTCGGCCAGCATGGCGGTCGTCGACGACCTCGGCCTGCCGGCCGCACTGCTGGACCCGACGGTGTCGGTGGACACCGTCGTCCAGCGCTTCCCGGCCCTCGCCGCCGAGCTTCGCGGCCTGCTCGAACCGGGGCAGGAGGCAGGCGCCGGCCAGCCCGTGGGCGGTGGGCACGGCGCGTCCGCCCGGCCGCCCGGCCCCGCCGCCGCGACCGGCGCCGGGTCCGACGCCGCTCCTGCCGTCACGGCGGACACCGGCCCCGGTGCCCCGGTGGACGCCGACGCCTCCGCCCCGGCGGGGGGCGCCTCCGGCGCCGCCCGGCCGGACGGTGCCGGGGCGGGCCCCGCGCCGGGCGCGGCGGAGGTACGCCGTGCCGCGCTGGTGTCGAAGCTGCTGCTCAACGTGTTCGCCACCGGCCACGGGCCGGTCGACGCCGGCCAGTTGGCCCGGTGGCAGTCCGACGCGGGCTGGTTCGAGCAGGCGCTCGGCCTGGAGCCCGGCGGCCTGCGCCGGCAGGGTGGCGCCGACGGCCTCGGCGGGGTGCTCGCCGGCCTGGAGGGCGACCTCGTCCGCCGCATGCACCTGCGGGAGGTGCTGGCCGACCCGGCGCTGGCCAGCCGGCTGACGCCGAGCATGTCGTTGATCGAGCAGCTGCTGCGGGACAAGGCCAACCTCTCCGGCGTGGCGCTGGCCAACGCCAAGGCGCTGATCCGCCGGTTCGTCGACGAGGTCGCGGAGGTGCTGCGCACGCAGGTCGCGCAGGCCAGCGTCGGCGTCGTCGACCGGTCCGTGCCGCCGAAGCGGGTCTACCGCAACCTCGACCTCGACCGCACCATCTGGCAGAACCTGACCAACTGGAGCCCGGAGGACCAGCGCCTCTACGTCGACCGGCTCTACTACCGGCAGACCGCCCGCCGGGTCACGCCGGCCCGGCTGATCGTGGTGGTGGACCAGTCGGGTTCCATGGTCGACTCGATGGTCAACTGCACCATCCTCGCGTCGATCTTCGCCGGGCTGCCCAAGGTGGACGTGCACCTCATCGCGTACGACACGCGGGCGCTGGACCTCACGCCGTGGGTGCACGACCCGTTCGAGGTGCTGCTGCGCACCAACCTCGGCGGCGGCAACGACGGCCCGGTGGCGATGGCGCTGGCCCGTCCCAAGATCGTCGAGCCGAGGAACACGGTCATGGTGTGGATCTCGGACTTCTACGAGTTCGACCGCTCCCAGCCGCTGTTCGACGGCATCGAGGCGGTGCACCGCTCCGGGGTGCGGTTCATCCCGGTCGGCTCGGTCAACAGCTCCGGCCACCAGAGCGTCAACCCCTGGTTCCGGCAACGCTTCAAGGACCTGGGCACGCCGGTGATCTCCGGCCACATCCGCAAACTCGTCTTCGAGCTCAAGAGCTTCCTCACCTAGGAGAACGAACCCCTCATGTCCGAGATGCTGCGTGCCCCCGCCGAGGTCAAGTACGCCGAGGAACTCGACTTCCTGGAGTCGGTCGACACCGACCCGAAGCCCTTCTCGTGGCGGCTCAGCCCGCGGATGGTCCGATTGTTCATCCTCGGCTCGGAACGGGCCGACGGGCTCGACCGGGAGATCCCGCAGAAGTGGTTCGGCGACCGCACGTTCGTCGAACGCAGCATCGTGACCCTGGCGTCGGACCGGGGCCTGCTGCTGATCGGCGACCCGGGCACCGGTAAGAGCTGGCTCGCCGAGCTGCTGGCCGCCGCGATCTGCCGCAACTCGACGCTGGTGGTGCAGGGCACCGCCGGCACCACCGAGGACCACATCAAGTACTCGTGGAACGTGTCCATGGTGATCGCCAAGGGCCAGTCCCGGGAGTCCATGATCCCGTCGCCGATCATGACGGCGATGGAGCAGGGCGTGATCGGCCGGTTCGAGGAGCTGACCCGCTCCACCAGCGACGTGCAGGACGCGCTGATCTCGATCCTGTCGGAGAAGTACGTCTCCATCCCCGAGCTTGACCACGACAACATCGTCTTCGCCAGGCCCGGCTTCTCGATCATCGCGACCGCGAACAGCCGGGACCGGGGCGTGAACGACCTCTCCTCCGCGCTCAAGCGGCGGTTCAACTTCGTCCGGATCCCCGTGGTGACCAACAAGCGCAGCGAGGCGGAGATCGTCCGCTTCCGCACCGAGGAACTGCTGCGCCGGCACCAGATCGCGCTCGACGTGCCGCCCACCCTGCTGGACATCCTGTTGCAGAGCTTCGCCGACCTGCGCGCCGCCGCCGCCTCGGCGACCAGCGACGACGAGAAGCTGGAGTCGGCGCTGTCCACCGCCGAGCAGATCGGCGTCCTGGAGGACGCCATCCTGCACAGCCAGTTCTTCGGTGACCGCACCCTGCGCCCCGCGACGCTGGCCGGATCGCTGGTGGGCTCGCTGGCCCGGCGCAGCCCGGAGGACCTGGCGATCCTCAACAAGTACCTGCACGGGGTCGTGGAGCCGCGCGCCAAGCAGGACGGCGGCCCCTGGGAGGGCTTCCTCGACGGCGGTCGCCAGGCGATCGCCGCCCTGTCGTGACCGCCCCCGCCGCGGCCGGGCCGTTCGGCGCGTTGCGCGAGCAGCTCACGGCCGCCGCCAGCGCCTTCGCCGACGGCCCGGGTGCCCTCGCCGGCATCCTCGCCGGCATGGTCGACGACGTCGACCGCGCCCTCGGCGAGGAACTGGAGATCTTCCCGGTCTGCCACCACTCGTCGGCCTCGGCGCTGGCCATGGTCCGCCGGCTGCGCGCGAAGCAGCCGAAGGTGATCTACCTGGAGCTCTGCGAGGACCTCCAACCGCTGCTGGCCGAGCTGCGCAACTGCCGTCTTCCGGTGGCGGTGCAGGCGTTCGCCTCCGAGCTGGAGGGCTTCCCGGCCGACTGGGGCCCGCTCAGCGTGGTCGCGCCGATCACCGAGGCCAGCGCCGAATACCAGGCCATCGCGTACGCGCTGGAGACGCCGGGGGTCGAGCTGGTGCTGGTGGACCGCTCCACCGACCACGTCTTCCAGTGGCTGCCCCGCGCCCCCGGTGACGCCGACGAGGCCGCGCCGGGCGGGGACGTCGAGCCCGCCGCGCCGGCGGGGGAGGAGGCGGCCCTGCACGGGGACGCCGTCGGGGTCGAGATCGGCGACCTGCGACCCCGCTTCGCGGAACTCGAGGCGTACCTGCTGCACCACGGCAAGGTCCGGCACTGGTCCGAGTGGTGGGACCAGTACGTCGAGCAGCCGCTGGTCGACGCCGACCACGACACCTACCGGCAGGTGATGGTGCTGATCGGCAGCCTGTTCCGGCGGCTGCGTCCGGCCGGGGCGGAGCGGCAGGACCGCGACGAGGACCGGGAGCGCTACATGTGGACCCGGATCCGGGAGCACCTGGCCGCCTCGGGCGTCGACCCGTCGGAGTGCCTGCACGTCTGCGGGGCGTTCCACGCGGCCAGCCGGGTCGAGCAGTTCGGGGTGCGGGCCGACGCCCCGTACGAGATCACCCCGCGCACCCGCACGCGGTGGCACTACGGGCTGATCCCCTCCAGCCACTCCGCCATCGAGGCGCAGTTCGGGCTCGCGCCCGGGTCGGTGTCGATCGCCGCGGCCACCTGGACGAAGGCGGTCACCGGGTCCGGACTGTCCCCGTTCCGGCTGGAGGGGCAGCGCGGCAACCGCACCCGGGCCGGCCGTCGCCGCGCCGCCCCGGTTCCCGCGCCCGCCGCCCCCGTCGCCGACCGGCTCTCCGGTTACCTCGGGCGGCCCCCGACGGTGCGCGGCCTCGACGAGGCCGAGCTGCGGGGCTGGTGCGTCGACATCGTCCGGCTGGCCCGGCGCAACGGCTACCTGGCCAGCACCGCCGACGCGATCGCCGTCTTCGAGACCTCGATCCTCCTCGCCGGCCTGCGCGACCGGGCCCGCCCCACGCCGTACGACTTCGCCGACGCGGCGGTCACCTGCATCGAGAAGGACGTCGTCCCGGGGCGCCGCGACGTCCGGCGGCTCTGCGAGATCCTCTTCGGCGGCGACCGGATCGGCCAGGTGGGCTACGAGGCCCTGCCGCCGCTGGCCCGCGACGTCCACGACCGGCTCCGCCCGCTCGGGCTCGACCTGGAGAAGCGCACGATCCAGCGGGCGCTGCTGGACCTGCACGTCGACCCCGCGTTGGCGCCCTGCTCCGACCTGCTCTGGCGGCTGCGGCACCTGCTGCCGCGCGACGCGGTGCGACCGATCATGGGCGAGCGCCGGTTGGGGCACCGCTCGATCCAGGAGAGCTGGGACCTGGCCCTCGGCCGCTACCAGCGGGCGCTGATCGAGCTGGGCTACGAGGGCGTCACCGTCGAGCAGGTGCTGGAGCAGCGACTGCGGCGCGCGGTCCGGGGTCCGGGCGCCACGGCCTCGGTCGCCCTGGCGGCGGTCGAGGACGCCGTCCGGCTGCTCGACAGCCCTCGTCTGGTCGACGAGCTGGGCAACCGGGCCGTGGAGCTGCTTGCCGCCGAACGCAGCGTCGACGACGCCCCCGAGGTGCTGCGCCGGATCCGGCGGCTGCTGGCCCACCACCGCGCGACCGGGCCGCTGCCGGCCTGGTGCGAGGCGTTCGTGACCACCGGGTACGCCCACTACTGCACCCTGCTGCCCACGGCGTTCCTCGACGAGGAGAGCGGGGTCCGCCAGGTCGGCGCCATGCTGGGCTTCCTGTTCGGCATGGAGAGCCTGGCGCTCTCCCTGGGCTGCGACCGGTCCCAGCTCGAACTCGCCGTCGCACAGTCCCACCCGGAGGCGCCGGCCAAGGTCGCGCTGCTGTGGGCCGCCCGGCACCAGCTCGGCCTGCTGTCGCTGGCCGAGCTGCGCGGGCGGTGCGCCGAGCTGCTGGGCAATCCGCTGGTGGTGCCCGCCTTCCCGCAGTACCTCAGCGGCTTCGTGCAGGCCCTGGAGCCCGCGCCGGGGCTCGCCCCGTTCGTCGTGGAGGTGATGTCGTCGGCGTTCGCGCGGCTGCCCGACCCGGTCCTGCTGCCCTGGCTGCCGACGCTGATCACCACGCTGCGCGACCACGGCCCGGAACTGGTGCCGCTGCTGGTCCGGGAGGCGGGCCGCACCTTCCCCGGGTCGCTGCCCGCGCTGGACGCCTGGGTGCCGCCGTGGGCGGCGTCGGCGGCCCCGGCGGCCCCGGCGCTCCCCGCCGTCGCGTCCGGGCCGGTGACCGCCCTGCTGTGCGGCCACCCGGAGCCGGTCGACGCCGTCGCCGCGCTGCTGGGCTGCGACGGCGGATGGCGTTCGCCGGACGACGCCGGCACCGCCGTCCCGGCGGGGCTGACCGCGCTGCTGTCCGCCCACCCGGAGACCGCCGGAGCGGTGGCCGCCCTGCTCAGGGCCGGGTCGTGACGGCGCGCGAACGACCCGGCGAGGCGTCGGGGGTGCCGCGTCGTGAGGATCGGCGAACTGGCGCGGGCGACCGGCGTCAGCGTCCGCGCGCTGCGCCACTACGAGCAGGAGGGGCTGATCCGGCCCGCGCGCGGCGGCAACGGCTACCGCGACTTCGACGACGGTGCGGTCGAGGCGGTCCGGCCGATCCGCGGCCTGATCGAGGCCGGCCTGCCGACCCGGCTCATCCGCGAGATCCTGCCCTACCTCGACAGCCCGACGGACCTGCCGCCGCAGGTGCCCTGCACGCACATGATCTAGCAGGTGACCCGGCAGCGGGACCAGCTCGACCGCCGTATCGGGTGCCTGACCCGCGACCGCGACGCCCTGGGCGCCTACCTGCGGGTCGCCCGGACGGCCGCCGGCCTCGCCGGGGACTGTGCGGACGCCGGATGCGCCGCACCGGCCGGCGAGCCGGTCCCGGCCCGGTCGGAGGTGAGCGTTCGACCCTGAGCCGGATGGAGGAGGCGGCCCGGGCATACCGGACAGTCGCCGAGCGGACGTGCAACGCGGCCGAACGCGCCTTCCTGTCCGGGCGGGCGGCCTCGGCGTACCCCGGCGGATAGCGCCCCAACGGCGGCGAGGGCCCGCGGGGGACGTCCGGTCCGGCGCACGACGTTCCGGCGGCCCGCGGTCCGGCGCGTTTCCGGTGCGGCGGGCCGGGAACGCGGGTTGCCCGCCAGTGCGACGCCCGGCGCGTCGCCCGAGGAACGGACGCCGACCGCCCATGACGTACCGTCCGGCAGTTGCCACCACGGTGCCCGACCTGGCCGCCCTCACCCTCGGTGTGGAGGAGGAGTACCTGCTGCTCGACCCGCGCACCGGGGAGAGCCTCCCGGTCGCCGACCGGGTGCTCGCCGCCCTGTCCGGCGCCGCCCGGGACCAGAGCCGCCAGGAGTTCCGGCACAGCATGGTGGAGATGGTCACGCCGGTCACCGCCGACCTGGCGGAGTTGCGCGCCCACCTCGTGGCGCTGCGCCGCTCTGCCGCCGACGCGGCCCGCGGCGCCGGGGCCCGGCTCGTCGCCGTGGGCGCCACGCCAGTGCACGAGCCGCACCGGACGGTGCCGGACAAACCGCGCTACCACGCCATGTCCCGGCGTTTCGGCCCGGTCGCGCACGATCCGGCCGTCTGCGGCTGCCACGTCCACGTCGGGATGCCCGACCGGGAACTGGCCGTCCAGGTCTGCAACCACCTGCGTCCCTGGCTGCCGGTGGTGCAGGCGATCACCGCGAACTCGCCGCTGCACGACGGCCGCGACACGGGGCACGCCAGTTGGCGTTCGATGCAGCTGGAACGCTGGCCCAGCATCGGCCCGACCCCGCACTTCGAGTCGGCCGCCGACTACGACGCGACGGTCGACGAACTGATCGGCGCGGGGATCATGCTCGACGCGGCGATGGTCTACTGGTACGCGCGCCCGTCGGCCGCGTACCCCACCGTCGAGATCCGGGTGGGCGACGTGTGCCCGGGGGTGGACGACGCGGTGCTGGTCGCGGGGCTGGTCCGGGCGCTCGTCGCGACGCTGGCCGACGACGTCCGGGCCGGGGTCGCCGCTCCCCGCATCCGGGACTGCCTGGTCTCCGCCGCGCACTGGCGGGCCGCCCACGACGGCCTGGAGGGCGACCTGATCGACCTGCGCTCGGGCGGTGCCCGCCGGGCCTGGGACCTGGTCGACGATCTCGTCGCCACCGTCTCGCCGGCCCTGGCGCGCCACGGCGACCTGGACTACGTACGCGACCAACTGGCCCGGGTGCGCCGGGACGGCAACGGCGCCACCCGACAGCGCCGCGTCATGGCGAGCACCGACAACGACGTGCGCGCCGTCCTGGACCACCTCGCCGTCGAGACCCTCGCCTGCTGAGCACCCCGCGCCCCGCCCGGGCGGCCCCAGGTCGGTCCGGGCGCCCTCGGGCGGAGGCGGCGGTCCGGGCGGGGCCGGTCGGCGGATGCCGGGGGCCGGAGCAGGGGCGGGTCAGCGGATGTCGTGGGACTGGAGCCAGAGTTCCAGCAGGCCGAGCTGCCAGAGCTTGTTGCTGCCGGCGGCGGCCTGGGCCCGGTCCGGCTCGGCGAGCAGCTCGTCGACGTACTCGCGGCGGAACAGGGCGCGCTCGCGCGCGGCGGGCGCGGCGAGGGCCTCGGTGACGAGCCGCCGGACCGGGCCGTCGACGTTGCGCAGCGCCGGCACCGGGAAGTAGCCCTTCGGCCGGTCGACCACCTCGGCCGGCAGCACCTCCCGGGCGATCTCCTTGAGCACGCCCTTGCCGCCGTCGGCCACCTTGTGCCCGGGCGGGCAGGCCGCGGCGAGGGCGACCAGGTCCTGGTCCAGGAACGGGGTGCGCACCTCCAGCCCCCACGCCATGCTCATGCTGTCCACCCGCTTCACCGGGTCGTCGGGGAGCATCAGGTGGGTGTCCAGGCGCAGCACCGCGTCCAGCGCGGTGTCCGCGCCGGGCCCGGCCAGGTGCGCGGCGAGCAGCTCCCGGCTGGCGTCGCGGTCGCAGGCGTACGCGGGGCTGACCACCCGGCTCAGCTCGGCGTGGTCCCGGTCGAAGAACGCTTCGGCGAAGGCGTCCGCCGCGCCGTCGCGGGGCACCCGGGCCAGCGGTTGGTGGTAGCCGTAGCCGGCGAAGACCTCGTCGGCGCCCTGGCCGGACTGGGCCACCTTGACGTGCCGGGCCACCTGCTCGGACAGCAGGTGGAAGGCGACCACGTCGTGGCTGCCCATCGGCTCGGTCATCGCCTGGACGGTCCGGCGTACCGCCGGGACGAGGTCGTCGTCGGGGAGCTGGATGCGGTGGTGGTCGGTGCCGAAGGCGCGCGCCACCAGGTCGGAGTAGTGGAACTCGTCGCCGGCCTCGTCGCCGCGGCTGTCGAAGCCGATGCTGAACGTCTGCAGGTGGTGCTGCCCGGCCTCGGCGAGCAGCGCCACGATCATGCTGGAGTCCAGGCCGCCGGAGAGCAGGACCCCGACGGGGACGTCGGCGACGAGCCGCCGCCGTACCGCCGTGCGCAGCGCGTCCCCGACCGCGGCCCGCCAGTCCCGCGCGTCCATGCCGGCGTGGGCGGGGTCCCGGACGTAGTCCGGCTGCCAGTAGACGTGCTCGCGGCTGCGCCCGTCCGCCTCGACGACGCGCAGGGTGGCCGGGGGCAGTTTGCGCACGCCGCGCAGGACGGTCCGGGGCGCCGGCACGATCGAGTGCCAGGAGAGGTAGTGGTGCAGCGCCACCGGGTCGATCGAGGTGTCGACGTCGCCGGCGCGCAGCAGCGCCGGCAGGGTGGAGGCGAACCGGAGCCGGCCGGGCGACTCCGCGAGGTAGAGCGGCTTGATGCCGAGCCGGTCCCGGGCCAGCACCAGGCGTCGCCGCGGCCGGTCCACCAGCACGACGGCGAACATGCCGACCAGGTGGTCGACGAAGCGCTCGCCCCACTGCGCGTACGCCACCAGGATCACCTCGGTGTCGCTGGTGGAGTGGAACGTGTGCCCGGCCTCCCGCAGCTCCTCGCGGAGCTGGGGGTAGTTGTAGACGCAGCCGTTGAAGACCAGCGCCAGGCCGAGGTCCTCGCGCAGCATGGGCTGCGAGCCCGCCTCGGACAGGTCGATGATGGTGAGCCGGCGGTGCCCGAGGGTCACCCAGCCGTCGCTCCAGAGGCCCTCGCCGTCCGGGCCCCGGGACCGCATCGCCTCGGCCATCCGGGTCACCGCGTCGGCGTCCGGCGTCGCCCCGTCGAACCTCGCCTCGCCACTGATGCCGCACATCGTCAGCGACCACCCGACTTGCGGCGTACCGGACCCACCGTCACCACTCCCGTCGGCCTCACAGGTGCCGGACCACCCGCTCGCGGGGGCCCGGTCCCGTCCGCAGGACGGGGCGGCTCGGCTACCCGGCGCCGGCCGCGTCAAACCCGGACGGCGCCCCGGTTGCGGGCGTCGGCCGGTGCCGGGTCGTGGGCGGCCGGTCAGTCGCGCAGCGTACGCAGGATGCGGGCGAGTTGTTCCCGGTCGGCCGGTGCGAGGCTCCCGAAGAGGTCCTCGGCGGCGCCGCGGCGGGCGGCGTCGATGGCCGCGCCGGTGCGCGTACCGTGCTCGGTCGGCGCGACCAGGGTGGCGCGCCGGTCCGCCGGGTCGGGCCGGCGCCGCACCAGACCGCGCGCCTCGAGGTCGTCCACGACCTCGGTGGCTGAGCGCGGGGCGATGCGGAGGTGCTCGGCGAGCGCGCTGAGCCGCAGCTCGCCGTGCCGGATCAGCACCTGGAGCGCCCGGGACTGGCCGGGTGTGACCTCCCAGGGCGCGAGCGCCTCCCGGGTGCGGTGGCGCAGCCGCCGGGTCACCGCCCAGAACGCGTCGGCGAGCCCGTCCGCCACGCCCTCCGCGTCTCCGGTCACGGGAATACGGTAGCAGCAGGTGCCGTTGTTTCCTCATGTTGAGGCAACCTCAGCATCCCTACGTGAGGAATCGACTCTTGGAACCCACCCCCGTCGGCCGCGACCGCGGCCCCCGCAAGGTCAGCGCTGCCGAGAAGGCCCAGGCCCGTCAGGTGTCGCTGCGGCGCGTCGGCGCGCTCTTCACCCGGCACCGTGGCCCGCTCGCCGCGGTCACCGCGATCATCGTGGTGTCCTCGGTGCTCGCCATGGCATCGCCCTTCCTGCTCCGCGCGGTGATCGACCGGGCCCTGCCGGAGCGCGACCTGGCCCTGCTGGTCTGGCTCGTGGCCGGCATGGTCGCGGTCGCCGCCGTCACCTCGGTGCTCGGCGTGGCGCAGACCTGGATCTCGACCCGGGTCGGGCAGCAGGTCATGCACCGGCTGCGCACCGACGTCTTCACCCACCTGCAACGGCAGTCGCTGGCGTTCTTCACCCGCACCCGCACCGGCGAGGTGCAGTCCCGGATCACCAACGACATCGGCGGCATGCAGAGCGTCGTCACCTCGACCGCGACCTCGATCGCGTCCAACCTGACCACCGTGGTGGCCACGGCGGTGGCGATGGTCGTCCTTTCCTGGCGGCTCTCGCTGGTCTCCCTCGTGGTGCTGCCACCGGCCATCTGGCTGACCCGCCGGGTCGCCCACCTGCGCCGCGAGATCACCGCGCGCCGCCAGCGCGAGCTCGCCGACCTCAACGTCACCGTCGAGGAGGGGCTGTTGGTCAGCGGCGTGCACCTGGCCAAGACCCTCGGCACCGGCCCGGTGCTCGCCGCGCGTTTCGCCGCCTCGTCGGCCCGCCTGGTCGACCTGGAGCTGCGCTCCGAGTTGGCCGGCCGCTGGCGGATGGCCTCGATGAACGTCGTCTTCGCCGCCATCCCGGCGGTCATCTACCTCAGCGCCGGCCTGCCCGGCGCCGCCGGCACGCTCAGCATCGGCACCCTGGTCGCCTTCACCGCGTTGCAGGGCGGCCTGTTCCGGCCGCTGATGGGCCTGCTCAACGTGGGCGTCTCCGTGACCGCCTCGCTGGCCCTGTTCGCGCGGATCTTCGAGTACCTCGACCTGCCCGTCGAGGTGGCCGACCCCGCCGACCCGGTCGACGTCGACCCCCGCCGGGTCCGCGGCGACCTGCGCTTCACGGACGTCACCTTCAGCTACCCGGGCAGCGACACCGCCGCCGTCGCCGGGATCACCCTCGACGTGCCGGCCGGCACCGGGCTGGCCCTGGTCGGCGAGACCGGCTCCGGCAAGAGCACCCTGGCCGCGCTGGTCAGCCGCCTGTACGACCCGACCAGCGGCCGGATCACCGTCGACGGCGTCGACCTGCGCGACCTGCGCCTGGCCGACCTGGCGGCGATCGTCGGCGTGGTCAGCCAGGAGACCTACCTGCTGCACACCACCGTGCGGGAGAACCTGCGCTACGCCCGCCCCGAGGCCACCGACGCCGAGATCGAGGCCGCGGCCCGCGCCGCCCAGATCCACGACCTGATCGCCGGCCTGCCCGACGGGTACGACACGGTCGTCGGCTCGCGGGGCCACCGCTTCTCCGGCGGCGAGAAGCAGCGCCTCGCCATCGCCCGTACGCTGCTGCGCGACCCGCGCGTCCTGATCCTCGACGAGGCCACGAGCGCGCTGGACACCGACACCGAGCGTGCCGTGCAGCGGGCGTTCGACGAGGTGGCCCGCGGCCGGACCACCATCACCATCGCCCACCGGCTCTCCACCGTGCGGGGCGCGGACCAGATCGCCGTGCTCGACCACGGCCGGATTGTCGAGTCGGGCGACCACGACAGTCTGCTGGAGCGCGCCGGCCGCTACGCCACCCTCGCCGCCTGACGGCGGTCGCCGCGATCCTCGCCGCGTGACGGCAGTCGCCGCCATTTTCACCGCCCGACCGCGGCCGACGCCGGCGGCGGTGTGCCAGCCACCCTCCCCGGGCTGCCGGACCGACGCGCGGACGATCACAATCATCCGGTGCAGCGGCGGGGGTGGAGACGGGGCCTGCTCGTCGTCGTGGCCGCCGTCGCGACGGGCGGGACCGCCTGGGTCTGGCTGCGGTACGACTTCGAGAAGGTCAACTGGACCTGGGGCGTGATCGCGGGCGTCATCGGCGTCTACGTGGTGCTCGACCAGATCCTCACCAACCGGCAGGCCGCCTCGGGCGCGGCGGCGGTGCACCGCCGGGCGGCCGCGGACGAGCTCCTCGAACTGGTGCGGCGCGAGCCGACCGACGAGGCCCTGCTGCGGGCGGTCGACGAGCCGTACCCGCTCCCGGTGACCTGGCACACCGCCCCGGAACGGCTGCTGCGTCCTGGCGGGCCATCGGCCGGTCCAGCGACGCCGGCCCGATGGACCTCTCCGGCCGCCACGGGGCACTGTGGAGCCGCTACCGCGGCATCCCGTCCGGACGCCTGCTGGTGCTGGGGCCGCCCGGATCCGGCAAGTCCATCATCGCGCTGCGGATGGCGCGGGAGCTGCCGCCGCACCGGGACGCCGACGCGCCCGTACCCGTGCTGCTGCCCGTCGGCTCGTGGGATCCGACCGCCGAGACGTTCCACGACTGGCTGGTGGACCGGCTCGCCCGGCGCTACACACCGCTCGCGCCCAGTCATCCGCGCCGGGTGGCGGTGCTGCGGGACCTCGTGGAGACGGATCTCGTCGTGCCGGTCCTCGACGGGCTGGACGAGGTGCCCGAGGAGCAGGTGACCGCCTGTCTGGAGGAACTCAACCAGCTGCCGACGCAACGCTTCGTGCTGACCTGCCGGACCTCGGTCTACGAGAAGCACCTCGTCCAGGGTGAGAAGGTGCGTGGCGCGGCGGTGGTGGTCATCGACCCGTTGGCCCCGGACGACGTGGCGGAGTACCTCGTCGACGCCGCGCCCCTGCACCAGGCCGAGAGCTGGACCACCGTGGCGGCGCGGATCGGCGGCGACGCGGAGCTGAGCGGGGCGCTGTCCACGCCGCTGATGGTGGCGATGGCCCGGAGCGCGTTCGACCAGCCGGGCACCGATCCGCGCGACCTCGTGCCACTGGCGGCCAGCCGGGGACGCGGCTCCGTGGAGGACGAGTTGCTGTCCCGTGCGGTCGACGCCGCGCTGCGGTCCCGCCGGGGCGCCCAGGGACTGCGCCGGTGGGAGCCGGCGAGGGCCCGCCGGTACCTGGCCTTCCTCGCCGCGCACCTGGAGTCGCTGGACGTGCGGGAGTTCCGCTGGTGGCAGTTGCCGTCGGCGCTGCCCCGGCTGTTCTGGGCCGCCGTCGACGGTCTGCGTACCGGCCTGGCGGTCTGGCTGACCCTCGCCCTGGCGGGGGAGGGGCTCAGGTCGGTGGCCGCGGTGGTGACCGATCCGAGGACCGACGAGCTGCTCACCGCGCTCGCGGCGCATCCCGCGGACCTGGCGGTGGCGGCCGCGGCCGTGGCCGTGGCGGCCGCCGCGCTGGGCATTGGCGGCCGGGAGCCGGGCAGCCGCCCGTCCCGGGCGGTGTTCGTCGGCGGGTGGGGCGCGCTCCGCGAGGGGGCGCTCGACGGGCTGTTCCGGGGCGTGTTCTGGGGCTTCCTGACCTGGTTCGTGCTGTGGCTGTTCACCCCGCCGCCCGCGCTGGCCGCCCAGCTCGACCGGCTGCCCGGGCTGACGGGGTGGCCGGTCGAGGTGCGGGCCGCGGTCGTGCTCGGCGTCGCCTGGCTCGTCCTCGTCGCGCTCCGGTCCGCCCTGCGGATCGACTTCGCGGCCCCGGCCGCGGAACTCGGGGCCACCGGCGTGGTCGAGACCGTCCGGGCCGACCGCGCGGCGACGATCGCGTCGGTGGTGCCGGCCGTCGTCACCGCGCTCGCCGGAGTGCTGGGCGGCGTCGCGGTCCTGTGGGTGACCGGTCTGCTGCCCCGGATGCCACCGCCGCGGGCCCTCGGCTACGCCGGGGTGGGCCTGGGGGTGGGCTGGTGGGTGCACACGCGCGGGGGCGGCGCGTGGGTGCGGTTCTGCGTGGCCCGGCTCGTGCTCGCGGCGCGCGGGCACCTGCCGCACCGCCTGCTGGCGTTCCTCGACCATGCCGAGACGGTCGGCCTGGTGCGGCACGGCGCCGGCGCGTACCGGTTCCGGCACGGCCGCGTGCAGGGCAGGCTGGCGGCCGGCTCGCTGGCGGGGCGGCGGGGCAGCCGGCTGCGGGAGGAGTTCGGCGTCGAGCTGGCCCGGGCCGGGTACTGGTCGGAGGCGCTCGGCGTGTTCGCCGCCGTCACGCGGGCCCGCGCGGCGAGCGTCGGGCCGGCCGACGACCGGACGCTGACGTCGCTGCGCAGGGCGTTGCTGGTGGGCGCGGCGGCCCGTGAGTGGGCCGGCTGGCGGAGCTGCTGGCCCCGGTGCCGGTGCCGCTCGCGCCCGTCGAGGGAACCCCGCTGTGGGAGCAGCGCCGGCGGATCGCCGACCTGGTCGCCGGCGGGGCGCCGCTGGCGGAGCTGCGGACCGCCGGCGACGAGTTGGTCCGCGCCGAGGACCGGGCGGGCCGGCCGGTGGTCGCCACGAGGGAGTTCCTGGCGGTCGTCCGCTACGCCGAGGGCGACGTCGACGCGGCCCGGGCGGACCTGGGGCGACTGGTCGTGGCGGACAGCGCCGGCGACGCCCAGGGCCACCCGGCGCCTGTCGGCGCGGGGCTGCTGGCCCGGACCATCCTCGACGCGGACGGAGACGTGGCCGCGGTCGTCGCCATCTGCCACGAGCAACTGCTGTTGGCCGACGACCGCGGCGACCCGACCGACCCGCTGGTGCTCGCGCAGACCTGGGGCTGGTCGGTGGCGGTGATGCGGCGGGTCGTCGACGAGCGGGCGGAGCTGCGCGACCGGGTCCGTGCCGCGCTCGCCGCGCAGCGGGCCCGCGCCCGGCGCATCCAGCTGACCCGGCGGGAGCTGGCGGAGATCGGCTTGCAGGCCTGCCACGCGGTGATCGGCCATCCGACGCTGGGGGCGCTCGCGGTGGCTGCGGCCCGCAGGCTCGCCGACGTGCTGGACGCCCCGGAGATCGTGGCGCGGACGGTGCGCCGCGGCGCACCGATGTGGCACGACGACTGAGCCGCCGGCGCCGGCCCTATCGTCTCAAAATCATCTCGTAATCCGTCTCATTATTGCGCCGACGCGGCGTCGAGGTGGCGGTAGACGGTGGCCCGCGAGACGCCCAGGGCGGCCGCGATCTCGTCCGCCGAGTGGCTGCCCTCGGCATGCATCCGCCGGGCCGTCTCCACCTGCTCCGGGCTCATCGCCCGCGGCCGGCCGGGCCGGCGCCGGCCCCTCGACGCGCCACCGTCCGCGGGCGCGCCGGCGCCCGACGGCGGCACGCCGTCCAGCAGGCGGTGCATGCCGTCGAGCATGTCGGCGCGCAGCACCTCGTCCGGCACGTCGGTGAAGAAGACCACCGGGTCGCTGCACGCCGCGACCGCCTGCACCGCCCGGACCCGCTCCCGCCGGCCGGCGTCCGGCCCGGCGATGAGGTCGTTGGCCCGCATCGCGATCCCCATCAGACGGTGGTACGTGTCCCCGCGCGTGATGAGGGCGATGTCGTGGAAGAGCATGCCGAGCGGGCGGCGGTGGGCCAGCATGGTGTCCACCCAGCCCTCCAGCACCACCCGGCGGGCCCGCTCGGCCGGTAGCCCGCCGGCCCGGTCCAGAAGCGCCTCCAGGTCGGCGAGCAGCGGCTCGACCAGGGCCGCGAGCAGGTGCTCCTTGGCGGGGAAGTGGTAGAGGATCGCGGCCTTGGTCAGCCGCAGCCGCTCACCGATCTGGCGCAGCGAGGTGCGCTGGTAGCCGTGTTCGGCGAACAGGTCGAGCGCGGCGCGCAGGATCCGGGTCCGCGTGTCGTCGGGTGCGTCGACGGTCATGCCGGCAAGGGTAGCCGCGTCTGACCGGTGGGAGGCAGCACTGTTGATCCGCCTGACCGGCGGTCAGTACAGTGGGGGTGGTCTGCACCGCCAGCGGCAGGAGGGGTCATGCCCGTCATCTCCATCGACAACCTGGTCAAGACGTTCGGCAGCGTCCGGGCGCTCGACGGACTGGACCTGCGGGTCGAGGCGGGGGAGGTGCACGGCTTCCTCGGCCCCAACGGCTCCGGCAAGTCCACCACCATCCGCATCCTGCTCGGCCTGCTGCGCCGCGACGCGGGCGACGTGCGGGTCTTCGACGCCGACCCGTGGCGGGAGGCGGTCGCCCTGCACCGCCGGCTGGCGTACGTCCCCGGCGACGTGAACCTGTGGCCGAACCTCTCCGGCGGCGAGGCCATCGACCTGTTCGGCGAGCTGCGCGGCGGGCTCGACCGGCGCCGCCGCGCCGCCCTGCTGGAGCGCTTCGACCTCGACCCGACACGCAAGTGCCGCACCTACTCCAAGGGCAACCGGCAGAAGGTGGCCATCGTCGCGGCCTTCGCCTCGAACGTCGAGTTCTACGTGCTCGACGAGCCCACCTCCGGGCTCGACCCGCTGATGGAGGCCGTGTTCCAGGACGAGGTCCGCCAGCTCAAGCGCGACGGCGCCACAGTGCTGCTCTCCAGCCACGTGCTGGCCGAGGTCGAGGCGCTCTGCGACCGGGTCAGCATCATCCGCGAGGGCCGCACCGTCGAGTCCGGCACCCTCACCGAGCTGCGCCACCTCACGCGTACGGCGGTGACGGTGGAGACCGCCCGGCCGGCGACCGGCCTGGCGGACCTGCCCGGCGTCCACGAGGTGCGCGAGGTCGACGGGCGCACCCACCTGGAGGTCGAGCCCGCCCACCTCGACGAGCTGCTCGGGCACCTCGTCCGCTTCGGGGTCCGCGCCCTCACCAGCGCCCCGCCCACCCTGGAGGAGCTGTTCCTGCGCCACTACGGCGACGAGCGCGCCGCCGTCGCCGCGCGACCGTCCGGACCACTGACGGACCGGGACGACCACCACCGGGCGGGCGCCGACCGGCAGGCGGACGCCCGATGAGCGCGTTCACCGGCACCGGGCGGCTCGCCCGGCTCGTGCTGCGCCGCGACCGGGTCCGGCTCGCCGTCTGGGTGCTCGGCACGCCCCTGCTCGGCTACGCCCTCGCCGGCAGCGTCAAGGGCTTCTACCCGGACGGGGCGGCCCGGGTCGGGTACGCCACCACGTCGGCGTCCAGCCTGGTCGCCCGCGCGTTCAACGGGCCGATCGCCGGCACCGACCTCGGCGCGGTGGTGGTCGCCGAGTCGTACGTCACGCTGGCCCTGCTCGCCGCGCTGCTGAGCACCTTCGCGGTGGTCCGGCACACCCGGCAGAACGAGGAGACCGGCCGGGCGGAGCTGCTCGGCGCCTCCGCCGTCGGCCGGTACGCGCTGCTCACCGCCGCCCTGCTGGTCGTCGTCGCGGCGAACGTGCTGGCCGCGGCCCTGCTCGCCGTCGCCCTGGCCGGCGCCGGGCTGCCGCTCGCCGGGTCCGTCGCCGCGGCGGCCGCCGTCGGCGGGGTCGGCGTGGCCTTCACCGGGGTCGCCGCCGTCACCGCCCAGATCCCCGTCACGTCCCGGGGCGCGAACGCGCTGGCCGCCGCCGCCGTCGGGATCGCCTTCCTGCTCCGCGCCGCGGGCGACGTGCTGGGCGAGCAGACCGACGGCGGCACGCGGGTGGTCAGCGCCTGGCCGTCCTGGCTCTCCCCGCTCGGCTGGGGCAACCAGGTCCGCGCGTTCGGCGGCGAACGGTGGTGGACGCTGGCGCTGCCCGTCGCGCTGCTGGCCGCCGGCGTGGCGCTCGCCTACGCCCTCGCCGAGCGGCGGGACGTCGGCGCCGGGCTGGTCGCGCCCCGGCGGGGGCCGGCGACGGCCGCGCCCCGGCTGCTCAGCCCCGCCGGGCTGGCCTGGCGGTTGCAGCGCGGCGCGCTGCTCGGCTGGGCGATCGGGGTGGCGGTGCTCGGGTTCTCGATGGGCATCGCCGGCGACGAGTTCAACGCCATGATCGAGGAGAACCCGGCCGCCGCCGAGGCGATCAGCGCGATGGGCGGCGGCGCGAGACTGATCGACGCGTACCTGGCGGCGATGCTGGGGCTGTTCGCGCTGACCATCGGGGCGTACGTCGTGCAGGCGCTGCTGCGCACGCGCGGCGACGAAACCGACGGCGTGTTGGAGGCGGTGCTGGCCACGGCGGTGAGTCGCACCCGCTGGCTGACCACCCAGGTGGTCGCCGCGACGCTCGGCGCGCTCGCCCTGGTGTTGCTGGGCGGCCTCGCCACCGGGCTGGGCTACGGCGTCGTGACCGGGGACCCCCTCGGCCAGGCGGCGGAGCTGGGCGGGGCGGCGCTGGTGCGACTGCCGGCCCTGCTGGTGGTGGCCGGGGTGGTGACGGCGCTGTTCGGGCTGCTGCCGCGTTGGTCGGTGGCGCTGTCCTGGGTGGCGCTGATCGGGTTCCTGCTGCTCGGGCAGCTCGGCGCGGTGCTCGACCTGCCGCAGGCGGCGCTGAACCTGTCGCCGTACACCCACGTGCCCTCGGCGCCGGCGGTCGACCCGGCGGCGCTGCCGCTCGTCGTGCTGACCGCGATCGCGGCGGCGCTGCTCGCGGCCGGCCTGACCGGCTTCCGCCGCCGCGACGTCCCGAGCTGACCCGGCCGCGCCCGCGCTGCGCGGCCCACCCGGCCGACGCCGCGCGTCGGGCACCGGCGGGTCGCGTCGGGTCGCGTCGGGTACGCGTCGGGGTCCGCAACTTCGGGGAAATAGTTGTCTCGCGGGCTGTCGGAGGCCGCTATCTCCCCGAAGTTGCGCGCAGCACGGGATGGACGCGGATCACCAGCACATGCGTCGTCCGTCCTGGCCGCCACTTCTGATCGAGGCCGTTCCGAGGGTCGCAGGAAGGCGGTCGGACGTCCTTCGGCGGCCCGCGCTCCACGGCCGACCTGCGGTCGATCCGGCGTGACGGGTAGCCGACAGTGGCGACGTACGTGCACCGTGTGTGTCACACCGGCGCGGGAAGCTGGGTGCCCGACCCCTGGGAGGTGCCCCATGCCGCATGTGAGGTCGCACGTCCGCCGCAACGGAGCCCGGGTGCGGGCCCACTACCGCAGGCGGCGGCCCGCCCGCGGCGCAAGGCCCGCGCGGCGTGGCCGTTGGGGGAGCCACTCGGGGAACGGCTGGGTTCTCGCCCTCGGCGGGGCGGCCGTCGTCGCCGTCGTCCTGATCGTCGAGTTCGTCGAGCAGCACCCCTACTGGTCGGCTCTCTCGGCCGTCGTCGCCGTCGGGGTCGCCGCCGTCCTGGTGTCGGTCCGGGCCAGGCAGGTGGCACGTCGGCGGGCCCAGCAGGCCGAGCGTGACCGGGCCGTCGCGGTGACCGACGCGATGACCGGGGCGGAGTTCGAGCAGTGGTTCGCGAGGCTGCTCGAAGCGTCCGGGTTCCGGCACGTCCGGGTGCGGGGCGGCGCCGGGGACCGGGGAGCGGACGTCACGGCGATCGCTCCGGACGGCCGGCGCGCCGTGGTGCAGTGCAAGCGGCAGAGCCCCACGAACCGGGTGGGCAGCGCCGCCATCCAGCGGTTCGCCGGCACCTGCCGCCAGGTGCACGGCGGCGAGCTGTGCATGATCGTCACCAACGGGTTCTTCACCGCCGGTGACGGCGTGCGGCTCGCTCGACAGCTCGGCATCGTGCTGGTCGACCGGCGCGTGCTGGAGACCTGGGCCTGGACGCGTACGCCGCCCCCCATCCTGGGCGGGTGAGCGGGACGGGCGGCCCGGGCCCCGCACCCGAGGCGGGCGGGCCCCCCGGCCCTTGCCACCGGCTGGCAGGCTCGCAGCCATGGGAAGCGTCACCGCGCAGTTGCCCGCCCTCATCGGCGTGCTGATCGGCACCATCGGCACGATCGTCGCCACCTCCGTCGCCGACCGCACCCGGTGGAAGCGGAACCAGTCCGTTCGCTGGGACGACCGGCGGCTCGACGCCTACATCGAGTTCGCGCGGGTGATCAAGGAGATCCACGCCGTCGCCGTGCGCATGCTCGCCGATGAGCGACCCCACTCGCGCGGGCACCGGATGGACCGGGAGGAAGGCCTTGCCCGCCTGGCCGACGCGGACGTCCGGCACACGCTGGCCTGGGAGAGCGTCCTGCTACTCGGGGACGCCTCGACGGTGTCGGCGGCCCGCGACTGGCGGGACGCCGTGTGGCGGATCGAGCGGGCGGCCCGCGGGCTCACCGAGGGAGACGACCACGCCGACCTGCTGCACCGGGCCAACGAGGCGCGCGACCACTTCTACCGCGCCGCCCGGTCCGGCCTCGGCGTCCGTGGCGGTTCTGTCGCCCAGGCGACGGTGCTGGAAGCGAGGCTTGACGAGATCCGGGCGAGCGGGGCGTCGCGGCGGACGCCGGAGACCTCCGCACAGGCTTGACCCTCGGGGTTTGCCTTGGTGCGAAGGGCGAGCGGCGGGTCGGCGCCCGCTGTTCGGTGCCGGCCTGATCCCTGGGCGGCACGGCGACCGGCGGCGGCGCTGGCGGCGGCCGGTCCCGCCGTGGCCCGCCCGAACGGGTGGCGGGTACGGCAACGGCCGCCCCGCCGCCGGCCACGGGATCACCTTCACCCGACGTCAGCCGGGGTAGCGGGTCCGCCAGTAGGGATCGGTCGGGGGGAAGTACTCGCCTCCCGAAGGGCTGTCCACCAGCTCGGTGACGAGGTCGCGGGCCAGTGTGTCAGCCGTCCAGGCCAACTCCAACCGGGACAGCCAGTCGACGGGGAGCGCGTCCGGCCCGTGCGCCGTACCCAGCAGGGCGCCGGCCACCGTCGCGGCGTGGCCGCCGTCACCGGCCGAGGCGGCGAACGACAGGGCCTCGCGCACCGTCTCCCGCCCCGGGAAGCAGGCGACGGCATAGACCCCACCGGCCAGCGCGGAAGCCGCCCTCGCGTCGGGTGCGAGGCGGGTCAGCTCGCCCAGCGCGGCGGGGCCCGACCCGGCGGCGGCCAGGGCAGGAGCCAGGGACCGCTCCGCCGTCTCGGGCCAATCCCCGGGGTCACGCACCACGCTCTCCAGGGCCGCCACGAGTTGACCTCCCGCGGCGAGGAGACGAACCACCGCCCCAGCCAGCCCGGCCGCGCCCACGGCGTCACCCGCGTGCGTGAGGGCGGCCATCTCCGCCGCATCGCACGGGTAGAGGCTGACCGGTAGGGTCCGGGTGAGTGCGTGCGCCCCGGTGCTCGTGCCGTTGGGATCGTCGATCGTGCCGATCTTCCGCCGTTGCAGTGCCGCCACCGTCGCCGGCGCCGATCCGCGCCGCTCCGCCAGCGCCGGCACCTTCGCCAGCCAGCCCGCCGGCCGATGGCCTTCGCCGCTGACCTCGAAGCCGGGGATGCCCTGGATCGCAGCCCAGCCCCGGTACGACTCCCACACCATGCTCGGCGGGTGACAGATGCCCCGGTGCCTGTGGCGGACGTGGGCGCGGATCAGGCCGTCGACGGTGAAGCAGGCGAGCTGCCCGGCGCTGGTCGCCCGCAGCGGCCCGGACGCCGGCACCCTGCCGCCCGTCGCGCCGACGGCATCACCGAGCATCAGCCCGAGGACGCAGCCCCGAGCGGTCGCGAACTGCTTTGCCTTCACCTTGGTCACTTCGGGAAGCATAGGAGCGGGTGTCACGGTCTGCCGCAGCCTGGCATCTCACGGCACCGCTTGACCTTGACACAGTGACAAGGCCTTCACTGTGACCGAGGAGGTGGTCCGACAACCATGTCGAAACAGGACACGGATGCGATTCGAGCTCTCCAGGCGCTGGAGCACAGCAGCTCGTCAGTGCGGCTGCGGGCAGCGCTGGCGGTCGGCACGACCCCAGACCCGCGGTTCATCGACAAGCTCATCGAACGATGCGCGATCGAACCCGAATTCTACGTGCGCGAAATGCTCACGTGGGCACTCACCCGGCACCCGGCATCCATGACGGTTCCCAAGCTCGTCGACGAACTTCGCTCGGAGCGGGCGCGGGCACGAAGCCAGGCGTTGCACACGCTGTCCAAGATCGGGGATCGGCAGGCGTGGCCGGCGATCACCCGGGCGCTGCTGGCCGACGCCGACGACGAGGTGGCGCGGAGCGCGTGGCGAGCAGCGACCGTACTCGTGCCCGAGGGTGAGGAACCGGAGTTGGCCGGAGTGCTGGCGACACAGCTCGGGCGCGGCGAGCGTGAGACGCAGTTGAGCCTCAGCCGGGCGCTGATCGCGCTCGGTGAGGTGATCATGCCGATCCTGCGCGCCGCGACGACGGATCCCGACCCGCATGTGCGTCAGCACGCGATCGCCACCGAACGGCTGTTGCGCGACCCGGATGCCGGATTCGAGTTCGCCATCGAGGAGGCCAAGCGCATCGTGGCCCTCGGCAGGACCAGCCAGGAGGGATGAGAGGCAGTGTTGATCGGTGAGGTGGCACGACGGTCCGGGGTCAGCGCCCGCATGCTCAGGCACTACGACTCCCTCGGCCTGGTGCGACCGACGGGCCGTACCAGTGCCGGCTATCGCGAGTACTCCAGCGAGGACATCCAGCGAATCTTCCATATCGAGAGCCTGCGGTCGCTGGGGCTGTCGCTGCGTGACGTCAGGCGCGCGCTCGATGATCCCGGCTTCACGCCCTCGGAACTCGTCGACGACCTCATCCGCCGGACGCGAGAGCGCATTGCGGCTGAGACGGAGTTGCTCACCCGACTCCGTCGGATCGGTGCCGCGGAACCCGCCGCCTGGGAGGACGTCCTCCAGATCGTCGCGCTACTGCAGGCGTTGGGGTCGGAGAGCGCCGGGAAGCGTCAGCGCGCGGCCCTGTCCTCGGTCGAAGAGGTTCCGGTGCCGGTGGAAGCACTGGTCGATGCGGCGTTGAGCGAGACGGACCCGAACGTCGCCGGAGCCCTTCGATGGGCTCTGGCGCGATCGGGCGACGGCGGACTGGCGCTGCTGGCCGAGGGCCTCCGCTCAGCCGCGGCCGAGGTGCGGAAACGTGCCGTCCAGGCCATCGCCGAGATCCCGAACGGGCAGGCGACCGCACTGCTGCAGGAGGCCCTCGCGAACTCCGACATCGTGGTCCGCAGGCATGCGGCTCTGGCGCTCGGGGCACGTGGCGAAGCCGACGCGATCCCGACGCTCATCGACATGGTCGTCGAGGAGGCGAATGACGTCGACGCAGCCGATGCGTTGAGCGCGCTGGCGAGTGATCCCGCGTTGGCGGACCAGATCGCTACCAGGCTCGTCGACCGCCTCGCCCACAGCGCCGTTCACCCGTCTGCACGTCGACGGCTGACACAGGCGCTCGCGGACATCCCGGGGACCACGGCGTCACGTGCCCTCGCAGATCTGTCGCGTGACGAAGACCGCGCCGTCGCGCTCACCGCGGCGTACGTCCTCAAGCTACGCAGCGCGCGGTGACGAGCTCTCGGCGGTCGGTTCCGTCGACGCGGCGAAGCTTGGCGTGGCCGCCACTCCAGGCTCCGCTCGGGCGGAGGGGCAGCGGACGGATGAGCAGGTCTTAGGATCACTGGCATGCAGGAGGGCCGGTGGACGACGATCACGCCGTCGCAGTTCGCGCACGAGCGGGAGGCGCTGGCGCACATCCAGGCGTTGCTGCCCGACACCGAGCCCTACCGCGCCTGGTCGAACTTCACCTTCACCGCCCAGACCGGCCACCCCTACGAGGTGGACCTGCTGGCGGCGGGCCCGGGTGGCCTCTACCTCATCGAGATCAAGAGTTTGACCGGCCGGCTGACCTCCAGCGGCTCCAACTGGATCCTGCACGGTCCGAGTGGCACCCGCACGTTCGACAACCCCCTGCACCTGGCGGACCTCAAGGCCAAGAAGCTCAAGTCCCTGCTCCAGGTGGCGGCGAGCCAGCGCAAGGGCCCGCCGGTCAGGATCCCGTTCGTGCAGGCGGCGGTCTTCCTGTCCAAGCCCGGTCTGATCGTCAACCTCGCCGAGCACCACCTGCACGGCATCCACGGCCCCGAGCCGCTGCCCGGCCACCAGCCGGGTCCGCTGCCGGCGATCGGCTCGCTGCTCCAGCGCCCGCCGCAGGACGAGCGGCAGCGCGTCACCAAGGAGATGTCGGCCGCACTGCCGGAGCTGCTCAAGGCCGTCGGCATCGCCCGTAGCCGCAAGCACTACCAGATCGGGTCGTGGGAGCTGGAAACCCGCCCGTTCGACCTGGGCCCGACGTGGCAGGACCACCACGCCCGCCACCGGGACCTGGAGCGCGAGCACCGGCGGATCCGGATCTACCTGGTCGAACGCAACGCCGTGCAGGCCGAGCGGGCGAGCATCGAACGCGCCGCCAAGCGCGAGATGACTGTCCTGCACGGCATCAACCACCCGGGCATCGTGCGGGTCGACTCGATGGAGTCGCACGAGGCCGGCCCGGCCCTGATCTTCCGGTACGACCCCCGCTCCATCCGGCTGGACCACTACATGGCCCAGTACGGCGACCGCCTCGACGCGCTGAGCCGGCTCGCCATGATCCGTCAGCTCGCCGAGACGGTCGCGTACGCGCACCGCCGGCGGCTGCACCACCGCGCCCTGTCGGCCCGCAGCGTGCTGGTCAGCCCAGGGCGACGGCGTCGGGGCGGCAGCGAGGACGAGGCATGGCTGGTGCCCCAGTTGCAGATCAGCGACTGGCAGGCGGCGACCCGGGGCGCCGACACCGCCGGCGGCAGCAGTGGCGACCCGGTGACCCTCTCCTCGCACGCCGCCTCACACATCGAGCGTTCCGCCGAGGCGTACCTCGCGCCCGAACTGACCGCCCCGACGCCGGACGCGGTCGCGATGGACGTGTTCGGGCTGGGCGCGCTGGCCTACCTGATCCTGACCGGCGAGCCCCCGGCGACCAAGCGTCCCGAGCTGCTCTCCCGGCTGGCCCGCGACAACGGACTGCGGGCCACCGCCGTGGCTGACGGGATCAGCCTCTTCGCCGACGAGCTGATCCAGGCGGCCACCGCCCCGGTGCCGACCCAGCGGCTCACCACCGTCGCCGAGTTCGTCGAGATGCTGCAGGTCGTCGAGGACGAGCTGACCGCCCCGCCGCCCGCCTCCGTGCACCCGGAGGAGCCGGAGCCCGAGCAGGTCGACCCGCTGGAGGCGCGCGGCGGCGACCGGGTCGGGGAGTGGACGATCAAGAAGAGCCTGGGCACCGGCTCGACCTGCCGCGCGTTCCTCGCGCACAACGATCGCACCGGCAAGGACGAGGTGCTCAAGGTAGGCCTGTCCGACGAGAAGGGCGCCCGGCTGGCCCACGAGGCCCGGGTGCTCGGCCCGCTCACCGACTCCCGGGTGATCCGACTGGCCCGGCCCGAGCCACTGCAGCTCGGCAACCGCACCGTCGTGGTGCTGGAGCACGCCGGCGACCACACCCTGGCCCGCAAGCTGCGCGACGACGGCCGCCTCACCGTCGACGAGCTGGAGACCTACAGCGACTACCTCTTCGGCGCGCTCGACTACCTGGAGGGCGAGGGCGTCTACCACCGCGACATCAAGCCCGACAACATCGCCATCCGGATCCGCCCCAACCGCACCCGGCAGCTGGTGCTCTTCGACTTCTCCCTGGCCGGAGTCTCGGTCAAGGAGATCGCCGCCGGCACCCCCCGCTACCTCGACCCCTTCCTCGGCAGCGCCACCCGGCAGGTCTACGACAAGCACGCCGAGTGGTACGCCCTCGCGGTCACCCTGCACGAGATGGCCTCCGGCGAGCTGCCGGTCTGGGGCGACGGCGGCACGGAGCCGCAGCTCACCGAGGGTCCGCCGGTGCTGGCCGTGGAGGCGTTCGACCCGGCGATCCGCGACGACCTGGTCGACTTCTTCCATCAGGCGCTGCACCGGAACCACCGCGAGCGGTTCGCCTCGCTCAAGGACATGCGCGACGCCTGGCATCAGGTGTTCCGCCGCTCCGACGCGAGCGCCCCCGTCGGCACCGACCACCCCGAGATCGAGGCCGACGAGCCGGACGAGAAGGTCGCCGAGGCGGCCCGCGACGAGGCCGCGACCAGGGCGACCCGGGCCACCGCGCTGGAGGCCGCCGGCCTCACCCCACGCGCCGTCTCGGCCGCCCACCGGCTGGAGGCCACCACCGTCGGTGAGCTGCTCACCGTGGCGAACAGGCTCGCCACCCTCCCCGGCCTCGGCGCGCGGACCCGCAAGGAGCTGCAGCGCCGGGTCAAGGAGTGGCGGGGCAGGCTGGGGGAGCGGGAGACCATCCCCACCACCCCCGCCGCCCGCAGGGCGGCCACCGCCGAGGTGGCCACGGAGACCGCCGCCGGCCACGGGGACGCCGATCTGGTACGCGTCGGCCTGGACGCGATCGCCACGCTGCTGCTGCCGGCGAAGAACGGCCGCAACGGCACCGAGATCGAGGGCACCCGACTGCTGCTGCACCTGCCCGACTCCTCCGGCGCGTTGCCGGCGCTGCCGCCCTGGCCGCAGCAGCCGCAGGTCGCCGCCGCGTTGGGCGTCACCTCCGGCCGGGTCGCGCAGATCCTCGGCAAGCAGCGCAAACGCTGGCACGACATCCCCGTCGTCGGCAGCGTGCGTACGCAGATCATCGAGCTGCTGCGCGACGGCGGTCGAGTGATGGGCGTTCCCGAGCTGGCCACCGCGCTGCTCGGCAGCCGTGGCTCGGTGCGCACCGGCGACGCGCTGCGCCGGGCGGTGGCGCTCGCCGCGGTGCGGGCCGCCGTGGAGATCGACGCCCTCGCCGACGAGCCGCGCCTGCTGCTGCGCCGGCACGGCGAGCGGCTGCTGGTGGCCCTGGAGGCGGGCGAGGACGACGCCCCGGACACCCCGGCCGCGCCGGCCCTGCTCGACTACGCCGACGCGCTCGGCAAGGCCGCCGACAAGCTCGCCGCCAGCGAGGTGCTGCCGAGCCCGGCGACGGTGCTGCGTACCCTCGCCGCGGTGTCCGCGCCCGGCGGGGCGGCCGACGCGATCGACGACCGGCGCCGGGTGCTGCTCGCCGCCGTGGCCTCCGAGCGGGCCGCCGCGACCGCGCGGCTGGAGCTCTACCCGCGCGACCTCGACCCGGTCCGGGCGCTGCGACTCGCGCAGGCGGGCGTGGTGCCCCCGGCTACCGGCCCCGACCGGCGTGGGCTGACCCCGGCGCAGGTCGCGGACCGGGTGGCCGCGCGGTTCCCGGAGCTGGAGCAGTTGCCGCCGCACCCGAAGCTGGACCGGCTGCTCGCCGAGGCCGGCTTCGAACTGCGTTGGGACCGCGACCGGTACGTTCCGCCGCCGCCCCGCAACGCCTCCTCCTCGGTGTCGATCCTGCAGCGCCGCCCGTCGGCGACGGCGGCGCCGAGCCGGTGGACGGCCGAGTCGCCGGAGCTGGCGACGGCGATGCGCGCCGAGGAGCGGCTGATGGGCGCCCGGTCCGCCGGCGGCTTCCGGGCCCTGACGGTACGTCTCAACCGGTACGCCCTGGCCCAGGAGGAACTGGTCCGGCGCTTCGACGCCCGGCCAGTGAACGTGGCGGCCCGTTTCCTGGCGCACCTGCACGCCCTGGTCGACGCCCGCCCGAAGCCGACCTGGGAGACGGTGCTCGGCGCGGACGTCGCGGAGCCGGGCTCCCGGGCGGCGATCAAGCTGGGCGAGTACGTCGAGCAGGCGTGGCAGCTCGCCGCGCCCGAGCTGCGCGCTGAGCTGCGGGCCGGTGCGGGGCCGGTGCTGCTGAACGACGCGGCGGTGCTGGCGCGGTACCGGGCGATGGATCGGCTCTACGAGCTGGCCGACGCGGCGCGCGGTGGAGCGGGCGACGTGTGGCTGCTCTGCCCGATGGAGGACCCGGCGTTGCTGCCCAAGCTGGACGGCGCGGTGGTGCGGGTGGGCGACAACGAGTGGATCGCCCTACCGGACGCCTGGGTCGTCAACGCCCACCGCAGCGCAGCCCTCGCTTGACGCCCGGGCATGCGCCGTGGGCTCGACGCTTCTGGCCACGTCGTTGCCGGGTGCCTGAAGGGTCGTGCCCGTGTAGGCGGGAGCCTCGTGGGCGAGGGCATCCATGTTCTCCGGCGCGCGGGCGACGGCGAGGGCCGGTGAGCCGTGCAGGCCCCACACGCCGGCCTCGACCCAGCAGAGCTGGCGGTATTTTCCCGGTGCCATGGACTGCGAGCCGAAGTCCCAGCCGACTGCTGACACGGGCTTGCCGGCGAACTGCCGTCGCGCCCGCTCGCGGTAGGCGTCCCTGGTGACGGTCGCGGGGTGCAGGAACGACAGGTTGAATCCGTTCTCGGCGAGCCCGAACGCGGCCAGGCCGAAGAGCATGGTGCACTCGATGCCGCTGTCGGCACAGTAGTCGGCGATGCGAGCCGCACCGTGCAGAGCGCCCGCATACGACAGCACGTACAGGCGGCGGACCGGGTGGAACCGCTGGTATTCCCGCAGCGCCGCCACGATCGTCGCGCCGGAGGCGACGGTGTCGCCGATCAGCAGCGTCGAGCCGCCGGCGTCGAACCGCGCGTAGGACACCTCGACCGTGGCGTCGTCGGAGGCGACGGCCACCCTGCTTGTGGAGACCAGATTCGCCGGCAGGTTCCGGCCCGCCTCTAGAGCGACCGCCTCCGCGAGCTGGTAGACGAGGCCCTTGCTCAGGACGATCAGCTCGGCGATGTCGGCGCCGTCGAGCTCGTCCCGGATGTGCCGGACGAACTCCCGGCTGCTGGCGAGGCACGCCCGCCGAAACGGCAGGTCCGTCAGGTTGCGGTCGAACAGCAGCGTTTCCAGGTGCCGGTTGTGCACCAGGTGGAGACCGGTGACACCCGTCCTGGTGCCGATCGGCTCGACGGCGCTGGACCCCGTGTCGGCGATCATGCCGTCGTGCTGGGCACTCGCGGCGCGCCCGCCCTGATCCTTCTGAGCGCATCGAGCATCGGTGCGTCGATGTCGAGCACGTTGTTCTCGTACTCGTCCAGTGCGGCGGACAGCCAGGCAGGACGAGGTTGGGCCGCCTTGGGTCGGTCGGCCAGCGCCACGAGGGCGCGACCGGCGGCGGCGAAGTCGTCGACCACCTCGGTGGCGAGCGCCGCCACGTGCGGGTGCACGTAATCGGTCACCCGCACGCCGCGATATTCCAGGACGTCACTGCGGTACTGCGAGTTGCGCGGAGCGACCACGACCACGGGCGTTCCCAGCGTGACCGCTGCCGCCATCTCGACACCGATGCCGATACCGCGGCGTACCCGCGCGTCGACGATGACCGCCGTCGCCACCATCACCTGGTACATGTCCCGGCCGAACTGGCCCAGCGTGTTGCCCGCGTCCGGTATCGGATCGTCGGGGTTGAGGAAGACGACGTCGCAGGGAGCCGCCCCGCCCGCGACCTCTTCCCGCTCCACATCGGTCCAGCAGAGACGATGTTGGTCGCCCCCGCCCTTGATGATCGATCCGGAGCAGTAAACGGAGATCAGCATCATCGTGCCCTTCGGTCGGGGTCTGCCTGGTTCAACGTGACATCGAGCCTGTTGGCGACGACGGCCACCACAGTCAGTGCCTGCTGGATGGTCGCCGCGTTCTGGAACCGGAGGCGCTTCCGCCCGCGGATCACCGCCTCCCGGAGCCGGGCGCGCAGCACCGGATGCTGCGTGGCGGTGGCGACGGTGCCGAACTCGGGAGTCGAGCGCAGAGAAAGCAGATCGGGCCAGCGGGCGCTGCGGTGGACGAAGTCGTGGATGCCGAGCCATCGCAGGCCGAGGTCGAACGAGCGGGCGGACAGCACGCGGTCCGCGAGGGAGGCCCGCATCTGACGGATGCCGCAGGAGAAGTCGCCGAAGTCGAAGTCGGTGACGATGGCGGCGTCGAGGTCGCGAAGGTAGCTGGCGAGGTATTCGCGGGACAGGAACATGTCGATCCTGGCCCGCTCCTCGCCTCCCAGGGGCACCGGCACCGTGGCCCGGACGAATCGGCTGATGAACGCCTGCCCGTCGAGCCGTTCGGGCACCTCATGCAGGTGCGTCTCGACGTCACCGGCCCTCGGGGGCCAGCGGCGGGCGATGCTGGCGAGCGTCGCGGCCAGTTCGCCGTCCGGCTGCAACGCGGTGCCCCAGCTCTGGCCGATGTCGGTGGCGGTGTTCTGCGCGTAGCGGGGCCGCCAGACGAGGCCATCGGTGAGGCTGCGGTGCGGGGGCAGCTCGTAGGGGTTGCGGGCGTCGCCGCGGTATTCGAGGGCCTTGTGTTCCACGTAGGAGTCGAGGTCGGCGATGTGCGACGAATAGTGGACCACGCCGCGAACCACGAGCGACCTGATCCGGGTGAGGAAGACCGACAGGCTGGGCACCTCGAACAGGTACGACGCGGGAAGGATCAGGTGTTCGTCGGTGGCGAGCACGGCCAGCCGCGTCGCGTGCAGCACCTGGGCCAGATCCGTCTCGGTGAAACGGGCCGTCTGCGGGCGGCCGTAACAGGACCGGATCTCCGGATTCAGGTACTGCACGAAGATCGGCCGTGCGCGGTCATAGGTCAGCGGCGTCGCGAAGCGTTCCTCCGGATAGAGACTGAGCTGCTGCCCCGCCACATGCAGGTGCAGGTCCCGGCCTGCGACATAGCCGTCGCGCCGTGCGCTGACATCCTGCTGGGGCACGGTCACGCGTCACTCATGGCGCCCGGTCGAGGCGGCCCACGGTGAGGTCACGGCCTGCTGTGTACGCATCCCGGCCGGCGGTCACGTTCTGCTGCACAGTGGTCGACTGAGCGACGTTTCCGCCGGCCGCCCGGGCTGCGGCGATCAGGTCCCGTACCGCGACGGCGAAGCCCGGGTCCTCGTCGAGCCGGGCCTGCAACCGGCCCTCCCATCGGGCCGCCTCCAGGGCGGAAGCCGTATCCCTGCCGTCCGGCGAGGCGGTCAACACCCGTTCGCGCGAATCCTCCAGGACCCGCTCCGCGCGGGCCACCGACTCCGACTCGTCGCGACCGAAAATGCGTGCCGCGTGATCCTTCACGTTGAGCCACACGTCCGAGGCCATGGCCTGGATCAGAGCCGCGCTCGCTGCGGCGGCCAGGCCTGCTGCCGACAGGTCGTCCATGGATCACCGCATCTATTGCATCGTGCACGCGGGGGAACGGGCACCGCCCAGTATGCCAACGCCAAATGCCTGTCAAGCACAGCTCGAGACGATCAATTGTCTGCGGAAAGCCGCACTGCTGAGGCCGGTCGCCCATAGTTCTCCCGATAGCGGGTCAGTTGTGCTCGCGCGACACGCCGCGCGTCGGCGTGAGCCTCCGCCTTGACGAGCCGGCCGGTCGCCCACATCCTCGCGATCTTGGCTAGGGCGTCGGCACCCTCGTTCAGGGGATGTCCAGTGTGCCCTCGAACTTTCTCGACGCTTATCCGGCTGGCATTCTCTGCCACCAGCTGCGCGAGTTGCAGCATGGTGGCCTTGCGCTCGCCCGCACGCTCCAGCGTGTAGCCCGGCGGCATCTGCTCGCTCCCGGCGCGCCATTGCTCAACCACGTCGAGTGCGTCCTGAGAATCGCTCAGGATGCGGACATAGTGTGTCCTGACGAGACGCCTGAGCGACCACCATATGGGACGGAGCTCGGCTTGTAGGACCCGTTGACCGATCATGCGGTGCGGCATTCTCGCGGCACCGAGACCGTACAGCCCGTTCGACGCCAAGAAGCCCCAGCAGATTGGCCTCTGCCGGATATCAGGGCCATCGACATGTCGGTAGGAGCCGTCAGTGCCGACATGAATCGTTGCGTCGGGATCGACGAGGTAATCCTCAAGTTCGCGAATGTGGAAAAAGTCGTCCTTGCGGACGTCCGAACCCCACCCGGCTCGCACCTCCCGAGCTTTTGCGAGGCGGCCTGGCGTCGGCGTTTCGCAGTGTCGCTGTGGAAACTTCTCCAAGACCCACGCCGGATGCTGCCACCGAGATTCTGCCTCCACGAGGATGCCGTGGCAGCTCTCGCAGAGCCTGACCTCTGTTCCCGGCTGCATCAGATCCACAGGCTGCCTCCTCCGGGTTCGTCGTAACCGCATAGAAGCCGCTAACCACACTAGGAAGCGGCAGAGCAGACCTCGCTCTGGCGTCGGCATTCCGACACCATGCGGGAGACGACGCGAAGGCCGGCGAGCTGGACGTAGATCTCGCGCTTCGCCGTGGCCTGGCCGCGACGGTCTAGGACGTAGCCGGTCAGCCAGATCCAGCCGGCGTACGTCGGTTGGTCGCACACCGAGACGACGCGGAAGGTCAGCGCGCGGTCCCCGGCGAACTGCACTGAGGCGCGGCCGTCGACGACGAGCAGGTCGCCGGGGGAGGGGCGCGCGGTCACCAGCGACCGGAGTTGCGATGGTGCTCCTCCGGCGGCCGGCACTCCCGCGCGTGCATGGTCTGCCAGTCGCGAAGCGCCCGCCTGATCCGGTCGTTCTCCTGCGTGAGCAGCCGTACCGTCTCGTTGAGCATCGCCAGCTCGTCGGAGACCCGGGCCTGGAACTCGCGTACCTCATCGGGGTCGACGCCGCGCCGGCGCGCGGCGAACTCGCGGGTGCGCACCTCGTGCGGCGTCAACCGGCCCGGATAGCCGGCCGGGTAGGGCTGACCGCCCCGATACACCTGAGCCACGACGATCCTCTCTGCGGGCGGGCGGGAGCGCGCAGGCTCCGCGCGGTGGGTCTGGAAGGGCGGGTCGTCCGCGAGGGGGCCGCGGACGACCCGCCCGCTCGGCCGCCGCAGCTCGATTCAGCGGTACGACAGCAGAGCAGCCCGGCGGGTCGGGACGGGCACGGGCACCCGCCCCGACCAGGGGGATGAGCCGAACTCGTTGCCACGCGAGGAGCGGCCCGCCGCTAACACTAACGACTTACTCGTGTATGTCAACCACTGGTTGTTGTCGTTCGTGGGCGGTTCGTGATCGAATTGGCGAGCCACGCAAGGAGCGCCATGCCTACAACACCCGACTACATCCGTATCGCCGACGACATCATCGCCGGCGTCAGGGCCAAGAGGCTCAAGCCAGAGGACAAGCTGCCATCGATCGCACAGATGGCGGCGGACTACAAGGTGGGCACGTCCACCATCCAGATGGTCTACGTCCGGCTGGAAGCGCTGCGAGTGATCCGACGGCATCAGGGCAAGGGCATCTTCGTCACCGATCCGAAGACCTGGATGCGGGAGCCCTGAAAGATACTGCGGCCGGTCGGCGGCCCGCACCCAATGGGTGGCCACTAGGCTCACTGCCTGTGGCACCTGATGTTCCCTGGTGCAGCGTCGAGCCGCTGCCCGAGTTGAATGGCGATGTCGCCGAGTTGCTTTCGGCGACCGACAGCCTCCGCGCAGTGTGGGAGGACAATCTCCAGCTCGCCACGCCACAGGAAATCGAGGCGGCGCGCAAACGCAGCCTGCGCAGGCACGCCATCGAGACTGGCATCATCGAGCGGCTTTACGATCTCGACTGGGGCGTGACCGAAGCGCTCGTCGCCGAGGGCCTGACCCTCGACGTCGCTGCGGGTGAGGGTGAGCTAACCGAGGACACGCTCGCCGTGATCCGGGATCAGTACGCTGCGTTGGAATATCTCGCCGACGCGGCGCGCGGAGACTCGCCGTTGTCGCTGCACTTCATCCGGGAACTGCATGCGCTGGTAACCCGCCACCAGCCCACCTATGAGGCACAGGACCAGTTCGGACGGGTCGTCCGTGCCACCCTGCGTCACGGCGAGTGGAAGTCCCAGCCGAACTCGGTTACGCGGGAAGACGGCACCCGCATCCACTTTACGCCTCCAGAGCACGTGCAGACGGAGATGGAACGACTCCTCACCCTGCACGAGGCAATGTCCGCGACGGCGCATCCCATCGTGCGGGCGGCTTGGCTGCACCACCGGTTCATCCGAATCCATCCGTTCGCAGACGGCAACGGGCGCGTCGCGCGAGCGCTTACATTGCTCGTGCTTCTCCAAGCGCGCTACGCTCCGCTGGTCGTGGACCGGCGCCAACGCGGCGACTACATTGCGGCGCTCGAACAGGCGAACGACGGCGACATCCGGCCACTCGTGCGCTTCTTCGCGCGGTTGGAACGCCACGCCCTAACGTCGGCGCTCACTGGATCGGTGGAGATCGCACCAGCCGGAGCCGGTGCGGTGGACGTCGCCCGCGCCTACGCCGAGCGCCTTCGTTCGCTGGTGCACGGACGAGACGACCGACAGAGGCAGCAGACGCGCACGCTGGCGGATGAACTGCACGTGCGACTGGTTGAGTACCTCAGCCAGGTGCGGGACCAGTTTGTGGAGGCGTTCCGGTCAGCCGACCCGGCTGCGGAGGCCCGGGTAACGCAGGCAACGCCTCCGCACGAGAATGCGGCCTACTGGCGTGCGCAACTCATTCGGACAGCGAACGCCGTCGACTTCTATACCAATCTGCGTGAGGGAAGTTGGTGGGTCCAGTTGCGGCTCACCGTGCTGGGGCAGACCATGCGCCACGTTGTTGCCGTACAGAAGGTGGGCCGGGGTGAGACCGGCGTTCTTGCCGTCACGGTGTTCGCCGAATCGGTGGAGAACCATGTAGCGGGCGAGCCGACTCGGCACGTACCGCTGCTCAATCCCGGCCCCGATGACAGCGTCACCCTCATCTACACCGACTCGGCAACGGACCGCTGGCAGGAAGTCTGCGAGTTCGTGGACCGAACCTTGGCAGCGAGCATCGCCGGCTTCAGCAACAGCCTGGGCTGATCCGTCCGGCGCTTGCCACGGCGTGGCTATCCGGTGCAGATAACCGACACCCTCGTTGGCTGAACGTCCACCCCCGTCCCGCGGGCGGGACGGCTAGAGTCGTCGGGTGATCGACCGGAAGCTGCTCTTGTCCGACCTGCAGAAGCAGGTCAAGAACCTGGAAAAGGACCTGCGGGAGCAGGCCGAGTCGGTCGAGGAGGTGCGCCTCAAGCTGCGTGGCGAGTACGACCACGCCTTCAAGGTCGGGCGTACCGCCGCCACTTGGGCGGCCTGGCGCGACGAGCGCGTCACCCAGGTCGCGGTTGCCTGGGTGCTCGGCACCGTCTTCGTACGCTTCTGCGAGGACAACGGGCTGCTGCCCGACCCCTACCTGGCAGGTCCGGGCGACCGGCTGGTGCTGGCGGAGGAGGCCGAGGCGCAGTTCTTCCGCGACCAGCCTGACAAGACGCTGCGCGACTGGCTGCACCAAGGCTTCGACGCCATCGCCAGCACCCAGGCCGGCAAGTCGCTCTTCGACAAGCGGCACAACCCGCTCTACCAGATCCCGCTGTCCCACGACGAGGCCAAGAACCTGATCGGCTTTTGGCACAGGCGCGGCGAGACCGGTGGCCTGGTTCACGACTTCACCGACCCGGAGTGGGACACCCGCTTCCTCGGCGACCTCTACCAGGACCTATCCGAGGCGGCCCGCAAGACCTACGCCCTGCTCCAGACGCCGGAGTTCGTCGAGGAGTTCATTCTCGACCTGACTCTGACCCCGGCGATCGAAGAGTTCGGCCACGACGTGGTCAAGATGATCGACCCCACCTGTGGCTCGGGCCACTTCGTCCTCGGCGCGTTCCACCGCCTGCTGAAGGAGTGGGAGCAGCACGCCCCCAACCGCGACCCCCACGAGCGAGTACGCCTCACCCTCGACGCCGTCCACGGCGTCGACATCAACCCCTTCGCGGTAGCCATCGCCCGCTTCCGCCTCCTCGTCGCCGCCCTCCGCGCCTGCGGGGTCAAGACGTTGGCTGATTCAGCCCCCTACGTGTTCCGGACGCACCTTGCTGTTGGGGACTCTCTCGACAGGGAGGAGCAGTTGGCGATGATCAGCGAGACCGGCGAAGTGATTGACCGGAATTACTCGACGGAGGACGTGCAGGAGCACATAGGGATCTTGGATGCGGGTCGCTGGCACGTTGTCGTCGGTAACCCGCCCTACATCACGCCGAACGATGATGCGGCCAACCGGCGCTACCGGCAGGCGTATCCAGAGGTGTGCCATCGGCAGTATGCGCTGTCCGTGCCTTTCGCTCAGCGCTTCTTCGACTTGGCGAAGTACCCCACCCCAGATGGTCGCGGCGCTGGCTATGTCGGTCAGATTACCGCAAATTCGTTTATGAAGCGGGAATTTGGCAAGAAGCTGATCGAGCACTTTTTCGCTAACAAGGTAGACCTTACTCACGTCATTGACACCTCTGGGGCATACATCCCCGGACATGGCACGCCGACAGTCTTGTTGATTGGTCGAAACACGGCCAAAAATCGGAGAGACACGGTCAGGGCTGTGTTGGGTATCCGAGGAGAGCCGGGTGCTCCCATTGACCCTGCGCATGGGTTCGTTTGGAGCGCCATCCGCGACCAGGTGGGGGCACCGGGGTCCGATAGCGAATGGGTGAGTTGCCGCGACCTTCCTCGGGATGCTCTAGCTAAGTTCCCATGGAGCTTGTCGGGGGGTGGGGCGAGTGGACTGCTCGCGGCACTCGACGCTATGTCCGCGAAACTCGATGTGATGGTCGAGGTGATTGGTCGGACGACGCATACAGGGCTTGACGAGGCCTTTTACATGCCTAAGGTCTCGGCGCGTGCGCGCGGCATGGATCCCTCCATCGTGCCAGTTGTTCGTGGGGAGGATGTCCGTGACTACTTGCTTGACTCGCCCATCTGGACGGCATTCCCGTATGATCCTGATGCGAATGCACGGGTGATCGACCTTGCCGAGGAGCGATTCTATTGGAGGACCAGGGCTGCTCTTTCTCGTCGCGTCGACTTTGGGCAGACGCCCGAGCAGAGAGGGCTTCGCTGGTTCGACCATAGTATGTTTTTTCCGAAGAGGTACGCGGAACCTCGCTCTATCGGTTTCTCTTTCGTCGCGACCCATAATCAATTCGCGCTTGACCGCGGCGGTAAAGTGTTCAACCGCACTGCGCCGGCAATCAAACTTCCGAAGGGATCGTCCGAAGATGATTACCTGCGGCTGCTCGGTCTACTCAACAGTTCCACCGCCTGCTTCTGGCTCAAGCAGGTTAGCCATAACAAGGGCAGCACGGTGGACTCTAGGGGGGCACGCCAGACAACGATTCCGTGGGAGGACTTCTACGAGTTCACGGGAACCAAGCTGCAGGAGTTTCCGCTGCCGTCGGCGTACCCCCTTGAGTTGAGCCGGCAGATTGACGGCGCGGCGCAGCGGCTTGCCACCGTGAGCCCGGCGGCGGTCGCGGGCTCCGGGGTGCCGACCCGCGACCGGCTGGATGCCGCCAGCTACGAGTGGCACTACCTGCGTGGCGCGATGATCTGCTTGCAGGAGGAGTTGGACTGGCAGGTCTATTCGCTCTACGGGCTGCTGGACGAGGACCAGACCGCCCCGGAGAGCGTCCGGCCGCCGATGCTGCAGCTCGGGCAGCGGGCGTTCGAGATCGTGCTGGCCCGCAAGATGCGCGACGAGGGCCTGGAGACGCAGTGGTTCGCCCGGCACGGGTCGACGCCGATCACGGAGCTGCCGGCGTCCTGGTCGGCGGAGTACAAGGCGGTCGTGGAGCGGCGGATCGCGCTCATCGAGTCGAACCGCAACATCGGGCTGATCGAGCGGCCGGAGTGCAAGCGGCGCTGGGCCACCGAGGGCTGGGACGCGATGCAGCGCAAGGCGTTGCGCGACTGGCTGCTGGACCGGTGCGAGGCGCGTGAGCTGTGGTACCACCACGTCGACGGGCTGGAGCAGCCGCGCCCGCTGACCACCGCCCAGCTCGCCGACGAGCTGCGCCGCGACGCCGACGTGCTCGCTGTCGCCAGCCTCTACGCGCCCGGCCAGGATCTCGGCAAGGTGATCGCCGACCTGGTCGCCGACGAGCACGTGCCGCACCTGGCCGCGCTGCGCTACAAGGACTCGGGGCTGGCCAAGCGCGCCGACTGGGAGCACGTGTGGGACCTGCAGCGGCAGGAGGACGCGCTGCCCGACGAGGCGGCGAAGCGGGAGTTCCGCAAGCAGATTCCGGTGCCGCCGAAGTACACCTCGGCGGACTTCCTGAAGGGCAGCTACTGGAAGCACCGAGGCAAGCTCGACGTGCCCAAGGAACGGTTCGTGTCGTACCCGGGTGCCAGCCGCGACGGTGACCCGTCGCTGCTGGTCGGCTGGGCCGGCTGGGACCACCGCGAGCAGGCCCAGGCCCTGGCCACCCTGATCGTGGCCCGCGAGCAGGAGGACGGCTGGGCCGCCGACCGGCTGCTTCCGCTGGTCGCGGGGCTGCGCGAGATCCTGCCTTGGGTACGCCAGTGGCACGGCGAGTTCGACCCGGAGTGGGGCACCTCGCCGGCGGACATCTACGACGGCTTCCTCGCCGAGACCACCAACCGCCTCCACCTCACCGACGAGGCGCTCACGTCGTGGCGCCCGCCCAAGGCCACCCGCGGTCGCAAGGCCAAGGCATGACGACGGGCGTCGAGCCAACCGGTTGGTGGAACACGGCTGATGTCAGCGAGTTGACCGATCTGCTGGCCGGGCGAATGCGGTCTCGACTGTGGCATCACACCGAACCCGCCGAGTTGGCCGCATGGGTGTTCGACACCCCGAAGCCTGCCCCGCTGGCTCCGGCGCCGGCCGTCGTTGAAGGTGACTGGCGCGACGGACTGGACCAGCGGCAGCAGTTGTCCTGGGCGCTGGCGGGCTGGGTTCTGCGGATGGCAGTGCCGGAGGTGCTGGCAACGGCGGGTAATCACTGGCTGCTGTCCCGGGTGCAGGAGGCGGGGCGGCAACGGCTGCGCTTGACGGTCGGCCCGGTGGCCTTCCTCCGGCTGAACGAGCGCGGCGACGAGGTGCGACTCAGGCTGGCCCTGGCTCCTCTCTACGCCGCACGGGAGGCTGGAGCGCTGGACGACGAGGAGTGGGAAGAGCGCGGCATCGAGCTGCCGGACGACACGACCAGGACGTTCGAGGAGGAGAAGATCCTGCTCCGCTGCCCGGACGTGGAGACTGCCCTCTGGCTTCTGAAACAGCCGCCGATCATGGTGGCCGCGCGGATGCTGGCCGCGCGGTTGGCCACCAGGAATTTCCCCTTTCACGAGGACTATCGGCCCGAGGTGGCGGCACGGGCGTGGGTCGCCGCCGAGGCGCTGCTCGACGGTGAGGCCGCCACTGCCGTCGGCCCCGGTGGCCAGCGCAGCTTCGATCGGCCGTACACCCAACCGACTGTCGCTGCCGGCCTGCCGATGCAGCGGTCGTTCGACGCGGACGCTTACCGCGCAGGGGTCAGCGAACACGATCGGCTCTGCCGGACTCTGATCGACCACCTCGCCAGAGATGGCATACGAGCCGGGTCAGGACTACACGGCGTGCCAGTGGACTTGGCCTGGCGGGACGCCGACGGGCGGCAGTTCATCGCCGAGGTGAAGAGCGTGGTCGGAGATAACGAGGTCGAGCAGCTCCGGCTCGGCCTCGGCCAGATCCTCGAATACCGCCACCGCCTCGCGGTGCGCGGAATCGTTGCGACGCCCGTCCTGGTCGTATCGAGATGCACGGACGAGGCTTGGCCGGCCATCTGCGGTGACAACCACGTCATCCTGCTGCAGGGTCGGGGCACTTCGGATTGGACGGCTGCGCTGACGAAAGGCGGCCAGCCCGACGCCGGTGGCGGTACCACCGCCTATGGGGTGGATGTAAGTTCGCGGAGGGGATAAGGCGTGACCATCGATAACAACGCTCCCGTGCCAGTATGGCCACTCGCCACGGAGGCCGTGAGCGTGCCGAACCTGCTGGGCGATGAGGGCATGACACCGGCCCGGCTCGCAGAACTGAGAACAGCCCTGGCAACACTTGCAGATTCCCCCATCGCGACGCTGGAAGCGCATCCGATATCAACCAAGCGCGAGCGGAACGGCGGGATTACGCTTCATGCAGCCAGTCCGCTCGCTCAGCAGTTGTCGCAACTCGTGGCTCAGACAGCGAAGTCGGCGCCTCCGACGCTGAACGTCGCCGCCACCGGTGACGTGCTCTACCGAATGGTGGTACCGGCAAAGGTCGCCGCACAGGTCGGTAAAGGACTTGTCCGGCCGATGGTTGCCAAGGCATCTGCAGGCGGTATTCGCGGCGCGCTGGTCAACTCCACCGGCGGCATCGCAGCCCAGGCCACGTTTGTGCCCGTTGCTGGCAAGGCCGCTGTCGCGGGTGCGGCAACCGGCTCGGCCACCACAGCCGGTGTGGCCGCGGCCAGCGCCGGAGCGTTGACAGTGGCCGCGCCACTTGTGCTGATGGCCGTCGCGGTCGGCGTCAGCGCCTACGCTGATCACCAACGCCAGAAAGCAATCGAGCGGATCACCGACCTCCTGGAGCAGTTGAACGAAGACAAACTCGAGAACGAACACAGCGAGTTGGACGGTTGTCGGGACGCGATCGACAAGGCAACGTCGGTACTCCTCGACCAGGGTAGGATCGGCCTGTCGCTAGGGCTGGATTCTTCGTCGTACGCGATCAACACGGCGATCGAACGAACCAAGCGTCGGCTCCTCAAATGGCAGGATGCGCTAGCTGCGCTGCCCGACGGCCCGGTTGAGATCGGCGCGTTGACGAAAGCCTTCCCCGGCATCGACGAGGAAGGCGGAGCATTCCGCGCGCACCTGGAGTTTGCCCGGCTCGCCATCGCTCTCAAACGCCGAGTGCTCGTCCTTCAAGCAGTTGAACACGCTCAACTGGTGGAGACGAACAATCCGTTCAAGAGCTTCATCGGAACCTTGCAGGACGACGAGCGTCGCGTCGAAGAGTTGGAATCAGGCCTCAACTCGGTCCTCCTCCGACTGTCGACTCTCGAGCTCAGGCGTCCCGGCGGTTTCCGAAGCATCATGTTCACGCAGGGCGAGGTCGACGACCTGCTCAAAGCCGTATATCGCCTGCGTGCCTTGGGTGATGGCCTCAACGTGGGGAACCACCAGGCTGACGTTGCGATTGAGATCGAACGGAGCAGTGACGGGTCGCTCGTAGTGTTCCCTGCACTCGCTGCCTAACCGGACGCGGCGCGCAAAGTGACTGACCACCGCGATCTCAGCAAGCGCCGCCGCGAGGCCGAGGCTCCCTCGACCCTAAAGGGGCCTCGTGCCGTACGTCAGGTCACCCACCAGGAAGAGGTGCCGCGCGCCAGCCAACTCGTACCACGACAGTGGTTCATTCCGATCACTGATGGCGCTGCTTGCCTTCGCAGCAAATAGACGGCGCACGTGGGCGGCGATAACCCTTTGGTACCGCGGTCCTAGCACGACAGCTGCTGAGTACGCCGCGAGGCAGCCTCTACCGAGATCCGTGTGCAGAGCCATTACGAGATGCTGACGACTCTCCAGGCGTCGCCCGCCCTTGGGTCTTCAGATGTTCGGCGAGAATGTCGAACGAGGTGGCCTGCTCGTAGGCATCGCCGTTGCGCAGTCTCTCACCGAGCAGATCCTCCAGCCGCTGCGCGGCGGCCTGCTGCTCCGCGATGAGATCCTGAACCACGGCGGCAAGTCTTTCGTTGGTCAATCGTGCCGCGCCGCCCGCGACAGGGCTTTCGACCAATTTCTCGAGAATGGACAACCACTGCCGGCTGAGCCGCTCGGCATGCTGTGCCCGCTTCACATCCACGTCGTACTCGCAGTCGAGCTTGATGAGTTGTTCCCAGTACGGTCGGATAGTCTGCTTCACGCGGTCATCGAGCTCTACCCAGACGTACGGCTGGCAGATCACCTGTACGCCACCGCGCTCGTACCGCCACGGCCCCGTCTCCGTGAGCGCACGTTGCAGTTCCACCTCCAGCTCCCTGGCCCGGTGCGCGGCGAAGTTGCGGGCGCGGGAGGCGGCGAGGCGGGTCAGCACGCGAATGGCATACGGCATGAAGTACTGGGCGGAGCCGCTCAGGATCTCTCGGGGGATCCCGTCGGACGACCAGACGAACGCGGCGCGGATGTGAAAGGTGAACACGTATCCCCGCGCGGGGACGACGATCGGTGCCGCGACGTCGCGGCGCTCGGTCAAGCGTCCCGGTGGAGGCGGAGGCGGGGAAGATAGCGGGGGCGGATCTGGGATGGGCTCCGGCCCCCGCAGCGTCGCCAGCAGGCGGTGCCACAGCATCAGCAGCCACGATCCGAGCCGGCGCCACGGTTTGAAGGGGGGGCGTCCCGTGCTGGCGGTGTCTGTCATGTCACCACTTCCTCATCGCGGATTCGAGCCACATCGGCAATCCGTCTTCGAATTCGGCCAGCCGCACGAGGTGGAACCGCAGCCGGCGCCGTAGGGCTGGCACGGCGGCAAGTTCGTTGAGCAGCGCCTCGATGGGCTTGCGGAACAACTCCTCCGAGTCGGCTTGGCGTAGCCAGTGGCCGAGGACGAACCAGGCGTGTCGAGACAGTTCGGTGGCGAGCAGCGACACCCGCCAGAGGCGGACGAGGTCCCCACCGTCGACATCGTTCGTCGCAAGGCGTGTCACCAGGTCGGGCGGGCCGCCAGGAGAATCGTCAACCGGCCTCATAGCCAGGTTGAGCAGGGCGCTGCCAGCGTGTCGCTGCAACTGGCGGTCATCCGACCACTGAGCCAACTCAAAAATGATCTGATGTGCTCTGTGTGGCGTGTAGAGCTGGTAGATGCCCTCGGCCACCGTGGACGTGTGCTGTTGCATCTGGTCCTCGGCGATACGACGCAGGTCCGCCAAACTCCAGCTCAGGTCCGGCTGTTGCAATCCGCTGGCGTAGACGCGGGCGGCTGCGTCGCGCTGATAGTTCCGGCGACCGCCTGCCCATTCCCGTACCTGCCTGCGGACAAGATGGTCCACCTGGCCGCCCATGTCTGCCGCGACCATCGCCCAGGCCGCTGCCTGACGCACCCGAGCCTTGGGTGACGATGCCCAGTCGTCGACTAGGTCCGCGCAGACCCGCTCGAAGTCGTGGTGGGCGAGCAACCCGGCAACCTCGGCGGCCGCTCGTTGCACCGGCTCCTCGTTATCCGACACCAACGTGTCAAGCCACTTGAGCAGCGCGGGTCTGGTGCTGTCGAACTCGTGCCAGGCCTCGTCGATGATGACGCCGCGCATCGCGCCGTCGTGCAGCCAGGCCGAGCGCGACGAGGACCCGTGCGATCGAGCGGCTTCACGGCCTTCCTGCCAGTCGACGTCGAGGGGCCCGAGTAACTCCGACACCGGATGCTGCAACGCCAGCCGGCCCCAGTCCGGTCGCTTGGCTTGACCGTCGATCTCTTCGAGCAGGAGGCCCGCCGCCTCGAAGACGTAGTGCAGCGGTTGTCGGGCGAAGACGGCGTACGCGATCCTGAATGCCCGCTCGTGCTGGTCGGCCCGGCGGGGCCGTCGTGCGTCGCCCCCTGCGTCGGAACGGAGAATCGCTGCCGCGTACGCCCGTCGCCTCGGTTGAGAGATCCGTAGGATTCCGGCGAGGACGTCGTCGTCAGCGGGATGCCGATCCACGACAGCCTTCGCGATCGGCACGACCTCTCGAGGTCCGTACGTGTTCCGCAGTGCCTGAACAAGATCGCCATGCTGGAGGTAGCTATCAGCGTGCAGGCCGCTCTCTTCTGCAGTCAGCTTCCGCTGGGCGCGCAGGCCGTACTTGAGATGAGCACGGAAAACGGCCAGCGGGTCAGGACGTCGGTGCTGCACCTCCGCACTGTGCCGACCACCGGCGCGCGAGTCGTCGTCCCTGATCAGGAGCAGGCTCGCTGCACGTCGCCGGAAGGTATCCGTCAGCAGCCGCATCGCCTGGCCGTGTCCGTTGCCAGGTAACCGCAGGATGTAGCCGTGGCCTTCCAGGAGACTTTCGGCCGCCCGATGAAGAACCTCCGGTCCAACGCCGGCGGGCAGCATGACCTCGTGTACGCGATCTGCGCCGTGGCGTCGGGCCAAGGCGACGCACGCGGTGCTGAACCGGCCCGTGTTCGAACGGCCAGCCAGGCATGCGGTCGGCCTGTCGCCTAGCTTCGTTTCGAGCTCGGCGTCCGCGCTCGCTCCGGCGTACACCCGCAGAAGCTCCGGTACTTCCACAAGGTCCCTGATGATGGGCTTGGCGGGTGGCTGGCCCTTGTAGTTGATGACATGGATGGTGTTGTTGTTGCCGAGGGCGTTCACCCCTCGGGCGTTCACACGAGAGTAGGTGGCCGAGAACTGGGCGCCGTACAGTTCTTCGCCGACCCGTGGATCCATGCGGAGCGAATCCGGCCGAATCTCGTCTTTTTGGTCGCTATCCGACGCGGTGCCCTCTGGCTCGGTCGCCGGTTCGCCGGGCCCCGGTTCGGCCAACGCAACGACCTTGTGCTCAACGTCGTCCACGGAAAAGGAAGCGGGCGGCGTCGTAGCGCCGGTGGGCTGCTCCTCACTCATCAGTACGCCCGCCATGAATCACCGGCATCGTGTGAGCCTGTCGTTGAGATGACATTTCCGTTGCCGTACGCGTTGACCCCATGCGACGTGATGTTGTGGAACACCTGCCCGTCGCCGCTCGGTCGCAGGCTGGTGGCAGGTCTGCGCTGGGCAGAGCCGTCGCCATCGTCGTGGCCGGTAAGAGGATCGGCACCGTCACAACCGACATCGGTGCGGAGTCCATCCCCGGCGACGTCCTCGCCGGGTACGTAGATCCAGGCCACGGCCTCGAAGGACTTTTCCGGCAGCCTGGCTGCGACGCGTCGGAAGTGTTCCGGTCGGAGGTCGTGGTATTGACGAACGATATCCTGGTAGATCCGGTCTGAAACGATCAGCGCGACCGCGGCGCCGGGGAACTGCTGCAGCGCCGCCTTCAACTGCGGTGAGTCGACCAGCCGGCAGACCGTCACGACAGCGTCCCCGGGGTATCCGTTCGCGCCGTCGAGATGTACCAGCCCTTCGTGTACGCCAATGCGCAACCGTATTCGTGCCTCCGGACTGAGGCCACGGTTGTGCTCTCGCAGCAACCGGTCGACCGTGGGCGTCAGCCGGGTAACGACGGCCCGTTCGCTCGTCCCCTGCGGCAGGATGGCGAGTTCGCCGTCGCCGCCCTGTTGGATCAGCCAATTGACACGGTCGAAGCCCAGTTCGTCACAGGCCTCTCCCATGATCTTCTGAAAGGCGAGTTGAGCCCGATACTGCAGGACGTTGTCCCGTCCGCTGTACCGTTCCATGTCCACGGCGACAAGGACCCGCCGGTCCGGATCTGCGAAGTCAGGCACGCGCTCCATCCCTTCGATGGCAAGGTGAATCAGTCAGGTCATCTCTACCGGTCGGGTGCACTGGAAATTCCATACAAGTACGGGTTGTGGCCCACCGTCGGATGGCTGACAACCCGTACTTCGACTCCATGCAGGTAGTGGCATCAGCCTTCACTTCATGCATGGGAGGAACACGGCGAACGAGCAGACGATCACACCTCGACCCTTGGCGCGACCTTCAAGTCGGCCTGGCCGCAGCTGCCTCGGTGCAGACTTCGATACGCCACGCGGACACCAAGGCGACCGCGCTGCTGACGATCAACGGGGCGGTGGCCACAGCGATTGTGGACAGGGTCCTGCCACTGGCGGTGGGTGGTGGCGAACAGTTCGCCCTCTCCCTCGCTGCGATCTTGGTCACCTGTTTCGTAATCGGCCTGGTAACGGGGAGTTGGCAGCTTGTGCTGGCGCTTCAACCCCGCCTCGACGGACCGAGTGGTCCCAACCGCTTCGGGTTCCCGAACCTTGTGAGGATGGGGCGGCCGTCAGTCGCATCACCTCGACGGCACAGGGACGAAGCGTGGGACCTCGTCACCGCGTTGGCTCGCATCGCGATGGCGAAGCACCTGCGGATACGCCGGAGCATGCCATGGTTCATCGTGACGATGACATCTGCCAGCGCTTTGATGATCGTCACGACCCTCAGCATGCCGGCGACATCTTGACCGCCACAGCAACCAGTAGCGAGATCGACGCCCGACGTGAATGATGATCTCGTGTGGAGGACCGGAGGTGGTGCGTGGAGGACGTGACCTGGCTACCGGGAACCTTCCTCGGTCGCCTCGGGAAGGCGGCGCGAGATCAACTACTGGCCGTCGGGGTTCGTCGATCAGTGAGGGAGTCCCAGGTCGTACTGCGGGAAGGTGCCCTCGAGTCCCACGTCATCGTGCTCGACGACGCGCTGGCCAAGGTCACCGTCGCCATGGCTGACGGTAGACAAGCGCTCTTGGCGATCCGCATGTCCGGCGACATCATCGGCGAAATCTCAGCTCTCAACGGCACACCGAGGACCGCTACCGTCACGGCCTGCCGGCCCTCGATCATTCGGATCATCCACCGCAATGCGTTCCGTGCCTTTCTCCGCTCCAACCCGGATGCCGCCATGGAGGTCGCGGGCATCGTCGCGGACCGTCTGCGCTGGGCAAATCGCCGACGGGTCGACTTCGCCTCCTACCCAGTGAAGGTCCGCTTGGCGCGCGTGCTGTGGGAAATCGCGAACGCTTACGGCAGGCGAACTCCCCGCGGTCTTGTCATAAGCGTCAGGCTCACCCAGAGCGAACTGGCGACCCTGTGCGGTGCAGCGGAGATCAGTCTGCAGAAGGCGCTCGGCAGTCTGCGCGGTGCCGGCATCATCGCAACGGGCTATCGCGAGATCGTGGTCCGGGACACCGATGGGCTGCTTTCCGTCGCTGATCTCGCCGAGGTTTGAACGTCCGGCCCTCGTAGTGCACCGACCCGACCTGGCGGGAGATCTGCGCAGGCAGCGGAGTCCAGCTCTGGACAGGCCAGGGCTTGGATCAGCTCGGGTTGCTGGTGGGTCAGGCCCCGGGGACGCCCTGAAGGTCGACCTTGAACATGAACGGTCGACAGGACGAGCGGGCGGTTTCGGCGTCCACGATCAACAGCTCCGGGTCCGTGAGGGCCTTGGTGACCACTGCGAGGCGCCATCCGCTCTCTACTCGTGCCGCCCGCTCCTCGTTCGGCGTGAGCAGAATGGCGGGGCGCAGGCCGCTGACGCCCTTGACCTCGATCTTCTCCACGTCACCGTCCGGCGACGTGCACGTCAGATCCCAGCCGAGGTTGTCCTTGCTGACATCCTTGACCACCCAGCCGCGACCCTCGTAGTCACGGGTCACGGCCTCCATGGCGGCCGCCTCCACCTGAGCGTTGGTGACGGGATTACCGAAGCCGGCGCCGGAGGCGGTCACCGTCACCTTGACGGGCTGTGGCGGCAGGTGCTCGTCAAGAGCGGCCAGTTCTTCCTTGGTGACGAAGAGCGGGTTGCCCATCTGGGGTTGGCGGAAGACCTCCATGCCGCTGAGGCGCGAGTCGGCCTTCAGCACGTGCCGTGGCACCGGGCTCGTTATGAGCTGCACGTCCATCGGCGCGAAGTGCCTCGTCCTTTGCTGCTGATCCTCGTCGAGCCAGTAACCGGTATCGCCGTCGGCCTTCGCTTCGTAGACGGGGCCGACGATGACGCCCGAACCCCACAAGCCCGGCTCCAGGTATGCCCCCTCCTTGCCGGTGACCCAGAACAGGATCCGCTGGCCCGGACGGATCAAACCAGCTCGGTAGTTCGGGACCACCGACCAACTGGTGATCGTCTCTCCACCGTCCGCAAGGAAGCTGACCAGGTCCCAGACCTCGGGGTTGCATTTGACCAGCCAGGCGCCCAGATTGTCGGAGGTCACGAGGTTTCTGGCCGTGCTGCCGTGGGCCGCAGCGGATCGCGTCTCCGATTCACCTGTCGCGTTCTCGGCACGCAGTCGGCGTACCTCGCTCCACCAGATGCTGAAGTCGTCGCCAGAGCGGTTAAAGGGCCGCCGGCGCGCCATCCGGTGGAAGCCGCGGGAGGGTTCGGTTGGCTTGCCGTCAGGTCCTTGCTTGACGACCAGAGCGGAGATCATCCCTCGGTTCTCCGCGTCTTCGCGCTTCGACGCCTCTTCGAGGATGTACGGCATCGGCCCGCCGTGGTACGGAACCTGTAGGTCCTGTTGCGCCAGCAGTTCGCTGAGCTGTCGATAGGTGATCAGGGCATCTGTTTCGTCACGTGAGTCCCGCGCGATCCCTCGCAGGATCTCCGTCGCCGCCTCGACGGCCCGATCGAACTCCGGCTCCCCAGCTCGCATTCGCTCATCCTGCCGTCTCGGGCTCGACGACGGCTGATCGCGCAATGACGGCTATCTGACTCGGCGGTCAGATCAACGACCCTGCGAGAACCGATAGTGTCACCGTGAGCGTTGCTCTGATTTCGCGACGTGATCGCGGGCGGATCATCGTATGGGGGTTCCGGATGGCACCGAGCAGACGGCGGGCGGTCCTGATCGGGGTGAACCAGGGCGGGCACGACGTGCATCTGCCCGCGCTGCGCTACGCGGAGCGCGACGCCCAGGCGATCCGGGGCGTGCTGCTCGACGAGACAATCGGGACCTTCGACGACGGCGACGTCACCATGTACATCGGCGCCGACGCGAACTGGCGCGGCATCAAGACCAAGCTTCGCGAGCTGGCGCTGGATTCGGGTCCTTCCGACGTGCTGCTGGTGTACTTCGCCGGTCACGCGTTGGTGCCTGAATGGAGCAACCAGCTCGACGCGTATCTCGTCACGGCGGACCTCGACCCGGACGGCCTCCGACGTGAGCCGGACAACGGCCTGCGGATGGCCTTCCTCAAACGCGACGTCTTCGAGACCTTCGCCGGCGCGTCCTTCCTCATTCTCGACTGCTGTCAGGCGGGGGCCTACCTCGACGCCGACCTGCGCCACACGGAGGCGATGCAGACCTACCGCACCCAGGTCGACCGGCACAGCGCCCTGCTCGCCTGCCGTAGTGGCTCGGCCGCTCGGGAGAGCGAGGAGTACGCCCATGGGGTCCTGACCCATCATCTGCTGCGTGCGCTCCGCGGTGCGGCCGCGGACGACAGCGGGCGCGTGTCGTTCGGGCAGATGGCGACCTTTGTGGCCGAGCAGGGGATCGAGCCGCCGCCGGTCCAGCTCGTACAAATGTGGGGTCCGACCACCGTGCTGGCACAGCCGCCGGTTTCCCGACACGACCGCCAATCGCTCAGTTCGCCGGCCAACCCGGGCACCACGCGGCCCTGCAAGAGTCCGCTCGAAGACCAGTCCAGTTCCATCCTGCAGCTTCTCGGCCGGGTGTTCCGGTCGGAGACCCGCCCGACCCAGCCGCCGCAGCAGACCGGCTACGCGGACCGGGTCGAAATCATGCGGTACGCCCTGGGGGCGGAGTCGGTGGCGGCGGTGGAGTTCTCCGGCACGGCCATCCGTGTGGTCAATGCGACGCCGCGCTTCGACAAGGAGGAGCTGCGGCCGTTGTTGGAGCTCAGCTCCGCCGATGCCATGAAGTATCGGACCGGGATGCCTGGACACATCGTCTCCAACGACGAGGGCCGGCGGATCCTCTGCGTCCCGCTCCTTCACGAGGACGACAAGGTGCTGGCGTTGACCCTGGTCGACCCGGCCCCCGCGTTGCTCGACATGGGGGAGCCACTCGCCGTGATGCTGCGGGCGATGTGCGACGCCAACTTCCTCGGCGACCCGCTCCAGGCCGAGATGCGGGTGATGACCGCGCTACGTACCGCCTTCGGCCGGCTGCCGCTGAGCCTCTACGAGTACGCCTTCAGCCTCTACCAGAAGCTGGTCGGCTCCATGTTCATGGTGTTCCAGCCCGTCGTCGAGCTGGCCCTGCGGCCGACGGGAGTGAGCATCCAGAGTTTCGAGGCCCTAGCGCGCCGCGGAGACCACGAGACCCGCGCTCCGCTCGGCGCCCTGCAGATGGCGTACGCCTGGGGAGATCGCTTCATCATCGAACGGGACGCCCTTCTGCTCACCAAGGCGATCCACTCCTACGCCGCTGCGGACGCCGCCACGTCGTATCAAGGCACGAAGCCGCTGTCGGTCAACGTCGCGGTCCGCTCGCTGCTCAGCGACGCGTACCTGGCCCAGGTGAGCAAGGCCCTCATCGAGGCCGACATGAATCCACGGACCCTCACGCTGGAGATTTCCGAACAAGACGCGATCGAGCCCGGGCCGGGTGAGCGATGGCTGCAGGAGCCGCTTGTCTACTTCCACCGCCGGCTGACCACCCTGGCGCGGGACCTCCGGATCACCTTCGCCGTCGATGACTTCGGCGTCGGGTACGCCTCGCTGGCCCGGATGGCGGAGCTGCCGCTGACTCAGATCAAAGTCGACCGGGCGGTGCTCCACCATCCCCTGGTCATGGAGGAGCTCGCGCTGGTGGCACGGGTGGCCCGGCATGCTGCCGACCTCGGACACGCGCACACCCCACGGCCCGTCATCGTCGAGGGCTACGACGACGCCGCGCCGGTCAGCCTCAGGCAGATCTACGACCTGGGAATCCACCACGTGCAGGGCTTCTTCTGCGGGAACACGGCGTCGACGTCGCTGCATGACCTGGATGAGTCGGTCCGTGAGCGAATCGCCAGCCTGGTGAGAGGTGAGAAATGACGAGCATCAAACTGATGTTGCCGGCCGAGGTCTTCGACGAACTCGACCTGCCCTACGAGGGTGTCCGGGACGTCTCGGCGGTGACCCTCGCCATCGAGGGCGTCAGCGTACTGGCGAACCTCGCCACCCTCGCGACGCTGCAGCCGCAGTTGGGGGCCCTGGCCGCCGCGATCCGCAACTGGCGGCTGCGGGAGCCTCGGCCCTCGGTTGTCCTGACGGTCAAGGGGCCGGGCATCGACCTGAAAATCGACCTGCCGCGCAACGTCAGTCGGGCGCACGTGCTCGATCAGCTTCGCCCGCTTCTCGACGCCGATGATTGACCACATCCGCAGGGGATCGTTCTGCGTCGCTTCCTTTCGGTAGGGTGGCGCCTCCATAACGTACGAGAGGATGCGACGTGGACAAGCCCGGCAGTGTTTTCTGTGTAGAGGGGCAGTGGGGCGACGACCTGGCTGAGCGCGGTTCGGTGCTGCCGACGTTGGAGCTGTTGGAGCGACTGCGCAAAATCCGCTTCATCCATCGGGACGTGGCAACGCCTGACGAGCTGCGCTTCTACCTCGAACAGTGGTTGTCCCGGAAGTACACCGCCTACAACGTCGGCATCTTCGCCATAGACGGAGGACCCGGCCGCCTCTGCCTGTCAGGGCGGCATGAGCTCGATCTCGCCGAGATCGTGGGATGGCTGCGGGGCCGATGCGGGGGCAAGCGGCTTTACTTCGACTGCGGCTCGATCCTGCGGATTTCTGAGGCCACCCTCGTTGAGATCCTGGAGGAGACGGGAGCGTCGATGGTGTGTGGTTTCACCAAGACCATCGACTGGATCGAATCGTCCGCGTTCGACACCGTTCTCGTCGACCGGCTGGCCAACGGCCGTAAAACCAACAGCGTCGAACAGTTGGTCCGGTCCGCCCGCTGGGCGCCCTTGGTACAGCATCTCGGATTCCGCATGGTCTACCAGCACTCTCAAGGGCCACGCGTACCCGCGATGAGGCGACCGGAGCCGGCCGTGCCTGCCTGAACGTCGAATAGGCGCGGTCCGCTCAGCTTGAATCGGGCGCAGGGACGAAGCGGACCCGCCTGTGGGCGAGGTCGGGGTGTGCGGTGTATCCGGCATCTCCCCACGACCGGCTGTGTGAATGTGTGCTGTCACCGTTAGCCCACCAGGCGGAGTGCCGGTAGGCGGAGGGCGGTAGCCCTCCGGGCACCAATTCGTCGAGCTGCTCAAGGCTGTAAGTCACCTCACCGCTTCGTCGGCGGAGGTGATCACGCAGCGCGTTGTACTTCGACATGTCGTCCTCCGGCGACTACCGGTGAAGCTGCCGTACACGGGCGTGCCGATCCGCGTGGCGAAGCTCCGCAGACCCGGCAGCGGCTGACGGCGGTCAGCCTCACCCAGCGGCGGGCTCGGGCGTGTTGAGGACGTCCAAGATCGCGGCGGCGACCTGCTCGATGTAATCGATCGTCTGCGTGGCGCCGGCCCCATCGATCGGGCGCTTCCGATTGGGACCCTCAAGGTCCTCGTCGTACTCGTGGGCGATCTTGTGGCGGCGCTGCACGATCTGCCGGAGCTGCTCCTGCACGTCCTTGCCGGTGAAGGCAACTCCGTCACCGCTCTGCTCCGTGAGCACCCGAGCCACCCGATCCCAGAAACCTTTCACGTCGTGGACGAGACCGAAGCCTTCGCGAATCTTGTCCGGGTTCTGGTAGACGAGGTGGCCCTGATCGCGCAACTGCTGATCGAGGGCTTCCACGAGCGTCTTCGTGCCGAGGTTAACCTGCTCGACCAGGCCGAGCGAGATCTGGAAAGCCATGAACGCTTTGGGCTTCTGGGCGTTGGGCTGCGCAGCCAACTTCAGCATCCGTGCCCGGATCTCCTGTCGGACCCAGTGGTCGAGGGCCGCGACGCTCTGTACCCAGGCTGCCCGGAACACGTCCGAGACCTCGAATGCCCCTACCTTGAGCTGGTCTAGGTGCTGGCCTGCGGTGGCGAGGCTACGTGCGTAGTCCAGGTTCCGCCGCAGGTTCGTGAACGGCCCGGAGCCGTCGTCGGAGCTGACCGGCGTGGCGGTGACGGGCTCGTCGGCAAGCACCGCCGCCGGTGTATTGAAGCCCAGAAGTCGCTCGAGTCGGGCGACGCTGTCGGCCTGGTTGATCCGGTAGACGGTCGTCAGCGACGGCAGGGCGAGTACCTCCCGCTCCACCGATGCCCGAGGGATGTCCGTGCGGGACCACCGGACCGACCGCGCGTGGCGGATTCCCGAGGGTAGGTCGGTCCGGTACTCGTAGGGCCCGGTAACCCGGCCGACGGCGACGTCAGGGCTGGTCCGTCGGAGGAAGAGCACGATGTCGCCCTCGGACATCTTCGTTCGAAACGCGACCAGTTGGATGGCGTAGTTCTCCACCGCGCGTCGCTCGACCTCCGGGTAGGCGGCCCGGACACGCTCGCGGATCTCGGTGGCGGACGTGGTTTCCGTGAGATCTCCCGCAGTCGACCAGCCGACCGCGATAAGACTCTTGTCGAGGGCCAGTGCGTCGTAGCTGTCGTCACGGCCGGCCCGTACGATCCATGCCTTCGTCATCAGATCTCCCATTGAGAGGCGCGTGCCGGTCAGTCCGTGCTGGTGATCGGGAACTTGATCGGCTCCCCGTCCCACTGCTTCGCTTCGATCGAGGGCAGCCCGGAAAGCGGCTGGGACGTCTCGAGCTCCCGGTCGAAGACCGTGCGCCACTCCTCGGGCGTTCCGGTGACCAAGAATGGACCGATTTGCACCTGCAATGAATCCTCGATCATCTCGACCGGAACGGACTCACCGGCGATCGTCACGTCGCTGTCGATGCCCGCGACGCGCGCGGACTCGATGGCGCTGTCCAGCTCGGCCATGCTGGCCCAGCCCGCCCAGGAGATACCGTCACCGGACGCCGTGAAGACGATCCTGCCGCCGTCGCGGAGGCTGCCATAGAGTGCCAGGTCGAGTGACAGGCCGGCGCTCGGGTCGGCGTTCTCGGATGGCACCTCGTCGAGGAAGGACGGCCGGAAACGGTCCAAGAGCGCGTTCATGGCCTCCGCGAGGAGTGCTCGGCGGTTGTTGAGGAACCGCTGGTAGCCGTCTGCGTTTCGCAACGATTCGTCGAGCGGCACAAGATGTGCCCGCAGCTCGTCCTCGCCCAGGGTGGGGAAGTACTCGGCCGGACTCCGACCGTTGATCTTCTTGTTTGCCTGGGCGGAGATGAACACCAGGTTGGCCAGATCGTTGACCATGCCCTTGTCGAACCGACGATCGTCGAGGGTCGACGGCGGGTGAACGTGGTGGTGCTCGAGCTTAGGCGCGTCCTCGGTGTCGGGAAGGATGTCGGAGCCGTACCACCAGTCGCGGGCATCCCTTGCCATGGCCACGAGCAGGCTGAGGAAGAAGTAGGGACTCTCCTTCGTGCGGCCCCGCAACGCACGCTCGGTCACTTCGGCGCGGGAGTTCTCGACGTTGAGGCCCTCGAGCAGCGCGCGGACCGGATCTGCCTGCCGAGCGGCACGAATGTCCTGGCTCAGCCGTGTGTCGGTGGAGCCGCTGTAGCGGGTCCGGATCGTGGCGAGCAGGAGCCAGTAGATGATTCCGTTCGAAGTCTCCTGGTCGACGGTGTCGTCGGTGCGCTCACCGAGAAGCACGACCAGCGGGATCAGCACGATCATCGAGGGCAGCGGATCCGATCGGGTCAACTTGAGGTGTGTCTGCAGCAGCGGAACCAACCGGCGAAGACCGCGCTTGACCACCTCCCAACCCCGCTCGAGTTCCGTGTCGCCGGTCTGCCGCAGCTTGCTGTGGGACCACACCGACAGGCCTCGGCCCAGCACGACACCTGCCAGCGCCCGGGAGAGGAAGTTGACGTCGATGTGCCCGTAACCATGGCGGAGCCAGTGCTCCGACTCGCTCTGCAGCTTGGTCAGCACCCCCGTCCACCGCGTCGACAGGGTCGCCATCGCCAGGTCGAGGGTGCCCAGACGGCGGCCGCCGCTGTTGACCCGGACGAAGATCTCCGCGACCTCCTCGTACGGGAAGCCCTTGAGAACCTCCATGACGAACCGCCGGTTGCGCAGCTCCTTGATCTTGCTGAGTCGCTCCTCGATCTCGTGGTCCTCAAGGGTGGAGCCCGCGTCGAGCAGCCGCTGGGTCAGGCGCAGCATGCTGGCTTTCGGATCGAGCACATCCGCCACCTTGACCCATTTCGGGTCGCGCTGGGTGGCTGCGCTCTGGTTCTGGAACTTCTGGTTCTCCACGTGGAAGACGACCTGCGCCTCGGGGTGATCGGTGAACACCCGATGCAGTGACGTGAGGCGTTGCTGGCCGTCGAGAAGAAACAGCGGCGGCTTCGACGGGGTCGGGTCCGGCCCGTTGACGGACATCTCCCGGGTCTCTGGGGCTTCGTCGGTTTCCCAGAACAGGAGTGAGCCGAACGGGTAGCCCCGGTATATGGAGTCCATCAGCTTGGCGACCTGTGTCGGCTTCCAGACATATTCACGCTGAATCTCGGGAAGCAGGATCTCGGCATCTGAGATCTCGTCGATCAGTTTCCCAATGGACCGTTCGATCCTGTCGACGTGCATCAACTCAACCTCTTCGTTGCCGCTGGTGTCCGGGAATGCCGAGCAGGGCCCATACGTAGAGGACGGGGGCGACACATTTCGACCCCTGCGGGTGGGCGAGGGGATGGGTGCGACGCGGGTGGGCCCGACTGATGTCCTACCGCTGTCCTACCGCGTGGCGTATGGCCCTGTCCACCCCATGATCGGCTGTTCCTGTCTGCCATGCGCTGACTGGGTGCTTTATCCGGTTGCACCGCACCCAGCCGAGGGGTCGAGCCCTTTGCTCAGGATGCGCGCCTGCTCCAACGTGGCCGGCGCCGATCGGTACGGTGTGCAGCATGTCTTCGCCCACCCCCGCGCCGCTGCTCCGGGAGTTCATCGACATCCCGGAGCGCACGAGCACGAGCGACTTCGTGCTCAAGCTCGCCGACAGCGTCGCCGACGCCGACGCCACCCTCCGCGACTACGTGGTCACGGATCGGCTGCTCGGCAACTTCGACGAGGCGCTCGGGCTGATCCGCTCCGCGGTCGAGGGGCACGCGTCGAAGGCCGCCTACCTGCACGGCTCCTTCGGCTCCGGTAAGTCGCACTTCATGGCGGTGCTGCACGCGCTGCTGCGCGGCGAGTCCGTCGCCCGGGGGCGCGACGAGTTCGCGCCGCTGGTCGCCAAGCACAGCGTCTGGCTCGACGGCCGCAAGTTCCTGCTGGTGCCGTACCACCTGCTCGACGCCCGCTCCCTGGAGCAGCGGGTGCTGGGCGGCTACGTCGACCGGGTCCGCGCGCTGCACCCCGAGGCGCCCATCCCGGCGGTGCACCGCACCGACGCGCTGCTGGACCAGGCCGCCTCGCTGCGGGAGAAGATCGGCGACAAGCAGTTCATCGACGGACTGCCGGGCGGGGACGTCGAGGACGAGTGGGGCGAGAGCGAGACCTTCTGGACGCCCGAGCGGCTCGACCAGGCGTTCGCCGGCGCGTACTCCGACGAGCTGCGCCGCAAGCTGGTCAACGACCTGCTGACCAGCTGGAACAAGGGCTTCTTCAGCAACGCGCGCGAGGACGCCGAGGCGTTCGTCTCCCTCGACCGGGGTCTGACCGAGATCAGCCGGCACGCCAAGGAACTCGGCTACCACGGCCTGATCCTCTTCCTCGACGAGCTGATCCTCTGGCTGGCCAACTCGATCGGCGACCAGCAGTTCGTCTCCCGCGAGATCCAGAAGATCACCAACTTCGTGGAGGGCGGCGACACCCGCCGGCCCATCCCGGTGATCAGCTTCATCGCCCGCCAGCGTGACCTGCGCGAACTCGTCGGCGAGGAGGTCACCGGCGCCAACGAGCTGAGCTACCAGGACACCCTCAACCTGGCCAGCGGCCGGTTCGACGTGATCAAGCTGGAGGACCGAAACCTTCCGGAGATCGCCCGCCGCCGGCTGCTCAAGCCCCGCGACGCCACGGCCGGCGAGGCCATCGCCCGGGCCTTCGACGCCACCACGAAGGTACGCCGGGAGGTCTTCGACACCCTGCTCGGCACCGACTCGGGCAGCGGCGCCGACATCGACGCCTTCCGGTCGACGTACCCGTTCAGCCCCGCGTTCCTCTCCACGCTCGTGCACGTCTCCAGCGCGCTGCAGCGCTCCCGGACCGCGCTGAAGCTGATGCGGCAGCTGCTGGTCGACCGCCGTGACACGCTGCGCCTCGGCCAGCTCGTTCCGCTCGGCGACCTCTACGACGTGATCAGCAGCGGGGGCGACCAGCCCTTCACCGAGAAGCTCAAGGCCGAGTTCGAGATGGCCCAGAAGCTCTACGACCTGAAGCTGCGTCCCTACCTCCTCGGCCAGTACGACCTCACCGACGACGACCTCGACGCGGCCCGCCGCGGCGACCCCCAGCCCGCCGAGTCGACCGGCCGGATCCGGGCCTTCACCGGCGACGACCGGCTGATCAAGACGCTGCTGCTGGCGGCCCTCGCGCCCAGCGTGCCGGCGCTGCGGAACCTGACCGCCCGGCGGCTGTCCGCGCTCAACCACGGCAGCATCACCAGCCCGATCCCTGGCGGCGAGGTCGCCCAGGTCAGCCGCAAGCTCGCCGACTGGGCGGGCCGGTTCGCCGAGATCCGTATCGGCGAGGGCGACGACCCGGTGGTCTCCCTGGAACTGGTCGGCGTCGACGTCGACAGCGTGCTCGCCACCGCCAAGCACTACGACAACGAGGGCGCCCGCAAGCACATGGTCCAGCGGCTGCTCTGGCAGCAGCTCGGCGTGCCGTGGAGCGACTCGTTCTTCGCCGAGGCGGGGCTGACGTGGCGGGGGAGCCGCCGCACCATCGAGCTGGTCTACGGCAACGTCCGCGACCCGCACGACATCCGGGACGAGGCGTTCCACCCGAACGACCCGGCCGGCTGGCGCATAATCATCGACTATCCGTTCGACGACGGCAGCCACGGCCCCGCCGACGACCGGCAGCGGGTGCAGGAACTCATCGGCCGGACGAGCTCCCGCACCGTCTGCTGGATCCCGGCCGCCCTCACCGTCGAGCGCCGCACCGAGCTGGGCAAGCTGGTCATCATCGACAAGCTGCTCGAGGGCCAACGCTTCGAGAGCCACGCCGAGCACCTCAACCCCGACGACCGGCGCCGTGCCCACGCCGCGCTGACCAACCAGCGCAGCGCGCTGCTGAACAAGATGCAGGCCGTGCTGCGCCAGGCGTACGGGCTGGCCGGTAAGCAGCCCACCGACGTGCAGCTCGGGTTCGACGACCACCTCCAGTCGCTCACCCGCGCCCTGGAGCCGAAGCTGCCCATGGGTGCGACCTTCAACGACGCGCTGCGCAGCCTCGGCGACCAGATGCTCAGCCAGCAGTTCCCCGCGCACCCGGACTTCGATCCCGACCGCAAGGGCGAGGCGGTCCGCCTGCCCGACGTCAAGGTCGTCCTCGACCACGTCCGGCGAGCGGTCGAGTCGCCCGAGGGCCGCGTCGAGGTGGAGCGGGCACACCGGCAGACGCTGCGCCGCATCGCCAACCCGCTCGGGCTCGGCACGATGCACGAGGCGGCGTTCGTCATCGAGGGGCAGTGGACCCAGCACTTCCAGCACAAGGCCGCCACCGAGGGCATCAAGGGCGAGCTGCGGGTGGCCGACCTGCTGCGCTGGACCGACGAGCCGCAGGCGCGCGGCCTCGACCCGATCGTGGCGCAGCTCGTCGTCGCCACCTTCGCCGAGCAGACCGACCGTGCCTTCTACCTCCACGGCAGCGAGGTCGTCCCGGCCCCGGAGGTCGGCAAGATCGGGGCGGACCACACCCTGCGCGAGGAGCGGCTGCCCAGCCAGGAAGACTGGGACACCGCGCGCGCCCGGTCCGCCGCCATCTTCGGCTTCCAACCGATCGCGTTGCGGCGGGGACGGCTGGTGGCGATGTTCGGCCGCGACCTGACCACCCAGGCGAACCGGTATCGCGAGGCGGCACACGGTCTGGTCGCCCGGCTCGACCAGCACGCGAAGTGGCTGGGAATCGACAAGGATTCGGCCAGCGGTCGACTGGGCACCGCCCGCGCCGCCGCCGATCTGCTGGAGGGGCTGGCCAACGCACGATCGGCGGTGGACACCGTGGAGCGCCTCGCCCGGGCCGAGCTCGGTGGGCCGGCCGACCGGACCGGGAAGAGCATCAAGAGCGCGGCCCAGGTGTCGGCCGACCTGGCCGGCGTTTCGTGGGACAACTTCGAGATCATTGGCGGCCTCGGCGCGCCGTACGCCACCGAGGCGGCGGCGATCCTCACCGAGTTGCGCCGGGTCGGCCAGGCCGACGAGCTGACCGCCCCACTGTCCCCGGCCCTGCGCCGGGCCCAGTCCGACGCGGTGGCGCTCATCCGCCGAGTGACACGCAGCCGTGAGCTGATCGACGACCGGTCTCGTGACGCCGTGATCCGCGATCCCGCTGAGAAGGTCCAGCCGGGCGGCGGCGACACGATGGTCGCCCCGAGGAGCGAGGTGGCTGTTCCTGCGGCCGACGTCGACCGGGCGGTCGAGAAGCTCCGCTCCTTCGCGGCGGACCACCCGGACGCCATGCTCGAGGTGAGCTGGAGAATCGTGCCGTGACTCAGGCACCCGCCCCTGCCCAGGCGCTGCGGATCAGCCCGGTGGCGTTGCGTCAGAAGGTGGCGCAACAGCTCGACCGGCACCGCAACGGCGACGCGTACCCCGTGCTGGTGGTGCGCGCCGAACCGGCGTGGCCGCACGATCCGACGATGCTGTTGCCCGACGGCCGGCGCGCCCGGATCGTGCCGTGCGTGTCGCCGCTCGCCGTATGGGAGCACCTCGTCGCGGATCGCGGCGACGAGGTGCTGGTGCTGCTGACCGACATCCCGGAGTCCGTCCTGCACCACGGCGTCCGGAGCCGGATCTTCCGGCAGCGGGTCCTCACCGTCGAGCCGTGGGACCTCGTCGTGGACGCGTTCGGCGCGCAACTGCCGGACACCGCTCTGGAGCGGGAGTCGTGGGCCGGCCTGGCGTTGCTCGACGCGATGCCGGCTGCGGGCTGGCCCAAGCTGGCCACCGCCGTGCTGACCCGCGATGTCGCGCTGCGACACCTGGCCGCCGTGCGTCTCGGCCTCGACCGGCGGGGCGAGGGCCCCGACGACCTCGACGTCGCCGCGCTGCTGCGGTGGAGCGCCCAACCGGGCGCGGTCGAGGCGTACGGGCTGCTGCGCGAGGAGGAACAGGACGGGCTGGCCCGGTGGCTCGTGGAGCAGTTCGGCCGGCCGGCGAAGGCCCTGTTCGCGCTGATCGCCGCCGGTCACGGCATGGAGGCGCTGCCCCTCGGCCTGGTCTGTGACGCGTTGTGGAGCACCGACAGCGCCGACGCGGTACGCGCCCAGGGCCGGGTCGACCAGTACTTCGGCAGCCTCAACGACGACGCGACCGTCCGAGGCTTCGCCGAGGCGGCCGTGCAGGTCGTCACCGGCCTGCTCGCCGCCTCGAAAACCGACGTGCGGCGCCAGGGGCACGCGGTGCTCGACCGCGCCGAGGAACTGCTCGTCCAGTTCAACGCGGCCGGCAGCGCCGGGCACAGCCCGATCCTGCGCACAGGTTTCAACCAGCGGATCGGCGTCGCGGCCCGGGCCCTGCTCGCCGGGCTTCACGACGCGGCGGACACCGCGCTGGAGCGTTCGGTCGAACGCCTCGCCGAGCACCGGCTGGCGGAGGCGGAGACCGAGCGGATCACGCGGATCCGGATGGCGCAGCGCCTCGTCCGCTGGCTCGGCACGGACGTGCCGCCGCCCGAGAGCGTCGCGGACGGAGTGGAACGGCAGATCGCTGAGTGGGGCTGGGTCGACCTGGCGCTCAACCACGTCTGGGCCGGCGAGGACGCCCACCCCGAGCTACAGCAGGCGTTCCGGGCGATCCACGATCGCGCGCAGGCACGTCGCCGCGAACTCGACGGCGCCTTCGCCGGACGCCTCGGCGCCTGGGCGACCGCCGGGCCGGGCAACGACGGCGGGCTGCTCACCGTGGAGAACCTCCTCCCGCGCGTGGTCGAGCCGCTGATCCGCGCCGACCGGCCGGTGCTGCTCGTCGTCCTCGACGGCATGAGCGCCGCCGTCGCGGTGCAACTCGCCGACGAGCTGTCCCAGCACTGGGTCGAGTACGACCCGCTCGCCGGGCCCGGCGCCGGACGCCGGCGGGGCGTCGTGGCGGCGCTGCCCACGCTGACCGCCGTCTCCCGCACCTCGCTCTTCGCCGGCGCGCTGCGCAGCGGTAACCAGGAGCACGAGAAGAAGCTCTTCGCCGACGGTCGATGGGGCAGGGGCTCGCAGATCTTCCACAAGGGTCCGGCCCGGGGCGGCGCGGGCGAGGTGTTCGCCGGCGAGCTGTCGGCGGCGGTCGCCGGCCCGGCCCCCGTGGTCGCGGTGGTGATCAACACGGTGGACGAGTCGCTGGCCCACGGCCGGGAGGGCGGCGAGGCCGGGTGGCAGCTCGACGACGTCGGGTTCCTGCGCAGCCTGCTCGACCAGGCGCGGTCCTCCGGCCGCGCGATCGTCGTCACCAGCGACCACGGGCACGTGCTGGAACGCGGCGGTCAGCACGTCAAGGCCGCCGACGCCGCCTCGGCGCGGCACCGGACCGGCCCCGGCCCGACCGCGCCCGGCGAGATCGAACTGTCCGGCCCCCGCGTCGTCGCCGACGGCAAGCGAATCATCGCGCTGTGGGACCCGCTGCTGCGGTACCGACCCAGCAAGGCGGGCTACCACGGCGGCGCCTCGCTCGCCGAGGTCACCATCCCGCTGCTGGCCTTCCTGCTGCCGAACGTCGCCGAGCCGCCGGCCGGCTGGGCACCCGTCGAGACCCGCGAACCGGAGTGGTGGCGGGCGAGCGCACCCGCCGCGTCGCCACCCGCTGCCGTGGCGTCGGCACCCGTGCCCAAGCCGCGCCGGAAGGCCCCCGCTGCCACCGGGGACGCGCTGTTCGACGTACCGGAGGCGACGCCCGCGACCGCGGCGGCGCCGGCGGCTGGCGACGGCGACCTGGTGGCGGCGCTGCTCGCCACAGAGTTGTTCGAGGCGCAGCACGGTCTGACGCCGCGTCGGGTGGAGCTGCGGAAGATCGAGGCGGCGATGCGTGCGTTGGTCGACGCCAAGGGTGTGCTGCCGGCGGCGGTGCTGGCCCAGCGGGCCGGCGAGGTGCCGGCACGCGTGACCGGCTTCGTCAACGCCCTGCAGCGGATCTTCAACGTGGACAACTACCCGGTGCTCTCGCTGACCGACAACGGTCGCACGGTACGGCTGGACCTGCGGCTGCTGCGCGAGCAGTTCCGCCTACCGGCAGGCCCCTCGTGAGCGGCGTCAGCCCGGCCCGCCGTCGGGAAGTCATCGACGCTCTGCGGCGAGGCGCCGTGCCCTCGGCCGGCCTCGACCTCTTCGCGGTCGGGCTCGACCGGTTCGGCGCCGCGATCGGCGAGGATCTCGACACCGTCGCCGCCGGCGGGTCCGTCTTCAAGGCCGTCCGCGGCGAGTACGGCTCCGGCAAGACGTTCTTCACCCGGTGGATAGCCGAACGCGCCCGACGGGCCAACCTCGCCACGGCGGAGGTGCAGGTCTCGGAGAACGAGACCCCGCTGCACCGGTTGGAGACCGTCTACCGGCGGCTTACGGAGCGGCTGAGCACCTCGACGTTCCCGCCGAGCGCGCTGCGGCCCGTCGTCGACGGCTGGTTCTACGCGCTCGAGGAGGACGTCCTCGCTGCCGGCGAGATCGCGCCCGACGAGGTCGACGCCCTCGACCGGGCGGTCGCCGCGCTGCTGGACCAGCGGCTCGCCGCCGTCAGCCGGAGCGCCCCCGCCTTCGCCGCCGCCCTGCGCGGCTACCGCCGCGCGACCCTTGACGGGGACCCGGCGACGGCCGACGCGGTGCTCGCCTGGCTCGGAGGCCAGCCGCACGTCGCCGCGGCCGCCCGCCGGGTCGCCGGCGTCAAGGGCGATCTGGACCACTTCGCCGCGCTGAGCTTCCTGCAGGGGCTGCTCGCCGTGCTGCGCGACAGCGGCCATCCCGGCCTGCTGCTCGTGCTCGACGAGGTGGAGACGTTGCAACGCGTCCGCTCCGACGCCCGGGACAAGGCCCTTAACGCCTTGCGTCAGCTCATCGACGAGGTGCACTCGGGGCGGTTCCCCGGGCTGTACCTGGTCATCACCGGCACGCCGGCCTTCTACGAGGGGCCGCAGGGCGTGCAGCGGCTCGCGCCGCTGGCGCAGCGGCTCGCCGTCGACTTCACCACCGACGCGCGGTTCGACAACCCGCGCGCGGTACAGATCCGGCTGCCCGGCTTCACCGTCGACTCCCTGGTCGAGCTGGGCGGACGGGTGCGCGACCTGTACGCGGACGGGGCGGCGGCCCCGGACCGGGTGCGCCACCTCGTCGACGAGGGGTATCTCAGCGACCTGGCCCGCGCGGTCGCCGGCGGGCTCGGTGGCAAGGTCGGGGTGGCCCCGCGCCTGTTCCTCAAGAAGCTCGTGGGGGAGGTGCTCGACCGGGTGGACCAGTTCCCTGAGTTCGACCCCCGCCAGCACTACGCGCCGACCCTCACCGCCACCGAGATGACCGACGTAGAGCGCAACGCGAGCAGCGCCGACGCGGTCCCGCTCGAGCTGTAGGAACACATCCGGTCATGACGAGTGGTGCCGAGCTGCTGCATCCGGTCGTGCTGCACCACGTGGTCAACACGCTGCAGTGGCCGGCGTTGCGGCCCCTGCAGGACGCGGCCGTGCGTCCGCTGCTGGACGGCGAGGACGCCCTGCTCCTCGCGCCCACGGCCGGCGGCAAGACCGAGGCGGCCGTGTTTCCGCTGCTGTCCCGGATGGCGCAGGAGAACTGGTCGGGCACCTCCGTGCTCTACGTGTGCCCGCTGAAGGCGCTGCTCAACAACCTCCTGCCCCGCCTGGAGGCCTACACCGGTTGGCTCGGTCGCCGCGCCGCGCTCTGGCACGGCGACGTGACGATGGGACGGCGCCGGACGATCCTCCGGGAGCGGCCTGACGTCCTGCTCACCACGCCGGAGTCCCTGGAGTCGATGCTGGTCAGCACCGCCGTGGACCACGACGAGTTCTTCGGGCAGCTTCGGGCGATCGTGGTCGACGAGGTGCACGCGTTCGCCGGGGACGACCGCGGCTGGCACCTGCTGGCCGTCCTGGAGCGCCTCTCCAGGGTGGCCGGTCGCCCGGTGCAGCGGGTGGGGCTGTCCGCGACGGTGGGGAACCCCGACGAGCTGCTGGGCTGGCTGCAGGGTTCTGGACGCGACCTTCGGCCGGCGCGGGTGGTGGCGCCCGGCATCGGCGCGCCGGCCCGCGCCACGACGGCGGCACCGGCTCCCGCCGGCGAGGTCGAGCTGGACTACGTCGGGTCCGTGCACAACGCTGCCAAGGTGATCGCGGCCCTGCACCGGGGCGAGAAGCGGCTGGTGTTCTGCGACTCGCGGGCTTTGGTCGAGGAACTCGGCCAGCGGCTACGCGCGCTCGACGTGACGACGTTCCTTTCCCACGCCTCGCTCTCCGTCGACGAGCGTCGGCGGGCCGAGGAGGCGTTCGCGCAGGAGCGGGACTGCGTCATCGTCGCCACGAGCACCCTGGAACTGGGCATCGACGTCGGCGACCTCGACCGGGTGATCCAGATCGACGCCCCGCGTACCGTCGCCGCGTTCCTGCAGCGCATCGGCCGGACCGGACGGCGACCTGGCAGCAGCCGGAACTGTCTCTTCCTCGCGTTGGACGGCGAGGGGCTGTTGCACGCCGCCGGACTGCTCCACCTCTGGTCGCAGGGCTGGGTCGAGGCCGTCGTGCCGCCGCCGGAGCCTCGGCACATCGTGGCCCAGCAGATGCTGGCGCTGTCGCTGCAGCGGCACCGCGTCGGCGACCAGGTGTGGCCGGGGGAGTGGAACGGGCTGGCGCCCTTCGACAAGAGCGCCGAGGTGATCGTGCGGCACCTCGTCGATCGTGGTTACCTCGACGTCGACTCCGGGATGCTCTTCATCGGGCCGGAGGCGGAGCTGCGGTTCGGTCGCCGGCACTTCATGGACATGCTGGCGGTCTTCACCGCCCCGCCCCAGTTCACCGTGCTCTCCGGCCGTACCGAGATCGGTCGCACCGACCCGGCGCTGCTCACCGCGAAGGTGCATGGCCCCCGGCTGCTGCTGCTCGCCGGGCGCAGCTGGCGGGTCACCTACATCGACTGGAAGCGCCAGCGCTGCTTCGTGGAGCCCGCCGACGGCGGCGGCAAGGCGGTCTGGATGACCGGCGGCTCGCCGCAGGGGCTGTCGTACCGGATGGTGCGGTCGATGCGCGACGTGCTCCTCGGCGCCGACCCGCCGGTTGCCCTCACCGGCCGGGCCAGCACCAGGCTCGCCCAGTTGCGAGAGGACGCCACCCCACTCGTCCATCCCGGCGGCACGGTGGTCGCCCGCGACGGCGACGGCGAGATGCGGTGGTGGACGTGGGCAGGCTATCGCGCCAACGCCACTCTGATCGCCACTCTCAGCGACCTGGCTGACCCGACACAGCGGTACGACGATGCCTCGATCCGGCTGCGGCCGGACGCGGACCGCGAAATGGTGCGAGCCGCCATGGCCGATGCGGTGGATCGGATCTGCCTACCGGACGTGACCGAGAAGGCTCTCGCCGGTCTCAAGTTCAGTGTTGCACTGCCGGAGCGGCTCGCCGTGGCGACCCTGGCCGCCCGGCTCGCCGACGTGCCCGCAGCTCGTTCGGTGCTCTCCGAACCCACCCGAGTGACGTACCTGCCACCGGTGTGAACCACCGCCAGACCGGCCGGCGGTCTCGTCCGCGTCGTCCTCGCCGAACAGTCCCCACGTCAGGAACGGTCCGGCATTGCCGATGAGCTGCGGGAACTCTGGCCCATAGCACGGCCAGCCCGTCCCGCGGAGCCTGTCCACAGGCGGCCGCGTCGTCCACACCTGGCACCGGCCGGGCTGGTGGGGGAGCGGACGGCACGGCACCGTCGGGGCATGGACTCCGTCATTCAGGCGCTGGTCGACCGTGGTGGTGGGCTGGTGACCCGGGAGGACGTGCTCCGATGCCGACCGCGCTCGACGCTGGAGAGCGCCTGCCGCTCGGGACGCCTGCTCCGACTGCTGCCCGGCGTCTACGTCGACGCCGCCCTCGTCGACAATCCGCAGAGCACCTCACCGCCCACCCAGCCGACTGCGCCGCCGCTCGCCCGGGTCACTCCGGCTCTGGCCCGACGAGCGGCGCTGGCGTACGTCGATGGGCGGGGCGCGCTGAGCCACCTCACCGCGCTCGACGTGTGGGGCCTGCGGCGGCAACCCCCCGGCGAGCCGCTGCACATCGACGTGCCGATCGCGTCCGGGCTGCGCGACCGTCCGCACCTGCTCGTGCATCATCGGCGCTGCTTCGCCCCGCAACCACCCCACGTGCTGGTCCGAAACGGCGCGCCGGTGACCCGGCTGGACCGGTCGCTGGTCGTCGCCTGGCCACTGCTGCCCGCGGTCGATCGCGCCGGCACGGTCATCCGCGCCGTCAACGACCGGCTGACCACACCGGAACGGATCGTCGCGGCGCTGGAGGGCGTACCGAGACTGACGGACCGGGCCGCCCTGCGTGGGCTGCTGGACCGGCTCGCCGCAGGCTGCCGCAGCCCGCTGGAGATCTGGGGCCACGACCGGGTCTTCACGGGCCCCGGCATGCCGGCGTTCCGCCGCCAGACGCGAGTGCGGTTGGGAGACCGCGTCGTCTACCTCGACCTGTACGCCGAGGCGGAGCAGGTGAACATCGAGCTGGACGGCGCAACGACCCACGGCAACCCGCGCGAGCGCGAGATCGACCTGCGTCGGGACGCTCTGCTCGCCACCCGCGGCATCCTCGTGGTCCGCTTCACCCACCGCCGCTTGCTGCACCACCCTGACGACGTCCGCCGCGAAACCCTCGCCATCCTGGCCACCCGACGCCAGGCTCCCATGATCAGTTGATCGGAAGCCGTTCGAATGCATGCATCGGCGGCGGTTTTCCATCAACTGATACATGGGCGGCGCAGGTCCCGCGCCGTGCCGCAGTGGGCCGCGCAGCGTGGCGGGACTGGTCAGTTCGGTTGCGCCGGCTGGTCGAGGATGGCGCTGAAGCGTTCCTCGGCCAGGTCGAGTTGGTCGAGGATGTGCCGCTTCACCGGCGCCGACAAAGGAGTGTCCGGCCGGGTGACGAGGTCGCGGTAGACCGGCACCAGCGGCCGGTACTTGCGGGCGGACGAGGTCACCTTCGGCCCGACGGTGTGGATGACGCCCACCCCGTTGTCGGTGAAGTCGGAGATCTTGATGACCCGCGCCCACGGCTCCCGGTCCAGGCTGGCCGCCACGTGCTCCCGGTACTGGGCGTGCTTGTCGCGCGCCGGGTCGTACGCCGGATTGGTGACCGCCGCGACCAGGCGCGCCACCCGCGGACCGAAGCGCTCGGCGAGGACGGCCAGCGCCACGGCGGTGGCGTCGCCGGCGGGCGCCCCGGCCGTCTCGCCGCAGGACGAGGCAGCCAGCTCGTCGGGGTGGTCCTCCACGGCGTCGTGCAGCAGGCCGGCGACGATCACGTCGACGTCGCGGACCTGGTAGTGGTGCATCATCCGGATCGCCACCCGCAGCAGGTGGTTGAGGTAGGGCTCGCGCACCCGCCGGTCCTCGCGGTGCAGCTCGGCGGCGAGGTCGAGGGCCTCGGTGAGCCGCCCCCGGGCGGCCTCGTCGAACGCGCGTACCTCCAGCCGGAACCGGGCCAGCAGGCCGGGCTCGCCGTGGATCTCGGTGATCGCGTGCATCGGCATGGTGGCCAGGTAGGCGGGAAACTCCATGCGCCACTTATAGCCGATCTTCACCATGCCGCGGGCCCCTGGCGTCGCCCACCCGACGCGCCGGCCCCGGGCGACACCCATCCGACGCGCCAGCCCTGGCCGCCACCCACCCGACGCGCCGGCCGCGGTCGGCGCCCACCCGACGCGCCGCCCCGGCCGTCGCCCACCCGACGCGCCGGCGCCGGGCGGCACCCGCCCGACGGGCCGCGCCCTGCGGGAGCGTCAGGCGGCCGAGACACGCTTGACCAGGCGTACCGTGGTGCCGTCGGCGCTGCCGTCGACGGTCGCCTCGTCCATCAGGCGGCCCATGATGAGCCGGCCGCGGCCGCGGTCGCTGTCGCCCGGGGTGGCCTCCCGCCAGCCGCCGGTGTCGCTCACCACCACCTCCAGCCGGTCGGCGCGCAGCCGCCCGTGGACCGTGACCGACGCGCCCGGGGCGAACCGGTAGCCGTGCTCGATCGCGTTGGCGCACGCCTCGCCGGCCGCGATCAGCACCGCGTCGACGTCCGCCGCGCCGATGCCGAGGCCGCCCAGCCACTCCCGCAGGGCCTGCCGCGTCGGCGCGAGCTGTCCGGGGTCGGCCGTCAGCGCCGCGGCGAAGGCCGAGGGCTCGCGGTGCCGGTAGACCAGCACCGCCACGTCGTCGTTGCGGGTGTCGGGCAGCAGGTCCCGGACCATCCGGTCGGCCAGCTTCCCCTCGGGCAGCTCGCGGCCCTGGGTGAGCGCGGCGACCGCCCGGGAGATGCCGGCGTCGATCAGCTCCCGCCGCCGCTCGATCAGGCCGTCGGTGTAGAGCAGCAGCGTCGAACCGGGCCGCAGCCGCGCGCCGGCCTCCGGCCGCCCGGGCACGGCGACGCTGGCCAGCGGCACCGAGCCGGCACGGGTCAGCAGGTCGGCGGAGCCGTCCGGGTGCACCAGGATGCCCGGCGGGTGACCCGCCGACGAGTAGCGCAGTACGCCCAGCGCGCGGTCGATGATCGCGCAGAAGACGGTGGTGCAGGCGCCGCCGGGCACCATGCGGGCGAAGTCGTCCAGCGCGGACAGCACCTCCGCGGGGCTCTTGGCCTGCAACAGCAGGGCACGGGAGGCGCTGCGGAGCTGGCCCATCACCGTGGCGGCGGGCAGACCGCGCCCCACCACGTCGCCCACCACCACGCCCACCAGGTCGCCGGGGAGCTGGACCACGTCGTACCAGTCTCCGCCGACCTCCAGCGGCGCCACCGCCGGCTGGTAGCGGGTCGCGAAACCGGCCGGCAGGTCGACCGGGCCGAGCATCGCCCGCTGCATGGCCAGGGCCACCGTCCGCTGCGTCTCGAACGCCCGCGCGCGGACCAGCGCCTGGGCCAGCGCGGCGCAGAGCTGGCGCACCAGCGGCCGGTCCACCGTGGGCACCGGCCGGGGCGGGTCCAGCTCCAGCCACACCCCGCCGGGCGCGCCGCCCGGCTCGATGCGGGCGCCGAGCGCGCTCACCCGGCCCGCGTCGTCGAGGACCAGCCGCGGTTCGCCCTCGGCGGCCAGCCCGTCGAGGGCCCGCTGGACGGGCTCGGTCAGCGTCAGCCCCTCGGTCACCACCAGCGGGGTGCCGGCGGCGTCGGCGCAGACGGCCAGGCCACGGGTGCCGGCCAGCAGCGTGCACAGCTCGGACAGGCCGGCCTCGAGCACCTCGGCCACGTCGGTGGCGCGGGCGAGCCGGCCGGAGAGCGCGGCCAGCGCGGACTGCCGCGCGGTGGCCTCCACCTCGGCGGTCACGTCGCGCAGCGTGGCGACGTAGAGGCGACGGCCGCTGCGCGGCTCCCGCAGCGAGTTGTAGACCGCCTCGGCCCAGACCCGGTGCCCGTCGGCGTGCCGCAGCGGCAGGGTGACCCGCCCCCGCTCGGTGTCCCGGGCGGCGCGCAGCACGCCGGTGAGGCGCCGACGGTCGGCCGGCTCGGCGTCGGCCTCCGGCCACCAGGGGTGCGGCGGTGCGACCGGCGTCGCCAGCCGGGCGACGCCGACCAGGCGGCAGAACGCGTCGTTCGCCTCGATCAGGGTGCCGTCGGCGTCGATGACGGCGAACGCGTCCTGCAACGACTCGATCAGCGCGGCCCGCCAGCTCGCCTCCTCGGTGCGCAGCCGGGCCAGCTCCAGGTGCGCGCCGACCCGGGCCAGCAGTTCGTCCGAGAAGAACGGCTTGGCCAGGTAGTCGTCGGCCCCGGCCCGCAGCCCCTCCACCGCGGCCTCCTCGCCGGCCCGGGCGGAGAGCATGAGGATCGGCAGCCCGGCGGTGCGCCGGTCGTCGCGCAGGGCGCGGACCAGCCCGAAGCCGTCCAGCCGGGGCATCATCACGTCCGTCAGCACCAGGTCCGGCACCCGCTCGGCGATCCGGTCGAGCGCCTCCCGGCCGTCGGCGGCGGCGACCACCCGGTGGTGTGGCGCGAGCAGGCTCGTCAGGAACGCGCGCACGTCCGCGTTGTCGTCCACCACCAGGACGGTGGCGGCGTCCCGAGGCCCGTCGCCGGCCGCGTCGGCGCCCGCGGGCGCGGCCTCGGGAAGCCAGCGCAGGGCCCCGGCGAGGTACGGCTCGCGGGCCGGCTCGTCGGCCGTCGAGGCCCCGCCGGCGGTTGCGTCGCCACCCGCGCCGGCGGCCCCGACGGCGGTGGCCCGGCCGTACGGCAGCCGGACGGTGAACGTCGAGCCCTCGCCCTCCACGGAGCGCACACCCACCTCGCCGCCGTGCAGCCGGACTAACTCCTGCACCAGGGCCAGCCCGATGCCGGTGCCCTCGTGCGACCGGCCGCCGGCGCCGCGCACCCGGTGGAACCGGCGGAACAGCAGCGGCTGCTGGTCGGCCGGGATGCCGACACCGGTGTCCTCGACGGTCAGCGTGACGTGCCGGTCGTCGCCGCGCAGCCGCAGCCGCACCGCCCCGGCGAGGGTGTACTTCAGCGCGTTGGAGAGCAGGTTGACCACGACCTTCTCCCACATGTCGCGGTCCACGTACGCGGTGCGCGGCAGCGCCGCCGCGTCCACCTCGTAGCCCAGCCCGGCCTGGCGCATGGCGTACGCGAACGACTCGGCGACGCCGACGGTGAGCGCCGGCAGGTCGGTCTCCACCCGCTCCGGGTCCAACCGGCCGCCCTCGATGCGGGCGAAGTCGAGCATGTCGTCGACCAGCTTGCGCAGCCGGCCCGTGTTGCGGTGCACCAGCTCCAGCCGTTCGCGCTGTGCCGGGGGAAGCGGCTCCCGCCGGTCGGCCAGGCTCTCCCGCACCGGACCGGCGATCAGGGTCAGCGGGGTGCGCAGTTCGTGGCTGACGTCGGTGAAGAACTCGGTCTTCGCCGCGTCCAGCTCGGCCAGCGCCGCGGCCCGCCGCCGCTGCGCCTCGTACGCCAGCACGTCGCTCAGCGCCGTCGAGACCCGGTTGGCCACCAGGTCGAGGAAGTGTCGGTACGGCTCGTCGAGCGCCAGGTAGGGGCTGACGCCGACCACGAGCACACCGACCGGCCGGTCACGCCCCGTCGCCAGCAGTGGCAACGCCAGCGCCTGCTGCACCGGCTCCGGGCCGCCCGTCCCGCCGGGGTGCGGCGCGTCACCCGCCCGACCCGCCAAGCCGGTGACCATGCGCGGCCGTCCGGCACGCAGCGCCTCCGCCACCTCGGGCAGCCCGTCCAGGGCGGCCGGCCGTCCGGCCGGGCCCGACGCCCCGAAGCCGGCCACCGGGCTCGCCTCGTCGCTGGTCAGGAGCAGGCCGCCCTCCGCCCCGTCCGGCGGCCGCTCGTCGCGCAGCAGGATCGCGCCGACCGGGATGTCGGTGGGGCTGCCGGTGAGCACCCGGACGACCGCCCGGGCCGCGTCCCGGGCGCTGTCGGCCTCGGCGACCGACAGCTCGCCCAGCTCGCGCAGCAGGGCCAGCCGCCGCTCGCCGACCACCCGGGCGGTCACGTCGGAGGTGGCGACGAAGACGCCGACGACCCGCCCGTCGCCGGCGTGGATCGGGCTGTAGGAGAAGGTCCAGTACGACTCCTCGAGGTAGCCGTGCCGGAGCATCAGCAACAGCTGGTCCCGTGAGTAGACGGGCTCGCCGGCGGACGCCCGCTCGGTCATCGGGCCGACCACGTCCCAGATCTCCGCCCAGCACTCCCGGGCGGCCTGCCCGATCGCCTCCGGGTACTTGTCGCCGAGCAGCGGCGTGTACGCGTGGTTGAAGATCTGCACCAGCTCCGTGCCCCACCACAGCAGCATCGGGATCTTCGACGGCAGCACGGTGCGCACGGCGGCGCACAGCTCCGCCGGCCAGCCCGCCACCGGCCCGAGCGGGGTGGCCGCCCAGTCGGTGGCCCGGTGCGCGGCGCTGGTGGGATCGTCGCCGGGGAACAGGTCGTGGACGGACGCCCCGTCGACCGGTCCGACGCGCTGCTCGAAGTCCACGTCCGGCCCCCTGCCCCCTGCTGATTCCCGGGTCGCAAGCAGCCGCACCGTGCCCCTCACCGTCCCGCCGGAGGCACATTTCCCCACCGGGGCACCGGTTGAACCGTCCACCGACGTGACCCGACCCGCACCCGGGGACGCGTTCACGCCGTTCGTTTCCCGGCGTACCGGATCGGGCGGACCCTGCCCCGCGCGGACCCGGTAACGCCGCCGCGTGGGCGGGGTCAGCCGCCGGAGCCTTCGACGGCGGCGCCGGTGACGCGGACCGCCTTCACGACGGCCGGAATCGACCCGATGAGCAGCACCAGCCCCCAGACGAGGGCGACCACGGCGAAGAGCAGCGCCCCGAGGTCGTCGACGACGCTGACCAGGATCACCGGCACCAGCCGGTGCAGGAACTCCAGCACGACGGTGCACAGCAGCGTGGTGAGGGCGAGCAGCACCAGTCCCTTGTTCTGGGCGAAGCGGGGCTGGGCCGCCACGAGCAGCCCGGCCCAGGCGAGCTTGAGCAGCAGCACCAGCCCGAGCAGGACCGAGGCGTCACCGACCGGGAAGAACCCCCACAGCGCCAGGTAGGCCAGCGTGCCGAACGGCGGGGCCAGGAACAGCGACACCATGACGGTGAGCTCGACGAAGGCGACCAGCAGCGCGACGAACGCCACGACGATCAGCACGATCGAGAAGACGAGCGTGGCGGCGCCCTGCACCCGGCCCTGGACCCGGTCGGGCAGCACCAGGCTCAGGCAGAACAGCCCGGTGGTCCAGACGGCGACCGCGTCGACCAGCGCCAGGTAGCCGGTGCCCCGGCCGGACGGCTCGCGGACCCCGGACACGTCGGTGACCTCCACGCCGAGCGCCCCGGCGCTGTCCCGCAGCGCCGCGCCGGCGTCCCCGCCGCCGGTGAGCAGCCCGGCGCTCAGCTCGACGCCGAACGCCAGGCCGACGGCGAGCATCGCCAGCAGCAGGAACGGCTTCCGCAGCTCATCCATGTCGCGCCTCTCGATGGTCAGGACGTGGCGACCGTGACCGTGCAGGTGCCGAGGCCGGGGCAGCGCAGCAGCACGTCGGTGGCGCGGTCGACGGCGATCCGGGCGACCGCCCCGGTGCCGTCCCCGGCCGGCGTGACCTCGTCGCGCACGGTGAACTCGGCGTCGCCGGGCGCCGGCGCCTCGACCGTGAACGACGCCGCGCTGCGCAGGACCAGCGTCCGCAGCTCGCCCGGGTCGGCGACGCGCAGCACGCAGCCGCCGGCGAAGACCAGCCGCCCGCCCTCGGCGCAGTCGGCGCCGACCGTCGCCGGGTCCACCGCGGCGCGCTCGCCGCCGAGCCGGCCGAGCCGCTCCACCAGGGCGGAGCGGGCGACGGGATCGCCCCGGTCGTCCCGGCCGGCGCCGACGGCGACCGCGAACAGCGCCACCAGCAGCACACCCAGCGCCGCGAGCAGCGCCTTCTGCCCGCCGCTCATCGGGCGTCGGCCGGCGCGACGACCTCGGTGAACCGGATCGCGTCGACGCCGGCGAAGTAGCGGTCCGTGCCCTGGGTCTTGCCGACCACGACGAGGGTGACCCGGTGCGGTCCCCTGGTCAGGGCGACGGTGCCGACGTCCAGCCAGTCCGTCCTCGTCACCGTTGGGGTGAAGCCGAGAAACGCGCCGCCGACCTGCGCGCCGTCGACGGTGAAGACCGTGTTGGCGTAGTCGAACGACGTGGTCCGGATCGCGGCGAGCCGCCAGGTGCCGTCGGCGGGGATGTCCACCGTCACGGTCACCTGGTCGCCGATGGCGAGACCCAGGAAGAACAGTTGCGCGTCCTCCGACCAGGTCACCCCGCAGCAGTTCGGCTGCACCACCGCCTTCGCCGCCGAGCCCTGCGGCGAGCGCACCTCGGCGCCGGGCACCAGCCGCTCCGCCTCGACCGTGACCACCCGTGGCTCGGCCGGCGCCGGCTCCCCGTCGCGGGCAACCAGCCACACCACCGCCGCGCCGACGACGAGGACGAGCGCCGCCGCCGCGGCGATCCACGGCCACGGCGTACGCCGGGGCGGGGCGACCGCCCGGACCTCGTAGGTGACCCGCCCGCTGGAGCGGGAACTCTCCTCCGGCGCGGTGTTCGCCGAGTACGCGAACCCGGTCATGTCGTAGCGCCGCGGCGCGGTGCCGGGCGGCACGGCCAGCCGGACCAGGAACGAGACGGAGCCCTGCCCGGGCACGACCCGCTGCGGTTCGGTGACGGTGAACCAGGACCGCTGCGAGCCCTCGCCGGGCGCCACGTCGAAGACGACGGTGTCCGGGGCCGGGCCGGGGTTGGAGACGGTGAAGGTCAGCTCGCCGGTGTTGCGGGCGTCCAGGGTGAACTGCTCGGCGGCGGCGACGACCGCCCACTCGGTGGTCATGGTGGCTCCTCTGCGACGACGATCTCGGCGGTGGTCGACGCGGGCTTCTCCGCCTCGACGACGCGGGTGATCACGGCGAGCTGCCCGGCGGCGGCCGGCGGCACGGTGACCACGACGTGGAACGGCCGGTCGGCCGGCTCCTCCAGCGCGAAGCCGGTCAGCCCGGTGGCGACCTCCAGGGCCCTGCGCATGCCGTACGGGGTGCCCCGCCAGCGGGCCAGCAGCGCGCCGTGGGCCACCAGGTCCCGCAGCCGGCCCGGCGGCAGCGGCGCCGGGGCGTCCGGCCGGGGCGCGGCGGCCACGTGGTCCATCGCCACCCAGCGGGCCAGGTACGCGACCATCCCGTCCGGCGCCCGGTACGGGTCGAACAGCGCGTCGACGTCGGCGAGCACCGCCTCGTCCGGGGCGTGCAGCGCCTCCATGACGTCCAGCAGCGCCCACAGCACGCTGCCCGGCACGCTGGCCCGCTGGTACGCCGCGGGCAGCAGCCGCTCAATCGCCGCGCGTCGCATCCTGGCGCACCACCTCGATGTCGTGCTCGCCGGAGCAGAGCAGCCAGGTGTCGGGGACGGTCACCACGTCGGCGGTGGCCTGGTTGGCGCTGGCCGCCCAGTCGACCCCGTCGGCGCTGCGGTGCACGCCGCGCTCGCCGCCGGCCAGGATCAGCCGGTCCGGCCCGCCGGTCGCGGCGACGGCGTCCACCGGCACGAACCGGGAGCGGTCCCGCAGCGGCAGCCCGCAGTTGACCATCACCGGCGCCCACTGCGGCACGGCGGCGAGGGTGTCCAGCCGCAGCACCCCGCCGCTCTGCGTCGCGGCGAGCGCGAGCGGGCCGGCGAACGCGAGGTCCCGGCAGGTGCCGCCGACCCAGCCGGCCTGCACCGCCTGCCACCGCACGTCGGATTCGAAGAGCCGGGCCCGCCAGCAGCCCTGCCCGGGCTTCTTCGGGTCCGGCTCGCCCGCGCCGCTCCACAGCAGGGTGGCCGGGCCGTCGTACTGGACGGCGAGCACCCGGTTGTCGACGTTGGCCAGCCCGACGTGGGCGAAGCTGCCCGGGCGGCCGGCCTGCGTGGACAGGTAGACCCCGAACCCGGCCTGCGCGGCGACCGCCACCCCCGGCGCGCCCCGCTCCGAGACGAACGCGCGGACGGCGTAGAAGCCCCGGTCGGCGTCGCCGGGGTCGACCAGGATCTGCAACGGCACCGCGCCGGGCAGCAGGGAGACCTCGTACAGGCCGGTGTCGGTGGCGACCAGCAGCGCGCCCGCGCCGTCCCGGTCGATCCAGGCGAGGTCGGTGATCCGCGAGTCCAGATCGGTCAGCAGCGACCAGGTCTCGCCCAGGTCGGTGCTCAGATGCACCCGGGACCCGCCACCGGCGCGAACGGTGGCCACCGCCACCGAGCCCGGCCGGGGGACGACGCCGGGACGCGTCGGGGCGGGGGCGGGCGTCACCCGCAGCACCGTCTCGCCGTCGTCGAACCGGCCGGCCGGCTCCCAGCCGGCGCCGGCGTTGGTGGAGCGGAACAACACCGGCCCGCGCCCGGCGTACCAGGTCCGGGGCTGGTACTGGTCCACGGCGAGGGTACGCACCTCCGCGTCGGGCGCCTCGTCGACGACGAAGCGGACCGACTCGACGTAGCGCACTCCCGGCTCGGCGTGCTCCAGCAGCCGGTACACGTTGGACGCGCGCAGCGGCTCACCGAACGCCCAGCCGGCCGGGTTGACCGGGTTCGGCAGCGGGTTGAGCGTGGAGTGCAGCCGGTCGTGGATGCGCCGGCGGACCGCCTCGACGTCCTCCTCCCGCCGCACCACCACCCGGGCCCGGACCGACACCGCCTTGTAGCGGGCCCACGTCGCCCGGCACGAGGTGCCCAGGGCGCGGCGGCGCTCCAGGTCCGCCTCGACCCGGGCGCGGGCCTGCTCCACCTCGTGCTCCCGCAGCACCGCCACCGGCAGCCGCCCGCCGGGGCGGGCCGCCTCCGGCACGTACGGCACCAGCACCACCTCCACCTCGCCGGGCCGGGCGAAGCTGTAGACGGCGGCGCGGGTGAAGGCCCGGGCCCGGGCGACCGCACCGGAGCCGGTGGCGAGCACCTCGAAGTCCCGGGCGGTGACCGCCCGCTGCTGCGTGAAGAACTCGTACGGGCCGCGCAGCAGCGCCGACTCCATGGACTCCATCTCCCGTCCACCGGCCGCCGGCGCGGGGTTGTCGACCCGGACGCCGGGCAGCGGGTCGCGCAGGCTCGTCAGCGTCCCGGCCGCCACGTTGCCCGCCGGCCCGCCGCCCGCCCGGTACCAGAGCCGGACCTGCCGGCCGGCCGGCGGCACGGCGGCCACGGTCACCGGGCCGTCGGCGGCGGGGGCGGCCGGGTCGCGCAGGTCCAGGGCGGGTGCGAAGGTGACCGTCCCCGAGCAGCGGTCGACCAGGTAGACCCGGTCCTGTGGGCCGAGCCCGGCGAAGCTGTCCACCGGCCGCCAGATCTCGAAGGTGCGGCCGTCGTGCTCCCGGGCCGCCGCGCCCAACTGGACCGTCCCGGCCGGCACCTCGACGCCGAGCAGCAGGTCGAGCGGCTCGGCCGTGCGCGCCAGCGGCGCCCGGGCGGCGCGCAGCACCTGACCGGGCTGCCCGGTGCCGACCCCGAGCAGCTCCGCCGCCACCGGCTCACAGTGGTGCATCCGGACGGTGACCTCGTGCTGCCCGGCCGCCAGCAGCGCCGGCTCGGTGGTGACGAAGACGACCGGCCGCGGGTCGGCCCCGCGCGCGGCGGCCACCCGGGTGCCGGCGGGAATCGGGACCGGCCCGCGGTCACCGCCGCCGGCCCGCGTGAACCGCACGTCCGCCCAGGCCACCGTGGGGGCGTGCCGGGCCACCCCGAGCAGGTTGAGGAACGCCACGTACGCCTTCTCGGGCAACTGGTTGAGCCGGTAGATCATCACCTCGGTGAGGTGCGCGAACGCCTCCAGCAGGGCGACGCCCGGGTCGTGCGCGGACAGGTCCGTCCAGTCCGGGCAGGACTGCCGGATCCGCTCCCGGGCCTCGGTGACCAGGTCCAGGAAGGCGCGGTCGTCCAGGTGCGGCACGGGCAGCGTCATGACGCCCCTCCCTCCGGTGGCACGCGACCGGGCGGCGGCGGGCCGTACGCGGCGTCACCGGCCCCCTGGTCCGGGTCGTCGCCGGCGGGCAGCAGGTCGACGGAGAACACCAACTGCCCCGGCGCGAGGCTGGCCCGGATCCGGTAGTCGAGCCGGATCACCAGCCGCCACGGGGCGGCCGGGTCGGGACCGGCGTCGACGTCGAGGACCTCCACCCGCGGCTCCCACCGGGCGACGGCCGCCCGCACGTAGTGGATGGCCAGCCCCGCCGTGGTGTCGTCGTTCGGCGCGAAGACCAGCCGGTGCAGCCGGGAGCCGTAGCCGGGACGCATCAGCCGCTCGCCCGGGGTGGTGGAGAGCAGCAGGAACAGCGCCTGGCGTACGGTCTCGTCGCCGTCGGTCATGGCGAGGCCGCCGGCGGCCGTCAGCGCGAGCCCGCCGCCGCGACCGGGGTCGAAGCCGGCGCCGACGAACCGGAAGGCCCTCACCGGTCCGCCCCCAGGAAGCCCTGCCGGGGGTCGCGCACCCGGTGGTGGACCAGGCCGGGCGGGTTGCCGTCGGTGAACCCGTCGAGGTGCGACAGGACCACCCGGTGGCCGCCGACGCGCACCCAGTCGCTGTAGCCGACCCGCACCCGCAGCGTCTTCGCGCACGGCTTGACCGTCGGCCCGTAGTTCGGGCAGGCGGTGATCTCCCGCCCCTCCGGGTCGTCGTCCACCAGCACCGGCACGCCGGCGACCGTCACCCAGTCCTGCGAGGCCCGGTTGCCGACCCGCCCGTCGTGGTCACACCTGATCACCGAGTCGCGGTGGATCCAACGCATCAGCCGCCTCCTTCGTGGTGGGCGCGGGCCAGCGTGCGGGCCCGCCGCGCGGCGGTGGCCGGATCCTCGGTCGCCTCCGCGTGCAGGAAGTCCACGCTGCGGGCCCGCACGACCATGGCCCGGCCGGGCGCGGAGAGCACCAGGTCCGTCGCCGCGTGCAGGGTGGCCAGCTCGGGGGTCAGCTCCAGCCAGCTGCCGCCCTCGGTGGCGAGCCGCAGGCTCTTCGCGGCGTCGTCGAGCACGATCGACTGGCCGCCCGCCGTCCGCAGCGACCAGCGCCGCGCCCGAGCGTCGTCGATCCCCGCGTCGTACGCCCCGGCGGCGCCGAACAGCGCGCCGAGCACGATCCCCGACGCCGGCTCGCCCCCGGGCAGCACCACCAGCACGGCGTCCTCGGGGTCCGGCAGCGCCACCAGTCCCTTGCCGGGGCCGGCCCCCGGGCAGAGCACGGCCAGCCACCCGGCGTCGAGCCCTCCGTACGCGGGCAGCTCGACCCGGGCCCGGCCCAGCCCCTCGGGGTCGGCCACGTCGGTGACCCGGCCGAGGGTGACCACGGCCGGGGCGGGCGGCTCGGCCGGCGGGGCGGGGGGAGGGGCGGTGGAGAACCGGCTCAGCTGGCCGCCGGCGTCGACGGTGTGCACCACCTCGGTGAGCACGTACGTCCCCGCCACGGCCGCGGGCACGCCGGTGAGCGCGATCCGCCGGCCGGGCCGCAGCGCCGGGTCGGCCTCGGCCACCCCCTCGGCGGTGACCAGGGCGGCGACCCGGGCGTCGAGCCGGGCCTGGGCGAGCGCGGCCAGTTCGTCGTCGCCGCGCCCGGGCTGGTCCACGGCGGTCCGTACGCCGTCCGCGCCGACGTCGGCGGGGTCCGGGTCGGCGGCGATCCGCCGGCCGCTGCGGGCGGTGGCCGCCTGCTGGCTGATCGGCTCGGCCCGCTGCGGGTGCCAACCCAGCGCCGCGCTCTCCCCGCCGGCCGCGTCCAGGTTGGTCGACAGCCGCAGCGAGTGCAGCCCCCGGCCCAACTCCAGGCCGATCGGCTCGCCGTGGCCCTCCAGGGTCAGCAGGCGCAGCCGGTCGCCGTCGGCGACCACGTGCAACCCGGCCCGGCCGGTCACCTCCCGCAGCAGCTCCAGGTCGCTGTGCCGGTGCTGGGACAGCCGCTCCAGCCGGGGGCCGTCGGCCTCGGGGTGCACGGTCAGCCCCACGTCCCCGCACAGCTCGCGGGCCAGGTCGGCGGCGGTCACCGCCTCGAACACCCGCAGCCGCTGCCGCCGGCGCAGCCGGTGCAGCGCGTCGTACGCCCGCACCCGCAGCAGCGCCGCGCCGTCGGCCGCGTACTCGACCTCGACGCAGGTGACCTCGCCGTCGAACAGCGCCTGGGGGTGGCCGTCCAGGCGGATCTCCAGCCCCGCACCGGTGGGCACCGGCGGGGTGAGCGCGGCGGCGCCGGGCGCGGTGGTCAGCGCGACCTCGCACTGCGTCGGCCGGTCCAGCCGGGCCGCCACCCGCACCGACACCAGCCGGCGGGCCGCCCCGTCCGGCAGCGGCGCGCCGTCGAGCAGCACGGCGAGCGCGCGCGGGGCGGTCACGGCGCACCCGCCCGACGGGCGGCCGACGTCGGCAGCGGCGGCACCGCCAGCGGCGTGCCGGGCGGCACGGTGAGCGGATCGGTGATCCGATTGTGCTCGGCGAGCAGCCGCCACCGGAGCGGCGAGCCGAGCGCGTCGTGGGCGAGCAGGTCGAAGCGCACGCCGGAGTGGTCGGGCCCGGTCGCGCCGTCGCCGGCGGCCACCACGGCGCTGCCCGGCGCGGCGGTCGGGGTGCTCGCCGCGGCCAGTTCCTCCGCGAAGCCCGCCCGCGCCCGGTCGGCGTCCTCCGCGACCCGGACCAGTTTCAGCCGCAGCCAGGACCGGTGCGGCGAGCCCGTCGCGGTGAACGCGTCGAAGCGCTCGGCCACCGCGACGACGACGCCCGGCACGTTCCAGGTCTTGCCCCAGACCAGCCGGACCAGCGGCGGCCGCAGCGAGCCGTGTTCGGTGGCCGAGTTCTCGGCGAGCAGCCACAGCGGCCGGGTGAGCGCCCGCACGTCGGTCGGGCGGACCTGCCCCTCGGCGAAGTCCACGTCGAAGAGCAGGTCCAGCACCAGCTCGGTGCGTCCCCCGCCGGTGAAGACCAGCGGGTCGTCGGCGAGCCCGGCGCCGGTGAGCTGTCCGCCGGCGGCGCTCCGGTGGCGCACCCCGGCCAGCCGCGTCACCTGTACGGTCTCCGGGTTGAGCAGGCAGTCCACCCGTTCGCCGGTGGCGTCGACGAGGAAGGCGACCCGTTCCATCAGCCACCCGCCTGTTCCCGGTCCAGCCGGCGGACGCGTTCGTCGTCGACGTCGGCCGCGGGCACCGTCCACAGTGGGTGCTCGTCCGGCAGCGCCGGCCACGGCCCGCCCTGCCTCGATGCGCCGGATCCCACCCCGCCGCCCGGCCCGGCCCCGTCGGCCGGCGCCGGGCCCGCCCCGCTGGCCGGTCCCGCGCCGTCGGGGCCGGGCAGCGCCGGCCAGGGCGCCGTCGCGGCCAACCGCCCCGACGGCGGTACGCCGAGCCGCCCGCCCCCGCCGTCCCACCGGCCTGCCTGGCCGTCCCACCGGTCTGTGTCGTCGTTCCACCGGCCTGTGTGGCCGTTCGACCGGCCTGCGAAAGCGTTCCACCGGATTCCGGGCCCGTCCGACTGTTCTTCGGGAGTGTCCCAGCGGTCTTCCGGGCCGTCCCACCGGACCGCGCGGCCGTCCCGGCGCTCTGCGGACCCCATCGGGCCCCGTGTCTCCGCTCCCGCTTCGGCTCCCGGCCCTGCCCCGTCGAATGCGGTCACCCCGGTCGTGCCTACCGAGGACGCCGCGGATCTCGGTACCGTACGGCCCCTCCAGGGGCCGTTTCCTGCCAAGATCTCGGGCGACAGCCCGCCCGCGCCGGTCGGCGGGGCGGGCCGGGAGTGGGCCGCCGCGGTACGGGTCGCCCACGCGTCCGGCGCGTCCGTCAAGGCGTGGGCGCGTCGGTCGCCGGCCGGCCGGGCGCCTGTGCTGCCGGCGGTCGGGTGGTGGGCAGCCAGTGTGGCGGGGCGCGTCGCGGCCCCGGACGGGGGCAGCGCCGGTCGGAGTACGGGCCAGCCGGCCGACGCCGAGGGACGGCCGACCGCCCCAGCCTCTCGTTGACCGGCCCGGCTCCCGGTCGTCGACGGGTGGCTCGGGAAGCCGCCGTCGGCCGCCACCGGGCCGCCACCCGACAGGCTCCGGCCGCCTGCGCGGGCGTCGCCACCCGGCGACCCGTGCCCGCCCGGCCCGTCGTTCCCGGCCGGTGATCCGTGCCCGCCCGGCCAGTCGTTCCCCGCCGGCGATGCGTGCCCGCCCGGCCCGTCGTTCCCGGTTGGTGATGTGTGCCCGCCCGGCCGGTCGTTCCCGGTTGGTGACGTGTGCCCGCCCGGCCGGTCGTTCCCGGTTGGTGATGTGTGCCCGCCCGGACGGTCGCCTCCGGTCGGCGATGCGTGCCCGCCCGGCCGGTCGTGTGCGGCCGGCCATCCCGATCCGACGGCTCCTACCGGTCGGACGTCCTCCTGCCGGCGGCCCGACCGTGCCGCCTGCGGGTCGGCAACGGCCGCACCCGTCGATTCCCACCCGCCCGCGTCGACGGGCGAGCGGCGGCCGGCCGTCGACGCCGGGCGGTCCAGAGACGAGTAGGTGACCGGCCGGACTCCGCCGTGGTCCGTGTCGACGTGCGGCGGGACAGCGGTGCCAACCGGGCCGAGGTCGAGGTCGCGCAGCAGACCGGGGGCGTGCGCGGAGACGATCCGCAGCCAGTGTTCCGGGGGTTGGCCGGGGCGGCGTGCCACCCCGGTCCCCGCGGCGGCGGCCGGGTCACGGTCCTCGGTCGGGTGCCGGTCGGCGGTCGGGTGCCGGTCCTCGGGCGGGGCGGCCAGCCCGGGCGCGGCGGAGGCGGCGTCCACCAGGCGGGCCAACTCGCCGACCGCCGTGGCCGTCGCGCGCAGCCGGGCCGCCAGCCAGCTACGCGGTGGTCGGCGCGGCGGCACCGCCGGTCTCCAGTTCCAGGCTCTCGTAGCGCAGGGTGAGCGCCGCGATCGCGAGTTCCTGGCCGAGCGTGTTCAGGTGCGCTCCGCGCCACCTCGTCGGCCAGGCGTTGATCAGGTTCCAGCGCAGCACCTCCGACGTGCCGGCCGCGTCCAGCAGCACGATCGAGACGTTGCGCCGGCTCGTCGTGCCCCGGGCCACCGCGTACACCCAGTCCCACAGCTCCCGCGAGGCGGTGAGCCCGAAGTGCAGGGTGACCGGCGCGTACTCCACCTGGCCGGGGACCATCCGGATCCGGTCGTTGCCCTGCTCCCGGTACGGCACCCCGGGGATGGTCATCTCCAGGCCGCTGACCTCGGTGAAGTGGCCGTTGGTCACGCCGTTGACGAGGAGCTTGAAGTTGTAGGCCCGGTACGGGTCGACCGGGACGCCCGGCTGCGGGGTGGCCGTGGTCGGCATGTCAGCCTCCGATCGTCTCGGTCTCGGTGCCGCCGGCCCACTGGCTCAGCCTGAACACCACGAACTCCGCCGGCTTGACCACCGCGATGCCGATGTGGGCGACGACCATGCCGGCGTCGCGGACGTCCGCGGGGTTGGTCTCCTCGTCGCACTTGACGAAGAACGCCTCCTCGGGCGTACGCCCCAGCAGCGCGCCGTCGCGCCAGACCCGGGTGAGGAACGCGCCGATGTCGCGGCGGATGGACCGCCAGAGGGTGAAGTCGTTCGGCTCGAAGACCATCCACCGGGTGCCGTTGGCGATCGCCTGCTCGATGGCGATGCAGAGCCGGCGCACGTTGAGGTAGCGCCACTCGCTGGCCTCGGCGGCCAGGGTGCGGGCGCCCCAGACCCGGATGCCCTCACCGGGGAAGTACCGGATCACGTTGACCCCCTTGGGGTTCAGCACGTCGTGCTCGGGCCGGGTGACCAGGTGGGCGAGGTCGACGGCGCCGCGTACGGGCTCGTTGGCCGGCGCCTTGTGCACCCCGCGCAGGGCGTCCGTGCGGGCCCAGATGCCGGCCATGTGTCCGCTCGGCGGGGTGAGCACCAGCTCGCCGGTGAGCGGGTCGCGTACCCGCAACCAGGGGTGGTAGAGGGCGCCGAAGTCGGACTGCCGCGGCCGGCAGGCCGTCGACGCCTCGTCCGCCGAACCGGACCGGGCTCCGGAGCCGCCCGAGCCGGACCCGCCCGACCCGCCGGACTCACCCGAGCCGCCCGAGCTGCCCGAGCCGGCGGAGCCCTCGGCGGGCTTGGGCGGCTTGCCGGTGGACGGGGTCGCCACCCTGGTCAGCGCCGAGATGTCCGGGACGTCCGGGGGCGGGTCGCAGATCGCCACCATCGTCCGCATCCGCTCGGCCATGCTGAGCAGCGCCTCGTGCGCGACCGCGTCGTGGAAGCCGGGCGCGGCCAGGATGGAGACCTCGTCGACGGCCTCCAGCAGTTGCAGGCCGCCGCGCCGCTGGCCGGTGCCGGTGATCTCGCCTCCCTCGCCGACGTTGACGACCCAGCAGCGGCTGCCGCCGTTGTCGAGGAAGCCGAAGACCGCCCGGGCCAGCGGGGTGCTCTCCAGGCGGTCCCCGTTGGCGTAGAGCCGCAGGAACTCCGTCCAGTTGTTGACCGCGACGGCCCTGCCGAGCTGGGCGGTGGGGTCCGGGGCGATCCCGACGAAGGCGGCCGTGCTGGTGCTGGCCGGTCCGATGGGGCGGGCGCCGCCGGGGACCTCCTCGACGTAGATGCCGGGCGAGAAGTAGGTGGGCATCGGTCCTCCCGGTGCGGTTCGCGGCCGGCGGCGTGGGACGTCCGCCGGAACGGGGGTCAGCGGGGCGGGGGTGCGCAGACGATGACGATGTCGGGCTCGGTCGGGTCGACCTCGGCGGTGAGGACGCGCCCCCGGCCGGTGAGCCGCAGCCGTACCGGCCCGGGCCGGTCGGGGTCGTGCGGCACCCCGACGACGCGGAACCGGCCGGCCGGGTCGGTCGTGGTGGCGTACGCCGTGCCGACGACCTCGATCCGCACGGCCGCGAGCGGCTGCCGCTCGGGGCCGACCACCCGGCCGTCGAAGGCCAGCAGCTCCAGCTGCCGCAGCCGCAGCGGCCGCAGCACCGGCGGCGCCGGCGGCGCCGGGTGGGCGACCTGGGCCGGTACGTCGATGAGCAGGGCCGGCCGGGGTCCGGTGCCGAACGCCGCCCAGAGCCGAGGGTCGCCGGCCTCCAGCACGACGGCGCGCTCCCCGCCGGCGGTCGCGGCGGCGAGCACCCGGTCCAGTCCGGGTAGCGCCGCCGGCCCGCCGGCGCAGAGCAGGTAGCGGACGGTGAAGCGGTACGGCTCGCGCCCGCCGCTGCCCCGGGTCTGCCGGGCCGGGCGCAGCTCCATCGGCCAGAGGGTGAGCCGGGCGGGGTCGTCGTCGGGGCGCGGTGGGCCGACCGGGACGGGTTCGCCCGCCGCCCCGGCCAGCCAGGCGGCCAGCTCGGCGGTGGCCGACTCGATCGGGCCGCGCCCCGGCGTGGTCATCGCGGCGGCGTGCCCTGGACGCGGTACGCGATGGCCTCGTTCCACACGTGCGGGTAGACGCCGATCTCGAAGTACCGGGTGAAGCGGTTGATGGGCGCGTTGGTGTGGTCGTGGTAGAGCAGCCAGACCGGGGCGATCGTGAACAGCACGTAGTTGGCGAGCACCAGCGGGATGTAGAGCGGGCCGAGGATGCGCGCCTGGAGGATGTGCACGTCCTCGTGCCGCTGGATGCCGGGCCCGGAGCCGGCGCAGACCGTGCCGATGGTGGTGGCGTACCGGGGGGACACGCCCTCGACCACGTTGACCCGGCAGCTGTGCTGCGAGGTGGCCCGGTCCAGCGAGTGCCCGAAGAGCACGTGCGCGGCGAGGTAGACCGCGCCGACGACGGTGTTGAGCAGGCTCCAGGTGTGGTCGACGACGAAGAGGAAGACGCCCTTCGCGTCCGGGCCGTAGACGCGGGCCGAGGCGACCGCCCAGCCGAAGATCCCGCCGACGAGCAGGCCGGCGACCGCCCCGATCAGCAGCCCGACCGTGCCGCCGGCCAGTTGACCGAGGACCGCGCCGGTGGCCACGTGCGCGACGGTGCTGAGGATTCCGTAGATCATGATGGCTCCCCTCATACCCAGGAGCGGAGGATGCGGGGCTCGCGTCCCTGCGCGACTCGGCTCGAGGTCGCCTGCCGATTGCGGGGCGGGAGCTGGTTGACGCCCAGCGCCGCGGAGAAGACGACCAGCCCGTTGAAGAACGCGATGATCCACTTCTCGGCGCCGGCGTCCGTGGCGAACGCCGCGGTGAGGTAGGACAGCGCGAGCGCGATGCCCAGCGCGATCCACTTGCGGGCCTTGTCGCCGTTCGGGCCGATCAGCCCGCCGATGACGTTGGTGGCGAGCAGCGTCGCGGCGCTCGCGCCGGTGAGGCTGCCCAGGGCGGCCCAGGTGAAGAGATCGTTCATGGCCGATCTCCCTTCGTTGTGCGGTGGTGCGGCCGGGGTGTGGTGGTGGTGCGGCCGGCGGCTCCGGGGAGTCTCCGACGGGCCCGGTCCGCCGCCGGGCGGCGGGCGGGAGCGGACGGGACCTCAGGCGGGCCCGGACGGGCCGGCCGCCGTGGGGTTGCCGGTCGTCGCATCCGGCGCGGTCGCCGGGCCGGTCGCCTGGCCCGGCACGACCGGGCCGCCGGCCACCGGCGCCGTTCGCCGACGCCGCAGCAGCAGTACGGCCACGGCGGCGACGAGCAGCAGGAGCGCCGCCGCGCCGGCCACCAGCAGCCAGGGGAACCCGCTGCCGTCGTCGCGGCTCGCGGCGGCGGAGGCGGACGGCCTCGGCGGGGCCTCCGCGAGCGCCCGCAGTTCGGTGGGCTTCTCCTGGTTGCTGCCGACCTGCCAACTGACCGACCGGCCGTTGACCGTGCCGTTGGTGTCGAGTACCCGGCCGGGGAAGGTCACCGATATCTCGAACGACATCAGTCGCATGAACGCCTGTTGATTCTGCGGATTCTGTTCGGCCACCTTCCCGCCGTATTTCTTCGGGTCGAGGGGCAGGGTGAACCGGTAGAGACCGTCCTCTCGGACGAGCCGCACGCTCTCGCTGTTGAAATCGCGCAGCGGAACGTTTCGATAGGTGATCTGGGAACCGAACAGCTTGCCGTCCTCGTATCGGGTCTCCTCACCCGCGGGGAGGGCCGGAATGTTCTGCCGCAGCTCGGCGAAGCCGGCCTCGACGGTGCGGTTTCCCGAGGTCAGCACGGTCTTCTGGGCGGTCAGCAGGAGTTGGCCGTTGACCGTGTCGTCGGCGCTGACGGTCAGCCCCAGATTCAGTTGCATGCAGCCGGTCAGCGCGGCCGGCAGAACGAGACACGCCGCGACGCGGAGTGCCCTGCCGCGGATGGGTCCCGAATTCATGTGGATAGTGTGTGTGATCCGGATCACTGCGAGCAGTCAGCGATCAGTCACAACGAAGTCGCCGATCTTACCGACGCACTGTCCCCTTCGGCCGAGGCCCGGAAACGCTGAAATGGATATCCTGAAGGTTTCGCCCCAGGGGTGATTCCGACCGCGGGGGCGGCCCGCCGGCTGTCCGTGCGAGCGCACCGGACGCGTCGGATCGGGGGCCCGGTCAGGGCGTCTCGGGCGCGACCCGTTCGGCGGGGGCGGGTGGGGGCTCGGGCGGCCGCCAGTCCGCGTACCGGGCCATCGAGCGGAGCGAGGCACGGGCCGGGGTGAGCCGCAGCAGGGTGTCGCGCAGCGCGACCGCCGCCGGGTGGCGCAGTTGCTGTCCGAACCGCCCGGTCCGGAAGGACGCCCGGGCGACGGCCTGGCTGCGGGGGCGCCGCTGCCGGTCGTACGCGGCCAGCGCCGCGGGCACCGTCCCGGCCCCGCCGGCGCACACCGCCCCCAGCGTCACCGCGTCCTCGATCGCCTGGCAGGCGCCCTGTCCCAGGTTCGGCGTCATCGCGTGCGCCGCGTCGCCGAGCAGCGCCACCCGCCCGCGCACGTACGACGGTAGTGGCGTGGCGAGGTGGTGGATGTCGTTGCGGAGCACCGCCTCCGGCGGGGTGGCCGCGAGCAGCGCGGGGATCGGGTCGTGCCAGGAGCCGAAGCGCTCCCGGACGGCGGCCAGCTCGTCGGGCGCGTGCCCGCCCGGCGGGGCGGTGACGGCGCCGAACCAGTAGAGCCGCCCGTCGCCGATCGGCACCGTCCCGAACTCGGCGCCCCGGCCCCAGCTGATCGCGGCCGGGACCGGCTCGGCGAAGCCGATCACCGCCCGCCAGGCGGTCGTGCCCGCGTACGCCGGGGGCGGGGTGCCGGGCCAGAGCCGGGCGCGCAGCGCGCTGCGCAGGCCGTCGGCGCCCACCACGAGGTCGGCGCGGAGGCGGGCCGGCTCGCCGTGCCGCCGGTAGCGCACCTCGCCGGCCTCCGGGTCCACGTCGGAGACCTCCGCCCCGGTGTGCACGGCCTCCGCCGGCAGCGCGTCGCGCAGGATCCCGTGCAGGGTCGCGCGGTGCACGCCCAGCGCGGTGGTGCCGAGCAGCCGGGTCATCTCGTCGGCGTCCAGGCGAGACAGCCAGCGCCCGCGCGCCGTGCGGATGCCACCCGCCGTCCCGGTGTCCGAGCGCGCCCGGACCGCCGCCCCGACGCCGAGCGCGTCGAGGCCGCGCACCGCGTTCGCCATCAGGGTCAGCCCGGCGCCGACCTCGCGCAGCTCGGCGGCGCGTTCCAGCACGGTGACCCGCCAACCCCGTCGGTGCAGCGCCAGCGCCGCGGCGAGGCCGCCGATCCCGCCCCCGACCACGACCGCGTGCGACTCGCCCATGACAGCCCGCCCTTCTACGCCTGTAGAAGGGCATACTACATCCGTAGAAACGACGCGGGGGAGGGCGTGTGGCCGGGCGGACGAACCGGGTGGCGCTGCTGGCCGACGCGGCCATCGAGCTGCTCGCCGAGGGCGGCATGCGGGCGCTGACCCACCGGGCGGTGGACACCCGCGCCGGCCTGCCGCTCGGCAGCACGTCGGCGTACCTGCGGACCCGGCAGGCGCTGATCGAGGCCGTGGTCCAGCGGCTCGCCGACCTCGACCGGGCCGACCTGGCCGGGCACGAGCTGCCCACCGGGGCGCCGCCGCCCGCTCCGGGCCCGGCGCTCAGCGGGGAGGACCTCGACCGGCTCGCGGCCGGGGTGGGCGACCTGCTGGACCGCTGGCTCACCGTCGGGCGCAGCCGCACCCTCGCCCGGTACGTTTGCCTGCTGGAGGCGGTGCACCGCCCCGAGCTGCGGCGGATCCTGGGGCACGGCACCCTGCTCCGGGTCCAGGCGCGCGACCTGCTCGCCCGCGCCGGCGCCCCGGAGCCCGACCGGCGGGGCGACCAGCTCGTCGCGTTCGTCGACGGGCTCCTCTTCGACCGCCTCGTCGGCGCCGGCGCCCTCACCGCCCCCGCGCCCGGCACCCCGGCCAGCCGCGCCGACCTGGCCGCCGCCGTCCGGGTCCTGCTGCGCGCCCTCACGGCCGCCTGACCCCGCCGCCCCGGCCGCACGGCCGACCACGCGTCTCGGGCAGGGTGGGGAGGCGGGCGGTCAGGAGGCGGCGAGGCGGTGGTCGCGCGGGGTGACCCCGCGGACCCGGCGGAACGCCGTACTGAGCGCGAAGGGGCTGCCGTAGCCGACCTTGCGGGCGACCGCGCCCAGGGTGGCGTCCGGCTCGCGGAGCAGGTCGGCGGCGAGCGCCAGCCGCCACCCGGTGAGGAACGTCATCGGCGGTTCACCGACCAGCTCGGTGAACCGGCGGGCCAGCGCCGCCCGGGAGACGCCCACCTCGGCCGCGAGGGAGGCGACCGTCCACTGCCGCGCCGGGTCGTTCTGCAGCAGCCGCAGCGCCGGGCCGACCACCGGATCGGCGGCGGCGACGTACCAGGCGGGGGCGGCGCCGGGGCGGGCGAACCAGGTGCGCAGCGCGGCGATCAGCACCAGGTCGAGCAGCCGGTCGAGGACCGCCTCCTGGCCGGGCGCGTCCCGGGTGACCTCCTCGGCGAGCAGGGGCACCAGCGGGCTGCGCCACTCCTCGCCGCCGACGACGAGCAGCGGCGGCAGAGCGGTGAGCAGTCGCCGGCTCAGCTCCCCCGGGAGCTGGTAGGTGCCGGTCAGCAGCACGGTCGCGCCGTCCGTGCCGGTGCCCCAGGTGCGTACGCCCAGCGCCATCGTCTCGGCCAGCGGCTCCCCGCGCAGGGTGGTGCACCGCTGCCCGGGGTGGATGACCACCTGCGGCGGGGTGGCCGGGTCGTCCGCCACGAGGTAGCCGTCGGGCCCGCGTAGCACCGCCACGTCCCCCGGCCCCAGCCGGTGCGGCGCGCCGTCGTCGGGGACCACCCAGGCCGCCCCGCGGACCAGGGCGACCACGGTCAGCGGGGCGCGGTCCTCGATGCGCAGCGCGAACGGCGGATCCAGCAGCGACCGGAGCAGGAAGGCGCCCCGGGCGCGGGGCCCGTCGAGCAGCCCGGTGAGCGGATCCATGCCGCGAGCGTAGACGATCGCGCATGGCTCCAGGCGCGTGCGCCATCCAGCGTCTCGATCACGACCGCTCCGACGTCAGTGGGAGGCCGTGGACCGGGGCGCCGACGGCGCGGCGCTCGCCGTCGAACAGCGAACGTCTCGACGACCCGAGGTCAGGCACGGGGTCCGAGGAACAGCCCACCGCTCGCGTCGATGACCTGCCCGGTGATCCAGCGCGCGGCGTCGGAGGCGAGGAACGCGACGACCTCGGCGACGTCGTCGGGGCCGCCGAGGCGATCGAGCGCCGTCATTCCGGCGATGAGTTCGGCCAGGCCCGGAGCTTCGAAGGCCGATCCGTTGGTCGCCGTCCGGGTGGCGCCGGGAGCAACCGCGTTCACCGTGATCTGCCGGGCCCCGAGCTGGTTGGCCAGGGTCCTGCTCATCGTCTCGACCGCGCCCTTCGTCATGGCGAAGGACGTCTGGGTGGGATTGGCCATCCGGGTCGCCACGGACGAGATCGTGACGATGCGGCCACCGTCGCGGAGCAGTGGCAGTGCTCGCTGGATGATGAAGTACGGCGCTCGCACGTTCACCGCGAAGAGGTGGTCGAACTCCGTCCGTGTCGTGGCTCCGAGCGGGCCGGCGGGCGCAGCCGCCGCGTTGTTGACGAGAATGTCGAGTGGCCGCCCGGCCAGGCCGTCCTCGACTCCCGCGAAGAGGGTCTCGACGTCGTCGTCCACGCCCAACTCGGCCCTGACGGCGAGCGCGGTCCCACCGGCGCGTTCGATCTCGTCGACCGTCGCCGTCGCGCCGTCCCTGTCCGTGCCGAAGTGCACGAAGACCGCCGCCCCCGCTGCCGCCAGCCGGGCCGCGATCGCCCGCCCGATGCCGCGCGACGCTCCGGTCACGAGAGCTGTCCTGCCGGTCAGGTCGCCCATGCCAACCACCTCCACGATGTGAGTCACTACCGAACTGGTAGTGACTACCAATGAGGTAGTGTCTATCACATGTCCGATCAGCACTCGACCCTGCGTGCGCACCGGCGAGCCGAGACACAGCGGGCGATCCAGGCGCACGCGGTGCGACTCTTCGCCGAGCGTGGATACGACGACACGACCGTGGCCGACATCGCCGCAGCCGCGGGCGTATCCCCGATGACCGTCTACCGGCACTTCCCCACCAAAGAGGACCTCGTGCTCATCGACCAGCACGGCCGGCTTGTCGCCGAGCGGGTCGCCGCGTCACCCGCCGCGCAACCCCTGGTCCGTCGCATCGGCGGCGCGCTCGTCGACTCGGCCGCGGCGTTGACCGGTGGCCGCCGGGGAACCGACCTGACCGCGAACGAGCAGTTCCTGCTCGCCCGCCTCCGGCTCATGATCTCGACGCCGGCCCTGCGGGCCCGGCACCTGGACAACCACTACGCCCTCCAGCAGGCCATCGTCGACGCCCTCGCGCCCGGCGGCACCGATCCGGACACGGCGTTCCGCGTCCGAGCGGCGGCCAGCGCCTGCCTGGCCGCCATGCACACGGCACTGGTGCGCTGGGCCGAGGACGACGGACGGACCGAGCTACCCGACCTGATCGCCAGGGCGCTCGCTGCCGCCTTCGGCGACGACACCGTCGGCGCCGGCCCGAACGCGTGAGAAGGCCCCGCCGGGGTGCCGTGACGTCCCCTCCGCGCACTGTCCCAGGCGTGGGCCGGCGGGGTCACTCGGCGACCGTCAGCCAGTCCGCGGCGCGGTGCCGGATGTCGGCGGGCACCTCGTGCGGGCCCGGGAACTCGTCGTAGGTGACGTCGTAGCCGAGCGAACGCAGCCGGGGGACCAGGCGGCGGCTGCACACGTCGACCGGCAGGACCGGGTCCGCCGCACCGTGCGAGACGTAGACCCGGGGCCGGCCGTGCGTCATCAGCGGCGCGGCGAAACCGGGGGAGAAGGCCACCACCGCGTCGACCAGGTCGCCGTTGGTCAGGCCCAGGGAGAGCGCGTACGAGGCGCCGTCGGAGAACCCGCCGAACGCCACCTGCCCGACCGGGTAGCCGGCGAAGACCGTGGCGAGCAGCCCGTCGATCCGCCGGACGTCCACCCCGAAGCCCTCCACGATCAGGTCCCAGCTGCTCGACGCCGCCTGCGGCGCCACCAGCAGCAGCCGGTGCGCGTCGGCGACGGGCAGCAGCAGGTCCAGGCCCTGCCGGGCCGAGCCGCCGGCGCCGTGCAGGAGCAGCACCAGCCGGTACGGTCGGTCGGCGGCCGGCTCCGGGGCGTACACCATCGCCAGCGGCCCGCCCTCGGCGTCGGTCAGGGTGACCATCCCGGTGGCCGCCCGGGTGGCCGGCGGCGCCGGACGCGCGGTGAGCCGGCCGTGTCGCGGGTTCTCCTCCGGCTGCCGGTGCGGCGCGGCGGGTTCGGCCACGGGATCACCGCTCCTCGTCCTCGGCGGGCATGCGCCGGCGGTTACCCCGCTGCCCGGCGGTTAACCCCGCCGGCGGGGACGCGGCGGCGCGGCCTCCCCGGGCCGCTCAGCCGCTGACCCGGCGGACCAGCCGGGACGGGAACACCGTCGCCGGCGGCACCGGCCGCCCGGCCAGCACGGCGGTCGCCGCCGCCGTGGCGATCTGCGCCACGGGGTGGGTCGCCGTGGTCAGCGCGGGAGTGGTCATGGCGGCGAGCGGGATGTCGTCGAAGCCGGTCACCGCGACGTCCCCGGGCACCTGGACGCCGCCGCCGCGCAGCCCGTCGATCACCCCGAGCGCGGTCGCGTCGCTGCTGCCGACGATCGCGTCGGTGTCCGGCCAGCGCGCCAGCACCTCCGCGGCCGCCGCCCGGCCGCGGACCGCGCTGAAGTCTCCCCGCACCAGCCGCACCGGCAGACCCGCGGCGCGTACCACCCGCCGGTACGCGCCGACCGAACGGCCGGCGCAGGAGAGCCAGCGGGGACCGGTCACCATCGCGATACGGCGGCGACCGGTGGCGTACAGGTGCCGGACCACGGCCTCCGTGCCGCCGCCGTTGTCCACGTCGAAGGCGGGCACGAGGGCCGAGCCGATGCCGATCGAGGCCACCCGGCCGCGCAGCGCCGCCGGAACCGCGTCGAGCACCGCCTCGGTGGTGTTGACCAGGACGATCCCGCCCACGCTGCGGTCCTCGGCCAGCCGGCGGAGCCCGTCCGGCGCCCGGGTGGGCAGCCAGTGCAGCGCGACCCCGAGCCCGTACGGCGCGCACACCCGCGCGGCCGCGCCGAGCACCCGGTCGACGTACGGGTCGTCGAGGACCGTCGGGGCGGTGCCGGACACCACGACCACCAGCCGGACCCCGGTGCCCCGGACCAGCGCGCGGGCGGCCAGGTTCGGTGCGTACCCGAGCCGGTCGGCGGCGGCGGTCACCCGGTCGCGGGCGGCGGGCGAGGCGTAGCCCGTCCCCGCGATCACCCGCGAGGCGGTGGCCCGGGAGACCCCCGCCGCCAGGGCGACGTCGTTCAGGGTCGGTGGTCGGTGTGCCGTCGTCATTCCTGTCCTCCCCGTGGCCGGCCGTTCTGTGCGCGGCCGGCCGTCGCATCATCCTCCTGCCGGGCCGCCGACCGTAAGGGGCGGAACCGGGTTGTCCTGATAGCGCTCTCAGGTGTGCGATCGAGCGGCAGGCCGCCAGAGGCGAGAGGACACCACCGTGAGCCGCTCCACCGTCCCGACCACCGCGCCGACCCCGGCGGCCGTGCCTCGGGCCGTGCTGGCCGCCCGCACCGGCGTGGCCGTGGTGTTCGCGCTCAACGGCCTGGCGGTGGCCACCTGGTTCTCCCGGGTGCCCGCCGTGCGGGACGCGCTCGGGCTCAGCGCGGGGCGGCTCGGGCTGCTCCTGCTCGCCATGTCCGCCGGTTCGCTGCTCGCGATGCCCACCGCCGGCCTGGTGGCCCAGCGGCTCGGGGCGGTCCGCACGGTGGCCCTCGGCTGCGCGTTCGTCGCGGCCGGGCTCACCGTGGCCGGGGTGGCCGCCCCGGCGGGTTCCCTGGTCGGCGTCGCGGTGGGGCTGTGCGCGTTCGGCTACGGCTCCGGCATCTGCGACGTGGCGATGAACGTCGAGGGTGCGGCGGTCGAGCGGCGGCTGGGGCGCACGATCATGCCGCGCTTCCACGCCGCGTGGAGCCTCGGTTCCGTGGCCGGCGCCGGGTTGGGCGCCGCCGCCGCCCGCCTCGGCCTGCCGGTCGCCGCCCACCTCGCCGCGCTGGCGGCGGTGGTGCTCTGCGGCACGCTGCTGGCCGTCCGGTCGTTCCTGCCGGCGGCCGGGAGCGGCACCGCCGCCGCGTCGGCGGCCCCGGCCGAGCGCCGCCGCGACCTGCTCGCCGCCTGGCGGGAGCCGCGCACCCTGCTCATCGGCGTGCTGGTGCTGGTGTCGGCGTTCGCCGAGGGCAGCGCCAACGACTGGCTCGCCGTGGCCTTCATCGACGGCCACCACCTCAGCGAGGCGGCCGGGGCCGCCGTCTTCGGCGTCTTCGTCGTCGGCATGACGCTCGGCCGGACGGTGGGCACCGTCGCGCTGGACCGGTGGGGGCGGGTGCCCGTCCTGTCCGCCACGATCCTGCTCGCCACCGTGGGGGCGGGCGTGGCGGTGCTCGCCGGCTCCGGGCCGGTGGCGGTCGTCGGCGTCGCGCTCTGGGGGATCGGCGCGTCCCTGGGCTTCCCGGTCGGGATGAGCGCGGCGGCCGACGACGAGCGGCGGGCGCCGGCCCGGGTCAGTGTGGTCGCCGTGATCGGCTACACCGCCTTCCTCGCCGGCCCGCCGCTGCTCGGCCTGCTCGGCGACCGGGTCGGCACGCTGCACGCCCTGCTCGTGGTGCCGGTGCTGCTGCTGCCCACCCTCGCCCTGGTGCCGGCCACCCGCCCGCCGTCGCGCTGACGCCACGGGCACACAGGGCGCCCGCCCGCCGGCGCGCTGGCGCCACGCCCGCCGCCCACCCGCCCGCCGACGCCACGGGGCGCAGGGCACTCACACCCGGCTCGCAGCCGCCTCCCAGGCAGCGGTGCTGCACTGGGGGAGGACGCCGAGAAGAGGGGAGCGGGGGATGGGCTGGTTCAGTCGACGGTCGCGCGGCACCGAAGCGGCGCCCACGAAGCTCGACCGGGAGGCGACCCGCGAGGACCTGGCCGCGCTGGAGGCGTTCGTCACCAGCCGCCGGGGCGTCGAGTTCTACCTGGAACCGGAGACCACGGCGACCGACACCACCGTGGTGGCGATCGCCCACGACGGCGAGTGGATCCGCCGCCGCACCGGCTCGCCGCGCGCCGCCGGGTCGATCGCCCGCAAGCACGCGGTGCCGTTGTACGAGGCCGCCCGCACCGGCTACCCGGAGCGGATGCGGGCCTGGAACCGGGCCCACCCGGAGCGCCGCGCCCGCTGACACGGTCTCGGGCCCACCCGGAGCGCCGCAACCGACGACCCGGTCTCGGCACCGGTGCGCCCGGTCACGCCCCGGCGGCCACCGCCTCGCGGGCCTCGGCCAGGGCCATCGGCGGAGCGTGGCTGGAGACGTACCAGTCGACGTCGTCGGTCAGCAGACGGCGCACCAGGGCCAGGTCGGGCCGGTCGTCGGGGGTGCGCAGGTGCGCCGGCGGCGGGTAGTAGCAGTCGCCGAGCAGCAGCACGCCCGAGTCCGGCACCGCCACCACGGTCGAGTCCGGCGCGTGGGCGCCCCCGACGTGCGTCGCGGTGACGCCCACCGGGAGTTCCAGCGCGTCCGTGAACGTCCGGGTCGGCGGCAGCACCGCGAAGTCGTCCCACGAGTCGACCGCCAGCGCGCGGGCCCGGAAGCTGGGGCCGAGCCGTGGGTTCGCCCGCACCTGCTCGCGCAGGTACCGGTGGCTCCACGGCCGGGCGGCCTCCTCGCGCAGCAGCCGCTCGCCGGCGACGTGGCCGACGATCTCCACATCGGGCCAGGCGCAGGCGCCCCAGACGTGGTCCCAGTGGTGGTGGGTGTAGACCAGCCAGCGCGGCAGCGGCAGCCCGGCGGCGCGCAGGGCGGCCTGGATCTCCCGGGCGTGCGCGGGGCTCTGCCCGGCGTCGACCAGCACGCTGCCCCGCTCGTCGGCGACCAGCGCGACGCCGGCCTGCACGCTGGCCGGATCCGGGTCGCCGGGGCAGATCCAGACGCGCCCGGCCAGGTGCTGGAAAGCCATGTCGACGATGACGCGTCCCCTTCCCGTCGACGGTGGACATCCGCCCACCGTCGTCGTTGATCATAGGCCCGGCCCTCCGGCCCTCCGGATCGCGCCCTACGCTGGAGTTCCGAGACTTCCGTTCCTCGCCCGGCAAGGGGTTTGCGCGCGGTTGACCCGATCGGCCACGCTCTTGCCCGTGCCCTCCGCCTCGACCACCCGCCGCGTGCTCGCCGTGTCGGTCATCGCGTCGCTCACCCTCACCGGCTGTCAGGCCCCCGACGACGCCGACCCCGCGCTCGGGCAAGCCGACCGGGCGCTCGACCTGGCTGACGACCTGGCCTCCCTCCTGAACCGGACGATGGAGCTGACGTACTCCGCCGACTACCTGCTCGCCAGCGGCCAGACCGCCACCATCGCCCAGACGCAGGACCCGGCCCGCTCCACCTACAGCTGGCCCGGCGGCAGGCTCATCGTCACCTGGCGGGCCACGACCCACTGCGAGACCGCCGCCGGCCGGGCCACCTGCACCCTGAAGGCCCCGCCCGTGCCCGACGTGTTGAACACGAACACGCCGATGACGGTCCTGCACGCCGAGACGAAGCGACGGGGGCTCGTCGCGCCGCTGTTCGTCATGCAGATGCTGACCGATGCCGCGCTGGACCCGGACGCGGTCGTCACCCGACGCAGCACCACCCTCGCGGGCCACCGCGCCACCTGTTTCGACGTGCGGCGGTCCGCCGACGACTTCACCGCCTGCATGACCGCGGAGGGGGCGCTGGGTAGCTTCAGCGGCCAGGTCGACGGCAAGCCCGTCGAGCTGACCCTGACCCGCTACCACGAGACGGTCGACGACAGCGCGTTCGACCTGCCGGCTGGCGCAGCCGTGGTGGACGGCCGGACCGCCACGTGACCGATCGACCGGGTTCCCGTCGACGGTGGACATCCGCCCACCGCCGCCGTCAGGCGCGGCCGAGTCGCACGAGCCGCGCCACGAGCACGGCGGCGCACCCGAGCGTCGCGGTGACCAGCAGCACCATGAACGTCGGATAGATGTACGCCACCTGGACCCAGGCGACGTCGCGGCCCCGGTAGAGCCAGCCGACCACCCGGTGGACCGAGGCGAGCAGCAGCGGCGGCGCGAGCAGCGGGAGCAGCCGCACCAGCGTCCAGGGGCGCACCGTCCGGCCGGCGGCCCAGCGGCGCGACCGGCGCACGCCCCGACCGGCGAGTACGGCGGCGGCGACCGCCAGCACCAGCAGCGCCGCGTCGACGGCCACGAGCGGCGTGCCGGCCGAGGGCGCAGGCGCTCCCTCGACCATCGCGACGAGTCGCTCGGCGAGGGCCGACGCGTGGCCGTACGCCAGCCCGGTGTTCGCCATGACCGCGATGCCGTGGCCGGACGTGGGCAGCAGCGCCTGGTACGCCGTCGAGGTGAACAGGTCGCCGCCGTGCGCGACCATCGGCGCCCCCGACGCGGTCCTCTCGACGAACCAGCCGAGGGCGTAGGAGCCGGAGACCGCGGACGGGCGGTGCAGCGTGGCGAGGCCCGCGGGGGAGACGATCGCCGTGCCGTCCGGGCCGCGACCCTGGTTGCCCTGGGCGATCAGCCACGCGGCCATGTCGTGCGCCGAGCTGAGCACGCCGCCCGAACCGTTGCCGAAGGCCGGCGGTTCGGGCACGGCGACGGCCGCGCCGAGGATCATCAGGTGCCCGCGTGCGCTCGGCGGCAGCTCGCGGGCGACGTCCAGGGTGCGGCTGTCGGCCATGCCGAGCGGCGCGAAGACCCGCGTCCGCAGGTACTCGTCGAACGGCAGCCCGCTGACCACCTCCACCAGGCGCGCGGCCACCTGGAAGTTCGGGTTGTGGTACTCCCATCTCGTGCCGGGGTCGGCGGCCAGCCGCGCCGTGCGCATCCCCGCCACGGCCTCCCGCAGCGAACCCGGCTGCCGCCTGCTGAACGCGGGAAACGTCGTGTCGGACATGCCGGAGGTCTGGTCCAGCAGCTGCCGCACGGTGATCGTCGCCGCGCGGGGGTCGGCCATCGTGAACTCGGGCAGGTGCCGGTGGACCGGGCCGTCGAGCCGGATCCGCCCCGCCTCCACCAGCTGCAGCACGGCGAGGGCGGTGAACGACTTGCTCACCGACGCCACGGCCATCGGGGTGTGCGCGGTGACCGGGTCGCCGGCCGGGGTGTGGCCGTACCCGGCGGCGTGCACCACGGCCGTCCCCCGGGTGACGGCGACCGCGACGCCGGGCAGGCCGGTCTCCTCGCGGTACTCGCGGACGAGGGCGTCGACGGCGCCGGCGTCGATCCCCGCCGGAGGGTCGACCGGCGGCGCCGGGGTCGGCGCGGCGGCGAGCGCCACCGCACCCGCCAGGACGAGAAGTCGCGTGATCATGAACGGAGTCTCGGCCGCCGGGGCGTCCCCGCACGTCGGACCGCGGTCGGGCGCGGGCGTCGGACCGTGGTCCGATGCCCCGGGCCGCACCCGTGGATACGGTGTGCTGGTGGTCACCTGGGAACGGCTCGGGCCGCGGCGGCTGACGGCGCTCGACGCGCTGCCGGGGGTCGCCCTCGTGCTCCTGACGGCGGTCCGGACGCCCGCGCCGCTCGCCGTGGGCCTGGCCCTGCTGTTCGGGCCGCCGCTGGCCGTGCGCCGCCGCCGGCCGGTGCCGGTGCTCGTCGTCGTGGCGATCGCCGGGTCGGTGGCGGCCGCCGTCGGCACCGCCGGTGAGGCCGTGGTGTTCGCGATCGCGTACGCGCTCTGGCCGGTCGCCCTGTCCGCCCCCACCCGGCGGGCCGTGTCGGCGCTCGCCGGGGTCGCCGCGGCCGTCACGGCCGCGGCGGTGGTGGGCGCGACGGTCCCCGGACTGCCGGTCGTCCCGACCCCGGCGGGACAGGAGTCGTTCGCCGCCACCCCGGTGCCGGTCCTGCTCTACGCCGCGACCGTCCTCGCCGGCTCGTGGGCGCTGGCCCGCGCGGTACGCGCCCGGCGGCGGCACGCCGCCCAGGTCGCCGAGCTGCGCGCCGGCCGGGCGGTGGCCGAGGAACGGCTGCGCATCGCCCGCGACATCCACGACGTGGTCGGGCACAGCCTCAGCCTCATCGCGATGAAGGCGGCGGTCGCGAACCACCTCGCGGAGAGCCATCCCGGACAGGGCCGGGCGGCGCTGGCGGCGATCGAGCGGGTCAGCCGGACGGCCCTCGACGACGTCCGGGTCGTGCTCGGCGCCCTGCGCGACCCGGCCGACACCGCACCGAGCTTCACCGAACTCGACCGGCTGGTCGGGGACGTCCGTGCCGCCGGCGTCACCGTCGACGTCGACCGGGCGGCCGACCTGTCGCGGGTGCCGGCGGCCGTGCGGGCCTCGGCGTACCGCATCGCGCAGGAGGCGCTCACCAACGTGCTGCGCCACGCCGGCCCGGCGCGCTGCCGGCTCACCGTCGCGACCGAGCCCGGGGCGCTGAGCGTCGCCGTCGTCGACGACGGACGGGCGGGGCGCGGGTTGGGACCCGGCCACGGCCTGCGGGGGATGCGCGAACGGGCGGCGATGCACGGCGGCACCCTGGAGGCCGGCCGCGCGCCTGGCGGCGGGTTCGCCGTCCGCGCCCGGCTGCCGTTCACCCCGGCGGTGCCGGACGATGGGTGAGCCGGTGCGCGTGCTCCTGGCCGACGACGAGGCGCTGCTGCGCGGCACCCTCCGCCTGCTGGTCGACGCCACCCCCGGCATGACGGTGGTGGCCGAGGCGGGCACCGGGCGCGAGGCCGTCGAGCTCGCGAGGACACACTCGCCCGACGTGGTCCTGATGGACGTCAGGATGCCCGAAATGGACGGCATCACCGCCACCGGGCAGGTCACCGCTGGCCGGGACGCGCCCCGGGTGCTCGTCCTCACCACGTTCGACCTCGACGAGTACGTGTACCGGGCGCTGCGGGCCGGGGCGAGCGGCTTCCTGCTCAAGGACACCCCGCCCGTACGGCTGCTCGACGCGATCAGGGTGGTCGCCGCGGGCGAGGCGTTGCTGGCCCCGAGCGTCACCCGCCGGCTCATCGCCGAGTTCGTCCGCACGCCGGCGGCGCGCCGGGCGCCGGGGAGGCTCGACGGGGTGACCCCGCGGGAACGGGACGTGTTGACGTTGATCACCCGAGGGCTCTCCAACGCCGAGATCGAGCAGCACCTGCACCTCAGCCGGGGCACCGTCAAGACGCACATCGGCCGCCTGATGACGAAGCTGGCCGCCCGTGACCGGGCGCAACTGGTGATCGCGGGCTACGAATCGGGGCTCGCCGACCGGTGAGAAGTGGCATCGGCAGCCGTGAACGCCGCGACCCGTGCCGGCGGCGGGTGCCGGATCCCCGTACGCCGGAGCACCCCTGGTGGGAAGGCGGAACGACCCCGGTACGCCCGGCGCGGGCGGGGGCGGAAGGGCGCGGCGCGGGCGGGCCGTTCCCCGTTGCGCGTCGTCGGTTCCCGGCCCGACGGGAATTGCCGACCGATCGACCGACGACACTGCCTGAACGGGCGCGGTCGAACGGTTGATCGCCGTCCGTCGATCGAGTGGGGGCCTCCCGCCCGGGTGGGGTGACGTTGACCGGCTGCCCGGGGGTGTGGCAGCATTCGCGGCCTGACGGCAGTGAAGGAAGCCGGTGCGATTCCGGCGCGGTCCCGCCACTGTCACCGGGGAGCGATCCCCCCTCGTGAGTCACGGCCGTGCGTGCGCGGTTGGAAGACCGGGGGTGAGCGTCGATCCGGGAGCCAGGATACTTCGGCCGTCGGGAGTGACCCCAGGGCGTGGACACCCGAGGAGGACCCGATGACGCACCCCGTCTCCGCCGTCGACGACCATCGTCGCATCGTGCCCCGGCGCGACAGCGCGCCGCCGAGCAGCCGCAGCTCCGCAGCCCCGTCCGGCCGTCGCGCCACGCGCCCGGCCCGGCGTGGTGTGCCCACCCCCGGCCGCCGCGCCGCCCGTCCCTGACGCCCGTACCGCGCCGCCCGATCCCGCCGGCCCGCCGGTGAGCCGCGTCCCGGCCCGCCGGAACCGCTGAACCGCGCCCACCCCTCGCCTCGCCCCGGTCGTCCCCGCGCCGGCCCGGGCGTCACTCTCCGGAGCTGTCCGTGCGCATCCTGCTGTTGTCCACCGCCGACACCGACCTGCTCGCCGCCCGCGCCAGCGGCGCCGACTACCGGCTCGCCAACCCCGCCCGGGTCGCCGCCGACGACGTGCCGGCGCTGCTCGACGGCGCCGACCTCGCGGTCGTACGCCTGCTCGGCGGCCGGCAGGCGTGGCCGGACGGGCTCGCCACGGTCCTCGCCTCCGGCGTGCCGACGGTCGTGCTCAGCGGCGAGTCCCTGCCGGACGCGCAGCTGATGGCGGCCTCCACCGTCCCCGCCGGCGTGGCCACCCAGGCGCTGGCCTACCTGGTCGAGGGCGGGCCGGAGAACCTCGCCCAGCTCGCCCGCTTCCTCTCCGACACGGTGCTGCTCACCGGCGAGGGGTTCGCCCCGCCCGCGCCCACCCCGACGTACGGCGTCCACGGCGACCGCCCGGCGCATCCCGAGCGGCCGACGGTCGGGATCGTCTTCTACCGGGCGCACGCCCTCGCCGGGAACACCGGGTTCGTCGACGCCCTCGCCGACGCGGTCGACGCGGCCGGCGGCAACCCGCTGCCCATCTTCTGCGGCTCGCTGCGCGGCCTCACCGCCGGCGCGGGGCCGCTCGGGCTCTTCGCCCGCTGCGACGCCCTGCTGGTCACGGTGCTCGCCGCCGGCGGCACGGTCGCCGCGGACGCCTCGGGCGGGGGCGACGAGGACGCCTGGGACGTGGGCGCCCTCGCCGCCCTCGACGTGCCGGTGATCCAGGCGCTCTGCCTCACCAGCACCCGTGAGCAGTGGGCCGCCAGCGACGCCGGGCTGTCCCCGCTGGACGCCGCGATGCAGGTGGCCATCCCCGAGTTCGACGGCCGGATCGTCACCGTTCCGTTCTCGTTCAAGCGGATCGACGCCGACGGGCTCTCCAGCTACGTCGCCGACCCGGAACGGGCCGCCCGGGTCGCCGGCATCGCCGTGCGGCACGCCCGGCTGCGGCACGTGCCCAACGCCGACAAGCGCCTCGCCGTCGTGCTCAGCTCCTACCCGACCAAGCACTCCCGGGTCGGCAACGCCGTCGGACTGGACACCCCGGCCTCGGCGGTCCGGCTGCTCGCCGCGCTGGCCGAGGCCGGCTACCACCTCGGCGACGCCCCGGTGCCCGACGACGGCGACGCGCTCATCCACGCGCTCATCGCCGCCGGCGGACACGACGTCGAGTGGCTCACCCCCGAACAGCTCGCCGCCGCCGAGGCGCGGGTGCCCGGGGAGGTCTACCGGCGCTGGTTCGACCAGGTGCCGGCGGAGCTGCGGGAGCGGATGCTCGCCCACTGGGGGGAGCCGCCCGGCGGGCTCTACACCGACGACGGGGACATCGTGCTCGCCGGGCTGCGCTTCGGCAACGTGGTGCTGCTGATCCAGCCGCCGCGCGGCTTCGGGGAGAACCCGATCGCCATCTACCACGACCCGGACCTGCCGCCGAGCCACCACTACCTGGCCGCGTACCGCTGGCTGGCCGCGCCGGCCGCCGACGGCGGCTTCGGCGCGGACGCGGTGGTGCACCTGGGCAAGCACGGCACCCTGGAGTGGCTGCCCGGCAAGGGCCTCGGGCTGGCCGCCGACTGCGCCCCCGACGCCGTCCTCGGCGACCTGCCGCTGGTCTACCCGTTCATCGTCAACGACCCCGGCGAGGGCACCCAGGCCAAGCGCCGGGCGCACGCCGTCGTCGTCGACCACCTGGTGCCGCCGATGGCCCGCGCCGAGACGTACGGCGACCTGGCGAAGCTGGAGCAGCTCCTCGACGAGTACGCCACCGTGCAGGCGCTCGACCCGGCCAAGGTGCCCACCGTGCAGGCCCAGATCTGGCAGCTCGTCCGCGCCGCCGAGCTGCACCACGACCTGCACACCGAGGACATGCCCGCCGCCGACGACTTCGACGACTTCGTGCTGCACCTCGACGGCTACCTCTGCGAGGTCAAGGACGTGCAGATCCGCGACGGCCTGCACATCCTGGCCGCCGCGCCCACCGGCGAGCCCCGGGTCAACCTCGTCCTCGCCGTGCTGCGGGCCCCGCAGGTCTGGGGCGGCGCCCGCGCCCTGCCCGGCCTGCGCCAGGCCCTCGCCGCCGCGTACGGGCTGGACGAGCAGGCGCTGCTCGCCGAGCCGGGACAGCGACTGGCCCTGCCCGGGGCGCTGACCGAGGCCGTCGACGGGCCGGCCGGCACCGCCGCCGACGCCGTCGACCTGATCGAGGCCCTCGCGCGCCGGCTGGTCGTCGGCATGGAGACCCTCGGCTGGGACGCCGACAAGGTCGACGCGGTGGTCGAGGAGGTCACCGGCCGGGCCGTCCCGGACGCCGCCGCCGTGCTCCGCTTCGCCGCCACCGAGCTGGTGCCCCGGCTGGACCGCACGACCGACGAGATCGACCGGGTGGTGGGCGCCCTCGACGGGCGGTTCGTGCCGCCGGGCCCGTCCGGCTCGCCCACCCGGGGCCTGGTCAACGTGCTCCCCACCGGCCGGAACTTCTACTCCGTGGACCCGAAGGCCATCCCCAGCCGCAACGCCTGGGACGTCGGGGTCGCGCTCGCCGACTCGCTGCTCGCCCGGCACCTCGCCGACACCGGCGAGTACCCGCGCTCCGTCGGCCTCACCGTCTGGGGCACCAGCGCCATGCGCACCCAGGGCGACGACATCGCCGAGGTCCTGGCGCTGCTCGGCTGCCGCCCGACGTGGGACGACCGCTCCCGCCGGGTCACCGGGGTCGAGGTGGTGCCGACGGCCGAGCTGGGCCGTCCCCGCGTCGACGTGACGGTGCGCATCTCCGGCTTCTTCCGGGACGCCTTCCCGCACGTGGTCGCGCTCATCGACGACGCGGTGCGGCTGGTGGCCGCCCTGGACGAGCCCGCCGAGGAGAACTTCGTGCGCGCGCACGTCGCCGCCGACCTCGCCGAGCACGGCGACGAGCGACGGGCCACCGCCCGCGTCTTCGGCTCGAAGCCGGGCGCGTACGGGGCCGGGCTCCTGCCGCTGATCGACGCCCGCAACTGGCGCAGCGACGCCGACCTCGCCGAGGTGTACGCCGTGTGGGGCGGCTACGCCTACGGCCGGGGGCTGGACGGGCGGGAGGCGCGCGCCGACATGGAACGCTCCTTCGCCCGGATCGCGGTGGCGGTGAAGAACCAGGACACCCGCGAGCACGACATCGTCGACTCCGACGACTACTTCCAGTACCACGGCGGGATGGTGGCGATGGTCCGCCACCTCACCGGCGCGTCCCCGGCCGCGTACGTGGGGGACTCGGCGATGCCGCACGACGTGCGCACCCGCACCCTCGGCGAGGAGACCCGCCGGGTGTTCCGGGCCCGGGTGGTCAACCCGAAGTGGATCGCCGCGATGCGCCGGCACGGCTACAAGGGCGCGTTCGAGCTGGCGGCCACCGTGGACTACCTGTTCGGCTACGACGCCACCGCCGGCGTCGTCGACGACTGGATGTACGAGCACCTGGCCGCCGCGTACGTCTTCGACGAGACCACCCGGGAGTTCCTGGAGCAGTCGAACCCGTGGGCGCTGCGCGGCATCACCGAGCGGCTGCTCGAGGCGGCCGACCGGGGCCTGTGGGCCGCCCCCGACCCGACCACCCTGGACCGGCTGCGGGAGGCGTACCTGGCCAGCGAGGGCGACCTGGAGGACCGGCAGTGAGCGCGAGGAGTGAGCCGGTTCTGCGAGCCCCGCAGTCGCGAACGGAGGCGAGGCAGTGAGCACCTACCCGTTCAGCGCCGTGCTGGGCATGGACGACATGCGGCTCGCCCTGCTGCTCAACGCGGTCTCCCCGGCGATCGGCGGGGTGCTCGTCCGCGGCGAGAAGGGCACCGCCAAGTCGACGGCCGTACGGGCCCTGGCCGCGCTGCTGCCGCCCGTGGACCGGGTGGCCGGGTGCCGCTTCGCCTGCGACCCCGCCGCCCCCGACCCGTCCTGCCCGGACGGCCCGCACCCCGACGCGCCGGCCGCCGAGCGACGTCCCGCCCGGCTGGTGGAACTGCCGGTCGGCGCCGCCGAGGACCGGGTGGTCGGCTCGCTCGACCTGGAGAAGGCGCTCGGCGCGGGCGTCCGTGCCTTCGAGCCCGGCCTGCTCGCCGCCGCCCACCGCGGCGTGCTCTACGTCGACGAGGTCAACCTGCTCCACGACCACCTGGTCGACCTGCTCCTCGACGCGGCCGCGATGGGCCGCTGCCACGTGGAGCGCGAGGGCGTCTCGGTCAGCCACGCGTCGCGGTTCCTGCTGGTCGGCACGATGAACCCGGAGGAGGGGGAGCTGCGCCCGCAGCTGCTGGACCGGTTCGGGCTCACCGTGGAGGTGGGCGCCAGCCGCGACCCGGCCGTACGCGTCGAGGTGGTCCGCCGCCGGCTCGCCGCCGACGCCGACCCGGCCGGCTTCGCCGCCCGCTGGGCCGACGCCGACGCGCAGGTCGCCCGCCGGGTCGCCGCCGCCCGCCAGCGGCTGGAGCGGGTGCTGCTGCCCGACGCCGCGCTGCGCCAGATCGCCGAGGTGTGCGCCGCGTTCGACGTGGACGGGATGCGCGCCGACATCGTCACCGCCCGCACCGCGCTGGCGCACGCCGCCTGGCACGGCCGGGACGTGGTCACGGTGGAGGACGTCCGGGTCGCCGCCCGGCTGGCGCTGCCGCACCGGCGCCGCCGGGACCCGTTCGACACGCCGGGGCTGGACGAGAAGCGCCTCGACGAGGCCCTGGACCGGGCCCGCGACGACGACCCCGACGACGACCCGGGCGGTCCCGGCGGTCCCGGCGACGACCCGCGCGACCCCGGTCCGCAGGGCGGCCCCGGTGGCGCCGGTAACGCCCCCGACGACGGCGGATCCCGGGACGACGGCGGCCCCGGACCGGACGCGGCGGGCGACGCGGACGGGCCGGGTTCCCGGCGCGACGGCGACGCCGGCCGGGACCGGGCTGAGGGCAACGGGCCCCACGGCGCCCGGCCCGACCGGTCGGACAGCACGTGGCCCGACCGGTCCGGCGGCGACCAGGCAACCGGCCGGGCCGACGACGCGGCGGCCGACGCCGGCGTCGACGGCGGGACCGGCCGGACCGCACCGGCGCCCGGCCGGCCCGGCGCGGGCGGGCAGCCGGTGGCCGTACCCCGGCAGGGGCTGAGGGCGCGGCTGCTCACCGCGCCGGGGATCGGTGACGGGGTGCCCGGCCGGCGCTCCCGCGCCCGCACCGGGCGGGGCCGCACCACCGGGGCGCGGGTGCCGGCCGGCCGGGCCGGGGCGCTGCACCTGCCGGCGACCCTGCGGGCCGCCGCCCCGCACCAGGGCGCCCGGGGGCGCGTCGCCGGGCCGCTGCGGCTGCGCCCCGACGACGTCCGCGAGGCCGTCCGCGAGGGACGCGAGGGCAACCTGGTGCTCTTCGTGGTCGACGCCAGCGGCTCGATGGGCGCCCGCGCGCGGATGGCCGCCGTCAAGGGCGCCGTGCTCGCCCTGCTCACCGACGCCTACCAGCGCCGGGACAAGGTCGCGGTGGTCGCCTTCCGGGGAGCCGCCGCGCAGACCCTGCTGCCGGCCACCTCATCGGTGCTGGCGGCCTCCACGAGGCTGGCCGAGCTGCCCACCGGCGGGCGTACGCCGCTGGCCGAGGGGCTGCTCGCCGCCGCCGAACTGCTGCGCGTGGAGCGGCTGCGCGACCCCCGCCGCCGTCCCCTGGTGCTGGTCGTCACCGACGGCCGGGCCACCGCCGGGGAGCGCCCGCTCGACCGGGCGGCCCGCGCGGCGGCCGTGCTCGCCGCCACCGGCGCCCCCTGCGTCGTCGTGGACTGCGAGAGCGGCCCCGTCCGCCTCGGCCTGGCCCGCCGCCTCGCCGCCCAGCTCGGCGCCGACCACCACCGCCTCGACGAGGTGGCCACCGCCCCCCTCACCGGTCTCGCCGCCGGCCGCCCCACCCCCGCGGCCAGACCCCGTCCCACCCCGCACGCCCGGTCCGCCGCAGATCTTGGCGAGGGACGGCCCCCAGGGGGGCCCTCTCCTACCAAGATCGCCGCTGCCCCCGCCACCGCCGCCGCGACCGCCACCGCCGGTGGCGGGCAGAACAGGAGTGTTGCCTGATGCCGCAGGGGAAGCCTTCCCACGTGCCCGCCGACGGGTTGACCACGCGGCAGCGGCGCAACCGTCCGCTGCTGGTGGTCCACACCGGACAGATGAAGGGGAAGTCGACCGCCGCGTTCGGGCTGGCGCTGCGCGCCTGGACCGCCGGCCTGCCGATCGGGGTGTTCCAGTTCGTCAAGAGCGCCAAGTGGCGGGTGGGCGAGGAGAACGCCTTCCGCGCCCTCGGCGAGGTGCACGAGCGCACCGGGCAGGGCGCCCCGGTGGCCTGGCACAAGATGGGCGAGGGCTGGTCCTGGATCCAGCGCGGCGGCGAGGCCGACCACGCCGCCGACGCCCTCGAGGGCTGGCGGCAGATCCAGCGCGACCTGGCCGCCGAGCGTTACGGCCTGTACGTGCTCGACGAGTTCACCTACCCGATGAAGTGGGGCTGGGTGGACGTCGACGAGGTGGTCGACACCCTGGCGAACCGCCCCGGCTTCCAGCACGTCGTCATCACCGGCCGGGACGCCGACCCGCGCCTGGTCGACGCCGCCGACCTGGTCGCCGAGCTGACCAAGGTCAAGCACCCGATGGACGCCGGCCAGAAGGGCCAGAAGGGCATCGAATGGTGACCGGCCCGACCCGGCGTACCGACCAGCGTCGCCCAGACGGGCCCACCGGGCCGGGTGGACACCCGCCCGCCGGTCCGGCCGGTGGCGCGCCGCCGGCCGACCCGGCCGCGCCGTGGGCGCTGCCCCGGGTGGTGGTCGCCGCGCCCGCCAGCGGGCACGGCAAGACCACCGTCGCCACCGGACTGCTCGCCGCGCTGCGCCGCCGCGGCCTGACCGTCAGCCCGCACAAGGTCGGCCCCGACTACATCGACCCCGGCTACCACGCGCTCGCCGCCGGCCGACCCGGCCGCAACCTCGACCCGTGGCTGGTCGGCGAGGAGCGGATCGCGCCGCTGCTGCGGCACGGCGCCGCCACCCCGACGCCCGCCGACATCGCCGTGGTCGAGGGGGTGATGGGGCTGCACGACGGCGCGGTCGGCCGCCGCGGGTACGCCTCCACCGCGCACGTCGCCCGCCTCGTCGACGCGCCGGTGCTGCTGGTGCTCGACACCACCGCGCAGGGCCGCTCCGCCGCCGCGCTCGCCCTGGGCATGGCCGCGTTCGACCCCGGCGTGCGGATCGGCGGGGTGATCCTCAACCGGGTCGGCTCGCCCCGGCACGAGGCGCTGCTGCGCGACGCCCTCGCCGAGGTGGACGTGCCGGTGCTCGGGGCGGTGAGCCGCGCCGCCGAGGTCGCCGCCCCGGCGCGCCACCTCGGGCTGGTGCCGGTCGCCGAGCGGGCGCCGGAGTCGCTGGCCATCGTGGCCGCCCTCGCCGACCTCGTGGCGGCCACCGTGGACCTCGACGCGGTGCTCGACCTGGCCCGCACCGCCGGGCCGCTGCGCGCGCCCGCCTGGGACCCGGCCGCCGCCGTCGGCGGCCCCGCCGGCGCCGAGGGCCCGGTGGTCGCGGTCGCCGGCGGCCCGGCCTTCACCTTCTCCTACGCCGAGACCGCCGAGCTGCTCGCCGCCGCCGGCGCCACCGTCGTCCCCTTCGACCCGCTGCGCGACCCCGGCCTGCCCGCCGGCACCCGCGCGGTGGTCGTCGGCGGCGGCTTCCCCGAGGCGTACGCGCCGCAGCTCGCCGACAACGCCACGCTCCGCGCGGAGCTGGCCGACTTCGACGGTCCGGTCGTCGCCGAGTGCGCCGGCCTGCTCTACCTCGGCCGGTCGCTCGACGGCGTGCCCATGTGCGGCCGGCTCGACCTCACCGCCCGGATGACCGACCGGCTCACCCTCGGCTACCGGGACGCCGTCGCCGTCACCGAATCCCCGCTGCACCGCCCCGGCGACCCGGTACGCGGCCACGAGTTCCACCGCACCGCCACCGACCCCGGCCACGGCGACCGGCCGGCGTGGCGCTGGGACGGCGCCGACCACGGCTTCGTCGCCGGCCGGGTGCACGCCTCCTACCTGCACACCCACTGGGCCGGCCACCCGCACGCCGCCCGGCGCCTGGTCGAGGCGGCGAGCCGGTGACCGCGCGCGAGGGCGCCGCCACGCTGACCGGGGTCGGGGTCGGTCCGGGCGACCCGGAACTGCTCACCCTCCGGGCGGTCCGGGTGCTGGCCGAGGCCGACGTGGTGTTCGTACCCGTGCTGGACCGGCTCGCCGCGGACGGCGACGCGCCCCCGGGCCGGGCCGAGGCCACCGTGGCCGCGCACGTCGCGCCGGGGCGGCTGCGCCGGCTGCCGTTCGCCCTCGACGACCGGGGCGGGGTGACCACCCGCCGGGAACGCGCCTGGGACGACGCCGCCCGAGCGGTGGTCGACGCGGTCGACGGGGGCGCCCGCGCGGTCGTCTTTGCCACCATCGGCGACCCGAACGTCTACTCCACCTTCGGCTACCTCGCGCAGAGCGTGCGCGCCCTGCGCCCGGCGGTCGAGGTGCGCACGGTCCCCGGGATCACCGCGATGCAGGATCTCGCGGCGCGCAGCGGCGTGCCGCTCTGCGAGGGCCGGGAGCCGCTGACCCTGCTGCCGGCCACCGCCGGGCTGGCGCTCTTCGCCGACGCGCTCGCCGGCCCCGGCACCGTCGTGACCTACAAGGGCTGGCGGCGGCACACCGAACTGGTCGCCGAGCTGCGCCGGCAGGGCCGCCTCGGCGACGCCGTGCTGGGCCGGGGCCTCGGGCTGCCCGGCGAGCGGATCGGCCCGGTCGCCGACGCCGCCGACGACCTGCCGTACCTGTCGACGCTGCTGGTCCCGGCCCGCCGGGACCGTAGGGGAGGAAAACTGTGACCACCGCGCCGATCGCGGACCGCGCCGACGGCGGCGGGCCGACCAGCACGGGCAAGGTGTGGTTCGTCGGGGCCGGCCCCGGCGCGGCCGACCTGCTGACCCTGCGCGCCGCCCGGGTGATCGGCGCCGCCGACGTGGTGGTCTGGGCGGCCAGCCTGGTGCACGCCGACGTGCTCGCCCACGCCCGCGGTGACGCGGAGATCGTCGACTCGTCGCGGCTGCCCATCGAGGGCGTGCTGCCGCTCTACCAGCGGGCCGCCGCCGACGGGCTGACCGTGGCGCGGATCCACTCCGGCGACCCGGCGCTGTGGGGCGCGGTGCAGGAGCAGCTCGACCTGTGCCGGGCGCTCGGGCTGGCCGTGGAGATCGTCCCCGGCGTCTCCTCGTTCACCGCCGTCGCGGCGATCGTCGGCCGGGAGCTGACCATCCCCGAGGTCGCCCAGTCGGTGATCCTGACCCGGCTGGAGGGCGGGAAGACGCCGATGCCGCCCGGCGAGCGGGTCCGCGAGTTCGCCCGGCACGGCACCACGATGGCGTTGTTCCTCTCCGCCGCCCGCTCCGGGCAGGCGCAGGCCGAGCTGCTGGCCGGCGGGTACCCGCCCGACACGCCGGTCGTGGTGGCGTACCAGGCGACCTGGCCGGACGAGCTGGTGGTGCGGTGCGCCCTCGGCGACCTGGAGGCCACGGTCAAGGAGCACAAGCTCTGGAAGCACACCCTCTTCCTGGTCGGCCCGGCGCTCGCCGCCGCCGGCACCCGCTCGCACCTCTACCACCCCGGACACTTCCACACGTTCCGGCGCGCCGAGCCGGCCGCCCGTGCCGACCTGCGCCGCGCCCGGGCCGCCAGCGCGACACCGGGGGACGGGCACGCCGGATGACGTACGCCGAGCCGCCGCTGCGCGAGCCGGACCTGCCGCGTACCGCGAAGGTCCGGCCCACCGCGCTGCGCACCGGCTGGACCACCGGCGCCTGCGCGACGGCGGCGGCCAAGGCGGCGGTGACCGCCCTGGTCACGGGTGTGCCGCAGCGGGAGGTGGAGATCGGGCTGCCGGCCGGCCGGCGGGTCACCTTCCCGGTGGCCCGCTGCGAGGTCGACGCCGGCACCTCGGCGGAGGCCGTCGTCGTCAAGGATGCCGGCGACGACCCGGACGTCACGCACGGCGCCGAGCTGACCGTCACCGTCGGCTGGCGGGACGAGCCGGGGCTGCGGCTCGACGGCGGGCCGGGCGTCGGCACGGTCACCAAGCCGGGCCTAGGGCTGCCCGTCGGCGGACCGGCGATCAACGAGACGCCACGCCGGATGATCGGCCAGGCTGTCGCCGAGGTGGTCGACCTGGCCGAGGTGGGCGTCCGGGTGGTGGTGAGCGTGCCGCGCGGCGAGATCATGGCCCGCAAGACCACCAACCGGCGGCTCGGCATCGTCGGCGGCATCTCCATCCTCGGCACCACCGGCATCGTCCGCCCGTTCTCCACCGCCTCCTGGCGGGCCAGCGTGGTGCAGGCGGTGCACGTGATGGCCGCGCAGGGGGAGCGGACCGTGGTGCTGTGCACCGGCGGGCGCACCGAGCGGGCCGCCCGCGCGCTCCTGCCGGAGCTGCCCGAGGTGTGCTTCGTCGAGGTCGGCGACTTCACCGGCGCGGCGGTCACCGCCGCCGTCGGCGACGAGATGACCAGCGTGGTCTTCGTCGGGATGGCCGGCAAGCTGGCCAAGCTCGCCGCCGGCATCCTGATGACCCACTACACCCGGTCCAAGGTGGACCTGTCCCTGCTCGGGGAGGTCACCGCCGAGGCGGGCGGCGGGCCCGACCTGGTGGCGGCGGTGACCGCGGCGAACACCGGGCGGCACGCGTACGAGCTGTGGGAGGCCGCCGGGCTGCTCGGCACCGCAGGCGACCTGCTCTGCCGCCGGGTGCGGCAGGTGCTGCTCCGGTTCGCCGGCGGCGCGGTCACCGTCGACGTCGCGATGGTCGACTTCGCCGGGGACCGGGTGGTCGCGTCCTCGGGCCGGTGGGCGGCGTGACCGGCGACCAGCCGGCCGGGGGCACCGGGCCGGCGGTGACCGGGGACCTGTCCGCCGTGGACGCCGGGCCGGCGGTGACCGTGGTCGGGATCGACGCCGCCGGCGGGCCGCCGCACCCCGCCGCCGCGCCCGTGCTCGCCGGGGCCCGGCTGGTGGTCGGCGCGGCCCGGCACCTGGCCGCCGTACGTCTGCCGGCCGACGCCGAGACCGTCGCCCTCGGGCCGCTCGCGCCGGCGCTGGACCGGCTGGCCGCCGCCGTCGCCGCCGGCGCGGACGCCGTGGTGCTGGCCAGCGGGGATCCCGGGCTGTTCGGCGTCGTCCGGCGGCTGCGGGCGGCCGGGCTGCCGCTGCGGGTGCTGCCGGCGGTCTCCAGCGTCGCCGCCGCGTTCGCCCGCGCCGGGCTGCCCTGGGACGGCGCGGCCGTGGTCACCGCGCACGGCCGGGACCCCCGACCGGCGCTGAACGCCTGCCGGGCGCTGCCCGCCGTCGCCGTGCTCACCGCCCCCGGGGCCGGGGCCGCCGAGCTGGGCGCCGGCCTGGTCGGCTGGACCCGCCGGCTGGTGGTCGCCGAGCACCTCGGCACCGACGCCGAACGGCTCACCGAGACCACCCCCGAGGCGGCCGCCGCCCGCGACTGGGCCGACCCGCACGTGCTGCTCAGCCTCGCCGGCGAGCCCGGCGCGGCCGGGATGCGGGCGGACAACCAGCCGGCCGCCGCCCCGGCCGGCGGCTGGGCGCTGCCCGAGGCCGCCTACGCGTACCGCGACTCCATGATCACCAAGTCGGAGGTACGCGCCCTCGCCGTCGCCCGGCTGCGCCCCCGCCTCGGCCGGCTGGTCTGGGACGTCGGCGCGGGAAGCGGCTCGGTCGGCATCGAGTGCGCCCTGCTCGGCGCGGCCGTGGTCGCCGTCGACCGCGACCCGGCGGCGCCGGTGCGCGCCAACGCCACCCGGCACGGCGTCGACGTCCGGATGGTCGTCGGGGCCGCCCCCGCCGCGCTGACCGGGCTGCCCGATCCGGACGCCGTCTTCGTGGGGGGCGGCGGCGCCGACGTGCTCGCCGCCGTGGCGCAGCGCCGGCCGGAGCGGGTCGTGGCCACCCTCGCCGCCGTCGACCGGGTCGCCCCGGCGGTCCGGCTGCTGCGCGCCGCCGGCTACGCCGTGGAGGGCGTCCAACTCTCCGCCGCCCGCCTCGCCGACCTGCCCGGCGGGTCCATCCGACTCGCGGCCACCAACCCGGTGGTCGTCCTCACCGGGGAGCGCTCGTGAACCACCCGCCCACCGCCACGGACCAGCCGGCCCTCCGGGCCGGCTCCGGCGCCGCCGGACACCCCGGCTCGGCGACGACGACGCCCTCACCACGGCCCGCCCCGGCGACGACGCCCCCGGGCGAGGCCGGGCCGACGCCGCCCGGCGGGGACGCGGCCACCGTCGGGCTCGTCGCCGCCACCGCCGCCGGGCGGCGGCACGCCCGCATCCTCGCCGACGCCTGGCCGCACGCCCGCCTCGTCACGGCGGACACCGTCGCGGACGCGCTGCGCGCGGCCTGGGCCGGCTGCGACGCGGTGGTGGCCTTCCTGGCCACCGGGGCGGTGGTGCGTATCCTCGCGCCGCTGCTCGGCGACAAGCACACCGATCCGGCCGTGGTGGTGGTCGACGAGGCCGCCCGGCACGCGGTCGCGCTGCTCGGCGGGCACGCCGGGGGCGCGAACGACCTCGCCGCGCGGGTCGGTGCGCTGCTCGACGCGCGGCCGGTGGTCACCACCGCCACCGACGCGGCGGGCCTTCCCGGCCTGGACACCCTCGGCTGGCCCGTCGAGGGCGCGGTGGCCGCCGTCAGCCGCGCCATCCTCGACGGCGAGCCGGTCACGCTGGTCGCCGACGCCGCCTGGCCGCTGCCCGCCCTGCCCGACAACGTGCGCCCCGCCCCGGCGCCCGAGCCGACCGCGCCCGCCGCCCCGGTCGCCCCGCCCGGGGCCGGGGAACCGGCCGGCCCGACCTCGGCCGGACCACGTGTCGAGGCTGGCGCCGGAGCAGCCGGACCGCCGGCCGGCGGCGGGTACCGGCTGCTGGTCACCGACCGGCTCGTGCCGCTCGACGCCCGGACGGCCGTGCTGCGGCCCCCGTCGCTGGTCGCCGGGGTCGGGGCCAGCCGGGGCGTGCCCGCCGCCGAGGTGCGCGGCCTGCTGGACCGGGTGCTCGCCGAGGCGGGGCTCAGCCCGGCGAGCCTGCGGCACCTGGCCAGCGCCGACATCAAGGCCGACGAGGCGGGCATCCGGGCGACCGCCGACGCGCTCGGCGTACCCCTGGTGACGCATCCGGCGGCGCAGCTGGCGGCGGTCGACGTGCCGCACCCCAGCGAGGTGGTCCGCGCCGCCGTCGGCACCCCCAGCGTCGCCGAGGCGGCGGCGCTGCTCGGCGGCGACGCCGAGCTGCTGGTGCCGAAGACCGCGACCGCCATGGCCACCGTCGCCGTCGCCCGGCACGCCCCGCGCGGCCGGCTCGCGATCGTCGGCCTCGGCCCCGGCGCGCCCGACCTGCGCACCGCCCGCGCGGTGACCGAACTGCGCCGCGCCGCCGTGGTCGTCGGCCTCGACCAGTACGTCGACCAGGTCCGTGACCTGCTGCGCCCCGGCACCCGGGTGCTCGCCAGCGGGCTCGGCGCGGAGGAGGAACGGGCCCGCGCCGCCGTCGCCGAGGCCACCGCCGGCCACGCCGTCGCGCTGGTCGGCTCCGGCGACGCCGGCGTGTACGCGATGGCCAGCCCCGCCCTGGAGTACGCCGACGAGCGGATCGACGTGGTGGGGGTGCCCGGGGTGACCGCCGCGCTGGCCGCCGGCGCCCTGCTCGGCGCGCCGCTCGGCCACGACCACGCCTACCTGAGCCTGTCCGACCTGCACACCCCGTGGGAGGTCATCGCCCGCCGGGTGGCCGCCGCCGCCGAGGGCGACTTCGTGGCGCTGCTCTACAACCCGCGCAGCCGTGCCCGCGACTGGCAGCTCGGCGCGGCGCTGGGGGTCTTCGCCGCGCACCGGCCGGCGGACACCCCGGTCGGGGTGGTGCGCAACGCCAGCCGCCCCGACGAACGGGTGCACCTGGCCACCCTCGCCGATCTCGACCCCGCGCTGGTCGACATGTACAGCGTCGTGGTGGTGGGCAGCAGCCAGACCCGGATCGTCGCCGGCCGGATGGTCACCCCGCGGGGGTACCGGTGGCGGCGGTGACGATCGGCGCCTGCCAGGGCTGCGGCGCGTGCCTGCTCACCTGCCCGACACACGCCATCCGGCCGACGCCCGGCGGCCTCGCCGTCCGCGACGACCGCTGCACCGGCTGCCTCGAATGCCTGGAGATCTGCCCCGTGGACGCGATCCGCGCCACGGGCACCGACGAACGTGGAGGAAGCCGATGAGTTCGACCGCGGTCAACGCCGCACCTCCGGCCGGCCGGTGGAGCCGCGCCGAACGGGTACGCCTCGGCGGCATCGTGCTCGCCGTCGCCGTGCTGCACGTCGCCGGCTGGAGTCTCTACCTGTACTGGAACAACCAGCCCGCCGCGGCCGGCGGCCTCGCCGGGGCCGGCACGCTGGCGTACCTGCTCGGCGTGCGGCACGCCTTCGACGCCGACCACATCGCGGCGATCGACGACACCACCCGGCTGATGCTGCTGCGCGGGCGGCGCCCGGTCGGGGTCGGCTTCTTCTTCGCCCTCGGGCACAGCGGGGTGGTGCTGCTGCTGGCCCTGGTGGTCGGCCTCGCCTCGGCCAACCTCGCCGGCCCCGGCCTGGCCGACGCGCGCGAGGTGGGCGCCACCGTCGCGGTCCTCACCGCCACGATCTTCCTCGCCCTCGTCGCGGTGCTCAACGCGGCGGTGCTGGCGGGCCTGGCGCGGCTGTGGCGCCGCCTGCGCCACGGCGACCTCGACGAGCACGAGCTGGACCTGCACCTGCTCAACCGGGGGCTGGTGCAGCGCGTGCTCGGCTCCCGGGCCCGCGCGCTGGTGCGTTCCTCCTGGCACATGGCGCCGGTCGGGTTCCTCTTCGGCCTCGGCCTGGAGACCGCCAGCGAGGTGACCCTGCTCGCCCTGTCGGCCAGCACCGCCGCCGCCGGCGGGCTGCCCGTGCTCGCCCTGCTCACCCTGCCGCTGCTCTTCGCCGCCGGCATGTCCGCCATGGACACCGCCGACAGCCTGCTGATGAGCCGCGCCTACTCGTGGGCGTACCGGCACCCGGCCCGGCGGCTCTACTACAACCTGGCCACCACGGCGGTGACCGTGCTGGTCGGTGGCCTCGTCGCCAGCGTCTACGCCGCCGGCCTGCTGGTCGACCACCTCGGGGTGTCGGCGCTGGCGGGGTACGCGGGGTTCGCCGACCACTTCGAGCAGCTCGGGTACGCCGTCGTGGCCCTCTTCGTGCTCGCCTGGGTCGGCGCGGTGGCGCTGTGGAAGCTGCGCCGCTACGACGAGCGCTACGGCGCCGGGGCGGTGCGGCCGTGACCCGGGTCGTGCACCCCATCGAGCGGGAGTCGTACCGGATCCTGCGCTCCCGCGTGGACCTCGCGCACCTGCCGCCGCTGACCCGCGCCGTCACCGAGCGGGTGGTGCACGCCAGCGCCGACCTCGATTACGTCACCGACCTGGTCTGCGACGAGGCGGCCCTGGCCGGCGGGCTGGCCGCCCTGCGCGCCGGCGTGCCGGTGGTCACCGACGTGGCGATGGTGGCCGCCGGCATAACCGGGCGCGAGACGGTCTGCCCGGTCGCCGAGCCGGCCGCCGCCGACCTGGCCCGCGCGGCCGGGATCACCCGGTCGGCGGCGGCGGTGCGGATCGCCCTGGACCGGGTCGGCCCCGGCGCGGTGTGGGTGGTCGGCTGCGCGCCGACCGCGCTGGAGGAACTGATCACCCTGGACGCCCGGCCGGCGCTGGTCGTCGGGCTGCCGGTGGGCTTCGTGGGCGCCGCCGAGTCGAAGGCGGCGCTGCGGGCCAGCGGCCTGCCCGGGGTGTCCAACCGGGGCGAGAAGGGCGGCTCGGCGGTCGCCGCCGCCGCCCTCAACGCCCTGCTGTACGTGGAGGAGGAGCAGTGACCGCTCTGGTCATCGTCGGGCACGGCACGCGCAGCGCGGCCGGGGTCGACCAGTTCGTCGCGTTCGTCGAGCGGGTCCGCCGCCGCGCCGCCGGCACCCTCGGCGACGTCGAGGGCGGCTTCATCGAGCTGTCCCGGCCGCCGCTGACCGACGCGGTCGGCGCGCTCGTCGACCGGGGCCACCGGTCGCTGGTCGCGCTGCCGCTGGTGCTGACCGCCGCCGGGCACGGCAAGGGCGACATCCCGGCCGCGCTGGCCCGCGAACGGCAGCGCCACCCCGGGCTCAGCTACGTCTACGGCCGGCCGCTGGGCCCGCACCCGCTGCTGCACACCGCCCTGGAGCAGCGCATCGATGCCGCGCTGGGCGGTGACGACCGGGCCGGCACCTGGGTGGCGCTGATCGGGCGCGGCTCCACCGACCCGGACGCCAACGCCGAGGTCGCGAAGGTGGCCCGGCTGCTCTGGGAGGGGCGCGGCTACGCCGGCGTGGAGCCCGGCTTCATCTCCCTGGCGGAGCCGTCGGTGCCGGCGGTGCTGGACCGGCTGCGCCGGTTGGGCGCGCGGCGGATCGTCGTCGCGCCGTACTTCCTCTTCGCCGGGGTGCTGCCCGACCGCATCGTCGCCCAGTCGGCCGACTTCGCCGCCGCCCACCCGGACCTGGACGTGCGGGTCGCCGACCTGATCGGCGACTGCGACGCCCTCGCCGACCTCGTCCTCGAGCGGCACGCCGAGGCGCGCGGCGGCGACATCCGGATGAACTGCGACACCTGCGCGTACCGGGTCCTGATGCCGGGCTTCGCCGACAAGGTGGGCCGGCCGCAGACCCCGCACGACCACCCCGACGACCCGGTCGACGGCCACGGCCACCATCACCACGACCACCACCACGGCCAGCACGACCACGGCCAGCACGACCACGGCCAGCACGACCACGGCCAGCACGGCCACGGCCGGCACCGGCACGACGGCGGGGGTCCGCGCCGGGGGCACGTCGTGGTGGTCGGCGGGGGGCCCGGACCCGAGGATCTCATCACCGTACGGGGCAGGGCGCTGCTCGACGAGGCGGACGTGGTGGTGGTCGACCGGCTCGCCCCGCGCGGGCTGCTCGCCGGGCTGCGCCCCGGGGTGGAGGTAATCGACGCGGCGAAGGTGCCCCGTGGGCCGTCGATGGGGCAGGACGCCATCAACGCCGCCCTCGTCGCGCACGCCCGCGCGGGCCGGCGGGTGGTCCGGCTCAAGGGCGGCGACCCGTACGTCTTCGGGCGCGGCCACGAGGAGGTCCAGGCCTGCGCGGCGGCCGGGGTGGAGGTGACCGTGGTCCCGGGAGTGACCAGCGCGGTCGCCGCCGCGGCCCTGGCCGGGGTGCCGGTCACCCACCGGGGCGTCGCGCACGACGTCACCGTCGTCTCCGGGCACCTGCCGCCCGGGCACCCGGACTCGCTTGTCGACTGGGCGGCGCTGGGCCGGGCCCGGGGCACGGTGGTGCTGCTGATGGCCGTGGACACGGTCGGCAAGATCGCGACGGCGCTTGTCGAGCACGGCCGTGCCCCGGACACCCCGGTCCTCGCGGTGCAGGACGCCGGGCACCCCGGGCAGCGTACGGTGACCGCCCGGCTGGACGAGATCGGCGCGGTCGCGGCCCGGGAGGGGATCGGCCCGCCGGCCGTCTTCGTGCTCGGCCCGGTGGTCGCGCTGGCCGCCCCGGCCGCGCCCGCCTGAGCCGACCGGCGGGGGCGCCGGTGCGACCGCCCCCGCCGGTCACCCGGGCGGACGGCGCAGCGACGCCGGGTCGGCCGGTCGGTGCCGGGGCGAGGCCCGCCGGCCCGTAGGCGACCGGGGCAGGTGATGCGGGCGCCGCCGGTCAGCCGGCCACTGCCCGGGCCAGGGCGAAGCCGGCGCCGGCGGCGGCGAGCCCGGCGGCCACGCTTGCCAACGCGTTGGCCAGGGCGAGGAGCCGCCGGCCCCGCCGGGCCAGCCGCAGCGTCTCGTAGCCGAAGGTGGAGTACGTGGTCAGCGCGCCGCAGAAGCCGGTGCCGAGCAGCGCGCCGGCGGCCGGACCGACCGGCAGCCCGACCAGGAGGCCGAGCAGCAGCGACCCGAGTGCGTTGACGGTCAGCGTGCCCCACGGGAAGGCCGACCCGAGCCGCGCCTGCACGGCCCGGTCGGTGAGATAGCGCAGCGGCGCGCCGAGGGCCGCGCCGACCGCGATCAGCAGCACGGTCATCGCCCGCCCCCGCCGTCCGCCGCCCGGCCGAGCAGCCGGCCGGCGAGCGCGTCGCCGAGCCAGACCGCCGCCAGCGCGCCCAGCAGCGTCGCGGCCAGGTAGCCCAGGGCCACGGCCGGGGCGCCGGCGGCGAGCGCCCGGTGGACGTCTACCGCGTACGTCGAGAAGGTGGTGTAGCCGCCGAGCACCCCCACGCCGAGGAACGGGCGCAGCAGCGGCCGACCGCCACCGGCCCTCCCGAGCGCCGCCATCAGGACGCCGATCAGGAGGCACCCGGTCAGGTTGACGCCGAAGGTGGCCCACGGGAAGTCGGTGGGGCCGTGCGGCAGGGCGTGCTGGAGGGCGGCCCGGGCCAGGGCGCCGAGCGCGCCGCCGGCGGCGACGGCGCCGAGCACCGCCCCGGGGCGGGCGGCCAGCTCGCCCCGGTCGGCGGGGACGCTCAGGTCGACGTCGGGGTCGACGCGCGGGTCCGGTCCGGACATCTCTCCTCCCCGCCGGTGCCACGGGCGGGGACCGTCGGTGCGTGGTCGTCAGCCTAGTGCCCGCCCGCGGCGGGCGTCCGGGCGTCCCGGTGGCCCGGACGCCGTCAGCGCACCCCGGCGACGGCGGCGTCGGTGCCGCCCCGCCACACCGTGCCCACCTCGGCGAAGCCGGCGGCGGCCAGCGCGGACAGGTGCCAGAACACCGGCGGGATCCACTCCGGACTGTGCCCGGTCGGGTAGATGGCGTGCCGCTGCGCGACGAGCGGGCCCAGCGTCGGGTCGGCCGCCGCCCGCTCCCACCACTCCGCCCAGGACAGGGCGGCTCCGGCGGCGTACCGGGCCGACCGGCGGTCGCGGGCCCGGTCGAGCAGGCGCTTGCTGAGCTGCGGCAGCGCGTCGTCCGGCATGTGGTCGGCGTTGACGAGGATCCCGCCGGGGCGCAGCAGGTCGCGCAGCTCGGCGTAGAGCCGGCTGAGCCGCTCCGCCGGCAGCCAGTGCAGCGCGGTGGCGGTGAGCACGGCGTCGTAGTCGCGGTGGGGGAGCGCGGTCTGCCAGTCGGGCCGGCCGAGGTCGGCGGTGACGACGGTGACCCGGTCGCCGAGGGAGGCGCGGGCGAGGGCGAGCAGGGCCGGGTCGAGGTCCACGAGCGTCACCTCGGCGTCGGGGAAGCGGCGCAGCGTCCGGTCGGCGATGCTGCCCGTGCCGCCGGCCAGGTCGAGCAGCCGGAGCCGGTCGCCGTCGCGGACCGCGTCGACGGCGTCGAGCATCGCGGTGAACCGGTGCTCCCGGTCCGGCAGGTACGCCTCCTGCTGGCGGTCCCAGCTCTCCTGCCAGGCCGCCGTATCGGTGATGTAAGGACTCATGCCGATCAGGCTAGTTACGCGAACGGGCCGCGTCCAGAGCTTGTTGCCACTATTTTGCAACTGCGATGCTGTGGCAGTTTCGGGCTGCGCCCGGTGTCCCGGCCCGCCACGCCGGCCCGCCACGCCGGGCCGCCGTTTCGTCCCGATCGACCGGGGGCATAAGCCTCACCAGGGGATTCGTCGAGAGGGGGATCGCGATGGCCGACACGACGACGGCGTCGAGTACGCGTCCGTCCGGGTCCGCATCGAACGGCCGGCGCTCGCCCGGCCGGGCCGGGCGAGCCGGGGGGCCGCCGTTCCGCAAGCCGAGGTGGCCCAAGGCGTACGCCTTCGCGTTGGTGACCGGGGCGCTGTTCCTGGTCTCCTGGATCGGCCAGTTCGTCTTCCAGGCGACGGTGGAGAGCAACGAGGCCAGCCAGCACGGCCAGTCCTTCGCCTGGGCCGAGTTCCTGCCGCAGTTCCTCGCGTCCACCTTCGAGAACTGGCAGTCCGAGTTCCTCCAGCTGATCTGGCAGGCGGCGGGCCTGGCCCTGTTCTACTACTGGGGCTCCTCCCAGTCGCGGGAGTCCGACGAGCGGATCGAGGCCAAGCTGGACGCGCTGCTGCGCGAGCGCAACCTGGACCCGGAGAACCCGTGACGTGCCGGTGACCGGGGAGCGCGTCACGCCCGGCGCGACGCCGCGCACCGGCTGAGCGCCGGAGCCGCCGAGCGTCCGGCCCGCCGGTGGTGCGGTGCGGCCGGTCGGCGTACCGTACCAAGATCGGCGGCCGGGGCGGCCCGGCTCCGGGGCGACCCGACGGTGTCCGTACCTGCTCCCGCCGCCGCGCCACCGTGACGTGCAGGAGGCACCGATGCAGGACCGCGCCCCGCGCCCCGAGGAGCTGGAGCCGATCGAGCGGGCGAGCGTCGACGAGCTGCGCGCGGTGCAGCGGGAGCGGCTGCGATGGTCGCTGCGGCACGCGTACGACAACGTCCCGCACTACCGGAAGGCCTTCGACGCCGCCGGGGTGCACCCCGACGACTGCCGGGACCTGGCCGACCTGGCCCGCTTCCCGTTCACCGGCAAGGCGGAGCTGCGGGAGAACTACCCGTTCGGCATGTTCGCCGTGCCGCGCGAGCGGATCGCCCGGCTGCACGCCTCCTCCGGCACCACCGGCCGGCCGACCGTGGTCGGCTACACCGCCGAGGACCTGAGGACCTGGGCCCGGCTGATGGCCCGGTCGATCCGGGCCGCCGGCGGCCGCCCCGGCGACCGGGTGCACGTCGCGTACGGCTACGGGCTGTTCACCGGCGGGCTCGGCGCGCACTACGGCGCGGAGGAGCTGGGCTGCACCGTCATCCCCGTCTCCGGCGGGATGACCGAACGCCAGGCGATGCTGATCCGGGACTTCGAGCCCGACGTCATCATGGTCACCCCCAGCTACCTGCTCGCGATCGTCGACGAGCTGGAACGGCAGGGCGTCGACCCGCGCCGCACCTCGCTCCAGGTGGGGATCTTCGGCGCGGAGCCGTGGACCGAGGACATGCGCCGGGAGCTGGAGCAGCGCCTCGACATGCACGCCGTCGACATCTACGGCCTGTCCGAGGTGATGGGCCCGGGCGTGGCCAACGAGTGCGTGGAGACCAAGGACGGGCTGCACCTGTGGGAGGACCACTTCTATCCGGAGATCGTCGACCCGGTCACCGGCGAGGTGCTGCCCGACGGCGAGCGCGGCGAGCTGGTACTCACCTCGCTGACGCGGGAGGCGATGCCGGTCGTCCGCTACCGGACCCGCGACCTGACCCGGCTGCTGCCCGGCACCGCCCGCCCGATGCGACGGATCGAGAAGATCACCGGGCGCAGCGACGACATGATGATCGTGCGCGGGGTGAACGTCTTCCCCACCCAGATCGAGGAGCTGATCCTGCGCACGCCGCAGCTGTCGCCGCACTTCCAGTGCGTCCTCGGGCGGCAGGGCCGGATGGACACGCTGACCGTCCGCGTGGAGCGGCGGCCGGGGGTGGCCGCCGAGGCCGCGGAGCGGGCCGGCGTCGCGCTGGTCGGGCTGGTCAAGAACACGATCGGAGTGAGCGTGGCGGTCGAGGTGATCGCCCCCGACGGGGTGGAGCGGTCGGTGGGCAAGATGCGGCGGATCGTCGACCAGCGGCGGGGCGGCTGAGGTGGCCGGGCGCAACGCCGCGTACGACATGTTCGACGCCGACGTGGCGTCCAGGGGGCTCGGCATCGAGCTGGTCGACGCCGCCGGGGGGACGGCGGTGGCCCGGATGCGGGTGACCGGCGCGATGGTCAACGGCCACGCCATCGCCCACGGCGGCTTCGTCTTCCTGCTCGCCGACACCGCCTTCGCGCTCGCCTGCAACAGCCACGGGCCGGTCACCGTCGCCGCGGGCGGCGAGATCACCTTCGTCCGGCCCGCCCGCGAGGGCGATCTGCTGACCGCTTACGCCACCGAGCGCACCCGGTACGGGCGCAGCGGCATCTACGACGTCACCGTCACCCGCGACGGCGGCGAGGTGGTCGCCGAGTTCCGTGGCCGCAGCCGCGCCCTGCCCACGACCGCAGACTGAGCAGGGGATCGGTCCGGTCGGCACCACCACCCGCCGGCCAGCCATCCGCCAGCCGGCCCACCACCCACCGGCCAGCCGGCCCGTCGGCCTGCCCACCGGCCGACCCGGCGCGGCTAAGATCGAAACGTGCGAGTGCTGGTGGTCTCCGCGCCGTTGATCGGGCACGTCCTTCCCTTGCTGCCGCTGGCCGGCGCGCTGCGCGACGGCGGGCACGAGGTGCTCGTCGCCACCGCCGCCGACGCCCTGCGGGCGGAGCGGTCCGGGCTGCCGGTGCGCGACGTCGCGCCCGCGTTCGACTTCGGACGGATCGCCCGCGGGATGATGCTGCGCCACCCGCTGATCGCCCGCGCCGAGCTGGCCGGCACCGGCGGCACCCGGGGCGCCGGGCTGCTCTTCGGCGCGGTCAACGACCAGATCGCCGACGGGGTCGTCGCCGTCGCCGAGGAGTGGAAGCCCGATCTGGTGATCCACGAGCCGTTCGCGGTGGCCGGGGCGCTCGCGGCGGCGAAGCGTGGCGTGCCCGCCGTACGCCAGGAGAACTCCCTCTTCGACGGCCGGGAGCTGGTCCGGGCCACCCTCGCGCGGCTGGGCGCGGCCCTGCGCCGGCACGGCCTGGCGGAGCTGCCGCCCCCGGCCGCCGCGATCGCCGTCGCGCCACCCAGCCTGCTGCACCAGGACGGCTGGCCCATGCGCTACGCCGCCGACGCCGGCGGCGGCGAGCTGCCCGACTGGCTGCGCGAGCCGGGGCGGCGCCCGCGGGTGCTGGTCAGCCGCAGCACCGTCGCCGGCCCCGGCAGCGCCGGGCCGATGCCGGCGGTCGTCGCCGCCGCCGACCGGGTCGACGCCGAGTTCGTCCTGGTCCGCCCGGACGCGCGGCTGGCCCGCCGGGCGCTGCCCGGCAACGTGCGCACCGTCGACTGGATCCCGCTGCCCGAGGCGCTGCCGGCGAGCGCGGCGCTGGTCCACCACGGCGGCGCGGGCAGCGTCCTCACCGCCCTGATCGCGGGGGTGCCGCAACTGGCGACCGTCGGGCCCGGCGACCGGCGGCACAACGCCGAGCTGGTGGCCGCGCGGGGCGCCGGCCTCGCGGTGCCGGCGCGCGGCATCACCGCCGACACGCTGAGCCGGCTCGTCGACGACCCGGCGCTGCGCGACGCGGCCCGCGAGGTCAGCGCCGAGATCGCCGCCATGCCGGGGCCGGAGGACCTGGTGCGGCGGCTGGAGTCGCTGCGCTGACGCCGGATCCGCGCCCGCGCGGCGGCCCGGTCCCGCGCCGGGTGTGGGGCAGGATGCGCCCATGGGACACGTCGTGCTGTTTCACTCCGTCTACGGGCTGCGGCCCGCCGTGCTGACGGCCGCCGACCGGCTGCGCGCCGCCGGGCACACCGTCGTCACCCCCGACCTCTACGGCGAGCCGGCCGCGGAGACGGTGGAGGACGGCTTCGCCCTGCTCCGCAAGATCGGCCAGGAGGCCGTGCTGGATCGGGCCCGGTATGCCCTGCGCGAGGCGCCGGCCGACGCGGTGCTGGCCGGGTTCTCGATGGGCGCCGGGGTGGCCGGCGCGATGCTCGCCGAGCGTCCCGACGCCGCGGCGCTGCTGCTGCTCTGCGGCACCGGCGGCGAGCCGGAGACGGTCCGGCCCGGCCTGCCGGTGCAGCTGCACCTGGGCGACCCGGACGAATACGACGCGGAGCCGGAGGTCGAGCAGTGGCGGCGGGCGATGACCGAGGCCGGCGCGGAGCTCTCCGTCCACCGTTATCCCGGCGTCGGGCACCTCTACACCGACCCGGACCTGCCCGACCACGACCCGGCGGCGGCCGCGCGGACCTGGGAGCGGGCCATCGCCTTCCTCGCCGACCGCTGACGTGCGTACGCCCGGCAGCGGCACGCCGGCGCACCTGGCCTCTGACGTCCGTCGGTGGCCCACCGCGCGACGGTCGCCTCGACGTGGGCGGCGTTCAGGGTCGGGCTGTCGGCGCGGTCGGTCGGTCGGCCGGCTCCCCCGGGGCCGTGGCCGGAGTGGAGTTGGTGTCGATGGTCGTCTCGAACACCTTGAGCAGCAGCCGGTGTAGGGTCGTCCGCTGGCGCTCGGTCAGGCCGGCGAGCAGGCCATGGTCCAGCGCGACTCCGGTGTGGCGCAGTTCGTCGACTGCCGCCCGGCCGGCGGCGGTGATGACGACGGTGCGCTTGCGGCGGTCCGTCCGATCGCTGGTACGCGTGATCAGTTCGCGGGCTTCGAGCGTGTCGAAGATCGGCACGGCGTTGCGTGGATCGACGCCGATTGCCGCGCTGAGCCGCTGCTGGTGCGTCTCACCGTGTTCGTCGAGCGTCATGAGCACCCCGAAGTGGTATGGGGTCAGTCCGCGCTCGGACAGCGTCCGGGCCCACCGGCGACGTGACTCGGCACCGAGCCGGGCCAGCAGGAAGCCGGTGCTGACCCTCGACTCCGTCGGCTCACCGGCTCGCTCTTGCGCCATCGCGCGATCGTAGCCCACTATGCTCATGAGCTACGACATTCATGGATTATGACTATCAGGCCGATGGGTGCCGCTGCGACCGGGCGCGGCCTGCCCAGGTCGCGGAAGAGGAGTCGTGGTGAGCGAACCAGCTGTCCTGATGGAAGGCGTGGTGTTCGGGGAGTCGCCCCGCTGGCGCGACGGCAGGGTGTGGTTCTCCGACTGGGGCGCGAACCAGGTGATCGCGCTCGACACCGACGGCAGCCACGAGGTGGTGGCCACCGTCGCGTCGTTCCCGATGTGCATCGACTTCCTGCCGGACGGGCGGCTGCTCGTCGTCGACTCGGCCCGGCAGCGGCTGCTGCGCCGTGAGCCGGACGGGTCGTTGGTCCGCCACGCCGACCTTTCCCCGATCTCGCGGAAGCCGTGGAACGACATCGTGGTCGACGAGCACGGCAACGCCTACGTCAACAGCATCGGGTTCGACTTTCCCGGCGGCGAGTTCGCCCCGGGCCTGATCGCGCTCGTCACGCCCGACGGCGCCGTCGAGCAGGTCGCCGGCGACCTCGCCTTCCCCAACGGCATGGCGATCAGCCCGGACGGCGCCACCCTGGTCGTCGCCGAGTCCTACGCGAACCGGCTCACGGCCTACGACATCGACAGCGACGGTCGCCTCGGCAGCCCGCGCGCCTGGGCTGACACGCCCGGCGACCACCCCGACGGGATCTGCTTCGACGCCGAGGGCGCGATCTGGTACGCCGACGTCGGCAACCAGCACTGCGTCCGCGTCCGCCAGGGCGGTGACGTGCTGGCCACCGTCGACCTGGATCGCGGCGCCTTCGCCTGCACGCTCAGCCGCGACCACGACCCGCGCCTGTTCGTCGTCGGCCAGCACTGGGCCGGACCCGAGCGGTCGCGACCCAGCGGGCGGGTCGTGGCCTTCCCGGCACCCGCGCCGGGAGCCGGCAGGCCCTGACCCCGACCGCGCGTCTCGCAGCCTCCACCCGGGGAGGCGTCGCGACGGTCACGCCGCGGTCGCCGCGCCTCGATGGCCGTCGTGTTGCGCTCCGGCGCCGGTTTCCGGGAGGCCACTCCACGCTCGGAGATGCGATCTCGCGCGGCGTCGACGCGATCGAGCTCGCCGGAGCCCCGCCGGATCCGGGCGCGGGCCGGGCCGGCGTACGGTCGGCAGGGCGACGAGGACCGGGCCGGCCCCGGTCGGCACGGCGGGTGGCGCGGACGGGGCGGCGCCGGCGACTCCCGCCGGCGGCTGCCCGTCCCCGGCGGGCGCGCCGACCCGGCCGTCCGCCGCGGCGGTTCCCGACGCGGGTACGGCGGGGGTGGCGGGCGGCGGCACCGGACGGAGGTGGGCGCGCTGCCCGGCCGGTGCCACGGCGCCCGACGGCCCTCCGGCGCGGCGGGCGAACGCGGCCCGCACCGCCCTCGGCAGCCGGGCGTACGCGACCGCGTGGAGCACCGGGTCGGCGACGGCGTACCGGCCGTCGGGCCGGACGGCCAGCAGGCCCGACGCGGCGAGGGCGCGCAGCTCCGGCAGGGCCCGGGCGGGCGTCCAGCCCAGCAGGCGCGCCACCGACGACGCGGTGGCCCCCGCGCCGAGGGCCGCGGCGGCCATCAACGCGCCCCGCCGCGCGCCGTCGAGGCGGTCCAGCCGGGCGTCGACCTCGCGGCGAACCGCCTCGGGCACGGGCAGCCGTGCCGGCGGCGCCGGGTCGAGCGCCGCCACGTACGCGGCGGCCCGGCCGGGGTTGCCGTCGACCAGCGGCAGCAGGCGAGCGGCCTGCGCCGCGGGCCGGTCGGCCCGGCCCAGCAGGTGGCGCAGCAGCCGGCCGGCCTCCACCGCGCGCAGCGGCGGGACGTCCAGCCGGTGCCGGCGGCCCCGGGACCCGGGCAGCACGTCCGCCCACTCCGGACGGTGCACCGCCACCACCGCCAGCGGCAGGGACCGCGCGGTGGCCGCCGCGAAGAGCCGGTGCAGGAAGCGGTTCAGCTCGCCGGTGCCCCGGTCGAGATCGTCCACCGCCACCACCACCGGCTGCCGAGCGGCGAGCGCCAGCAGCGCCTCCCGCGCCACCTCGGCGCCCCGCGCCGCACCGCGCGAGGCGTCCGGCCCGGCCAGCAGTTCCTCCAGCGCGTACACCGCCTCGGTCAGGCCGGCCGGCGGCACCAGGCCCGCGAGGGCGGCGGTGAGCCGCCGGCGTACCGCCGCGGGCGGGTCGTCCGGGTCGAGGCCGGCGAGCCCGCGCACCAGGTCCGCGACGGGCGCCAGGGCCCGCGGGTACGGCGGGCAGGGCGCGACGCACCAGCGCACCGGCACGTCGTCCACCGTCGTCACCGCGCGCCGCAACTCGTGCAGCAGCCGGCTGCGCCCGCTACCGGCGGGGCCGACCAGCGACAGCCAGCGCGGGCTGCGGTGCCGCACGGCCCGGACGATCAGATCCCGGGCCGCGGCCAGCTCCCGCCGCCGCCCGACCAGCGGACCCTCGTGCCGGACCGGGGCCGGCCGGGCCGTGCCGGTGGCGTGCCACACGTCGACCGGCACCGCCTTGCCCGCGAGGGCCACCGGCGGGACACGGCGCTGGTCGATCAGCCCCGCGGTGGCCCGTCGGGTGGCATCGCAGAGCGCCACCCCGCCGGGCGGGGCGTACTCCTGCAATCGGGCGGCGGTGGTGATCACCGCGCCGCTGGCCGAGGCGTGCCCGCCGTCGTGCGTCGCGGCGAGGTCCACCAGCGCCTCGCCGGTGGCGATGCCGACCCGGACCCGTAGCCGCAGCGTGCCGGGCAGCCGGCGCCGGTCGAGGGCCGGCTGGATCTCCAGCGCCGCCCGCACCGCCCGGTACGCGTCGAACCCGTCGGACTCGCGGGCCCCGAACAGCGCCATGACCGCGTCGCCGATGTACTTCTCGACCACCCCGTGCCACCGGCGCAGCACCCCGGCGACGGTGTCGAAGTAGGCCCGTTGCAGGGCACGCACATCCTCGGGGTCGAGCCGGTCGACGAGCGCGGTGGACCCGACGATGTCGGCGAACAGCACGGTGACCGTGCGTCTCTCCTCCGGCACCGGCCAGTCTGCCGGCGCGACACGTCGTGGACCAGCGACGATGGTGGGCATAGGCATGGGCATGGGCATGGGCATCGCACCTGCCTTTCCCCCCGTTGGCTGACGACGCCTCGGACACTGTCACTCCGCGGCCGCCGGGGGATCCGCAGAACGACGTATGTCGGCCACACCCAACCTTTGGTCGCAATGTCGACGCGAGGAGTACCACAGGGGCGAAAGACCCGTAGAACGGTGCGGGGACGTGTGACTAGGCTGCGTGCCATGGCCAGCGATGTGGACACCGCACCGCTCGTCGGCCGGGCCGACCTGGTGACGGCGGTGCGGTCCGCGCTGCTCGGCGAGGTCGCACAGGGGCACACCGCCGCGGTCTTCCTCACCGGCGAGAGCGGGGTGGGCAAGACGCGGCTGCTGCGCGAGGTGAGCACCCGGCTGCGCGACGCGGGCGCCCTGGTGCTCACCGGGTCCTGTCTGGACATCGGCGACGCGTCGCCGCTGCACCCCCTGCTGCAGGCGCTGCGCCGCTTCGACGCCGAGCTGACCGGTGCCCAGGCCCGGACCTCCTCGGCGGTCCGCAGCCTCCTGCGGGTGTTCGCCGACGAGACCGCCGGCCCGGACGGCGCGGGGGCGCTGCTGGAGCGGGTCTCCCGGGGGCTGCACCTGATCGCCGAGGGGCGCCCGCTCGTGCTCGTCCTGGACGACCTCCAGTGGGTCGACCGCAGCACCCGCCAGTTGCTGCTCTACCTGCTCGCCGGCCTCGGTGACCTTCAACTCTCCGTGCTCGCCGCGGTACGGGCCGAGTCGTTGCAGGGCGCGCACCCGCTGCGCCGGGTGCTCACGGAGCTGCGCCGGCTGCGTACGGTGCGGGTGCTCGACCTCGCCCCGCTCGACCGGGCCGGCACCGACCAGCTCGCCGCCGCGGTGGTCGGCCGGCCGCTGGCGCCGGAGGCGGCGGAGCTGGTGTGGCAGCGCAGCGGCGGCAACCCCTTCGTGGTGGAGGAGCTGGCCCGCGACCTGCGCGACGGCCGCGACGGGCTCTCCGACACGCTGCGCGAGATCTTCCTGGCCCGGGTCGACGCGCTGCCGCAGCACGCGCACGCGGTGGTGCACGCGGTGGCGGCCGGCGTCGAGCCGGTGGCGCACTGGCTGCTGGCGCGGGTGACGCGGCTGCCCGAGGACGAGCTGATCGAGGCGGTCCGCGCCGCCGTCGCCCACCGGCTGCTGGTCGGCGCGGACGACGGCTACCGGCTGCGGCACCGGCTGGTCGCCGAGGTGCTGGAGCACGAGCTGCTGCCGGCCGAGCGCGCGGCCCTGCACCGCCGCTACGCCGAGGCGCTCACCTCGGCCCCGGCGGAGCTGCACCAGGCCCGCCTGGCGCACCACTGGCGGCTGGCCGGCGAGCCGGCGCGGGCGCTGCCGGCGGCCATGGCGGCCGCCCGCGAGGCCGAGCGGCTGCACGGCTGGGCCGAGGCGCACCGGCACTGGTCGGTCGCGTTGCAGCTGGCCGGTGGGCCCGGCACGCGCCCGCCGGACGTGGACCGGGTGACCCTGCTGGAGCACGCCGCCGAGGCCGCCCACCACTGTGGCGAGCACGCCCGCGCGCTGGCCCTGCTCGAGGAGTTGGCCGACGCCGACCGGCCGTCCTGCGCGCTGCACATCCGGCGCGCCCGCTACCTGGCCGCCGCCGGCCGGTCCGCGCTCGCCGAGGCGGAGTACCAGCGCGCCCTGGAGGCCCCCGACTGCACGCCCCGGGAACGGGCCACCGCCGCGGCGCACCTGGCGGAGCTGCTGCTGCACCTCGGCCGGTACGCCGACGCGGGCCGGCGGGCCCGGGAGGCGCTGGAGCTGTCCGCCGCGGTCGACGGCTCCACGTCGGAGGTGGTGCTGGCCAGCGCGGCGCTCGGGTTCTCCGAGGCGTACCTGGAGGACCCGGACGCGGGGCTGGCGGTGATGCGCCGGGCGCTGGAGACGGCCGAGCGTTCCGGCCGCCCCGAGGACGTGGCCTGCGCGTACCTGCACCTGGCCGAGCTGCTGACCGGGCCGCTGAACGTGCTCGAGGAGGGCGTCGTCGTCGCCCGGCGGGGCGCCGAGCGGGTGGCCGAGCTGGGCTTGGGCCGCACCTGGGAGACCCGGCTGCTGGCGATCGCCACCAACGGGCTGTTCCGGGTGGGGCAGTGGGCGGAGGCGGAGAAGGTCGTCGCGGCGGCGCTGCGGCACCGACCCTCCGGCGCGGACGCGGTCGAGCTGCTGCTGGCCCGCTGCCGGCTGTCGGTGGGCTACGGCGACATCGAGGCGGCCGACCGCGACCTGGACGCGGTGGCCACCGTGCTCGCCGGCGGCGGGGCGCGGCACGTGATCCCGCTGCTCACCCTGCGGGCGGGGCTGGCCATGTGGCAGGGGCGGCACGACCTCGCCCGGCAGGCGGTGCAGCGCGGCCTGACCGAGAGCCGCTCCGACGACGTGGGCATCCTGGCCGCGCTGGTGTGGCACGGCCTGCGGGCCGAGGCGGAGGCGCACGCCAGCCGGACGATCGCCGTGGACGAGACCGCGGTGCGCCGGCTGCGGGAGGTCGCCGAGCGGGTCGCCCGCAAGAGCGAGCACGCCGCCCGGCCGGTGCGCGACGTGGTCGACGGCTTCCTGGCGCTGTGCGCCGCCGAGGTGAGCCGCCTCGACGGCAGCGACCCGGAGCTGTGGGCCCGGTCGGTGGCGCAGTGGGACCGGCGCCACCACCCCTATCCGGCGGCCTACTCCCGGCTGCGCCAGGCCGAGGCGCTGCTGGCCCGGCGCAGCCGCAGCGCCACGGCGGGCAAGTTGCTGCGGCAGGCGTACCAGGTGGCGCAGGGGCTCGGCGCGGTGCCGTTGACCTCGGAGATCCGGACCCTCGCGGGCCGGGCGCGGGTGTCGCTGGAGGACCGGCCGGTCGCCTCCGCGCCGGCCGCCGGCCCCGAGGGAGACGAGCTGGCGGTGCTGACCGCCCGGGAGCGGGAGGTGCTCGCCGCCGTCGCCGAGGGCCTGACGAACCGGGAGATCGGCCAGCGGCTGTTCATCAGCGAGCGGACCATCGGCGTGCACGTCTCGCACATCTTCGACAAGCTCCAGGTCCGCACCCGGGTGCAGGCCAGCGCCATCTTCCTGCGTAACCGGCCCGGCTGAGGCGCGTACGGATACGTCGTTCTACTGATCCGGCCGACCGTCGTCGGCTGGCAGAGTGTGCGGCGTCGACGACGGCACGGGGTGCCCCGGACCACTGTGGAGGAGAGATGACGGAACCGGTGTGGGGGCCCGTGCATCGGGACATCGTCGACCTGCTCGCCGACCACCCCGCCGACGTGCCGGCGGTCGTCGACCACCTCACCAAGCTCCAGGACCTGCTGGTCCGGCTGCCTCCGCTGGAGGCGAGCTGCCCGTTGGCCGACTTCAACAAGCTCTACCTGACGATCACCGAGAGCGTGCTGAACGGGCTCTACGACGACCGTTTCTCCGACCCGGTGTTCCTGTCGCGCCTCGACGTGGAGTTCGCCGCCCGCTACTTCGACGCGATGCGGCTGTGGACCGACTCCAGCCCGGGCACGCCGAAGGCGTGGGCGTGCCTGTTCGAGCGGATGCGGGGGCCGGACGCCCGCCCGCTGCCGTCGGCGGCCGCCGGGGTGAACGCGCACATCAACTTCGACCTGCCGTTCGCGCTGGTGACCACGTTCGACAGCCTGGAGTCGGAGCCGGTCGACGGCACCGACCAGCACCGCGACTACCTCGAGATCAACAACATCTTCGCCGACAAGATCCCCGGCCTGCGGCGCGGCTACCTGGAGCGCTGGCAGCTGCTCATCGACATGCTCAACGGCGACATCGACGACTGGTACCAGGGGGAACTGGTCGAGTACACGCGCGACGTCGCCTGGCGCAACGCGCAGAAGATCTGGCGGTGCCGGCACGACCCGGCCGCCCACGAGTGTGAGCGCGCGCGGCTGGACGACACCGCCGCGGCGCTCGGTCGGCTGCTGCTGTCGCCCCTCGGGGCGTTCCTGCAGTAGCCGGGACGGGGGGTCCCCGCGCTCCGCACCGGCAACCAGGCGGAGCGCGGGGACGCGTCCCGGGCCGCCGTCGCCGCCCGGACCCGCCGGCCGGGGTGTCGGCGCGGCGGCCGGGCTCTGCCTCCGTCTCGCCGAGCCGGTGCACGCCCTGCCGCCGGCGGCTGGCTCCGGCACCCGGGTGCGACCGTCGCCGACCCGGCGGCCCTGGCCGCGGCGCTGCCCCCGCCGGGGCTGTCGAGCTGAATCGTCTGCGACATCAGCCGCCGCGGCGGGAGCCTTTCCTGCCTGGTGGGTGGGGCACGGGGCACCGGGTTCGCCGTTCCGGCGGGCGGCCGGCGGGAGACCGCCTACGGTCGGGTCAGGGCCGCTAGGTGGTGGGGACGGGGCATGGCTGACGAGCACGGGGCGAGACCGCGGCGCACGCGCGCCCGCCGCCCGCCGCCCGCCGGCCCCGGGCGGGACCTGCGCGCCGCACGCGACCCCACCCGCCCCGGCGGCCGCAACGGCCGCCCGGTCGCCGTTCCGGAGGTCGTGCCCAGCCCCAGCCGGCCGGCCGCCCCGCTCAGCCCGTTGCGCCGGTGGCTGTTCCTGCACCGGGTGCAGCCGGTGGGCCCGGAGGCGGCGGAGGGCCAGACCCGCTCGCACGCCTGGTGGCAGGTCATGTGCCTGACCGGGGTGGACTACTTCTCCACCCTGTCGTACCTGCCCGGGATCGCGGCGTTGGCGGCCGGGGCGCTCTCCCCGCTGGCGACCCTGCTGATCGTCGCGCTGACCCTGCTCGGGATGCTGCCGATGTACCGGCGGGTGGCCCGGGAGAGCCCGCACGGGCAGGGCTCGGTGGCGATGCTGGAGCGGCTGCTGCCGTTCTGGCGCGGCAAGGTCTTCGTGCTGGTCCTGCTCGGCTTCGTGGCCACCTCCTGGATCATCACGATCACCCTCTCCTCGGCCGACGCCACCGTGCACCTGCTGGAGAACCCGCTGGTGCCCGAGGGCGTCGGTGGCACGGCCGTCGCCGTCGGCGTCACCGTCGTGCTGCTGCTGGTCCTGGGCGGGGTCTTCCTGCTCGGCTTCCGCGAGGCGGTGGCGGTGGCCATCCCGCTCGTCGCCGTCTTCCTGGCGCTGAACGCGGTGATCGTCGCGGTCTCGGTGGCCGAGATCGCGGCGGAGCCGGGGACGCTGACGGACTGGACCGCCGCCCTGGCCGCGGGCGGCGACCCCGGTGACGTGGCGCTGACCGCCGTGCTGGCCTTCCCACTGCTGGTGCTCGGGCTCTCCGGCTTCGAGACCGGGGTAAGCATGATGCCGCTGGTGGCCGGCAAGGGCGCCGACCGCGAGGCCCGGCTGGCGGCGCGGATCCGCAACACCCGTCGGATGCTCGCCACCGCCGCGCTGGTCATGTCGGTCTACCTGGTCTCGACCTCACTGGTCACCACGGTGCTGATCCCCGCCGGTGAGTTCGCGCCGGGCGGGGCGGCCAACGGCCGGGCGTTGGCGTACCTCGCCCACGAGCACGTCGGCGAGGCATTCGGCACCGTCTACGACGTCAGCAGCGCGCTGATCCTCTGGTTCGCCGGCGCCTCGGCGATGGCCGGCCTGATCAACATCGTGCCCCGCTACCTGCCCACCTACGGCATGGCGCCGGAGTGGGCGCGGGCGGTGCGGCCGGTCGTGATCGTCTACACCCTGGTCAGCGTCGCGATCACCGTGGTCTTCCGGGCCGACGTCAACGACCAGGCCGGCGCGTACGCCACCGGGATCCTCGCCATGATGGTCTCCGCCGCCGTGGCGGTCACCATCTCCGCGATCCGCCGCCGGGAGCGCGCCGCCGCCGTCGGCTTCGCCGTGCTCACCCTCGTCCTGCTGTACGCCCTGGCCGAGAACGTGATCGCCAAGCCGGACGGCATCACCATCTCGGCCCTGTTCATCCTCGGCATCGTCGCCGTCTCGCTGATCTCGCGGGTGAGCCGGACCACCGAGCTGCGCGCGGAGCGGATCGAGTTCGACGAGCCGGCGCGGCGGTTCATCGCCGATTCGCTGGCGCACGACGGCCGGCTGCACCTCATCGCCCACAAGCGGGCCCGCGGCGCCGTGAAGGAGTACACGGTCAAGGAGCGGGCGCAGCGGGGGATGAACCCGGTCCCCGGCGAGGGCGACGTCCTCTTCCTGGAGATCGACGTGGTCGACCCGTCGAAGTTCAGTGAGGTGCTGCGGGTGCACGGCGTGGAGGTCGGCGGCTTCCGGGTGCTGCGGGCAAGCAGCCCGGCGGCGCCGAACGCGATCGCGGCGATCCTGCTGGCGCTGCGCGACGCCACCGGCGTCCGCCCGCACGCCCACTTCGAGTGGTCCGAGGGGAACCCCCTCGCGCACCTGCTGCGCTACCTCATCCTCGGCCGGGGCGACACGCCGCCGGTGGTCCGGGAGATCCTGCGCAAGTCCGAGCCGGACCCGACCCGCCGGCCGGGCATCCACGTCGGCGGCTGACGCGGCGGCGCGTGCCGGTACGGTCCGCTCGACCCGGTATACGCCTTCCCAAAGGTGAACACTACGTTTCTTCATCTTCGACTGACTTGCCCGAGTTTCGCTCGTATCGTGACCTTCGGTGGCCGACGGGATGTCCGCCACCCCGCGCCCGGATCGGGGCGGTCGTGTCGTGCACGCGAAAGGCAGGGGAAGCCTGATGTCGACGTATCGAGGGAACCGGCGACCGGCACGAGCCAGGCGGCGGTCCCGGTGGTTCTTAGCCGGTGGGCTCGTCGCGGGCAGCCTGGTGGCCGGGATGGCCGGGACGGCGGGCGCCGCCGCGGTGGCCGCGGAACTGCCCGCCGCCTCGGAGGCTCGGTCCCTGGTGCTGCGCGGCGACGACCCCGGCGCGGGGCACCGCGACGACCTCCGCGAGCAGCGCCGCGCCGACCTCGGCGCCCGGCACTCCGGCGAGCACCGCGGCGGCGGGGAGGACGGGGAGCGGCACCCGGACCGGGGGCCCCGGCCCGGGCACCGCGGGGAGGTCCCGGTGCCGTGCGACCCGGCGAAGCTGATCGCCGCGCTGGTCCGGGCCAACGCCGAGGGCGGCGCCGACCTGCGGCTCGCCCCGAAGTGCCGGTACGAGCTCACGCACGCGTTCCAGCAGCCCGACGACTACGACGGCGGGATCCGGGACGCCCGGGAGGCGGCCGACAGCGCGGAGAACCCGGGCGACGCCGAGGCGCCACCGCGCAACCCCCAGCACGACAAGGCCGGCCTGCCCGTCATCTACCACCCGATCACCATCCGGGGAGAGGGCGCCAGCATCGTCCGGGACGCGCACGCCGAGGCGTTCCGGTTCTTCACCGTCCGCGACGGCGGGGAGCTGAACCTCTCCGACGTCGTGCTGCGCAACGGCCTCTCGGCCGCCGAGGGCGGCAGCATCCACGTCGTGCACGGCGCGTCCGCCGTGGTCGAGCGCATCACGGTCGTCGACAGCACCTCCCTCTCGGCGGAGGGGGGCGGCGGCGGGATCTTCAACGACGGCAACATGGTGGTCGCCGACAGCACGTTCGTCGACAACCACGCCGCCGGCGCCGCGGGCAAGGGCGGGGGCCTGCTCAACGGCGGTGTGCTGAGCCTGCGCACGTCGGAGTTCCGGGACAACAGCGCCGTCGCGTACGGCGGGGGCCTCGGGAACTACCGGGGCGCGGCCGAGGTGCAGAAGAGCACCTTCGCGCACAACAACGCGGCGCAGGGCGGCGGCATCGCCAGCTTCTCGGCCCGGACCAGGGTGGCCGACACCAAGGTGCTCGGCAACACCGCCCAGACCGGTGGCGGCATCGCCAACTCGGACGCCCTGATCTTCCTGCGCGGCCTGCAGGTGCGCGACAACACCGCCACCGGCAACGGCGGCGGCATCTCCACCTTCCAGGGCCTGCTGCCGCTGGACGACAGCGTCGTGGCGGGCAACACCGCCCGGGGCTCCGGCGGCGGGATCCACGCCGTGAAGTCGAACCTGCTGGTGCGCCGCAGCGACGTCGACCGGAACCACGCGGTCGGCGCCGCGTCGAAGGGCGGCGGCGTGTTCGTGTCGCTGGGTCAGGTCTCGTTCTACGCCAGCCGCGTGGTCGACAACGCCGCCACGGTGAAGCCGGGCGGGCTCTTCGCCGACAAGGCGCGGGTCAAGATCGACGACGAGACCGACATCATCGACAACGAACCCACCAACTGCGAGGGCAGCCGGGTCCCGGTGACCCACTGTTTCCGCTGACGGCCTTGCCGCCGGTGGTCGGTCGGGCGCTCGCCCGGCCGACCACCGCCCGTACGGGGAGCGCGGCACACCGTCGGCGAGGGGCGCATCCCGGTCCCGCCTCCGGCGATCCTCGTGATCGTCGCGGCGGGGCGGGGTGCGCCCCTCGCCGCGTGCCCGCGTTCCGTGGTCGCCCCGGCGCCCCTCGCGCTCGCCCGCGGAAGCTCCCGGCGACGAGCGCGGGACGCGTGTCCTCGGTGTCGACGAACCGCTCGCCCGACGGCGGCTCAGCCGAGGGCGCGCAGCCGGCCGGCGAGGTCGCCGGCGAAGAAGTCGAGGAAGCCGTCCGGGTCGGGGCCGGCGTTCTGCAGCACGATGTGGTCGTAGCCCGCCTCGACGTAGGAGCGGACCTTCGCCACGTGCGCCTCCGGATCCGGGCCGACCGAGAAGAGTTCGCGGATGTGCCGCTCCTCGACGTACGCGCTGGCGGCGTCGAAGTTGACCGGGTTGGGCAGCTCGCTCATCACCTTCCACCCGGTGACCATCCAGCGGCTGGTCTCCAGCACCGCGCGTAACGCCTGCGCGTCGTCGGGGGCCCAGGCCATCGGCACCTCGGCGTAGCGGGGACCGCCGCCGCCCGCCTCGCGGTAGTGCGCGACGATCGACTCCTTCGGCTCGGTGACGAACAGGCCGTCGCCGAGTTCCGCGGCCATCGTCGCCGAGGCCCGCCCGCTGGCCGCCACCGCGATCACCGGCGGGGTGTCCGGCAGGTCGAAGACGCGGGCGTCCTCCAACTGCAGGTGCTTGCCCTCGTACGACTGGTAGCCGCCCTGCCAGAGCAGCCGGATGATCTCCAGCGCCTCGCGCAGCCGTTCGTGCCGGCCCCGCACGCTGGGGAAGCCCTGCCCGACCACGTGCTCGTTGAGTCGTTCGCCGGCTCCGACGCCGAGGGTGAACCGGCCGTCGGAGATCAGCGCCATGGTCGCCGCGGCCTGCGCGATGATCGCCGGGTGGTACCGGACGGTCGGGCAGGTGACCCCGGTGGCGAGGCCGAGGGTGTCGGTCCGCGCCGCGATCGCCGCCAGCACGCTCCAGGCGAACGACGAGTGCCCCTGCACGTCCAGCCACGGGTGGAAGTGGTCGCTCATCTCGACGAAGTCGAAGCCCGCCTGCTCGGCGCGGACCGCCTGGCGGATCATCTCCTGCGGTCCGTACCCCTCCGCGGCCAGCTTGTAGCCGATCTTCATCCCGGTGCTCCCGTCCCGTGCGGCGGTGGAGCAACGCCGGTTCCCGCCGCCCGGGCCGGCAAACGTCGCCCCTGGGCGACCCGCCGTGGCGCCGGCGCGGCCAACAACCCCAGCCTCCTAGGACGCTATACGCGTGGTGCGGGCGCTCACCGCGACCACGCGCGGTGAGCCGTCACCGCGACTCCGCGCGGCGTCGCACGGGAGGCCCTGGCGGCCGGGGCGTGCGGTCGAGGCTCCGGCGGGAGAGGCCGGCGCGCCGAGCGGCGTACGGACACGGATCGGCCCGCGCCACAGTGGGCGCGGGCCGGGGGAAGCGCCGTCCTACTCGGACGGCTGGGGCAGCTCGCAGTCGACCTTGGGGTTGGCGCCGATGTAGTTCAGCGGCCCGGCGACGATGGTCACCAGGATCGTGCCGGCCTCGGCACAGTTGGTGTCGTCACCGCTGTAGTAGCCGCGCTGGCCGGCGGCGACCGCGCCGATGATCAGCCAGATGACGACGAGGACTCCGAATATCGACGTGCCGCGCATCGCTGCCTCCGCAAAGGGTGTGGTGGTTTCGAGGTGCAGGACGTTGTACCCAGTCGCGACGAACGGCTAACGACGCCGCCGATCGACCACCCCGGATCCGTCGATCGACAGCCTCCGGGGCGGCTGTGCGGGCCGCCCGCCCGTGCCGGTGCGCTATCGGATCGGCGACCGACGGCCCCGCACGGCGGCCCGACGGGCGTAGAACTGCGTCAGGGCACGGCGCAGGAGGACACCATGAACGCCCCGCACCTGTACATCGACCGCCCCGAGGACGTCGCGGTGGCGGCCCGCGCGCTGGCCGGGGGCGCGGTGGTCGCGGTGGCCTTCGGCAACTTCTACGCCGTCGTGGCCCGCCCGGACGCGGCCACCGTGCGTCGGGTCAACGTCGCGAAGGGCCGCCCCGCCGACCAGGTCGGCAGCATCACCACCGCCTTCCGGCGGATCCCGGCGATGTTCGACTGGTCGCGGGTGCCGCGCCGGCTGCCCGGGGGCCGGGTGCGGCAGCTGATGGGCGTCCTCTACGGCGCGGGCCCGTTCGGCTTCCGCGGCCCGGCCGTCGACCGGCTGCCCGCCCACCTGACCCGGCGCGACCGGGGCGTACGCACCACGCAGGTGATCGCGCCGGGGTTGGCCTGCCCGTCGAACGCGTTCTTCGAGCGGGCGGTCGCCGAGACCGGGGTGGACCACCTCTACATCACCTCGGCGAACCGTTCCCGGCACCGCACGGGGGCCGCGGAGGAGCCGCCGCACTGGAAGGCCGAGGGCGTCGCCGAGGACTTCGCCCACCTCGACGACCTGGTGGTGCTCGCGCACCGGGACGAGGCGGCGGCGCGGGCCGCGCACCCCGGGCACCTGCCGACCTCGGTGACGCTGCTGTCGTTCCACGCCCCGGCCGGCGAGCCGGAGGAGCCGCCGGTGCTCACCGTCGACCGGCACGGCTCGCTGCACGTCGACGACGTGCGTCGGGCCGCCGCGCCGCTCGGCCTCCAGGTGCGGCTCGGCCCCGCCGCCGGCCGGCGCCTGGAGGTCCGGACGTACGCGGGAGCGCTGGTGTGACCGGGTCGCGGAGCGGGCCCGTGGTGGCCGGCCTGAGACAGCACCGGTCGTGACCGACGTCCGGGCGACGTGCTCCCCGGACGCCTGCCCGGCGGTGGTGGGAGAGGACGTGGCCGGGGCGCACGATCGGGCCGGGGCGCACGATCGGGACACGCCGGCCGGGGGTGCGGCCCGGCGCGCGGGGTTGTGTCGGCTGGGAGGCCGGACGCCCGGCGTCGCGGCCTCCCGGTGAGCGGGACGCCGCGACGCCGGGGACATCGGGGTCAGGTTGTGTCGTGGCGCCGTCCCCGGCTCGCGGGGAGGGCCACCCGGCACCGCCGCCGGCAGGGCGGCGGCCCGGGGTCAGGCGTCGTCGCCGCCCACGGCGGCCGGCAGGGCGGCGGCCGCCTCCCGCGGGGCGCCGGCGAGTACCTTCGCCTGCTGCGGCCAGGTCGCGAGGCTCGGCGCGGCCCGCAGCCCGGCCCCCCGGATCGTCTCCCGCAGCGCGGCCTCGTCCAGCTCCGCGAGCTGCCGGTACGTGCGGATGCCGGCGGCCTGCAGCGCCGCCGCCATCTTCGGGCCGACGCCCTGGATCCGGCGAAAGTCGTCGGGGGTGTCCGCGTCGTCCGTGCTCGGCGCCGGCGGGGTGGCCACCGCGCTGCGCGCCGCGGGCACGACCACCGGCCCGGCGGGCACGTCGGCCGAGGCCGGCGCCGACTCCGACTCCGGCTCGGCCGGGGCAGCCGCGACGGGCTCCGGCTTGGCGGCGGCGACGGGCTCCGGCTCGGCGGCGGCGACCGGCTCCGGCTCGGCGGCGGCGACGGGCTCCGGCTCGGCGGCGGCGACGGGCTCCGGCTCGGCGGCCGCGACCGGCTCCGCGGCGGTGGCGGGCTCCTCGGCCGGGTGGTCGACGGGGCCGGTCACCTGGGCCGCGGCCGGCAGCACGACCTCGGCGTCCGGCCGGCGGTCGGTGGCGATGTCGAGCGGCGCGGCGGTGGCCACGGGGTCGACGTCGGGCGCCGGCACCGGGTCGCCGGTGAGCGCCATGTCGGCCGGGTCGACCTCGTCGGCACGCTCGGCGTCGGTCACGAGGACGGTGACCGGGGCGGCGTCGGTGTCCGACGGGACAGGGTCGGCGGCGGGAACGGGGTCGGCGACGGCGTCGGGGGCCCGGTCGACGGTCACCTCGGGGCGCGCCTCGTCGGTGGTGGCGGTGGGCGGCGGGTCGACCACCACGGCGGTCATGCCGGCGACCGGGTCACCCTCCACCGTGGGCGCGCCGTGCCCGGCGGCCGCGTCCTGCCGGCCCCGAAAGAACCATCCGCCCGCCAGACCCACCAGCAGGGCCACGATCAGTATCAGCCAGTGCCCGAAAGACCACGCCACGGCAAACCTCCCTCTCGTTCACGTCGAAACTCCGAGAAAAACTCGCCGCAGCTTCGCACACGCTCCGTGCGGGCGACAGGCAGGACCGGTCGCTCGCGGCGTGGTGGGACGGGGGGAGCACCGGGGGTGTCCGACGGGCGACGGACCGTCGCCGCGCTGCGGTCCGGCGCGGCCGGATCGGGACGGGCACGCGGGGACCCCGGCGCCGGGCGGGCGCCGGGGGTCCGGGTCGGACGGTCAGTCCTCCTCGCCCCGGTAGGTGTAGAAGTCGTTGACGAACTTGCGCGCCAGCCGGGGCACCCGGCTGGTGACGCCGAAGTATCCGCGGGCCCCCAGCAGCGCGAGCCGGCCGACGACGGGCTTGTACATCCGGTCGTCGCCGTTGGTGCCGCTGCGGTTGAGCGAGTCGGCGACGCGGGCGAAGCCGTACGGCACCATCGCGGCCTCGTAGTCGGCCACCGCCTGGAGCAGCGTCTTGTCGCCGGTCGCGGCCAGCCGGAGCTGCCGGCTGAGCAGGGCGGCGTCGCGCAGTGCGGTGTTGGCGCCCACCCCGCGTCCCGGGGTCATGGTGTGGATGGCGTCGCCGAGCAGGGTGACGGTGCTGCTCTTCCACGGCGGCACCGGCTCGCTGGTGGACACCTTGATGGGCAGGGCGCTGCCCGGGTCGCTGCGGGCGAGCAGTTCGCGTAGGTGGGGGTGCCAGTTGCGGGTGAGTCGAAGGGCGAGCATGAGCAGGTCCTCGCCGCGGCGTTGCAGGACGTCGGGCGGGAACCGGCGGGCGGTGCTCCAGATGACGAGGTTGATGTTGTCGCGGGTGGGGTCGTGGTGGAGCCCGGGCCAGGCGCGCAGCAGTGCGGCGTCGGCGGGGTCGACGCCGGGTTTCAGCGCGCCGTCGGCGTCCCACTTGAACTCCATGACGTGCAGTACGCCCATCATCCCGCCGGTGCCGAAGATCAGGGAGATGCCCTGCTCGATGCGCGGGGGCAGCAGGCGGCGGGTGTGCGGGGTGAGCGGGATGCGGGTGGCGATGTTGACGGTGCCGGCGTCGCGGGTGACGGCGTGCGGCAGGTACTGGCGGCGTACCGCGGAGTGGGTGCCGTCGGCGGCGACGAGGAGGTCGCCGGTGGCGGTGCTGCCGTCGGCGAAGTGCGCGGTCACGGTGCCGTCGTCGCGTTGCTCGTACCGGGTGAAGGTCTTGTCGAAGTGGACCACGTCCTCCATGTCGGTGAGCAGGACCTGGCGCAGGGTCATCCGGGCCACGGACCGTTCGGTGTCGACCGGGTCGGTGTCGGGCCGCAGGGTGAACGAGGCCGTCTGGCGCATCCGTTGGGTGATGACGTTGAAGTAGCGGGGGGAGCGGGCGCAGGTGGCCAGGTAGGTGTCGAACAGCCGTGGCGGCAGGCATTCGCGCAGGGCGCGGCTGCCGGTGGGGCCGATGCCGACGCGGTAGCCGAGCAGTCCCTCGCCGCGGGTGCGGTAGCGCTCGTAGACGGCGACGCTGATCCCGGCCCGGCGCAGGCCGTGGGCCAGGCACAGGCCGCCGGTGCCGGCCCCGATGATCAGGACGTGGGGTGGTCTGGGTGACATGGCGACCGCCGTTCAGCCGGCCGCGTGCGACGACGGCGCGTCGGCGGCGTCCCAGCGGTAGAAGCAGCCGGCGATGGCGTCGCGTGGTGAGCGCCAGGTCGGCAGGTACGGGGAGGTGTGGGCGGAGAGGCGCTCGTTGACCTGGCGGTAGAGCGGGTGGTTGCGGGCGCCGGCGAGGGCGTCCGGGTCCACGTCGGCGGTCTCCATCAGGTGTACGCACAGGTCGTGCAGGCAGTACAGGGACCGGTGCCGGACCCCGGTGAGGGCGGGCAGTTCGGTGGCGTCGGACTCGGCGAAGATCTGTGCCACCCGTCCCTCCGCGCCCGGGATGATCCTGCTGACGATCAGTAGACGGCTCATGGGACCCCTCTCGCCGGTGGTGCTCCGCTCACACGGCGGAGGCCACGGACTGTTGTGCGGCCCACCCTGCCGGGGCGGCTGTCACCTGCCCGTCACGTGCGTGGTCGCGCCGGTGACGCCGTCCGGGCGGGGGTAGGTCGACATGTCCGCCGTCGGGACGCCTGGTGTCGGCGTATGACCCTCGGTCGTGGCAGGTGCCGTAGCCGGCCCTGCGAGCCAGGTGGCGAGTGGCCGGCTCTTCCGCGGCGGGGTGCGGCGGGGTGAGTGTCGATCAGCCGCGGCGGTCTTCGACAGGATGAGGTTTCGCATGGAACCTCGCGTGCGCCTCCGACGAACAACGGTGGGGCGGCAACTGTGTCGCCCTGCCCCGCCGGCTGCGGCTTCCGCTGCCCCGGCCGGGAGTCGTCCCCGACGCGAGGAGAGTTTTGTGAGGAGACGTGCGCGACATGCCGCGGTGGTGAGAGGGCTCGCCACCGCGGTCGCGGCGGTTGTCGCGGCTGGTGTCGTCGTCGGACAGTCCGACGCCGGATCGGGGGCGACGCCGGCGGTGGCTCAGGCCGCCGACCGGAGTCCCGGAAAGTGGGTGACCCTGATCACCGGCGACCGGGTCCTGCTGCGAGACGTCGGCGGCCGGACCAAGGTGCTTGTCGAGTCGGCGCCGCGGCCGGGCCTCACCCAGTTCCAGGAGTTCACCCGACGCGGCGACCGGTACGTCCTGCCCCATGACGCGGCCGGGCTGGTGCGCGACGGGGTGCTGGACCGGGAGTTGTTCAACGTCACCGGGTTGATCCGCCAGGGCTACGACGATGCCAGTGTGTCCGCTGTCCCGCTGCTGGTGCAGTACGCGGACACCAGGCGGGCCGTTCGACCCGCTCCACCGGCCGGCGCGGTGGTGCGACGGTCGCTGCCGGGTACGGCGATGGCCGCGCTCGACGCGAAGAAGAGCACCGCAAGGCAGTTCTGGGGTCAGGTGCGTTCGACCGGGCGTGGGTTCGCCGGGGACATCCGGCGGGTGTGGCTCAACGGCAGGGTGCGGGCGAGCCTGGAGCAGAGCGTGCCGAAGATCGGCGCTCCGGTCGCCTGGGGTCGTGGCCAGACGGGGGCCGGGGTGACCGTGGCGGTGTTGGACACCGGTATCGACCTGGATCATCCGGATTTCGCCGGGAAGGTCGCCACGTCGAGGGACTTCTCCGGCAAGGGCACTGTCGAGGACGGTCACGGTCACGGCACCCACGTCGCGTCGATCGTCGCCGGCTCGGGTGCCGCCGCTGACGGCAGGTACAGGGGTGTGGCGCCCGGTGCCGCGCTCGCGGTGGGGAAGGTGCTCGACGACTCCGGGTCGGGGACGTTCGACACCGTCCTCGCCGGAATGCGGTGGGCGGCGGTGGAGGCCCGCGCCCGGGTGGTGAACATGAGTCTGGGTACCGTGCCCACGGATGGCTCCGATCCCATGTCCGTGGCGCTCAACGAGCTGACCCGCGAGCACGGCACACTGTTCGTGGTCGCCGCCGGCAACCACGGCGCCGACGAAACGGTGTCCACCCCGGCTGCGGCGGACGCCGCGCTGGCGGTGGGCAGCGTGAGCATCGATGACGAGCTCAGCCGGTTCTCCAGCCGTGGTCCGCGCTACGGGGACGGGGCGGCGAAGCCGGATCTGACCGCACCCGGTGCGGACATCGTGGCGGCCCGGCCGGCGAACGTCGACCCGCTCGGCGACGCGGTGGGCGACGCGTACCAGCGGATGAGCGGGACGTCGATGGCCGCGCCCCACGTGGCGGGTTCGGCCGCGTTGCTGGCGCAGCAGCATCCCGACTGGAAGGCCACCGACCTGAAGGCGGCGTTGATGAGCACCGCGGCCGAGGTTCCCGGCGCCGGCCCGTATGCGGTCGGCACGGGCCGGGTGGACGTGGCGCGGGCCACCGGCCAGCCTGTCACCGCGACTGGCAGTACGTCGACGTTGCTGAGCTGGCCGAACCAGGGTGTGTCCAAGCGGCAGAACATCACCTGGCGCAACCACGGGGACGTTTCGGTGACGCTGGCCCTGTCGGCGGCGTTGACCGGACGAGACGGGCAGCCGGCCCCGGCCGGGCTGGTCAGGTTCTCGGCGCAGACCGTGACCGTGCCGGCCGGCGGGGCTGTGGCGGTGGAGGCCACGGTGACCGCGCAGGACGGCGCCGCGGGCCGTTACAGCGGCCTGCTCACCGGTCGCAGCGCGGACGGAACGGTGACCACGCGCACCGCGCTGTCGGTGTACCAGGAGGAGGAGCGGTACGACCTGAGCGTCAAACTCGTGGCCCGCGACGGTGCCCCGGCCGTGCCGGTCGACTATCCCAACATTCTAATCATCGACCTGGACGACCCGTTGAACGCCTTCCAGACGAAGCCCGGGGAGCGGGTGCGGCTACCGCGCGGCCGTTACTCGATCCGCGGCACGATCGAAACCCACCAGGCCGGCAGGGAGCCGTCGTACACGTTGATCACTCATCCCGAGCTGATCGTCGATCGCGACGTGGTCCAGACCCTGGATGCCAGGGACGGCAAGCCGGTTTCGGTCACGACCGACTCCCCGACCGCGCGGGGCGGTACGCAGGCGTACTACGCCATCAGCGCCGTCAGCGGCTGCGGCGGCTGCACGTGGAGCAGTGCCAGCCAGGTGGACCCGCGGTTCCACGAGCTGTACGCGGCGACGGTGCCGGGCACCGGTTCGCCCACCTTCAGCTCCGGGCTGGCTCGCCAGGCGCATGAGCCCATCGTGGAACTGTGGGCTGACGGCGACGTGCCGTTCGAAGTTCCGGTCGACTGGTTCTTCGGCTCACCGCAGCCGCCGGCGCAGGCCGCGCTACCCACTGTGCACGGCGGGAGTGGCACGGCGGAGGACCTGGCGAAGATCGACGGTCGGGGCAAGCTGGTGCTGGTCGAGATTCCCGACGGCGCCACCATCGCGGAGGTCCTCCAGCGGACCGCCACCATCAAGGCGGCCGGAGCGAAGGCGGCGCTGGTCGTGCTGACGGGCGCACTGGCGGACGACAAGCCGGGGGAGCCGGTGGCGGCGCTGCCGACGATGTACGGCACGGGCCCGACCACACAGCGGTTCGCCGCGTTGGCGAGGGCCGGCGAGGTCACGGTGTCGTTCACGAGCCGCCCGTTCCCGAGGCAGCGCTACGAGCTGGCGTACCGGGTGCCGTACAAGCTGGACACGGCACAGCTGCGCCGGGCGCGGACCGCGGATCTGGTCGCGGTGCGAACCGCGTACCACGACAACGCGGTCGGGTCCGAGCACCGCGTCACGGCGTACGAGAGCTCCGGCGCGAGCGTCGGGATCGGCCGCTTCCTGCCAGTGCGGCCCGGACAGGAACGCGTGGAGTACTTCACCCCCGGCACGTGGGAACTCTTCTGGTCCACCCGCGACACGCGCGCGTCCGAGGTGCGGATCCTGACGGCCGGGAAGTCGGATCGGGTCGTGTGGAACAAGGCGGTCGCCGGGCCGACGTTCCGCGGCCCGGGCGGGCAGGCGCCGCGGCCGTGGGCGTGGCGATCGGACAACGCGTTCGACGTGACGCTGCCCATGCACGGCGATTCGGCCGGCCGACCGCGAATGCCGGAGCCGGGTGTCGACAGCGGCTCGGTCACCCTGTACCGGGACGGGCAGCTGGTGGACACCAGTCCGGAGCCGGGTTACGGACGCTTCGACGTGCCCGAGTCGGCGGGCGCATACCGGCTGACGGCCGAGGTCCACCGGACGGCCGACTGGTGGCCGCTGTGGACGAAGGTGGCCGCGTCGTGGACGTTCGGGTCTTCGGTCGCCGACGACGGCAAGCCACTGCCGCTGCTCGCGGTGCGGCTCGACCCCGCCGTCGACCTGCGCAACCGTGCCCCGGGCGGGCAGTTCAGCTTCCCGGTTCACGTGACCCGGCAGGGCGCCGACGAGGTGCGGATCAGTTCACTCACCGTGGACGTGTCCTACGACGACGGGGGCACCTGGCGGCCGGCCACCGTCACGGTGGCCGGCGACCACTGGAACGTTGGCGTCACCCATCCCGCCAGCGGATACGCCTCACTGCGGGTCAAGGCGACCGACGCGGCCGGTAACGCCGTCGAGCAGAGTGTGGTGCGCGCGTACGCGATCGGCCGGGAGGTTCAGTAGGCCGTGCGGGAAACAGCGGGAATCAACCTGGAGACGGAGAGGAGGGCTGCCCGGGTGACCGTGCCCCTGAGGGACAGTCCGGACGCGGATCTGATGACGGGTCCGCCGGAGCGGTTCGGCGAACTGTTCGAGCGGTACTCGGATCAGCTGTACGACTATTGCGCCCGCCGCGTCGGCCGGCAGCTGGCCGAGGATCTCGTTGCCGACACGTTCGCGGCGGCGTTCGCCCACCGCGACCGGTACGACGTCACCGTCCCGAACGCACGACCGTGGCTGTTCGGCATCCTCGCCAATCTGCTGCACAAACACCGTCGGGCCGAGGCCAGGGGCTGGCGGGCGCTCGCCCGCGCGGGCCGGGATCCGCTCGACGGCGCGCGGCCGCTCGACGAGTCGTTCGCCGATGAGGTCGGCGATCGGCTCGACGCGCGGGCGGCCACCCGGTCGCTGGCGAAGGCTCTGGCGGCCATGCCACACGAACAGCGGGAGGTGCTCCTGCTGCATGTGTGGGCGTGCCTGGACTACCCGGATCTCGCTCTCGCGCTGGCTCTGCCGCCGGGCACGGTCCGGTCCAGGCTGCACCGGGCCAAGGCCAAGCTCCGGCGGGCGCTGCCCGACCACTACGCCCCATCCACCTGACCATCGGCCCGTTGTTTGAGGTTCGGGAGAACGAACTGCCATGGACGAACCAATGAACCGATTTACGCCAGCTGATGCCGGTGACCCGGGGCTGCGGATGCTCGCCCGGCTCCGGGCGGACCTCACCGGGGCGCCCGCCGACGCGAAGGATCGCATGCGGCACGCCGTGCTCAACCGGACGCTGCACGGCGGTGCCACCGGGCGGCCGGGCCCGGCCGCCCGGTGGCACCGGATCGTGGTGCGCGTTTCGGCGGCGCTGGCACTGGCCGGTCTTGTCGGCGGTGCCGCCGTAGCGACAGGTCTGCTCGATCAGGAAGACCCGACGCCGGCGGCGACCTCGCCGGGCATCGGTCCGAACACCGCGCCAGCCACCGTGTTGGAACTCGTCGCGCAACGGGCCGCCCTCGTCCCGGCCCTTCCCATCCGTCCGGGGCAGTACGTCTACGTGCGGACCGAGTCGAGTGACATCGGGACGTACGACGGAGGTCCGTGGGGCCACGAGACGGTGCGGCTGCGGGTCGAGGGGTGGGACGAGCGGTGGCTTGATCCGCAGGGAATGTTCCCGGTGCGGACGCGAGGCGAAGACAGCGACATCCGACCACTCACCGCACGGGACCGGCCGATCGCCGAGCGGGCGGGACTGCTCAGGACCCAGCCGGAGCGGTACGACCGGCGCAATGACAGATACCCCGCCCAGAAGGCGGAGCTGGCGGCGAAGGGGCCCGACCTCGCCGGGCGGCGGTCGACTCCCGAGTCGCTCGCCGGGTTGCCGACCGAACCCGACGAGCTGCTGGTCGTGTTGCGCTCGGCAGCCGCCAAGCGGGCGGGCCAGTCCGCGGCCACCGGGCCCGGGGTGGACGCCCACACCTTCGCGCTGGTCGCGGACCTGTTCCAGACGTACGACCCGATCATCTCGCCCCAACTCAGGGCCGCGCTCTACCGGGCCGTCGCCAAACTGCCCGGCATCCAACTCGTGCCGGGCAGGGTGAAGCTCGGCGGGCACACCGGAATTGCCTTCACCTATCCCATGAAGGGCAAGGAGCGCAAGGACATCGTTGTCGACCCCGCCACCTATCGATTTATCGGCATCCGATCCAACGCCGGGGGCGTCGACGAGTCCTGGACCGTCGTCACCGACACCCGCGTCGTCGATGCGGTCGGCCAGACGTGACCACCTGTCGGACCCGACAACGGTCGGTGTGGTCAGCTGCCGGCGGTCGCCCGCGCTGCCACTGACGATGCCCTCGCCGGTGCTCCGGCGAGGGCATCTCGTCACTGCACCGCCCGGCACGCCTCGCTGCGTCGACGCGGAGGAGGAACTGAGGAACGTCCTGGCCGTCCGGGTGCCGAAGCGTCACGGCGTGGGGTGGGCCGACCGGTGTCGAGGCGGCGACCGGGACTGCCGGGAGTCACCGGTGTGTGCCGGCGGCCCGGCCCGGTGCGGCCCGCCGCCGTCCTGGGGCGTCCGGGCGCGCCGTCTCAGCGGGCGCGGGGGGCGACCCGGGCGTGCGGGGTGCGGCGCGGCCGGGCGGGGGTGTCGCGGGTGGCGTCGCGGATCGGCGCGAGGGTGTCGTCGAGCAGCGCGGTCATCGCCGCGCTGGGTTCCAGCCGTAGTTCCCGCAGCAGCAGGTCGCGGTAGACGTAGAAGGCGTGCACGGCCTCGAAGGCGTTGCCCTCGGCGAGGTGGATGCGCACCACCAGCCGGTGCGGGGTCTCGCGCAGCGGCTCGGCGGCCATGGCCTCCAGCGCGGCCTCCAGGGCCTCTCCGTGCCGGCCCGCCGCGAGGTGCTGGCCGGCGAGCGCCTCCAGCATGTGCAGGCGCAGCTGACGCAGCCGCTCCCGGTCGGCCAGGACCCAGTCGTCGTACCAGCCGGGAAGCAGGTCGTGCCGGCCGGCGGCGAGTGCGGCGGCGGCGCACGGGTCGTCGCCGTCGCGCACCCTGGCGGCCGTGCCGACGAGGGCGTCGACGTCGACCTGGACGACGGGGTTGAGGCGTACGGTGTCGCCGGCGGTGGTGAGCGGGCAGCAGGGGTCCTGGCGCAGTCGCCACAGCGCGGTCCGCAGGGACGACAGGGCGCGGTCCTCGGGCGCGTCGGGCCAGAGCAGCCCGGCGAGGTGGCTGCGGGTGGCGCCGGGGCGCAGCCCGATCAGGGCGATGACCCGTTGCAGGCCGCGCGGCACCACGACCGGGGTGTCGTCGTGCAGCAGCCGGAAGCCGCCGAGCAGGTGCAGCGAGATCTCCGTGCCGGGGCGGCGCCCGGTGGTGGGCATCGACGGATCAGCGGCCACGCGGCACCCCCTGCGGAACGCTCGTCCCGACTCCTCTGCTGTCCCCGGCGCGGCTGCCCTTGACCCCACTGTCGGGTCGCTCTGCCGCGGCACGGCGTCGCGCCGCGGCCGCCGGGCTGACCGTGACGAAGATTATCAATCGTGGTCACTCTCGGTCAATGTGTCGTTCGGGGTGCGGCGCGTGGTCCTGTCTTCACGAAAACCCTTCCGAACTGCTGATAGTCCATCTCGGGCGATGAGGGCGGCGCGGTGGATGCACAGTTCGCGTCAACGCAGCGTCACAAGGTGGCGTCGCGGGTCGGCGGGCGGCGGTGACGCCGCCGTGACGGCCGTGGCCGCATCGTGTCGCCAGTCGTCCGGCTCGGCCGGCGCCGTCGTCACCGACGCCGGATGCCGTGGAGGGAGGCCCGTCCATGGACCGTTCGCTGATCGTCGCGAAGGTGGTGCCGAGCGCCGAGGCGCGCGTCGCCGAGATTTTCGCCGAGTCCGACGCGACCGAGCTGCCGCACCTGGTCGGGGTGCGGCACCGGTCGCTGTACCGGCTGGGTGACCTCTACGTGCACCTGCTGGAGACGGACGCGCCGGGCGGGGCGGCGGTCGAGGCGGCCCGGGGGCATCCCGAGTTCGCGCGGGTCAGCGCCCGGCTGCGGCCGTACGTGTCGCCGTACCTGCCGACGTGGCGGGAGCCGCGCGACGCGATGGCCCGCTGCTTCTACCGCTTCGACGCCGCGCCCGCCGGGCGGCCGTCGTGACCGCCACCGCGCCCCGCGAGGGGCAGCTCTGGTCCCGCTGCGGCGGATGCGCCACCCTGCTGTACCGCAAGCGGCTGCGCCGCAACCTCGACGTCTGTCCCGAGTGCGGGACGCACGCCCGCCTGGACGCGCCCGAGCGGCTGCTCCAGCTCGTCGACGCGGGGTCGTTCGCCGCCCTGGCGGATCGGCCGGCGGAGGTCGACCCGATCGGTTTCGTGGACCTGCTGCCGTATCCGCACCGGCTCAGCGCCGCCCGGGCCGGCACCGGGCTGGCCGAGGCGGTGGTCTGCGGCACCGCCACCGTCGGCGGGCACCCGTGCGCGCTCGCGGTGATGGACTTCCGGTTCCTCGGCGGCAGCCTGGGCTGCGCCGTGGGGGAGCTGATCACCCGGGCCGCCGAGCGGGCGTTGGAGGACGGGATCGCGCTGGTCCTGGTCACCGCCTCGGGTGGGGCGCGGATGCAGGAGGGCGCCCTGTCGCTGATGCAGATGGCCACGGTGAGCCAGGCGATCGCCGCGCTGCGGGAGGCGGGGCTGCTCACCGTCAGCGTGCTCACCGACCCGACGTACGGGGGCGTGGCCGCCTCGTTCGCCACGAACACCGACGTGGTGCTCGCCGAGAAGGGCGCGCGGATGGGCTTCGCCGGTCCCCGGGTGATCCGTCAGGTCACCGGGCGGGCGCTGCCGGAGGGCTTCCAGACCGCCGACTTCCTGCTGCGGCACGGGCAGGTCGACATGGTGGTGCCCCGGCACGCCCTGCGGGGGCGGCTGGCGGCGCTGCTGGCCGCGGCGCGCGCGGGGGGCCGGCGGGCGGCGCGTCCGGGCGTACCCCGGCAGGAGCCGTCGCCGGTCGTGGCGCGGCCGGCCGGTGGGGCCGCTGCCGTGACGGGGCCGGGCGGCGACGCCTGGGAGACGGTGCGGCTGGCGAGGCACCCGGGCCGGCCGACCACGCTGGACTATCTGGAGACGGCGTTCGACGGCTTCGTCGAGCTGCACGGCGACCGCCTCGGCGCGGACTGTCCCGCCGTGGTCGGCGGGCTGGCCCGCCTCGACGGCCGGCCCGTGATGGTGATCGGTCACCAGAAGGGTCACACCACCGCCGAGCTGGTTTCGCGCAACTTCGGCATGGCCAGCCCGGCCGGGCACCGCAAGGCGTTGCGGCTGATGCGGCTCGCCGCCCGTCTCGGTCTGCCGGTGGTCACCCTGGTGGACACGCCCGGGGCGGATCCCGGCGTGAGCGCCGAGGAGCAGGGGCAGGCGGCGGCCATCGCGGAGAACATCCTCGCCCTGACCGTGCTGCCCACCCCCGTCGTCGCGGTGATCACCGGGGAGGGGGGCAGCGGCGGCGCGTTGGCCCTCGCCGTGGCCGACCGGGTGTTGATGCTCCAGCACGCCGTGTATTCGGTGATCAGTCCCGAGGGCTGCGCGGCCATCCTGTGGCCGGACCGGGGGGCGGCGCCAGAGGCGGCCCGCGCGTTGCGGCTGACCGCGCCCGATCTGTGCCGCCTGGGGGTGGTCGACGACGTCGTGCCCGAGCCGGCCCCGGCCGCGCACCAGGATCCGGAGGCGGCTGCGCGGGCGTTGCGGGCGGCGGTGCTGGCGCACCTGCTGCCGCTGCTCGACGTGCCGGCCGCCACGCTGGTGCGGCGCCGGCGGCAGCGTTTCCGCCGCTTCGGCGCGGCCCGCCTCGGCGCGCGGGCGGGTGCCCGGTGAGCGCGGGCGGCGCCCCGGTCGACACCGTGCCGGCCGGCGTGGAGTCGGCGTCCGGCGTGGACGCGGTGCTGGCCGGGCTGCGGCGGCACGCCCGGGACCTCGTCGCCGAGCTGGCCGGCCCGGTCCGCCGGGTGCGGCTGCGCAGCGGCGACACGGTGCTGGAGGTGGAGTGGCACGGCGGCGCGCCGGTGGACGCCCCGCCCGGGGGCGGGCCGGTCGCGGCGCGGCCCGCGCCCCCGCCGGCCGGGGACGACGCGGGCCGGTACGCGGTGTGCTCGCCCATCGTCGGCACGTTCTACCGGGCGCCGGAGCCGGGCGCCGCGCCCTTCGTCGCCGTCGGTGACCTGGTGCGCCCCGGGCAGGTCATCGGCATCGTCGAGGCGATGAAGCTGATGAACGAGGTGACCGCCGAGCGGGGTGGCCGGGTCGCCGAGGTCATCGCCGCCGACGGCCAGCCGGTCGAGTACGACCAGCCGCTGCTCGCGCTGGATCCGGCCTGAGGTGGTGGGTGATGTTCGAGAAGGTGCTGATCGCCAACCGGGGTGAGATCGCCCTGCGGGTGCTGCGTGCCTGTCGCGAGCTGGGGGTGCGTACGGCGGTGGTCTACTCCACGGCCGACGCGGACTCCGCCGCGGTACGCCTGGCCGACCAGGCGGTGCGGATCGGACCGCCGGCCAGCCGGCGCAGCTACCTCAACGCCGCCGCGATCGTGGAGGCGGCCCGGCAGGTGGGCGCGCAGGCGGTGCACCCCGGCTACGGGTTCCTCTCGGAGGACGCCGACTTCGCCGAGATCTGCGCCGAGAACGGGCTGGTCTTCATCGGTCCGCCGCCGCAGGTGATGTCCGCGTTGGCGGACAAGTCCTCGGCGCGGGCGTTGATGCGCCGGGCGGGGCTGCCGCTGCCGCCGGGCAGCGTCGCGCCGGTGCCCACCGCCACGGCGGCGTCGGAGGTGGCCGCCGAGGTGGGCTATCCGGTGATCGTCAAGGCGGCGGCCGGCGGCGGGGGCCGGGGCATGACGGTGGTGGCCGGTCCGGCCGAGCTGCCCCGGGCGTACGCGCGGACGCGGGCCGCGGCGCAGGTCGCCTTCGGCGACGACCGGGTGTACGTGGAGCGGTACCTGACCGGCGCCCGGCACGTCGAGGTGCAACTGCTGTGCGACTCGCACGGCAACGGCGTGCACCTGGGCACGCGGGACTGTTCGGTGCAGCGCCGGCACCAGAAGCTGGTGGAGGAGGCGCCCGCCCCCGCGTTGTCGGCCGGCACGCTGGAGGCCATCGCGGAGTGCGCCCTGCGCGGCGCGCTGTCCGCCGGCTTCACGGGGGCCGGCACGGTGGAGTTCCTGGTCGACCCGGACGAGCGGTTCCACTTCCTGGAGATCAACTGCCGGATCCAGGTCGAGCACCCCGTCACCGAGATGGTCACGGGGATCGACCTGGTGCACGAGCAGCTGCACATCGCCGCCGGGGTGCCGTTGCGCCTGCGGCAGTCCGACGTCCGCCCGCACGGGGTGGCCATCGAGTGCCGGGTCAACGTGGAGGACCCGGACCGCGGTTTCGCCCCGACGCCCGGACGGCTGGACCGTTTCGTGCCGCCCGGTGGCCCGTTCACCCGGGTCGACACGCACGGCCACGCCGGTTACGTCTTCGGCCCGCACTACGACTCCCTGCTGGCCAAGGTGGCGGTCTGGGCGCCCGACCGGGAGTTGGCGCTCAACCGGCTGGAACGGGCCCTCGACGAGTTCGACATCGCCGGGTCCGGGGTCCGCACCACCATCCCGTTCGTCCGGCGGGTGCTCGACGACGCCGGGTTCCGCAAGGGCCGCTACTCCACCGGCCTGGTCGACCAGCTGCTCGCCGGTCCGTCCGACGCACACCACAGGAGGCTCTGTTGACCGTCACCCATGGCCGTCCGCTGACCGCCGAGATCACCGACATCCTGGTAACCAACTGCGGGTTGGACGCCGACGCGGCCGCCCGCGCCCCGGCCGCGTCCCTGGAGGAACTCGGCATGGACTCGCTGGCGCTGCTCGAACTGTCCGCCGTGGTCGCCGACCGGTGGCAGGTGCAGATCCCCGAGCAGGCGGGGCAGCTCAGCATCGCCGGCGTGGCCGAGCTGGTCGCCCGCCGCGCCGACCCGCCCGGGCACACCGAGAACAGCGTGCTCATCGCCGCGCCGCTGCCGCTGGTCTGGGACGTCACCAACGACGTCGCCGGCTGGCCCGAGCTGTTCACCGAGTACGCCCGGGCGGAGATCCTGCACCGCGACGGCGACACCGTGCGGTTCCGGCTCACCATGCACCCCGACGAGAACGGGGTGGCGTGGAGCTGGGTCAGCGAGCGCACCGCCGACCCGGCCACCCGGGAGGTCCGCGCCCGGCGGGTGGAGACCGGGCCGTTCGAGTACATGCACATCCACTGGCGCTACGCGGAGGAGCCCGGCGGTACGCGGATGACGTGGGTGCAGGACTTCGCGATGAAGCCGACCGCGCCGGTGGACAACGCCGGCATGACCGAGCGGATCAACACCAACAGCGCCGTGCAGCTCGCCGTGATCAGGGACAGGATCGAAGGGCTCGCGCGGGCCGGCGCGGCCGCCCGGGGGCCCGCCGCCACGCCCGCCGACGAGGCGACGGGAGCCGACGATGAGTGAGCAGGCCCTGCGGTTGGTCGCCGCCGCCGACGTGGCGCCGGACCGCCGCCGCGGCGGCGAGCTGCGGGTGCTGCTCGGCCCGAAGACCGTGGGCAGCACCTCCGGTTTCCTGGGGGTGGCGGCGCTGCTGCCGGGGGAGCGCATCGCCGAGCACTACCACCCCTACAGCGAGGAGTTCCTGTACGTGGCCCGGGGCGCGATCACCGTCGACCTCGACGACGAGCCGGTGCCGCTGGCGGCCGGGGAGGCCCTGTTCGTGCCGCGTTACGTGCGGCACCGGCTGCGCAACACCGGCGACGAGCCGGCCGAGGTGGTCTTCCACCTGGGGCCGCTGGCTCCCCGCCCGGAACTCGGCCACGTCGACACCGAGCTGGTCGAGCAGCGGGGCGGATCGTGACGGGGCGCCGCACGGTGGTGACCGGCGTCGGGGTGGTCGCCCCCGGCGGCGCCAGCCGGGACCGGTTCTGGAAGGCCGTCACCGAGGGGCGGACGGCGACGCGGCGGATCACCTTCTTCGACCCGTCGGCGTTCCGGTCGCAGATCGCCGCCGAGTGCGACTTCGACCCGGTCGCCGCCGGCCTCAGCGAGGCCGAGCGGCGGCGCGCCGACCGGTACGTGCAGTTCGCGCTCGCCTGCTCGGCCGAGGCGGTCGCCGACGCCGGGCTGGAGCTCACCGACGCCGAGCGGGACCGCGCCGGGGTGGTGCTCGGCACCGCCGTCGGCGGCACCATGGCCCTGGAGCAGGAGTACGTGACGGTCAGCGACACGGGCCGGCGGTGGCTGGTCGACGCGGCACGCGGCGGCCCCTACCTCTACCAGGCGCTGGTGCCCAGCAGCCTGGCCGCCGACGTGGCGTGCCGCTACGGGCTGCACGGCCCGGCCCAGGTGGTCTCCACCGGCTGTACCTCCGGCATCGACGCCATCGGGTACGCCCACCAGCTCATCGCCGACGGCGAGGCCGACGTCGTGCTGGCCGGGGCGGCCGACTCGCCGATCTCGCCGGTGACCGTCGCCTCCTTCGACGCGATCAAGGCGACCAGCCCGGACAACGACGACCCGGCGCACGCCTCGCGCCCCTTCGACGCCGACCGGCACGGCTTCGTCCTCGCCGAGGGCGCGGCGGTGCTGGTGCTGGAGGAGGCCGGGCACGCCCGGCGGCGCGGGGCCCACGTCTACTGCGAGGTCGCCGGCTACGCCAGCCGCAGCAACGGCTACCACATGACCGGGCTGCGCCCCGACGGGCTGGAGATGGGGCTGGCCATCTCGGCCGCGCTGAGGCAGGGCCGGATCGCCCCCGAGCAGGTCTCCTACATCAGCGCGCACGGTTCGGGCACCCGGCAGAACGACCGGCACGAGACGGCGGCGTTCAAGCGGGCCCTCGGGCAGGCCGCGTACCGGGTGCCGATCAGCTCGATCAAGTCGATGGTCGGGCACTCGCTGGGCGCGATCGGCGCGATCGAGATGGCCGCGTGCGCCCTGGCCGTCGAGTTCGGCGTGGTGCCGCCGACGGCCAACTGGGCCACCCGCGACCCGGAGTGCGACCTGGACTACGTGCCGAACGAGGCGCGGGAGCTGCCGGTGGACGTGGCGCTGTCGGTCGGCAGCGGGTTCGGCGGTTTCCAGTCGGCGATGGTGTTCCGCCGGCTGTCCGGGGCGGTGCTGCCGTGACCGCCCGGGCGGTGGTGACCGGCATCGGGGTGGTCGCGCCCAGCGGGATCGGCGCGGACGCGCACTGGCGGACGGTGCTGGCCGGCACCCGCCGCACCGGACCGATCACGCTGTTCGACCCCGCCGGATATCCGACGCGGCACGGCGGGGAGGTGCCCGGCTTCGACGCCGCCGCGTACGCCGACACCCGGCGGCTGGTGCAGACCGACCGGTGGACGCACCTCGGGTTCGCCGCGACCCGGTTGGCGCTGGCCGACGCCGGCCTGCCCGAGCGGGCCCCCGACCCGTACGGGTACGCGGTGGCGCTGGCCAGCTCGTCGGGCGGGAACCTGTTCGGGCAGCGGGAGCTGCAACGGCTGTGGGGCGGGCCGACCCGCACGGTCGGGGCGTACCAGTCGATCGCGTGGTTCTACGCGGCCAGCGTCGGGCAGCTCTCCATCCACCACCAGTTCAAGGGGCCCTGCGGCGTGCTGGTCGCCGAGGCGGCCGGCGGGCTGGACAGCCTGGCGCACGCGGCGCGGGCGGTGCGCCGGGGCACCCCGGTGGTGATCGCCGGGGCGACGGAGTGCCCGCTGAGCCCGTACGCCCTGGCCTGTCAGCTGCGTTCCGGGCTGCTCAGCGACGTGGCCGACCCGGAGCGGGCCTACCGGCCGTTCGACGTCGCCGCCAGCGGCTACCTGCCCGCCGAGGGCGGCGCGGTCTTCGTGGTGGAGGAGCTGGGCCACGCGCTGGCCCGGGGCGCCCGCGTGCACGGCGAGGTGACCGGCTGGGGCGCCACCCACGACGGCGCGCACACCACGGCGGACAGCGCCGGCGACCCCGTGCAGTACGCGCGGGCGATGCGGCTGGCCCTGGACCGGGCCGGCGTCGGGGCGGAGGCGGTCGACGTGGTGCTGCCCGACGCGCTCGGCGTGCCCCGCTACGACCGCAGCGAGGCCGAGGCGCTGCGCGCGGTCTTCGGCGACCGGCCGCCCCCGGTGACGACGCAGAAGCCGCTGACCGGCCGCGCGCACCAGGGCGGCTCGGCGCTGGACGTGGCCACCGCGCTGCTCGCCTTCGGGCACGACACGCTGCCCGCCTCCGCGGGCCCGGACGAGGTGGCCGACGGCTGCGAGCTGGACTTCCTGCGGGAGCACCGGCGCCCGCGCAGCCGGCTGGCCATGGTCTGCGCCCGGGGCTTCGACGGGTTCAACAGCGCGCTGGTGTTGCGGGGGGCCGCGCCGGCGAGGGGAGCGACGACGTGAGCGGGCGCAGCGAGGAGCCACATGAACGGGCGCAGCGAGGAGGCGGCATGAGCGGGCAGCGGGCGCGGGTGGTCTTCCTGGTGCGGGTGCCGGCGCCGCGCACGGAGGCGTTCCTCGCCGCGTACGAGCAGATCCGGCACCTGGTCGCCGGTGGCGTGCCGGGGCACCTGGTCGACCAGGTCTGCCGCTCGTCGGCCGATCCGGAGCAGTGGCTGATCACCAGCGAGTGGGCGAGCCTGGCCGACTTCGAGGCGTGGGAGCGCAGCCCGGAGCACCGGGAGCTGGTCCGGCCGATGCGGGAGTGCTTCACCGACGCCCGGTCGTTGCGCTTCCTGATCCACGCCCAGACCCCCACGCCGGCCCCGGCCTGACCCGGGGGTGTCGCGCCGCCGGTGCCCGTCGGGCGCCGGCGGCGTCGCCGTGCCCAGCCGCGGCGCGCGTCGCGTGCGGGTGCCGCGCACCGGCCCGACGGCCCGTTCCCGCCCGCCCGCGCCGTGCGCCACCCGCGCGGCCGGCCCGTGCGGGCGCGCGCCGGCCCCGCCCGGTCCGGTGTGGACGGGCGGTGGCGTGGTGCCGCCCGAACCGTCGCATCCGTCGCTCCCGGCCGGGATTGTCACCCCGCACGCTCCGCTGTGGACGCGCCATCGGCCGTCCGGGGGACGATGCCGACCGTACGCACGAGGTGTCATCCGGCGGTTACCCAGAGCCGGCCTACCCGCCCGATCCTGCCCGCCGAAGCGGCTGCCGGCAATCCGGCCGGCCGCTCTTTCTGATCTAGCCATTTGCATCTGGTGATGAATCCGGATGGCGTCGTAAGGTTCCCCGCAGCACCCCGATGGACGCACTTTCTGGGCAGATTTGCCCTCTTTGAGGCTGGGCGGTGAACGTCAGTGACGACAGGAAATCCTGCGGCGGAAGACCCCGGATGGGTTGACGAAGTTCTGCTCGCAGGCCGTCCGACCGACATTTGTCTCCGACTGCCCGAACCGGTCGACCGGGGCACCCTGCGCCGGCTGGTGATCGACGCGCAGGCCCGGCTGCACGCCGCCGGACTGCGTCCCGCAGGCGCCGCGGCGCTGCGGATGCCGCCGTCGCTGGCGTACGTGGTGAACCTGCTGGCGACCTGGCGCAGCGGCGCGCAGGCCGTCCTGCTCGACCACCGGCTCACCGACCACGAGGTGGCGCGGGCCCTGCGGCGGCTCACCCCCCAGGTGGTGGTGGCGCCGGTGCGCACCGGCGGCGGGGCGCTGCGGATCTTCGTCGACGTCACCGAGGGCGTCACCACGTACGCCGACCGCCCCGCGGTCAGCGGGCACGCCGTGATCCAGCTCAGCTCCGGCTCCACCGGGCCGTCCAAGGTGATCGGCCGCACCGCCGCCGACCTCGTCGCCGAGGTGCACCGCTACACCCGCATCGACGGGGTGGCGCTGCCCGGCGAGCGGATCATCCTGCTGCCCTCGATGGTGCACGTGCTCGGCCTGGTCGGCGGTCTGCTCTACGGCCTGCACGCCGGGGTGGAACTGGTGCCGCCGCAGCGGCTCAGCGGCGACGCCGTGCTGGCCGCGATCGCCGCCGGCGACTCACCGGCCACCGTCCTCGGCGTGCCGTTCCACATCGGACTGCTCGCCTCCACCCGGCCCGCCGGCCCGCTGCCGCAGTTCAAGCGGATGACCACCGGCGGCGAGCTGGTCCCGGCCGCCGTGGCCCGCGCCTTCACCGACCGCCACGGCGTGCCGCTGGGCAACATGTACGGGATGACCGAGGTCGGCGTCATCGGCACCGACCTGCACGGGCGGCACCGCCCGGCGATCGCCCCCGCCCCCGGCATCGAGGTCCGCGAGGTCGACGGCGAGCTGCGGGTCCGCTGCCCCGCCTCGCCGTACGTGGGACTCAGCGACCCGACCCGTTGGGCCGACGGTTGGCTGCACACCCGCGACGCCGGCACCGTCGACGCGGACACCGGGCTGGTCACCGTGCGCGGGCGGCTCGACTCGCAGGTCTCCGTCGGCGGCCTGAAGGTCGACCTCACCGAGGTGGAGACGACCGTCGCCGAACTGCCCGGCGTCGCCGCCGCCGTGGTCGTCTGGGACAGCGGCATCACCGCGTACGTGCAGCCGGACGGGCCGCTGTCGGAGGAGGTGCTGGACAAGCTGCTCGCCGAGCGGCTGGCCGGCTACAAGCGGCCGCGCACCCTGCACCTGCTGGATCAGCTGCCCCGCACCACGACCGGCAAGCTGGTCCGCTCGGTCGACGCGCTGCGGACGGCGGCCACGTGACCGGTCCGCTGCGCCGCCCCGATCTCCCCCTCGACCACGACCACCTCGACCGGCGGCGCGTCGGCGGCGAGCACCGCGACCGCCAGGACCAGGCCCCCGCCCACGGGCGGGTGCCCGACGCGCAGGCCCGCACCGCCGGGCACCGGCCGCAGCGGCCCGTCGCCGCCGGGCCCACCGGACTCCGGCATCGGCCGGCGCAGGCCACCGTCGCGCAGCCCCACCCCGAGCGCCTTGCCCACGGCCTCCTTCGCGGTCCACAGCCGCAGGAAGTCCGCCGCCCGGTCGTCGGCGGGCCGCCCGGCCAGCCAGGCCGCCTCGGCCGGGGCGTACCAGCGGCGGGCCAGCGCCACGGCGGGCAGCGGGCGCAACCACTCCACGTCGACCCCGACCGGGCCGCCCGGGCGGGCGGCCACCACGACCACCCCGCCGGCGCGGCTCACGCTGACCGGCAGCTCCCGCCGGGCCTCCACCCCGGACGCGGCGACGACGGGCCGCCCGTGCGGGCCGTGCCCCACCACGATCTGCGCCTGCGCGCGGCCGAGCAGCGTGGCACCCGCCCGCCGCAGCAGCCGCCCGGCCGGGGCCGGCCGACCGCCGCTCTCCCGGCCGAACCACACGTACACGGTGTCCCGACCGGGCACCGGTAACTGGCTCACGGAAAGAGGTTAACCATGCGAGCCGAGATCCGCGCCTTCGTCGTCGAGCAGCTCGAGGACATGAACTACGACGTCGAGGACATCGACGACGACACCACCCTCGGGCCGTCCGGGGTGGACCTGGAGTCGTTGGCCCTCGCCGACCTGGCCGTGCGGGTGGAGGACCGCTACGGCCTGAAGTTCGCCGACGACGAGTCGGAAAAGCTGGCCCTGATGACGGTCGGCGAGTTCACCACGATGATCGCCGACCGGGTCGCCGGGGCGACGAGCGACAACTCCTGATGGCCGGTCAGCCCGACCTGGGGCGAGCTGACCTGGTGACGATGCTCGCCGAACTCACGGAGAAGCCGGCCGCCGAGGTCGGCGACCGGATCGGCTCGATGGAGCTGGCCTGGCTGGTCCACCTGGTGGAGCAGCGCTACGGGCGGCAGCTCGACCTCACCGACGACCAGCTCGCCGGGATCCGCACCGTCGACGACGCCCTGGCGGTCTTCCGGACCTCCCTGACCGCCGCCGCCGATGGCTGAGCCGGTGGCCGTCCAGCTCACCGGCGTCCACGCGACCAGCGCGCTCGGCAGGGGCGCCGACGCGCAGCTCGCCGGCGTGCTGGCCGGGACGCCCGCGTTCCGGCCGGTGGACCGCTTCGACACGGCGCCGCGCCGGGTCGACGCCGCCGCCACCCTGCCCGACGTCGGCGACCTGGCCGACGAGCTGGCCGAGGCCGTCGACGCCGCCTGCCGGGCCGCCGGGCTCGACGCCGGCCGCCGGGCGGGCACCGCCCTGCTGCTGGCCGTGCACGGCGGTGCCGGCGTGCCGGCGCTCACCACGGCCCTGGCCGCCCGGACCGGGCTGACCGGCCCGACCCGGGCGTACACCACCGCCTGCGTCTCGGCGAGCAGCGCGGTGGCCGACGCCGCCACGCTGATCCGCCGCGGCGACGTCGACCGGGCGGTGGTCGCCGCCGGCTACCTCGTCGAGCCCGACCAGTACGCGCTGTTCGACGCCGGCCGTGCCCTCGCCACCGACGGCGCGGTGCGCCCCTTCAGCGCCGGGCGCACCGGGCTGCTGCTCGGCGACGGGATCGCCGCGGTGGTGCTCGAATCCGCGGCCGTCGCCCGGACGCCGGTCGCCGACCTGCTCGGCTGGGGCCGCGCCGGGGACGCGTTCCACCCCTGCCAGCCCGAACCCGGCGGTCGCGGCCTGGCCCGCGCGGTCACCGCGGCGCTGCGCCGGGCCGGCCTCGCGCCGGAGGCGATCGGGTACGTCAACGCCAACGCCACCGGCACCGGCTACAGCGACGCCTCCGAGGCGGCGGCGCTGGGCGCCGCGCTCGGCGCGGCGGCGCGGCGGACCCCGGTCAGCTCCACCAAGGCGCTGCACGGGCACGCCCTGGAGGCGTCCGGCCTGCTGGAACTGGTGGTCACCGTGCTCGCCCTGCGGCACGGGAAGCTGCCCGTCAACGCCGGCTGGCTCGGCCCCGACCCGGCCTGCCCGCTCGACGTCATCCGCGACGCGCCCCGGCCGGCCGCCACCGGGTACGCGCTGAGCCTCAACGCCGCCTTCGGCGGCGCGAACACCGCACTGCTGGTGGGTGCGGCATGAGCGGGCTCGACGGCCCGCACGCGGGCCGCGACGCGGTGGCGCCCGCCGCCGCTGGCCGCACCGTGCTGGCCGAGGCGGCCTGGCCCGAACCGGGCGACGCCGCGCCGCCGCCCGTGCCCGGGTTCGTGCACTCCAGCTTCCCGCCGCTGGTCGCGGCGGTCGCCGAGCGCTGCCTGAGCCGGGCGTACGGCGAGCGGCCGGCACCCGCCGGGCAGCGCACCGCCGTCGTGCTGGTCAGCGCGGCCGGGGACCGGGCCAGCGCGGCGCACGTGCGGGCGACGGTCGCCGCCGGCGGCCGGCCCGGCCCGCTGTTCTTCTTCCAGTCGGTGCCCAACAGCGTGGCCGGGCACGTGGCCGCCCGCTGGGGGCTGGGCGGGCCGGTGGTCTGCCTCGCGCCGACGGGCGACCCGCGCGACGAGGGAATCGCGGAGGTCGACCTGCTGCTGCACGACGGCGACGCCGACGAGGCGTTGCTGGTCCTGATCGAACAGGCGCCGGACGACGGCGGTGCACGGGAGCCGGGCGCCGACGGCGCGACCGGCGCCCGGGCCGTCGCGGTGCTGCTGGGGGGAGGAGACACACCATGAGGAGCAGGGGACTACGGGGAGTGCTGGCCGCCGACGAGCGGATCGGCGCCGGCAACGTGCTGGCCCGGGTGCTGGCGCACGGCGCCGACCCGGACGGGCCGGGGCTCACCTTCGACACCGCCGTGGACGGCCACCCGCCCGAGCGGCCGCTCACGCTGGGCCGGCTCGACGAGCGGGTCGCCGCCCGCGCGGCGTGGCTGCACGAGCGCGGCGTCAAGCCGCGCGACCCGGTCGCCGTCTGGGCCACCGCCGCCGCCGACATGGTGCTCAGCTTCCTCGCGCTGACCCGCCTCGGCGCGGTCCCCGCGCTGATGAACGGCAGGCTGCGCCCGGAGATCGCCGCCGAGTACATCCGCCGGCTGCGCGGCGTCGGGGTGCTCGCCGACGACGCGCACACCGCGCTGCTGGCCGGGCACGACCTCGGCGCGCCGGTGATCGGCACCCCCGCCGAGGCGGGCACGGGCGACCCGGCCGCCGCGCCGGCGCACTACCGGCACCACGCCGACGACCCGGTCGTCATCACCCACACCTCCGGCACCACCGGCGTGCCCAAGGCGGTGCTGCACTCGCACGCGAGCCTCTTCGCCGCCACCCGGCACCTGCTCACCATGCCGCAGGCGCAGGGCACCCGCCGCATCCTCAACGCGCTGCCCGCCCCGCACACCGCCACCGTGCTCATGGTCAACCAGGCCCTCGGCAACTCCGCGGAGATGTTCCTGCTGTCCGAGCAGGGCGGCGAGCGGGTGCTGGACGCGATCCAGCGCTGGCGCCCCGACGGGGTGTTCGGCTTCTCCGTGACCTGGGCGGAACTGGCCCGCTTCGACCTGTCCGCGTACGACCTGGACTCGGTGTCGCTGTGGTTCAACACCGGCGACTGCTCGCACGAGCCGCACGTGCGCCGGCTGGTCGCGGTCGGCTCCCGCGACACCGTCACCCGCGACGGCGTGGTGCGGGTGCCCGGCTCGGTCTTCATCGACGGGCTGGGCTCCAGCGAGATGGGGCACTCGATGTTCCACATCACCCACCGCGCCGACACCGACCGGTACGGCCGCTGCATCGGCCGCCCCTACCAGTTCGCCCGCGTCGCGGTGCTCGACGCCGAGGGCGAGCCGGTGCCGACCGGCGAGGTGGGCTGGCTGGGCATCGACTCGCCCTCGCTGTTCCGGGGCTACTGGAACGACTCGGTCACCACCCACCGGTTCCGCCAGCGCGGCTGGTACCTGACCGGGGACCTGGTGTACGCCGACGCGCAGGGCCGCTACTACCACATGGACCGGGCCGTCGACTCCGTCGACGCGGGCGACGGCCGGCGGTTCTACACCGCCCTGTCGGAGGAGCGGATCCTCGCCGCCTGCCCGGACGTCACCGACTGCACCGTGGTGATCGTCGCCGAGGCCGGCCGGGTGGTCACCGACGTGCTGCTGGAACTCGCCGCCGGCGCCGACGCCGCCGAGGACCGCACCGAGCGGGTCCGGGCGGCGCTCGGGGAGGACGTGGGGGCGACCCTGCGCCGGGTGGTGCCGGTCCGCCCCGCCGACATCCCGGTCACCGTCACCGGCAAGGTACGCAAGGTCGCCCTGCGGGAGCGCTATCTCACCGAGTCGCCGTCGTGACCGCCGTCATCACCGGGATGGGGCTGTTCACGCCCGTCGGGCGGGGCGTCGAGGCGACGTTCGACGCGCTCTGCGCGGGGCGGTCCGGGCTGAGCCGGCCACCGGCCGGGCACCCCGCCGCGCAGTCGCTGGAGGTCGCCGGCCTGCTCCCGGAGATCGACCCGCGCACCGTCGCCTCCGGGCCGGAGACCCGGGTGCTGGACCGGATCGTGGTGCTCGCCCTGCTCACCGCCGCCGACGCGCTCGCCGACGCCGGCATCGAGGTGGGCCGGGACGTGGACCCGGGCCGGATCGGGGTCATCGTCGGCGGGGTCGGCGGGATGGCCACCCTGGAGGCGCAGGTGCTGGCACGGGCCGAGCGGGGCCGCGCGGCGGTCAGCCCGTACCTGCTCACCGGCATCCTGCCGAACATGCCGGCGGCGCGGATCGCCATCCGGCACGGCATCCGCGGCTACACCTCCTCGGTCGGCACCGCCTGCGCCTCCGGGGCCCAGTCGGTGGCCGACGCGGTCCGGCTGATCCGGGCCGGGGAGGCCGACGTGGTGCTCTGCGGGGCCAGCGAGGCGCCGCTGTTCCCGACGTTCGCCGACACCTTCGGCAACGCCCGGGCGCTGGCGAGGGGCTGGGACGACCCGACGGCGGCGAGCCGGCCGTTCGACGCCCGCCGCAACGGGTTCGTCCTCGCCGAGGGCGCGGCCCTGCTGGTGCTCGAACGCGCCGAGCACGCCGCCGCCCGCGGCGTCACCGGCTACGCCGAGGTCGCCGGGTACGGGGCGACCACCGACGCGTACCACCCGACCGCCCCGCGCCCCGACGGCGCCGGCGCGGCGGAGTGCATGCGGCGCGCGCTGGCCAGCGGCGGCGTGCCCGCCGCCCGGGTCGGCTACGTCAACGCGCACGGCACCGGCACGAAGCTCGGCGACATCGCCGAGACCACCGCCCTGGCCGAGGTGTTCGGCATCGGCGGCGTGCCGGTCAGCTCCACCAAGGCGCTCACCGGCCACCTGCTCGGCGCCTCCGGGGTGCTGGAGACGGCGGCCACCGCGCTGGCGCTCGGCCGGGGCCTGCTCCCGCCGACGCACAACCTCGACGACCCGGACCCGGCCTGCCCGGCGGACCACATCCGCAAGGAGCCGCGGGAGACACGGGCCGGATACGCAATGACCAACTCCTTCGGCTTCGGCGGCCAGAACGTGAGCCTGCTGCTCGCACGGGCAGCGCGGCCGAGGGCCTGAGACACGCTCCACCCCGGGCGGTGCGCGCCCGGGCGGCAGACCACGGGGGACCCGTGGAAAGGGCTGAGGACATGGACATCCGTGGAATAGACCACATCGAACTCTACGTGGGGGACGCCCGGCAGGCGGCCTTCTACTTCGGCCGGGCGGTCGGCTTCCACCTCTGCGGCCAGGGCGGGCCCGAGACCGGGCTGGCCGACCAGCGGTCGCTGCTGCTGCGCCACGCCGACATCCGGATGGTGCTGACCTCCGGGCTCACCGCCGAGCATCCCGCGTCCCGGTACGTGCAGCGGCACGGCGACGGCATCGCCGTGGTCGCGCTGGAGGTCGACGACGCCGCCGCCGCGTACGCCGAACTGGTGCGCCGCGGGGCGGCGGGGGTGACGCCACCGACCACCCACACCGGCGCGGACGCGGAGGTGGTGACCGCCGAGGTGGGCGGCTTCGGCGACGTGCTGCACCGCCTGGTGTCCCGGCGCGGCGACCGGGGCGACTTCCTGCCCGGGGCGGTCGAGATGACGCCCCCGGCCGGCGGCAGCGACGACAAGCTGCTCGCCGAGATCGACCACCTGGCGGTCTGCGTGCCGCCGGGCCAGCTCGACGAGACCGTCCGGCACTACCGGGAGGTGTTCGGGTTCGCGGAGATCTTCGAGGAGCACATCGAGGTCGCCGGGCAGGCGATGAACTCCAAGGTGGTGCAGAGCCCCTCGGGGCTGGTCACCCTGGTGCTGCTGGAGCCGGACCGCAGCCGCCGGCCGGGGCAGATCGACGCCTTCCTCGACCAGCACGCCGGCGCCGGGGTGCAGCACCTCGGGCTGCGCACCGACGACATCGTCACCGCCGTCGGCGCGCTCGCCGAGCGCGGGGTGCGCTTCGCCGGCACCCCCCGCAGCTACTACGACGCCCTGGAGGCGCGGGTCGGCCGGGTGGACGCGCCGCTGGAGCGGCTGCGCGACCTCGGTGTGCTGGTCGACCGCGACCACGGCGGGCAGCTGCTGCAGATCTTCACCGAGTCCATGCACGTGCGCCGCACGCTCTTCCTGGAGCTGATCGAGCGGCGTGGGGCGCGGACGTTCGGCAGCGGCAACATCAAGGCGCTCTACGAGGCCAAGGAACGGGAACTGGCCGCGGCGGGGGCGATCCCCGCCGTCGCGGCCGCGACACCGCAGGAGGTGCGGGCGTGACCACGACCGAGTTCGAGCCGACACTGACCGCCGAGGAGGAGGCGCTGCTCCCGTCCGACGAGGACGTCGCCTTCTACGCCGAGCACGGCTGGTACCTGTCGAAGAAACTGCTCACCGACGACGAGGTGGACGCCCTCACGGCGGCCGCCGACCGCTACTACGACGGCGAGCGGGACCGCCGCCTGCCGGTGCGCCCGCCGAAGCTCGCCTACTGGGAGCCGTCGAAGGGCGCGGTGCAGCGGCACAACGACTACGTCCACCACGAGCACGACGGGCTGGGGGCCATCCTGCGCAAGCCGCTGATCGGCGCGGTCGCGGCCCGGCTCGCGCGGGCCACCGAGATCCGCGTCTTCCAGTCCACGTTGATCTACAAGCCGCCGATCTCCGGCGAGCCGTCCAACATCGTGCCCTGGCACTTCGACAAGCACTACTGGGCGTCCTCGTCGTCGGAGAACATGCTCACCGCGTTCATCCCGTTGCACGACTGCGGCGAGGAGATGGGCACCATCACCATGGTCGACGGCTCCCACCGCTGGAAGGAGATCGGCGCGGACGACACGGTGGTGCGCCACTTCGCCGAGCGCGACCGCGACCAGTTGGAGGAGATGCTCGCCGAGAACGCGGCCCACAACGGCGCCGAGATCCGCAAGGTGCCGATGGTGATCCCCAAGGGACACATGAGCTTCCACCACTGCCGCACCTACCACGGCAGCGGCGCCAACGTCAGCGGCCGCCCGCGCCGGGCGATCTCGCTGCACCTGCAGGACGGCGACAACGCCTGGCGGGAGTTCCCCCTCTCCGACGGCACGCTCGCCGCGTACAACCACGACGTGCTCGTGCGCCGCACCCCCGACGGGCGGCCGGACTACGCCGACCCCGAGTACTGCCCGGTCATCTGGCGCCACCGCGCCCCGCAGGGAGGCTGACATGTCACGCTACGACTGGGGTAGGACCCACCCGGGCATCGAGCGGCTGGAGCAGGCGGTGACCGACCGCCGCGACGTGGTGGTCCGGCACCCGCTCTACGCCAACCTCGACACCCACGAGGCGCTGGTCACCTTCATGGAGCACCACGTCTTCGCCGTCTGGGACTTCATGTCCCTGCTGAAGTCGTTGCAGCGGCAGCTCACCTGCGTCACCGTGCCGTGGATCCCGACCGGGCCGACCGGCAGCCGCCGCCTGATCAACGACATCGTGATGGTGGAGGAGAGCGACGAACTGGGCGACGGCTACCTCAGCCACTTCGAGCTGTACGTGCGGGGCATGCGGGAGGCCGGCGCCGACACCACGGCCGTGGACAAGCTTGTCGACCTGCTGCGGGCGGGCCGGCCGGTGGCCGACGCGCTGGTCGACGCGGGGGTGCCCGCGCCATCCGCGGCGTTCGCCGCCACCACCTGGCGGATCATCGAGAGCACCCCGGTGCACTGCCAGGCCGCGGCCTTCGCCTTCGGCCGGGAGGACCTGATCCCCGACATGTTCACCCAGGTCGTCGCCGTCAACGAGCGCAGCCGCAAGCTGCACACGTTCGTCGACTACCTGGAGCGGCACATCGAGGTCGACGGCGAGCAGCACACCCCGATGGCGATGCAGATGCTCGCCGACCTGTGCGGCGACGACGACACCAGGTGGCAGGAGTGCGCGGACACCGTCAACGCCGCGCTCGCCGCCCGGGCGAAGCTCTGGGACGACATCCTCGCCGCCGTCAAGGAGGGACGCGACCGGTGAACGACGCCGACCCGGTCCGGCTCTACCGGACGGTACGGCTGATCCGCCGGTTCGAGGAGCGGGCCATCGAGCTGGTCCGCTCCGGGCACATCGTCGGCGGCATCCACCCGTACCTGGGACAGGAGGGGATCGCCGCCGGGGTGTGCGCCGCGCTGGGCGCCGGTGACGTGGTCGCCGGCACCCACCGGGGGCACGGGCACGTGCTCGCCAAGGGCGCCGACCCGGCGCGGATGCTCGCCGAGCTGTGCGGCCGGGTCACCGGCCTCAACGCCGGCCGGGGCGGCTCGATGCACGCCGCCGACTTCGGTGTCGGCGTGCTCGGCGCCAACGCCATCGTCGGCGCGTCCGGGGCGATCATCACCGGCGCGGTGTGGGCGCGCCGCCGCCGCGGCGACGACGTCGTGGGGGTGAGCTTCTTCGGCGACGGCGCGGTCAACGAGGGGATGCTGCTGGAGGCGTTCAACCTGGCCGCGCTGTGGCGGGTGCCGGTGCTGTTCGTCTGCGAGAACAACGGCTACGCCACCACCATGCCCGTCGCGGGCGCGGTCGCCGGCAGCATCCCCGGCCGCGCCGCCGCGTTCGGCATCCCGGCCGCCGTCGTCGACGGCCAGGACCCGGAGGCGGTACGCGACGCCGCGTCGGCGGCCGTCGACCGGATGCGCGCCGGCGGCGGCCCCGAGCTGATCGAGGCCCGCACCTACCGGTTCGACGCCCACCACACCTTCGAGCACGCGGTACGCCTCGACTACCGCCCGCCCGACGAGGTGGCCCGGGGCCGGGCCCGCGACCCGGTCGACATCCAGGGCGGACGGCTCATTCCCGACCAGCGGGCCGAGGTCGACGCCGAGGTCGAAGCCACCCTGACGGCGGCCGTCGAGTTCGCCCTCGCCGGCGCCGAGCCGGATCCGGCCGACGCCCTGGCGCACCTGTACGCCAGCGGCCTGACCGCCCGCACCGGAGGTGGGTAGATGCCCAGACTGTCCTACCGCAAGGCGCTCACCCGGGCCCTCGCCGACGAACTGGCCCGCGACGAGTCGGTGTTCCTGCTCGGCGAGGACATCCGGGTGGCCGCCTCGAACGTCACGGCCGGGCTGTTCAAGCGGTTCGGCCCGGAGCGGGTGCTCGACACCCCGCTGTCGGAGCAGGCGTTCACCAGCTTCGCCACGGGGGCCGCTCTGGCCGGGATGCGGCCGGTGGTCGAGTTCCAGATCCCGTCGCTGCTGTTCCTGGTCTTCGAGCAGATCGTCAACCACGCGCACAAGTTCCCGCTGATGACCGGCGGGCAGTGCGCGGCGCCCGTCACCTACCTGGTGCCGGGCTCCGGCTCCCGGACGGGCTGGGCGGGGCAGCACTCCGACCACCCGTACAGCCTCTTCGCCCACGTCGGGGTGACCACGGTGGTGCCGGCCACCCCCGCCGACGCGTACGGGCTGCTGGTGTCGGCGGTGCGCTGCGACGACCCGGTGGTGGTCTTCGCCCCGGCCGGGGCGCTCGACGTCCGCGACGACGTCGACCTCGCCGCGCTCGCGCCGGTGCCGCTGGGTCGGGGCCGGGTGCGCCGCTTCGGCGACGACGTGACCGTGGTGGCGGTCGGGCACCTGGTGCACGACGCCCTCGCCGTCGCCGAGGAGGTGGCCGACCAGGTGTCGGTGGAGGTGTTCGACCCGCGCACGCTGTACCCGTTCGACTGGGACGGGCTCGCCGAGTCCGTGGCGCGCACCGGTCGGCTGGTGGTGGTGGACGACTCCAACCGCTCCTGCGGTATCGCTGGGGAGATCATCGCGACCGTGGTCGAGCGGGTGCGGCTGGTCGCGCCGCCGCGCCGGGTCACCCGCCCCGACGGCGCGGTGCTGCCGTTCGCCCCGGCGCTGGACCGGGCCGTGCAGCCGAGCCGCGAGCAACTCCTGGCCGCCATCCAACACGTCATGAAGGACGGTTGAAGTGATCGACGCCGACTACCGCTGGCCCTCCGCCGCGCAGGCGTGGCTCGACCTGCCCGCGCCGGTGCGCGCCGAGATGGTGGCCGCCGGGGCCGAGTCCTGGCGGGACACCTTCGACGGGCGGGCCACGTACAACAAGCAGTGGCGGCTGGCCCGGCCGCCGGTGATGGACGAGACCTCGCTCGGCGTGCTCAACGCCGTCTCCGACCGCCTCGCCCAGCTCATCTTCGAGGCGTGCCGGCGGCGGGCCGGCACGGCGGGGGAGCTGCGCCGGCTGCTGAACGTGCCCGACGGCGAGACCCGGCTGCTGGACGACGCCGAGCCGCTGACCGAGGCGCTGCTGGACGCGTTCCGCCCGGACGTGCTGCTCTGCGACGGGGTGCCCCGGTTCGTGGAGTACAACATTGACAGCAGCCTCGGCGGGGCGTTCGACGCGGACACCACGGTGCGCCGCTTCGTCGACGTCTACCGGCGGCGCGGCCTCACCGACCGGATCCGCCTGTCGGCGGCCCCGTCGGCCGTGGACCAGCGGTTCGCCGCGATCCGTGCCGGGCTCGGCCTGCCCGACGGGGCCCGGGTCGCCATGCTGATCGACTTCGACGCCGAGTACCCCGGCCTGGACGACCCGCAGCGCTTCTTCCGGCTGCTGTCGCCGGTGGTCGAGCGGGCCGCCGCGTCCGGCCTGGAGCTGGTCATCGCACCGGTCTCCCAGGTGACGCTGGACGACCGGCAGCGGCTCGTCGCCGGTGGCGCCCCGGTCGACGGGGTGTTCCGCCTCTTCGTGCCCAACCGGGTCACCCCGAGCGCCGGGGTGGACGCCCTGGAGGCCGGGCTGGCGGCGGGGACGGTGCCGATGTGGGTGTCGGCGGCGGCGTGGCTGATCGCCAACAAGCGGGCCTTCGCCTGGCTCTGGGAGGACGCCGACGCGCTGGCGCCGCCGGACCGGGACCTCATCCAGCGGTACGTGCCGCGGACGTGGTCGCTGACGGCGGATCTGCTCGACCGGGCGGTGGCCGACCGGCGCGACCTGGTGGCCAAGCCGGCCGACGGCTCCGCCGGGGTGGACGTGCTGATCGGCCGGGAGACCGACGCCGACGCGTGGCGCGACGGGCTGACCCGGGCCGTCGAGCGGGGCGGGTTCATCCTCCAGGAGTACGTGCGGGCCGACGACGTTCCGCTGGACTTCGTGCACATCGAGACCGGCGAGACGGTCAGCGCCGAGGTGCCGTACAGCATCGCCCCGTACCTGTTCGGCCGCCGGGCGGCGGGAGCCTGCATCCGCACCGGCTTCCCGGGCTGCGACGGTGTGCTCAACCTGGCCCGCGGGGTCCTCCTCTCCGGTCTCCTGGTGGTCGACTGACGCGGCGTGCGGGTGCTGGCGGGGCGGCGGTTCGGCCGCCCCGCCGGTGACCGGGTGGGGAGTTCTGGCGGATTCCGCGTGCCTCGCCGAGTGGACGTTGCGAGAGTCGAGGTGAGCGGTTTGGATGGGGCTCCCGACCACGATCGCCGCTCTGCTGAAGGAATCCGCATGCGTTTTGGTCATCGATGGCTGCCGCGAACCGGAGCCGTGACGCTGCTCGTCCTCGCGGGGCTGGCCGTCCCCGCCGGCCCGGCCCCGGCGGCGGGTGCGGATCCGAGGTTCACGTTCGACCTGACCGGTACGACGATGCCGTTGGGGGTCACGAAGAAGCGGGTCCACCTCAGACTCACCAACCTGACCGACAGGACGCCGAGTCAGGTGATCTTCTACGTCCGCCCCGGCGAGGCGGACTGGCCGGACAGGATCTCCCTGATGTGGCCGGAGGGCGGTGGCTCCGGCGAGTGCGACGGCGACGCCTGGGGTTGGTACTGCCGCATCGAGTCCAGCGTTCTTCCGGAGCTGCTGCCGGCAGCCGGCGAGACGGTGGACCTTCCCATCGACATCCACGTCCAGGGAAACCAGCCCTACGAAGGCAGGTTCTCCGTCGAGGCCGGCATGGCCTGGGGCGACGGACCGATGGAGACCAGCGCCCGCAGGTGGTTCACGCTCAAGGTGGTCGACGAGCCCGAGGCGGACCTGTCGGTGGTGGCGCCGGACGTGAAGCAGTCGGTGCGGGTCGGCGCGGACGGCCGGCTCGAACCCACCGGGACGTTGCAGCCGGGTGAGACGGGCGCGCTGCGGTACCGGATCGTCAACCAGGGCCGGAAGGCGGTCGGCGGCGTCAGGGTCACGCTGCGCCTGCCCGAGGCGGTGGAGTTCACCCGACCGCCGAAGGAGTGCGCGGTCGCCGACGAAGGGCGGTCGGCCGTCTGCACCTACGACACGCTCGCGCTCGTACCGGCCGGCCAGGACACCGACCCGACCGACGGCAGCCACTCCGCCGTCGAGCTGCACGACCTGGTGACGGTGGCGACCTCCAGCAGGGCACCCGGAACGTTGGCGGGCGGGACGGTGCAGGTCGAGGGCCTGGCGGAGCGGACGGATGCCCGCTCCGGCCTGCCGCGCACCGAGCTGCCGGCGAACGCCGTCGCCGTGCCGGCGGCCGACGTGGACGACAGCGACAACCGGGACGGCTTCGCGGTCCTGGTGGCCGCGCGCGGCAGTGCCGGCGGTGACGGCGGCGGGGGTGGCGGCGGTGGCGGCGGGGGTGAGCTGCCGATCACCGGGCCGCGGGCCGGACTGGTCGCGACAACCGGCCTCGCCCTGGTGGCGGGCGGCGCAATCGTGCTGCTCCTCGCCCGGCGCCGCCGCGTGGTCGCGGTGCGCGGCGGGGGCGCGACGCCCGCCGCCTGATCCGTTCCCCACCGCTGCGGGGGGCACGCCGGGCGTCACGACCGCGTGATCGACGCCGGGCCGGGCATCACCCGCCGCACGGAGAAGGGCCTCGACCGGCTGACCCTCCACGACGCTGCACCGCTGTCGCGCGGGTCGGGGCGCGACGATGGCGCCTCCGCCGGGGTCAGGCGTCGTTGAGGTAGGTGAGGACGGCGAGGACGCGCCGGTTGTCGTCGGCGGACGGGGGGAGGCGCAGCTTGTCGAAGATGCTCGCGGTGTGCTTGCCCACGGCGCTCTCGCTGAGGAACAGCCGCTGCGAGATGGCGGCGTTGGACCGCCCCTGGGCCATGAGTTCCAGCACGTCGCGTTCGCGCGGCGTGAGGCGGGCCAGGGGTGAGGCCGTGCCGCCGGCCGTCAGCAGCTTGGCGATCACCTCCGGGTCCATCGCGGTGCCGCCCGACGCGACCCGGCGGACGGCGTCGATGAACTGGTCGGCGTTCAGGACACGGTCCTTGAGCAGATAGCCGACCGCGCCTGCCCCGTCGGCCAACAGTTCCCGGGCGTAGAGCTGCTCGACGTGCTGGGACAGCACCAGCACCGGAAGACCGGGGATCTCGCGCCGGGCGGCCAGCGCCGCCTGCAGGCCCTCGTCGGTGAAGGTCGGCGGCAGCCGTACGTCGACGACGGCCACGTCGGGTCGGTGCCGGGCCAGGGCGGCGCGCAGTGCCGGCCCGTCGCCGACTGCCTCGGCGAGGGTGAAGCCGTGGCTCTCGAGGAGCAGGACCAGCCCATCCCTCAGGATGTGGAGGTCCTCGGCGAGGACGACGCGCACGGGATCTCCATGGTGACGACGGTGGGTCCACCGGGCGGACTGTGCAGGGTCATGGCACCGTCGAATGTAGCGAGCCGCCGTTGGATGCCGCGCAGCCCGGTCCCCCTGGCCGGGTCGGCCCCACCGGGACCGTCGTCCGTCACGACCGTCCGGAGCACGCCGTCGCGGTGCGACACCGACACGGAGATGTGGGCGGCGCAGCGGGCCGCGTTGGTGAGGGCCTCGCAGGTGACGAAGTAGGCAGCCGACTCCACCGGCGCCTCGAACCGACCCGGCAGGTCGACGTCCACGTCCACCGGCAGCGGGGTGTCGAGCGCGATCGCCCGGATCGCGTCGCCGAGTCCGCGTTCGGCCAGCACCGGCGGATGGATGCCGCGGACGAGGTCGCGCAACTCGGCCAGCGCGGCGGCGGACGTCTCCTGCGCCTGTTCCAGCAGTCGTCGCGCCCGCGCCGGGTCGGTCTCCATGAGCTGTGCGACGGCGGCCAGGCTGAGCCCGACGGCGATGAGCCGGGCCTGGGCGCCGTCGTGCAGGTCACGTTCGATGCGGCGCAGCTCGGCCGCCTGCACGTCGACGGCGTCGGCCCGGGTCGTGGCGAGGTGCGCGACCCGCGAGGCGAGCACGGTGGCCGCCGTGGGGGTGAGCAGGAGCTGGTCCCACCACAGCCGCAGCCTCATCACTGGGCCGGCCAGGCCGAGCCCGAGCAACGTCATGACCAGCCCGACGGGCATGCTCGCCCAGTCCGGGAACCACGGCGCGACGAGGCCGACGTGCTCGATGCCGAACCACAGGTAGAACGGGGTGACCCAGTGTCCGGTGGACAGGCCGATCGGCACCGCCCAGCCCGCCCACGTCAGGGGCTGGCAGAACAGGCCGTAGAACCCGAAGCCGACCAGGATCCCCGGGACGAACGAGAGCGGGGCCAGGACGACCGTGCCCAGCGACCACAGCTGGTCCCGCCAGGTGGCCGGGTCGCCGAGCAGCCACCGGGGCCGCTGACCCTGGACGGCCGCCACGACGTCGGTGTACAGGACCCGCCCGACCCGGTAGTTGCCGTCCTCGCCCGGGCTGGGCGGCGGCGGATACGGCCGGTACGGTGCGGGCAGGTCGGAGCCCGTCCACCGGCCGACGCGGCGCCGGTACAGCGCCACCAGTGACCGCGTGACCGGCAGGGTGTACGGCAGCAGCCCGCCCCACGACACGGCGGCGGCGAGCAGGTTGAGCAGCAGGCCGCCGAACGCGGCGAGGGACAGCCCGGCCAGGCCGGCTCCCCGCCAGGTCGTCGCCGAGGCGCGGCTGATCCACCGGCGGAAGGCCGATCGCGGCCGTTCACCGGTCCCGAGCACCGCACCGGCCCACGATCCGTACGCCCGCAGCGCGGCCGGCGCGAGCAGGAACGCGGCCACGACGGCGCCGACGGCCGCCGGCACCGACCACGCGGGAGTCCACGGAAGCGAGGCGAGCAGGAACGCCCCGGACGCGACCAGTGCGGGCGGCACCAGGAGCGGGACCGCGCCGAGGACCGGGGTGAGGATCAGCCACAGCCACTCCCGCACCATCGTCGGGTCCTTCGCGTAGTGGTCCAGCTTCAGCAGGAACGCCGGCACCCGTGGCGAGCGGTACAGCGTGTCGTCGTGGGCGTACCAGCCGTCCTCGCGCCGGTGCGGCGCGGGCGGCGGAGAGCGGACGGGGTCGGGCAGGTCGACCCCACCCCATGCCCGGGCGAGTCGGCGGCCCAGCGCGGTCAACCGGAACTGCCCGGCGACGGCGAGCGGGTAGGGGACCACCAGGGTGGCGGCGAGCACGAGGAGCTGCCCGTAGGCGAACCCGGCGACGGACAGGACCACCAGGGCGGCGCAACGTGGCAGGGCGAGCGCGAAGCGGGTCACGGCCCGAGTCTTCGCTTCATCGACCGCCGCCCGCACTGGGGGAGGGTACCGACCAGGGGTGGGGCTGGGTGCACCCCCACCGGGTGGCTGGACCCATTATCGGCGACCGGTGGAATTCCTACCGTTCTCGGCATGTCAGTCATCGAGGTGAGGAACCTCCGTAAGCACTACGCCGATCAGGTGGCCGTCGCCGACGTGTCGTTGAGCGTGGAGGAGGGCGAGATCTTCGGGCTCGTCGGCCCCAACGGCGCCGGCAAGACCACCACCGTGGAGTGCATCGAGGGGCTCCGGGCCCCGGACGCCGGGACGGTGCGGGTGCTGGGGCTGGACCCGCGCCGGGACCGCGCGGCGGTGCGCCGGAAGGTGGGCGTCCAACTCCAGGAGAGTCGGCTGCCGGATCGGATCAGGGTGCGGGAGGCGCTGGACCTGTACAGCTCGTTCTATCCACATCCGGCCGACTGGCGGGAGCTGATGGACGAGCTGGGGCTGACCCCCAAGCGGAACACCGTGTTCGCGAAGCTCTCCGGCGGCCAGAAGCAGCGGCTGTCGATCGCGCTCGCGCTGGTCGGCAACCCGTCGGTGGCGATCCTCGACGAGCTGACCACGGGGCTCGACCCGCAGGCCCGGCGGGACACGTGGGAGCTGGTCCGGCAGGTCCGGGACCGTGGCGTCACGGTTCTGCTGGTGACCCACTTCATGGACGAGGCGGAGCGGCTCTGCGACCGGCTCGCGGTCATCGCGGCCGGCCGGGTCGTCACCGTCGACACTCCCCGCAACCTGATCGCCGGTGCGCGGGTGCCCGGCGTGGAACGGCCCACCCTCGAGGACGCGGTCCTCGCCCTCACCTCTGCCAGGAGCCTCTGATGGTCACCCTTTCCAAAATCACCCGCGTCGAGGCGAAACTGTTCCTCCGGGATCCGGTCGGCGCCTTCTTCGCCGTCGCCTTCCCGGCCCTGCTGATCCTGGTGCTCGGCCTGGCCATGCCGGGGTTCCGGGAGCCGGCCGACGAGCTGGACGGCCGTCTTCCCCTGGAGGCATACCTGCCCATCACCATGATGCTGGCCATCGCGACGGTCACGCTGATGACGCTGTTGAACGTGGTGGGCAGCTACCGCGAGCGGGGCATCCTGCGCCGGCTGTCGACCACCCCGGTCTCGCCGACGGCGATGCTCGTCGCGCAGGTGGCCGTGAACGTCGCCGCGCTGCTGGTCGCGTGCGGCCTGGCCTGGCTGGTGGCGGCGACCGTCTTCGACGTCCCGCCGCCCGGCAACGCGGTCGGCTTCGTGCTGGCGTTCACGCTCGGGGCGGGCGCGATGTGCGCCCTCGCGCTGCTCGTGGCGGCGGTCACGCCGAGCGCCCGGGCCTCGATGGGAATCGGTCAGCTGATCTACTTCCCGATGATGTTCTTCGCCGGGGTGTGGACGCCGGGGCCGTTGATGCCCGACCTCGTACGCCGGATCGCCGACTTCACCCCGCTGGGGGCCGCGTCCCTGGCCGCGCAGGACGCCTGGGCGGGCTCCTGGCCCACGTCGACGCACCTGGCCGTGCTGGTGGCGTTCACCGTGGTGCTGGGCGGGTTCGCCGCCCGCTGCTTCCGCTGGGAGTGATCGTGGCGCAGTGTCACGCCGGGAGAGGGGCGGGCGTCATCCCCGGCGCGGCACCGCGCCGCGCGCGGCTCAGGAGCGGCACGGGAAGTTGGCCTTCGTGCAGGTCGTCCCGGAGTTGTAGGCATCGTTGAAGTGCGTGTAGTAGGCGTCGTAGAGCGGGCGGGTGGCCCCGCTCTCCGGCGCCATCTTGACGAAGATCTCGTCGTTCTCGTTGAGGGCGTCCTGGGTCCAGTTCTGCGAGCCGGTGTAGACCCGGTACTGGTGGGCGCTGCCGTACCTGCCGTGGGCCAGGAAGAACTTGTCGTGGACCTTGGCCCGGCTGCGCAGGGAGACGCCGGCGTCGAGCAGGGCGTCGTAGACGGACCGGCTCATCGCGATGCTGCCGTCGGTGTTCGTACCGATCACCATCCAGACCCTGCACCCGGCGGCCCGGAACCGGGTGACGAGATCGACCAGTTGCGGCCGGCCGGTGGTCACCGCCGCCATGCCCACGCGCAGCCGGCAGTCGGCGTCGGGAGTCAGGTCGTTGAGGCGGGTGACGATGGTGTCGGTCTGTCCGACGCCCTCCGGGGACGCGTACGCGTCGGCCGCGGCGGCCTGGTAGTAGCCCCGGCCGGAGGCGGAGTCGTAGTAGTCGTTGCCGCTGTAGTGCCGGCGGTTCCACATGTCGGCGAAGTTGGTGCCGAGGCCGGCGGCGAGCGCCGCGTCGCCGTAGACGGTGATGGTGTTGTTGAACGCGTCGGGGCCGGTGGCGTAGGTGAGGTTGCTGGACCCGAACCAGACGACGTTGCCGTGGGCGACGCCGTTCGGGTCGGTGGTGCGGGTGAAGGTGAACAGTTTGGTGTGCATGTCGCCGGCGGCGCTGGTGCTGATGCAGCCCCGGCCGCCGCTGCTGTTCTGGCAGAACTGGTGGTATCGCAGTTGCCTGATCGTCGCGACGGCCGGATCGGTCGAGGTCGCGTTCTTGCCGTCGACGACCACCATCACGGTGACGCCGCGGTTCTGGGCGCGCAGCAGGGCGTCGGCGACGGAGTCCACGCTGATGGAGTGCATCGCGCCCCGGATGGTGGAGCCGGCGGGCGCGGCGTCGATCAGTCGCTCCAGTTCGGCCAGGATGGTGTAGTCGCGACCGGCCGTCGGATCGCTGAAGTGTGCCCACACCGGATGGCCGGCCAGGGTCGCCGTCGCGGCGGAGACGCGGCTGGTGGCTGCCGCCGCCGGCGCCGCCCCCACCGTGAGCAGGACGGCGCCCGTCAGCGCGCACGCCAGCGCACGGCGGACCCTGAGGCTCAACCGATCAAGCATCATGAATCGCATACTTCGGCAAGAAGTTCCATGCGTCAATGCGACGAGGGTGAGAAGTTGCAATCGCCCGTGACGTGCGCCGGGTCCGGGTGGACGATCTCACCCGCTAGCACGTCAGGGGTGGGCGTCACCCCCGCTGGCGCGCCTGTCGACCGGTCAGGTGGGTGCCGAGGCGGCGGACGGTCTCGGCGGCGGCGACGGCGTCGCTGCGGGCGCTGCCGTGCCGGCCGTCGCTGCTGTAGATCGACGGGTCGGCGGTGAGCGGGTGGTCGGTGAGCCGCACGTGCAGGGTGCCGAGCCGCTCCGCGAGCGCCCCGGTGTGCGCGGAGAGCCGCCGCATCCGCTCGGCCAGACCGGCCCGGTGCCGCTCGGGCACCGCCGGGCTGTGCGAGACGTCGAACATGCCGACGGTGATCACGTCCGCGCCGGCGGCCCGCAACGCCCCGATCATCGCGGTCAGTTCCGCGTCGACCGCGTCGGCGTCGTACGCCGGGTGGAAGGCGTCGTTGCCGCCGCACACCACCAGCGCCAGGTCGGGCCGGAACGCCAGCGCCGGGGCGAGCTGGCGGGCGCGCACCTCGTGCGCCCGCAGCCCGCGCAGCCCCAGGTTCAGGTACGCCAGCTCGGGCCGCACGGCGCGCAGTTCGGCGGCGATCCGGTCCGCCCACTGCACGTCGGGGTAGCCGTCGACGGGCTCGCAGAGCCCCTCGGCCACGCTGTCGCCCAGCACCGCGAAGCGCCGCCACGGATGGTCGCGCAGCAGCGCCGCGCTCTCCCCGTCGCGCAGGCAGAACGGATCCGTCGCTTCGGTCAGCGTCAATGGCATGAGCGCACGCTAGTCGACCGGGTCGTCCCCGGCCAGCGGCCCGTCGGGCAGGGCGACCTCCGCCAGGTAGACGCTCGTGCGCTCCTCGTGCGAGGAGTAGTAGCTGACCCACAGCGTCCCGTCGTGCCAGACCAGGCCGGGGTAGCCGCAGTCGCCGCCCGACGGCAGCGGGACGAGTTCGGTCAGGCGTCCCCGCCGCGGGTCGACGGCGCAGATCGCGGTCCGCACCGCGCCGTCGTGCAGGCGTACGCCGGCGACCAGGCGGCCGTCGGGGAGCCGGCGCAGGGCCGGCCCGCCCACCCGCACCCCCAGGTCGGTCCAGGCCCAGTCGCGGTACGGCGGCCGGGCCCGGCCGAGCTGCGCAGTGGCGGTCTCCCGGTCGCGCCGCAGCAGGCAGGTGGCGGTGCCGTCGGGGTCGAAGACCAGCCCGGACTCGTTCGGGTAGCCGCCGAGGAAGAGCGTCTCCAGCACCGGGTGCAGGTCGACGCCGTCGCCGCTGCGGTAGAGCCGGACGAAGCGGGGCTCCCGGGTGGCGTAGCCGACCCCGTACATCGCCCCGGCGTGCCAGGCCGCCTGCCAGACCCAGACGCCCGGCTCGCCGACCGGGGTGGGCTCGCCCCAGCGGCGGCCGTCCGCGGAGAGCCAGCTCAGGGTCCGGAACTCCTTCGGTCCCGCGCCGGTGACCGCGGCGGCGAGCAGTTGCAGCCGGCCGTCCGGCCGGACGACGAAGCGCGGGTCGCGCAGGTCCGACCCGGGGCGGGCGAGCACCGCCGCCGGGCCCCAGGAGCGGCCGTCGGGGGAGGCGAGCAGCCGGACCACCCCGTCGTCGGAGAGGTGCGACGCGCCCTCCCGGAACGCGCAGAGCCAGCCGCCCGCGTGCCGGACCAGGTCGGTGAACGCGCTGTGCGGCGCGGTGTCGCCGATGCGTCGTACGGCGGTCACCTCGGCGGCCGCCGGGCGGGCGGTCGGGGGCGTCGTCATGCGGATCGACGCTAGGCGGCGCGGCCGACGCCCCGGCGGCTCACGGGCGAACGGCCGGCGAACAAACGCCCCGCGCGGCACCCTTTACGTGCGCGTTGACCAGTGTGAATATGTCTACATCGATCGGCAGACAGCCGGTCCAGCCCTCCCCGGGAGGTACGCGTGAGACTCACTCGACGTGGTGTGATGTCCGCCGTCACCGTCGCTCTCCTCGGCGCCACCGTGGCCGTGTCACCGGCCCACGCCGCGCCCGCCGTCCTGACCGCCGACCGGGCCGCCAGCCTCGCGGCGGGCCTCGGTCCCGACCGCACCGCCGGCTCCTACCTCGACTCCGCGTCGGGGCGTACCGTCGTTGCCGTCACCGACGAACGCGCCGCCGCCACGGTCCGCGCCGCCGGCGGCGTCGCCCGCCTCGTCACCCACAGCGCCCGCGCCCTGGAGGCCGCCCGGTCCCGGGTGGACCTGGGCGTCACGGGCACCGCCCTCTGGGTGGACCCGGTCAGCAACCAGGTGGTCGTCGGCGTGGACAGCACGGTCGGCGCCGCCCAGGTGGCGCGCATCCGCGCCGCGGTGGCCGCGGCCGGCGGCACGGCCCGGATCACCCCGCTCGCCGGCACGCTGAGCATGCGGATCTCCGGCGGCGACGCCATCTACGGCGGTGGCTACCGCTGCTCGCTCGGCTTCAACGTGCGCAGCGGCAGCACCTACTACTTCCTCACCGCCGGGCACTGCACCGACGTGGTCTCCGCCTGGTACGCCAACTCGGCGCAGAGCACCAAGCTCGGCGACCGCACCGGCACCAGCTTCCCGGGCAACGACTACGGCATCGTCCGCTACACCAACACCTCGGTCGCCATCGACGGCTCGGTGGGCTCGCAGGACATCACCGCCGCCGGGAACGCGTCCGTCGGCCAGCAGGTGACCCGGCGGGGGAGCACCACCGGCACCCACAGCGGCACCGTGACCGGCCTCAACGCCACCGTCCGCTACGCCGAGGGCACCGTGCGGGGCATGATCGCCACCAACGTCTGCGCCGAGCCCGGCGACAGCGGCGGCCCGCTCTACTCGGGCAGCACCGCGCTCGGGCTGACCTCCGGCGGCAGCGGCAACTGCCGCACCGGCGGCACGACCTTCTTCCAGCCGGTCACCGAGGCGCTCAGCCGCTACGGCGTCTCCGTCTTCTGACCCGACCACCTCGTGGCTCCCCGGCGGCATCCGCCGGGGAGCCACGGCGCGTCGGGCATCATGGCGGCATGGTGCAGGTGGCGGTGTGCGGGCCGGCGACCGCGTCGGAGGCCGAGCTGGCGCACGCCCGCCGGGTGGGCGAGCTGCTCGCCGAGCGGGGCGCGACGGTGCTCTGCGGAGGTGGCGGCGGGGTGATGGCCGCCGTCGCCGCCGGCGCCCGCTCCCGCGCCGGCCTGGTCATCGGCGTACGCCCCGACGACGGCACGGCCCCCGGCCCCGCGGCGCAGGTGTCGGCCACGGTCGTCACCAACATGGGTCAGGCGCGCAACGCGATCCTGGTGTGGAGCGCCGACGCGGTGATCGCGGTCGGCGGCTCGTGGGGAACGCTCTCCGAGGTGGCCCTGGGCCTGCGGCGCGGCGGTATCCCGGTGGTGGTGCTCGACGGGTGGCGGATCGTCGGCGCCGACGGCGCGCCGGTCGCCGGCCCGCTGCACGTGTCCACCCCGGAGGAGGCGGTCTCGGCGGCGCTGCCGGGTTGACGCCGCCCGGCGAGCCGACAGCACGTCAGGCGCGATCCGCCTGCCCGGCCCGGTACGCCGCCGCGAGCCGCTTCGGCGCCCGGTCCTGCCACGCCTCGACGACCAGCTCGGCCAGCTCGTCGGGGTCGATCCGGTCCAGGCGGACGAGGACCGCCGGGTAGCCGTCGAAGTGCGGGGTGGTGAAGTAGACGGCGGGGTCGTCGGCGAGCAGCGCCTCCTTCACGCCCAGGTCCGGCACCCGCACCCCGAGGACCGGGCCGTCGGGCGCCGCCGCCCCGAGGGCGTCGAGGTCTGCGCGGCGCAGCGGACGCTCCCAGACGAACGCCCGGTCGCGGACCTTCCACGCCGGCGCCCCCTGATAGGAGGGGTGCTCGCTCGTCTCCGGCAGAGCCAGCGCGACCCGGCGTACGTCCTCCCACGTGGCCATGCCCCGACCCTACGCCTGACCCGCGACGCGCGGTTGCCGCTCGGCCGGCGCGGCGACGGGCCGGGGGCGCAGGCCGGGCAGCAGCGGCAGCAGGGTGACCACCAGGCAGAACACGGTCATCGCCAGCAGGGCGGGGACGAGGCCGAGCGCGGTCACCGACCAGCCGCCCAGCAGCGCGCCCAGCGGCAGGCCCGCGAACGCCAGCGACCCCGCCAGCCCGATCACCCGCGTCTGCAACCCGGCCGGTACCCGTTCGTAGATCGCGACCCCCAGCAGCGGGTTGACCGCCGCGATGCCGATGCCGGAGGCGAACGTCACCGCCAGCACCACCGCCAGCTCCTCGCTGAGCGCGAGCACCAGCAGCCGCGGCGCGCCGCTGACCGCCGCCCCGACCACGAAGGCCAGGTAGCGGGGCAGCCGGGGGCCGAACGCGGTGAACAGCAGGTTCCCCAGCAGCGCGCCCGCCGAGAACGCGCCCAGCACCAGGCCCAACCCGGCCGGGCTGCGCAGCACCTCGGCCACCCAGAGCGGGATGTAGACGGCGACGCTCGCGTTGACCACCATGTTCAGCGCCGAGATCACCAGCAGCATGGTCAGCAGCATGCGGTCGTGCCCGAGGTAGCGGAAGCCACCCGCCAGCGCGCGCAGGTAGCCCTCCGGTTGCGCCGGCGCCGCCGGGGGCGCCGGCGGCCGGACGAGGAGCCCGACCAGCAGCGCGCAGACGGCGAAGCTGGCGGCGTCGATGAGGATCGCCTGGGTCACGCCGAACCACCAGATGAGCAGCCCGCCCAGCCCCGCGCCGAGTAGGGTGACCATCCGGCCGAGCCCGTCGTAGACGGAGGTCAGCCGGATCAGCCGCACCCCGGCGGCCTCCGCGGCCGGGCGGAACATGACGTGCTTGACCCGGTCGCCGACGCCCCGCAGCGTGCCCACCACGGCGACCAGCGCGACCAGCGCGCCGAAGCCCAGCCACGGGGTGAGGGCCACCGCGACCATCAGCCCCGCGCTGCCCACGTCGGTCAGGATCGAGGTGCGGCGCAGCCCGATCCGGTCCGCCCAAGGCGTGCCGAGCGCGCCGGAGAGCAGGTAGGGCAGCGTCTCGGCGGCGGCCACCACGCCCATCTTCGCGGCGCTGCCGGTGGTCTCCAGCACCAGCCACGGGATCGCCACCACCGACACCCGGCTGCCCAGGTTCGAGATCAGGTCGGCGGCGACCAGGACGGTCAGTTCCCGCCGGGGGGTCACGCCAGCGTGCCGATCGACGCCTCCGGGTGCTCCACCGCGCTGGGGTGGGCCTCGGCGTACCGGGCGCGCAGCGCGCGCTTGTCCACCTTGGCGGAGCGGTTGAGCGGCAGCCGGTCGACGAACTCCACCCCGCCTGGCGCCCAGGTGTCGCTGAGCGCGGTGGTGACCAGGTCGATCAGCTCCCGCGCGGTCACCGTCGCGCCGGGCGCCGGCACCACGTACGCGTACGGCAGCTCGCCGGCGACCTCGTCCGGCACACCGATCACCGCGGCCGCGCGGACCTGCGGATGCCCGGCCAGGACGTCCTCGATCGGGCGGGAGTAGATCGGCCAGCTGCGCCGTCGGGTGAGGATCCGGTCCTGCAACCGGTCGACGAGGTAGAGGTAGCCGTCGGCGTCGACGTGCCCGATGTCGCGGGTGCGGACCCAGCCGTCGACAAGCGTCTCGGCGGTCAGCTCGGGCTGGCCGTGGTAGCCGGCGAAGCGCAGGTCGGTGTGCACCCACACCTCGCCGTTCGCGCCGGGCGGCAGCACGGTGCCGTCCTCGGCGCGGATCTCGACGCGCACGTCGCCGTACGGCCGGCCGCAGGAGCGCAGCCGCTCCGGGTGCTCCGGATCGTCGGTCAGCCCCGGCAGGGCGGTGATCACGACGGCCTCGCTGAGGCCGTACACGATGCGCAGCACCGGGCCGAAGCGGGCGATCGCCTGGCGCAGCCGGGCGGGCGCGGCGGGCCCGGCGCCCACGTTGAACATGAACATGGCGGAGAAGTCCGCGCCGTCCAGCGCCGGGTGGTCGAGCACCTCGTAGAGCATCGGTGGGGTGACGAAGGTGGAGTTGATGCGTTCCCGCGAGACGGTGTCGATGAACCGGGCCGGGTCCCAGCCGTCGCGGGGGAAGAGCACGCCGCCGGTGAAGAGGTTGAACAGCGTGGTGATCTGGCCGCTGGCCAGCCACATCGGCGAGTGCGACAGGTGCCGCAGCAGGGGGTACCCGGCGGCGCGGAAGTCGGCGGCCAGGGCGAGGATCTGCGCGTAGAAGCTCTCCCGGTGGTGCACCAGCTTCGGGGTGCCGGTGGTGCCGCTGGTCTGTAGGAAGGACTCCGGCACCGGCGCCTCCGCCGGCAGGTCGCCCCCGGCCGCGCGGCCCGCGCCGGCGGTGAGGTCCGGGCCCGCGCCGCCCGGCCCGAGGCAGAAGACCGGCACGCCGGGCAGCCCGGCGGCCAGCTCCGGGCCCAGGCTCGCCGGGTCGCGGGCGTCGTAGACGAAGGCGTCGGGGCGGGCCAACCGGACGAACTCGGCCACCTCGCGGCGGGAGGTGACCGGCGCGATCCACATCGTCCGGCAGCCCAGCAGGTGCAGGGCGAGCTGCACCAACGGCCCCTCCACCGGGTTGCCGAGCGCGACCAGCACCGCGGCCCCCGGCCGTACGCCCTGCCCGTGCAGCGTCGCGGCCAGCCGGCGCACCTCGGCGGCGACGTCGGCGTAGCTGAGCCGGCGCCCGCCGCCGACCAGCGCCTCCCGGTCGCCGAAGCCGGCGAACAGCTCCAGCGCCCGGTGCACGTAGCCGGCCCGTCGCTCCGGTCCGTCAGTCATCCGGCGGCCCCCCATCGGCGGAGAAATCGACGTCCTCCGGGCATCCCCCGGGAACGGCGCGGCAGGTGGGCGCGCCTGCGCGACCGCACCGCCGCCGTCCGTGAGCGTAGGCACCACCGCCCGTCACGGGACAGAGCCCGAACGGCGTTCCGGTCGGACCGGAGGGCATTTGATCACGTCGATCAGGTTGATTGACGCCTGTAAAACGGGGCGGCTAGGTTTCTGGACCATCGTCCAGGCGGTGCCGTCAGTGGACGGCCCTGGGCTGCCAACGATGGAGGTTCAATGTCGACCCCGAAGAGATGGCATGTCATCGCGTCCGCGGCCACGTTGCTGGTCGCGGGCACCCCGGCGGTGGTGGCCAGCGCCGGCCCGCCGGACGCCGAGGCGGCCCGCCACCAGCGGACGGTCTGGGCGGGCAGCTGGGCGGCCGCGGTCACCCGGGGCAACGCGACCGGCCTGACCAACAACGGCCTGAACAACCAGAGCGTCCGGATGGTCGTGCACACCAGCGTGGGCGGGCCGCAGTTCCGGGTGCGGCTGAGCAACATGTACGGCGAGCAGGCCGTCCGGGTCGGCCGCGCCACCGTGGCGAAGCCGAACACCGCGACCCCCGACGACCTGTCCGACATCGACACCTCGACCCTGCGGGAGCTGACCTTCGGCGGGGCCACCTCGGCCACCATGAACCGCGGCGGCGAGCTGCTCAGCGACCCCGTCGCCCTGCCCGTCGGCGACCAGCAGGACCTGGTGCTGACCGTGCACTTCCCGACCCCGACCGGGCCGGTGACCTTCCACGGCCAGTCCCGGCAGACCAACTTCATCGGCGCCACGGACCTCACCTCCGCCGCCGACGGCGCCGGGTTCACCATCCGGCCGAACTGCTGCTGGTTCTTCCTGTCCGGCATCGACGTGCAGCGCAGGCACAGCCCCGGCTCGGTGGTGGTCTTCGGCGACTCGATCGCCGACGGCAACGGCAGCACCGTCAACGCCAACAGGCGCTGGCCGGACCTGCTCGCCGACCGGCTCATCGACGCCCGCCCCGACGTGCGCACCCCGGGCGTGCTCAACCTCAGCCTGGCCGGCAACCGGCTCAACCACGAGGGCACCGAGGCCGGCGCGGGCGGCTTCCCCGGCTACCACGAGCTCGGCCCCAACGCCCTGGCCCGCCTCGACGAGGACGTCTTCGCGCAGACCGACGCCCGGACCGTGATCACCCACCTGGGCATCAACGACATCTGGATGTCGGGCGACTCCGCCGAGAGCGTCATCGCCGCGCTGCGGCAGGTCAACCAGCAGGTGAAGGCGCGCGGCCTGCGCAGCCTCGTGTCGACGCTGACCCCGTACGAGGGGCACGGCAACCCGGGGGTGTGGACGCCCGAGAAGGAGGCCACCCGGCAGGCGGTGAACGCGTGGCTGCGCGGCAGCGACGAGTTCGACGGTCTGCTCGACTTCGACCGGGTGCTGCGCGACCCGGCCCAGCCGAGCCGGCTGCTGCCCGCGTACGACTCGGGTGACCACATCCACCCGAACGACGCCGGCAACCAGGCGATGGCCGACGCCGTACCGCTGCGGCTGCTCGGCCTGTGACATCCGGCGCGGGGGGGGGGGGGGGCCCCCCCCCCCCCCCCCCCCGGCGGGGGGGGGGCCCCCCGGCGGGGGGGGGCCCCCCCCCGGGGGGCCCCCGCCCCCCCCGGGGGGGGGGGCCCGGCCCCCGACCCCCCGCG
>NZ_JBIDDA010000008.1:238652-326736 GCF_043204915.1 Micromonospora sp. NPDC047670
GCCCGGGTTAGTCGGGGGTCCACAAACCCCCCCACCCCGCCGCCCCCACCGTGGTGTGCGCCCCCGGCGGCCCGGGGGGGGGGGGGGGCGTGGGACCGCGGGGGGGGGGGGGGGGCCCCCCCCCCCCCCCCCGCCACCGTTCCTGGGGGGAGACAGATCGACCGTGGACGTCACGCAACTGCTGACCCGGCTCTACAGCGACGAGGGCCGGCAGGACCCGTACCCCTGCTATGCGGGGCTGCACGAGCTGGGGCCGGTCAGTCCGGTGCCCGCGCGCGCCGAGCACCGGACGGTCGCCGCCGTCGCCGTCGGCTACGACCTGGTCAGCCAGGTGCTGCGGGACCCGGAGTGGTACAAGCAGGCGCCGCCGGGCTGGCAGGAGCAGGAGGTGCTGCGCACCCTGCAGACCTCGATGATGTTCGTCAACCCGCCCGACCACACCCGGATGCGGGCGGTCTTCGCGAAGACCTTCACCCCGCGCCGGCTGGGCGCGCTGGAGCCGGCCGTACACCGGGTCGTCGACGGGCTGCTGGACCGGATGGCCGACGCCGGTGACACCGGGTTCGACTTCGTCGCGGAGTTCGCGTACCCGATGCCGGCCCTGGTGATGGCGGAGTTCATCGGCATCCCCGCCGGGGAGCTGGACTTCTACCGGCAGCGCGTGGAGCGGATCGACGAGTTTCTGGACGTGGCGGGCAAGACCCCGGAGCGGCTCGCCGCCGCCAACACCGCCGCCGCCGAGCTGCGTGACTTCTACGCCGACCTGATCGCACACCGGCGCCGGCAGCCGGGCGAGGACCTGATCAGCGGGCTGGTCGAGGCGGTCGACTCCGGCGACGTGGCGCTGACCGCCGACGAGCTGATCAGCAACCTGATCGTGTTGTTCAACGCCGCCTTCGTCACCACCGTCTACATGTTCGGCAACGGGCTGCCGCTGCTGCTGGCCCACCCCGACGTGGCCGCCGCGCTGCCCGGCGACGACGCGCTGGCCCGGGGCGCCGTCGACGAGATCCTGCGGCTGGAGGCCCCGGTGCACTTCCTGGCAAGGGCCGCGCCCCGGGACACCGAGCTGGGCGGGGTGCCGGTCGAGCGGGACCAGAACGTGCTGCTGGTCCTCGCCGCCGCCAACCGTGACCCGGCGCGGTTCCCCGACCCCGACCGCTTCGACCCGCGCCGGTCCGGCCCCCCGTCGCTCGCCTTCGGCGTCGGCCTGCACTTCTGCCTCGGCGCGGCGGTGTCCCGGCTGGAGGGCCGGCTCGCGCTGCCGAAGCTGCTGGCCCGCTTCCCCCGGCTCGCGGTCGCCGAGGCGCCCACGTACAGCGGAAGCCTGTTCCTGCGCGGCATCGACAAGTTGCTGGTGCACACCGGAGGGGAGTCGGCGTGAGCGTCCACCCGCAGGTCGCGGCGTACCGGGCCGCCCGGGAGGCGGCCGGCACCCCGCCGCTGTACACGCAGACCCTCGCCGAGGCCCGCGCCGCCGACCTCGCCGCGATCCGCGCCGGCGGGGGCGCGGTCGAGCCGGTGCACGAGGTGCGTGACACGCACGTGCCCGGCCCGGCCGGCGACCTGCCGGTGCGCATCCACCGGCCGGCGGGGGAGGGGCCGCTGCCCACCCTGGTCTACTTCTTCGGCGGGGGCTGGACGCTGGGCAGCGTCGACACCGCCGACGGCATCTGCCGGCGGCTGGCCAACGCGGTGCCCTGCCAGGTGGTCACCGTCGGCTACCGGCTGGCTCCCGAGCACCCGTTCCCGGCCGCCGTGCACGACTGCCACGCGGCCACCCGGTGGATCGCCGCGCACCCCGAGGAGTTCGGCGCCGACCCGGAGCGGCTGGCGGTCGGCGGGGACAGCGCCGGCGGCAACCTCGCCGCGGCCGTCACCCTGCTGGCCCGCGACGGCGGCGGGCCCCGGCTCGCCGCCCAGCTGCTGGTGTACCCGAACACCGACCAGACCGGTGAGCCGGGCGGCGACGGCGAGGACCCGCTGCTGTTCAACCGCCGCTCGGTCGCCTGGTACCGCGGCCACTACTTCGCCGACCCCGCCGACGCTGCGCACCCGCTGGCCTCGCCGCTGCGCGCCGAGGAGCTGACCGGTCTGCCGCCGGCGCTGGTGATCACCGCCGAGCACGATCCGCTGTGCGAGGAGGGGGAGCGGTACGCCCACCAACTGCGCGACGCGGGGGTGCCGACCACCCTCACCCGGTACGCCGGCATGATCCACGGCTTCTTCGCCATGCCCGGCGCGTTCGACGACGGCCGCCGCGCCCAGGACCAGGCCGCCGCGTTCCTGCGGGCGCGCTTCGGTCTCCCGGCGCCGGCGGGAGAGGAGATCATCGATGGCTGAGACGGTGCTGCCCCGCCACGACGTGCCGGTCGGCGAGCCGGCCGCACCCGCCGGCCTGGCCGACTTCGCCGAGCGGGCCCGGGCGGTGCTCCCCGCCGACGTGTGGGACTTCATCGACGGCGGCAGCGGCACGGAGACCACCCTCGCGGCGAACCGGCGGGCCCTCGACCGGGTGGCGGTGCTGCCCCGCGTGCTGCGCGGAGTGGACGCCGCGCGCACCGACACGCGGCTGCTCGGCTCCCCCTGCGCCATGCCGGTGGCGGTGGCGCCGATGGCCTACCAGCGGCTGGTGCATCCCGACGGCGAGACGGCGCTCGCGGCGGCGGCCCGCGCGGCCGGCGTGCCGTACGTGGCCAGCACGCTGAGCAGCGTGCCCGTCGAGGAGATCACGGCGACCGGCGCGAGGGTCTGGTTCCAGCTCTACTGGCTGCGGGACCGGGCCCTCGTCGCGGACCTGCTGGACCGGGCGCACGCCGCCGGGTGCACCGCGCTGACCGTCACCGTCGACGTGCCTATCCTCGGCCGGCGGCTGCGCGACGTCCGCAACGGCTTCGCCATCCCGCCGCACGTCGTCGCCGCGAACCTGCCGGCCGGCCGGGACGCGCTCGCGCACGCCGCCACGCCGGGCGTCTCGGCCGTCGCCGCGCACACCGGTGAGGTCTTCGCGCCCGCGCTGAGCTGGGCCGACCTGGACTGGCTGCGGGGCCGTACCGCCCTGCCGCTGGTGGTGAAGGGCATCCTGGACCCGCGCGACGCGGAGCTGGCGGCGGCCGCCGGCGCGGACGCCGTGGTGGTCTCCAACCACGGCGGTCGTCAGCTCGACGGCGTGCCGGGCACCGCCACCGTGCTGCCCGAGGTGGTGACGGCGGTGGCCGACCGGTGCGAGGTGCTGCTGGACAGCGGCGTGCGCGGCGGCGTCGACGTGCTGCGCGCGCTCGCCCTCGGCGCGCGGGGGGTGCTGGTCGGCCGGCCGATGCTGTGGGCGCTCGCGGTCGGGGGCCGGGCCGGCGCGGAGAGCGCGCTGGCGCTGCTGGCCGGCGAGTTCCGCGACGCCCTGACGCTGGCCGGCTGCGGCGATCCGGCGGCCGTGCGCGGGCTGCGGGTGCTGACGGAGGCGCAGCGGTGACCGAACCGGTGGACCTGCGCGTCGCCGACCTGCACCCGGCGGTCGACGACCCGGCGCTGAACTCGATGAACTTCCTCAACGAGGTGGCGCAGCACTATCCCGACGCGGTGTCACTGGCGGCGGGCCGGCCGTACGAGGAGTTCTTCGACGTGGCCGCGCTGCACCGGCACCTGGAGACGTTCCGCCGGCACCTGGCCGACGACCTCGGGCAGAGCCCCGAGCAGGTGCACCGGACCCTGTTCCAGTACGGACGCACCAAGGGCGTCGTGCACCATCTCGTCGCCCGCAACCTCGCCGTCGACGAGGACATCACGGTCGACCCGGAGGCGATCGTGGTGACCGTCGGCTGCCAGGAGGCGATGTTCCTGGTGCTGCGGGCGTTGCGGGCCGACCCGCGTGACGTGCTGCTCGCCGTCGCCCCGACGTACGTGGGGCTGACCGGGGCCGCGCGGCTGCTGGACCTGCCGGTGCGACCGGTGGCCGGCGGCCCGGCGGGGGTGGACCTGGCCGACCTGCGCGAGCAGGTGCGCCGGGCCCGGGCGGCGGGGCTGCGCCCGCGCGCGTGCTACGTGATGCCGGACTTCGCCAACCCGTCGGGGACGAGCATCGGGCTGGCCGACCGGCGTCGGCTGCTCGACCTGGCCGCCGAGGAGGACCTGCTGCTGCTGGAGGACAACCCGTACGGTCTCTTCCCGGCCGGGGACGCGGGGCGGCTACCCACGCTGAAGGCGCTGGACACCGGGCGGCGGGTGGTCTATCTCGGCTCGTTCGCCAAGACGGTGCTGCCCGGCGCCCGGGTCGGCTACGTGGTCGCCGACCAGCGCGTCGCCGGTTCCGACGGCGCCGTGGGTCTGCTCGCCGACCAGCTCGCCAAGATCAAGAGCATGGTCACCGTGAACACCTCGGCGATCGCCCAGGCCGTCGTCGGCGGTGCGCTGCTGGAGCACGGGTGCAGCCTGGTCGCGGCGACCGCCCGGGAGCGGGCCGCGTACGGCCGGAACCTGCGCCACCTCGTCGACGGCCTGACCCGCCGCTTCCCGCCGGACGCGTCGGCGGTGCGGTGGAAGGTGCCGGCCGGCGGGTTCTTCGTGGTGGTCACCGTGCCGTTCGCCGTCGACGACGCGCTGCTGCACCGCTCGGCCCGCGAGTACGGGCTGCTCTGGACGCCGATGGCGCACTTCTACGACGACGGCGCCCCGGTCGACGCGCTGCGGCTGTCGGTCAGCGCGGTCACCCCGGAGCAGATCGACCTCGGCCTGGACCGGCTGGCCGCGCTGGTGGCCGACGAGACGGCACGACGGGGGGCGGCCGCGGCCGTGGGATGACACACCGCGTTCACCGCACGGCAATGCGCGACTGCCCGTGTTCCGCCGTCCTTCGTGGACACCCATAATGGACGCCATGGTCGCCTGGGAGTACGCGTTGCTGGTCCGCCGTTATCAGGGGCAGGGCCGCAACTTCCATGTCAGCTTCATCTGGTACGGCCCCGACGGGTCGCGCCGGGACATCACCGCGTACGGCGACACCGCGATCGCGCACCTCAACCGGGCCGGCCGGGAGGGCTGGGAGCTGGTCTCCGCCGCCGAGGACGTCAACAACGTCCAGGGCAGCACGGAGGTGCACCGCTACCACCTGAAGCGGCCCATCCCCTGATTCGCACCCCGCGCGGGCCCGGCCGCCCCGCCGGACCGCCTGCCGTTCACCCGGCGGTGTTGTTAGCGTTGCCCTCCGGCCGCCGCCGACCGACCGCCCACCCCGGGCGGCGGCGCGCCGCGGCGGAAGGAGGAGCGGTGGCGCAGCCGGCAGCGGGGACATCCCGGCACGTCGTCGGGGTCGACTTCGGCACCCTCTCCGGCCGGGCGGTCGTGGTGGACGTCGCCGACGGGGCCGTGCGCGGCGAGGCGGTCCACGCGTACCGGCACGGGGTGCTCACCGAGCGGCTGCCCGACGGGACGCCGCTGCCGCCGGACTGGGCGTTGCAGCACCCGGACGACCACCGCGAGGTGCTCCGGGTCGCGGTGCCCGCCGCGCTGCGCACCGCCGGGGTGCGCCCCGAGGACGTGCTCGGCATCGGCGTCGACGCCACCTCCTGCACGATGCTGCCCACCCGCGCCGACGGCACCCCGCTCTGCGAGCTGCCCGAGCTGGCCGGTCGGCCGCACGCGTACCCGAAGCTGTGGAAGCACCACGCGGCCCACCGGCAGGCCGCCCGGATCAACGACGTCGCCGCCGCGCGCGGCGAGACCTGGCTGCCCCGCTACGGCGGCCGGGTCTCCGCCGAGTGGCAGCTCGCCAAGGCGCTGGAGGTGCTGGAGGACGACCCGGAGATCTTCGATCGGGCGGAGCGCTTCATCGAGACGGCGGACTGGCTGGTCTGGCAGCTCTGCGGCCGCGAGACCCGCAACGTCTCCGCCGCCGGCTACAAGGGGCTGCGGCAGGACGGGCGGTACCCGTCGGCGGAGTTCCTGCGCGCCCTGCACCCCCGCCTCGACGGGCTGCTGCCCCGGATCGACGGGCCGCTCGCACCGCTGGGCGCCCGCGCCGGTGGGCTGACCGCCGAGGCGGCCCGGTGGACCGGGCTGCCGGTGGGGACCGCCGTCGCGGTCGGCTCCATCGACGCGCACGTCACCGCGGCGGCGGCCCGCTCGGTCGAGCCCGGCCGGATGCTCGCCGTGCTCGGCACCTCCACCTGCCTGATCATGAACGCGACCGCGTACCACGAGGTGCCCGGGGTGTGCGGCGTGGTCGACGGCGGCGTCACCACCGGGGCCTGGGGCTACGAGGCGGGGCAGAGCGGCGTCGGCGACATCTTCGCCTGGTACGTCCGCAACGCCCTGCCGGCCGGCTACGCCGACGAGGCGCGCCGCCGCGGGCTGACCCCGTACGAGCTGCTGGACGCGCTCGCCGCCGAGCAGCCGGTGGGCGGGCACGGGCTGCTGGCCCTGGACTGGCACAGCGGCAACCGGTCGGTGCTGATGGACCACGAGCTGAGCGGGGTGCTGGTCGGGCTGACCCTGGCCACCCGGCCGGAGGACATCTGGCGGGCGCTGCTGGAGGCGACCGCCTTCGGCGCCCGGACCGTCGTCGACGCGTTCACCGCCGCCGGGGTGGCCGTCGACGAGCTCACCGTGGCCGGCGGGTTGACCCGCAACCGGCTGCTGCTGCGGATCTACGCCGACGTGGTCGGCCGGCCGCTGCACGTGGTGGACTCCGCCCACCCGGCGGCGCTGGGCGCGGCGATCCACGCGGCGGTCGCCGCCGGGGCGTACCCGGACGTGCCGGCCGCCTCGGCGGCGATGGGCGCCGGCCGCCGCGAGACCTGGCACCCCGACCCGGCCCGGGCGGCCGCCTACGACGACCTGTACGCCGAGTACCGCGCGCTGCACGACCACTTCGGCCGGGGCGGCACCGGCGTCCTGCACCGCCTGCGCGCCCTGCGCCACCGCCGGGCGCGGTGACGGCGACGCCCCCGCGCGGCGGGGCCGGCGGGGGGCGTCGTGGTGCAGCGGTTCAGCCGAGGTCGACGGCCGGGTAGAGCGGGAAGCCGGTCAGCAGGTCGCTGGCCTGCTTGCTGACCCGGTCGGCGACGGTCGGGTCGAGGACGTACTTGGCCTTCGACGGGGTGCCGTCCGGGTTCGCGCCCGGCCGGGTCTGGCTGAGCACGGTGTGGATCAGCTCCGCGGTCTCGTCCATCTGCGCCGGGCCCAGCCCCCGCGTGGTCAGCGCCGGGGTGCCGATGCGGATGCCGGAGGTGTACCAGGCGCCGTTCGGGTCCTGCGGGACCGAGTTGCGGTTGGTGACGATGCCCGAGTCGAGCAGCGCCTGCTCGGCCTGCCGGCCGGTCAGCCCGTAGCCGGTGACGTCGATGAGCACCAGGTGGTTGTCGGTGCCGCCGGTGACCAGCTTGCCGCCCCGCCGCAGCAGCCCCTCGGCGAGGGCCTGGGCGTTGGCGACGATGCGCTGCGCGTAGTCGGCGAAGTCGGGGCGGCGGGCCTCGGCCAGGGCGACGGCCTTGGCGGCCATCACGTGCGGCAGCGGGCCGCCGAGCACCATCGGGCAGCCCCGGTCGACCTGGTCGGCCAGCTCCGGCTGGCAGAGCACCATGCCGCCGCGCGGGCCGCGCAGCGACTTGTGCGTGGTGGTGGTGACGATGTGCGCGTGCGGCACCGGGTCGAAGTCGCCGGTGAAGACCTTGCCGGCGACCAGGCCGGCGAAGTGCGCCATGTCGACCATGAAGGTGGCGCCGACCGAGTCGGCGATCTCCCGCATGATCCGGAAGTTGACCTTCCGCGGGTACGCCGAGTAGCCGGCCACCAGGATCAGCGGCTTGAACTCGCGCGCGGCCTCGGCGACCCGGTCGTAGTCGACCAGGCCGGTGGCGGGGTCGGTGCCGTAGCTGCGCTGGTCGAACATCTTGCCGGAGATGTTCGGCCGGAACCCGTGGGTGAGGTGGCCGCCGGCGTCCAGCGACATGCCGAGCATCCGTTGGTTGCCCAGCTCCCGGCGCAGCGCGAACCAGTCCGCCTCGGTGAGGTCGTTGACCTGCCGCACCTGGGCCTTCTTCAGCGCCGGGGACTCCACCCGGTCGGCCAGGACCGCCCAGAACGCGACCAGGTTGGCGTCGATGCCGGAGTGCGGCTGCACGTACGCGTGGGCCGCGCCGAACAGCTCCCGGGCGTGCTCGGCGGCGAGCGCCTCGACCGTGTCGACGTTCTGGCAGCCGGCGTAGAAGCGACGGCCGACGGTGCCCTCGGCGTACTTGTCGCTGAACCAGTTGCCCATGGCCAGCAGGGTGGCCGGGGAGGCGTAGTTCTCGCTGGCGATGAGCTTGAGCGACTCGCGCTGGTCGGCGAGCTCGGCGCCGATGGCGTCGGCCACCCGCGGCTCGACGGCGCGGATCACCTCGAGGGCGCTGCGGAAGGCGGTGGATTCGGCGTTCGGCGACGACATGCGACCTCCAGTGACGTGCGGAAGGCCCAGGCGCTCGGCATGCGTCCTCATGACGGGACCGCTTCCCGATGGTTCTCCATCCCCACGCGCCAGTCACGGCCCGGGCCGATCCTACCGGGTCGGCCCCGCACACCCCCGGCCCACCTCGCCGCCCCGCCCATCCCGCCACGTCCTCCGCCGGTAGGTCAAGATCCGCTCGCGGGCACCGGTCGCTCCACAAGATCCGCACAACATCCGGGATGTAGTGGCCACAGAGACACAAGGAGACCACTACATCCCGGAAGTTGTGCGGATCTTGACGCGGAACGCGGGGCGTGGGTGTGCGGGCTCGCGGTGGTGGTGACCGATCAATAGGATCGACGCATGGTGGCCGAGGGGAGCGCGGGCGGCAGCCTGCTCGCCATCAGCGACCTGCACGTCGGGCACCCGGGCAACCGGGCGGTGGTGGAGGGGCTGCGTCCGGGGTCGCCGGACGACTGGCTGATCGTCGCCGGGGACGTCGGCGACACCGTGGCCGACGTCGAGTGGGCCCTCGGGCTGCTCAGCGACCGCTTCGCGCGGGTCGTCTGGGCGCCGGGCAACCACGAGCTGTGGACGCCGCCGGCCGACCCGGTGACGCTGCGCGGCGTCGCGCGGTACCAGCATCTGGTCGACCTGTGCCGGCGCCTCGGCGTGCTGACCCCGGAGGACCCGTACGCGCAGTGGCGCGGGCCGGGCGGGCCGGTGCTGGTGGCGCCGCTGTTCCTGCTCTACGACCACAGCTGGCGCCCGGAGGGGTTCGACACCCCGGAGGCGGCGCTGGCCGAGGCGTACCGGACGGGGATCGTCTGCACCGACGAGTTCCTGCTGCACCCCGACCCGTACCCGAGCCGGTCGGCGTGGTCCGCGGCCCGGGTCGCCGAGACCGCCCGGCGCCTCGCCGGGCGGGCGCCGGGGCTGCCGACCGTGCTGGTGAACCACTGGCCGCTGCTGCGCGAGCCGACCCGGATCCTGCGCTACCCGATCTTCGCCCAGTGGTGCGGCACCGAGGCCACCGCCGACTGGCACCTGCGCTTCGACGCCGCGGCGGTGGTCTACGGCCACCTGCACATCCCCCGCACCACCTGGCACGACGGGGTGCGGTTCGAGGAGGTCTCGGTGGGCTACCCCAGGGAGTGGCGGTCCCGCGCCGCACCGCCGTCGCTGCGGCGGATCCTGCCCGCGCCCCCGGCATGACGACGGGCCCCGGCGCACCGGGGCCCGTCGGCGTCGTCCGGCTCAGGCCGTCACGGCGTCCAGCGACTTCTTGATCGCCTTCGGGTCGGTCGGCTTGCGCGGCGCGTCCGCGCGCAGCTCGATCATCCGCTCGCCGATCTCCTGGAGCTGCTTACGGCCGAGCGCCTCGCGCACCTTGGGGAACCACTCCTGCTCCTCCTCCTCGACGTGGTGCAGGACGTTCTCGATCAGCACCGTGGTCTTGGCGTTGAAGCGCTCGTCGTCGGCGTCCATGGTGAACAGCTCGGCGCAGAGCACGTCGGCGACGTGGTGCTCCTCGTACGACTCGAGGATGTCGTCCTCCAGGTCGGGCAGGAGCTTGCGGATCTCCGGGTACATCACCTCGTTCTCGAGGTAGGTGTGCACCGTGAGGGCCTCCAGGATCTCGCTCACCAGCTTCTGCCGCTGCGCGGCCGGCCCCTCCTCGGCATCCTGGAAGGCCTTGAACAGGCGGCGCATCTCCTTGTGGTCCTCTTTCAACAGGACGATGGCATCGGTGGACACCGTTGACCTCCTCGGCTCGTTCGACGCCTCCTCCCGTACCCCCGCCGTGAGCAGCGAAAACAGGTGGGGCCCGGCGGATCACCGCCGGGCCCCACCACGGGTCGTGCCGTGCTGCTACTTCACCACGTTGTACGCGTTGACCATGCCGGCGCCGTAGAACGAGTTGCGCTCGCCCCCGGTGCAGGTGGCCGGGAAGCCCGGTCGCGGCTCCCAGACACCCTCCTCGCAGGGGACCGACTCGGCGGTCCGCTCGAGGAAGGACGCCAGCTGGCCCGGCGCCATGCCGGGGTGGGCCGACAGGGCCAGCGCCGCGACGCCGGCCGCGTGCGGGCTCGACATCGACGTGCCCTGCTTGTAACCCCAGCCGTTGGTCTTCGTCGCCGTGTTGAAGGTGGTCGACAGGATGCCGTCGGTCGGGGTCGAGCTGGCGCCGTTGGTGCGGTACCGGGTGTCGCCGCCGGGCGCGGTCACGTCCACGACGCCCAGGCCGTACGAGGAGTAGTAGCTCTTCTTGCCGGTCGGGGCGACCGCCGACACCGTCACCACACCCGGCGCCTCGGCCGGCAGGACGAGGCAGGAGTTGGTGAGGTCCTCGCGCTCCTCGGGCGTCCCGTTGTTGGGGCTGCCGGTGTCGGTGATCTTGTGGGCGAGGTCCCAGTTCGAGTTGCCCGCGGACGCGATGTTCAGCACGCCCTTGCTCTGCGAGTAACGGATCGCCCGCTGGACGGCCTTCCACACCGGACGCTGACGCGCGTCGTTGCGGCAGTTCAGCTCCCACGGGTCGATGAAGTAGCTGTTGTTGGTGACCTGCATGCCGTGGTCGGCCGCCCACATGAAGCCGCAGAGCGCGGCCTCGGGGTAGATGAACCGGTCATCGTCGACCACCTTGACGGCGGCCACCTTGACACCCGGCGCCACACCGGTCACGCCGACGCCGTTGACGGCGGCGGCGATGGTGCCGGCCACGTGGGTGCCGTGGTCGGAGACGGTCGGGTTCCAGGCCGCCTCGGTGGTGTCCGCGACACCGCCGATGCAGGACGCGCTCCTGTCCTTGGCGATCTGGTCCTTCAGATCCGGGTGGCTGGAGGAGATGCCGCTGTCCAGCACGCCCACCACCACGCCGGCGCTGCCGGCGTTGACGGCGTGGGCCTGCGGGACGTCGATCATCGGCATGTCCCACTGCTGACCGAACATGGGCTCCTTGGTCGGGTCGGCGGTCGCGTTCGCCGCCGCGGCCGCGGAGACCTCCAGGGTCTCGCCCTCGTCGAGCGCGGTGCCCAGGCCGGCGGTGGACGCCGCCGACTCGACGCCCGCCCCCGCCACGTCCCTGACGAAGTCGGGGTTGGTCGAGCGGACGACGAGCACGCCGATCTGGTCGTAGCTGGCCACCACGGTGCCGTTGGCGGCGGCCACGCGGGCGGCCGCCTTGTCGGTCTTGGCGCCCTGCGGGGCGAGCACCAGGAACGTGGTGTCCGGCCCGGCGGCCGACGCCGCCGGGGCGAGCCCGCCGGTGACGGCGAGGCCGACACCGAGCGTCACGGCGGACGCGGCAGCCAGTGTCTTGCGACGGAGGTTCTTCACACAGACTCCCAGGGGGATGTTTCCAGCCGGGTACGCCCCCTGGCGGGGAGCGGCCGGCGGGAGGCGGGCGGGACGCCCTCCTCCGATCCACCAGCGTAGGAGCGGAGTGTGGCGTTACACACATCCGTTCGGCCAGACAGGAAGTGTCAGACGGTGGCGAGTGTGTAAGGGATCTCGTCGAGCAGCTCCCGGGCGAGGAACCCGATCCGGCCGAACCGCGGCACCAGCCGCTGGCCGCTCACCGCGTGGGCGAACGCCGCCCAGCACGCGGCCTGCGCCGGCTCGGCACCCCGGGACAGCAGTCCGGCGAGCAGTCCGGCGCGGACGTCCCCGCTGCCGGACGTGCCGAGCCCCGCGTCGCCGCTCTCCTCCCGCCAGCTCCGGCCGTCCGGTGTGGCGATGTGGCCGTAGAGCGAGACCACGGCCTCGTACCGGCCGGCCAGCTCGATCGCGTCGGCGTCCAGGTCGTCGCCGGGATCGCGGCCGAGCAGGTGCCGGGCCTCGGTCAGGTTGGGGGTCAGCACCACCGGCCGCCCGGAGCCGACCAGCAGGTCCGGGGCGTGGCTGAGCGCCCCCAGGGCGTACGCGTCGAGCACCAGCGCCGTCTCCCGGGCGGCCGCGTCGAGCACGAGGCGCAGCAGGCGCGCGGTCTCGTCGATGTCCTTGAGGCCCGGGCCGACGGCCACCACGTCGGCCTCGGCCACCAGCTCGGTCAGCCGGTCGCCGGGCCGGCCGGCGACCGCGCCGTCGGCGGTCTCCGGCAGGCCCACCACCAGCGCCTCGGGCACCTGGATGCTCAGCGCGGCGGCGGTGGACTCGGCGGCGGCGAGTTGCAGCACGCCCGCCCCGGCCCGCAGCGCGGCCACGCCGGCGAGCAGCACCGCGCCGGGGGCGAACCGCGAACCGCCGGCCACCAGCACCGTGCCCCGCGCCTCCTTGCCTCCGGTCGGCACGGGCAGCGCCCAGTCGCGCAGCAGGCCGGGGGTGATCACCCGGGTGTCAGACCGGTTCGGCATGGACCTCGTCCTCCCTGGTCGGCCGGGCACCCTGCTGGCGCAGGTGACCGACGTCGTTGAACACGTCCGGGACCAGCCGGCCGTCCGCCCCGGCGGACCAGCCGGTGACGGAGCAGTTCGCGACGACCTGCTCCCGGGTCAGCGCCATCAGCTCCGCCTCGGTGAGCCCCTCCACCAGGTAACGGGTCAGGAAGACCAGAGCGTCGTGGCCGAACAGCAGCACCCGTCGGCCCGCGTGGTCGCGGCGCAGGTCGCCGAGGAGGGCGCGCAGGCGCAGCGCCACGTCCGTCCAGGACTCGCCGCCGGGCGGCCGGTAGTAGAACTTGCCGAGCCGGTCCCGGCGGGCCGCCTCCTCGGGGTGTCGGCGGCGCACCCCCTGCCCGGTCAGCCCGTCGAGGATGCCGAGTTCCCGGTCGCGCAGCCGCTCGTCGCGGCTGAGCGGGATCCCGGTGCCGGCCAGGGCCAGCTCGGCGGTCTGGACCGCCCGCAGGTACGGCGACACCACCGCGACGTCCGGCCGGCGGGCCTCGGGCAGCCCGGCCAGCCACCGCGCGGTGGCGCGGGCCTGCTCCTCCCCGGTCGGGCTCAGCGGCACGTCCGCGTCCCGGTGGGTCAGGTCGATCAGCTCGGCGCCGGACGCCTCGGCCGCCGTGGCCGCCACGTTCGCCGTGCTCTCGCCGTGCCGGACGATCCAGAGCGCTGCCAGTTCCGCCATGCGGCACCCCCTACCCGGGGCCCGCCCCGGATAACCGCGCCGCCCACGGCGGGGCGTGAACGGGGGCAGGCCGGGTAAGCGCTGCCTCCACCTGACACCGAGACGGGGGAGGTAGTCCGTGGCCACCATGACCAAGGAACAGATCAGTCCGGTGAAGGATCAGAACTACGACCTGATCCACGTGCTGCAGATGTCGCTGAAGCACATCTGGAAGCTGGACACGTACATCGCCGACGCGGACGAGCGGGGCGACACGGAACTGGCCACCTGGTTCCGGAAGATGCAGGAGAACAACCGCAAGGCCGGTGAGCAGGGCAAGAAGATGCTCCTCGCGCGCCTGCAGGAAGACATGAGCTGAGTACGGCCGACGGTGGTCGGGCGGCCGGAGACGGGCCGCCCGACCTCCGCGCGTACGACCGGCGCCCTCAGGGGCAGCGCGGCCGGGCGTCGACGTGGAGAATGTCCATCCGGGTCGCACGGGATGGAGCCGCCGATGACGGTCGTCAGGGGTCTGCGCGAGGCGCTGGTCTTGTTCGTGATCGCGCTGGTCGTGGTCGCGGCCGCCGCCGGGCTCTGGGTCGTCCTGGGCGGCGGCGACTTCGCCTACCGGTTCGGCGTCGCCCTGGTGGTGGTCGGCGGGCTGCTCGGGGTCACCGGTGACCTCACCCTGAGCCGCGTCGGCATGCTCGGGGCGCGGGCCACCTTCGGCGCGGCGCCCGAGCGCGAGGCTGCCGGCGAAGGGCGGGTGCTCACGGGGATCGGGATCTTCCTGTTCGTCGGCCTGCCGCTCATGGCCGTGGGCATCATGCTGATCGCCTGAGCCGGCGCGACGCTGCGCCCGCCGGCCGGCCCGCCGGGTTACGGTGTCAGGCGTGGCGACGCCGGCGGAGGAGATCCGGGTGGGGGAGCGGCTGGTCCGCGTCTCCAGCCCCGACAAGCCCTACTTCCCGCAGTTGGGGCTGACCAAGCTGGACGTGGTGCGCTACTTCCTCGCCGTCGGCGACGGCGTCCTGCGCGCCCTGCGGGACCGGCCCACCATGTTGGAGCGGTGGCCGCGCGGCGTCTTCGACGGCGCGAAGATCGGCACGCGGCAGGACAACCGGGGCGACGCCTTCTACCAGAAGCGGCTGCCGGCGGGGGCGCCCGAGTGGGTGCGCACCGCACACATCACCTTCCCGAGCGGGCGCACGGCCGACGAGGTCGCGCCGAGCGAGCTGGCCGTGGTGATCTGGGCGGCGAACCTCGGCACGCTGCGGTTCCACCCGTGGCCGGTCTCCGCCGCCGACGTCGAGCGCCCCGACCAGCTGCGGATCGACCTCGACCCGATGCCCGGGGTGGGCTTCGACCAGGTGGTGCCGGTGGCCCACGAGGTGCGCGCGTTCCTCGACGAGCTGGGCCTGACCGGCTACCCGAAGACGACCGGCGGGCGGGGCCTGCACGTCTATCTGTCGATCGAGCCCCGGTGGAGCTTCGGCGACTGCCGGCGGGCGGTGCTGGCGTTGGGCCGCGAGATGCAGCGCCGGTTGCCGGAGCTGGTCACCACCGCCTGGTGGCGGGAGCAGCGGGACCGCCCGGTCTTCATCGACTACAACCAGATGTCCCGGGACCACACGATGGCCTCGGCGTACTCCATCCGCCCCACCCCGAAGGCGCTGGTCTCCGCGCCGCTGGACTGGTCGGAGCTGGGCGACGCGCGGCCGGAGGACTTCGACGTCACCACGATGCCGGCCCGCTTCGCCGAGCGCGGCGACCCGCACGCGGGCCTCGACGAGCGGCGCTTCTCCCTGGAGCCGCTGCTGGAGCTGGCCGACCGGGAGGGGCTGGAGGCCCCGCCGGAGCGCTGAGCCCGTCGCCGTCGGGCCCGCGGCTGGGCACCCGCCCGGGTGTCGGGCCGCCGGCGGCGCGTTGAGGGGCACCCGCCCGGGTGTCGGGCCGCCGGCGGCGCGCTGAGGGGCACCCGCCGCGCGGCTCACTCCCACGGGCTGCGTTCGCCGTCGAACTCGTCGAAGACCAGCCAGGTGCGGGTGGAGAGCACCCCGGCGATGCTCTGCACCCGGCCCAGCACCACGTCCCGCAGGGTGGCGTTGTCCGGTGCCCGGACCAGAGCGAGGACGTCGTGGTCGCCGCCGAGCAGCGCGGCGTGCTCGATGTAGCGCACCCGGGCCAGCTCCGCGGACACCTCCCGCCACGTGTTCTGTTCGATCTTCAACGCGACGTACGCCGAGGTGCCCAGCCCCGCCGCCTCGGGCGCGACCTGGGCCCGGAACCCGGTGATCACCCCGTCGCGCAGCAGCCGTTCCACCCGTGCGTAGGCGTTGGTGCGGGAGATGTGGATCCGCTCGGCGAGGGTGCGCACCGAGGTGCGCCCGTCGCGGACCAGCTCGTCGAGGATGCGGCGGTCGACCTCGTCCAACGGCCGGGCCGAACGTCCCGTTCCGGCCGCCGGCTCCCCGCCCGGCCCGGATTCCTGGCTCATCTCGATGCCTCCCGCATGCCATCCGTCCCGCGTTTGTCATGGATCTTGAGTCAATCATCCGACGGCAGGAGCATAGGCCCACCACACGTCCCAGGAGGTCCCGCCGTGACGACCACACCCGAGGCGGTCCGCAGGGCATCCCCGCGCAGCCGCCGGAAGGCCACCCCGCCCGACCCGGCCAAGCCGCTGCTGCCGGCCACCGCGCCGGTACGTCTGCTCGATCCCGCCGGCACGCCGCTGCCCGCCCCCGCCGACTACCCCGAGCCGCCCGTCGAGGCGCTCGCCGAGATGTACCGGCGGATGGTGATCGGCCGCCGCTTCGACGTCCAGGCCACCGCCCTGACCAAGCAGGGCCGGCTGGCGGTCTACCCGTCCTCGCGGGGCCAGGAGGCCTGCCAGGTCGGCGCGATCCTCGCCCTGCGCGAGGACGACTGGGTCTTCCCGACCTACCGGGAGTCCATGGCGCTGGTCTCCCGGGGCATCGACCCGGTCGAGGTGCTGACGCTGCTGCGCGGCGACTGGCACTGCGGGTACGACCCCGCCGCCCGGCACACCGCCCCGCAGTGCACCCCCCTGGCGACCCAGTGCGTGCACGCCGCCGGGCTGGCCTACGGCGAGGCGTACCAGGGGCGGGACACCGTCGCGCTGGCGTTCATCGGCGACGGGGCCACCAGCGAGGGAGACTTCCACGAGGGCGTGAACTTCGCCGCCGTGTTCAAGGCCCCCGTCGTCTACTTCGTGCAGAACAACCGGTACGCGATCAGCGTTCCGCTGTCCCGGCAGACCGCCGCGCCGTCGCTGGCGTACAAGGGCGTCGGCTACGGCGTGCCCAGCGAGCAGGTCGACGGCAACGACCCGGTGGCCGTCCTCGCGGTGCTCACCCGCGCGGTCGAGCACGCCCGCTCCGGCAGGGGCCCGTTCCTCGTCGAGGCGCACACCTACCGGATGGAGCCGCACACCAACGCCGACGACGCCACCCGCTACCGCGACGGCGCCGAGGTCGAGGCATGGCGGGACCGGGACCCGGTCGCCCGCCTGGAGACGTACCTGCGGGCCCGCGGCGTGCTCGACGACGCGGGTGTCGCCGCGATCGCCGAGGAGGCCGAGGCGTACGCCGCCGACCTGCGCGCCCGGATGAACGCGCAGCCGGCGGTCGACCCGATGAGCCTCTTCGAGCACGTCTACGCCGAGCCCACCCCGCAGTTGGTCGAGCAGCGCGAACAGGTCCGCGCCGAGCTGGCCGCCGCCGCAGACGAGGAGGGTGAGCGCTGATGGCCGCCCTGACCATGGCGAAGGCGCTCAACGCCGCGCTCGCCGACGCGATGCTCGACGACGACCGGGTGGTCGTCTTCGGCGAGGACGTCGGGGCGCTCGGCGGCGTCTTCCGGATCACCGACGGCCTCCAGGCCCGCTTCGGTGACAAGCGCTGCTTCGACACCCCGCTCGCCGAGGCCGGCATCGTCGGGTTCGCCGTCGGCCTGGCCATGTCCGGGCTGCGCCCGGTGGTCGAGATGCAGTTCGACGCGTTCGCGTACCCGGCGTTCGAGCAGATCGCCTCGCACGTGGCGAAGCTGCGCAACCGCACCCGGGGCGCGTTGAGCGTGCCGATCGTCATCCGGGTGCCGTACGCCGGCGGCATCGGCGGGGTGGAGCACCACTGCGACTCGTCCGAGGCGTACTACGCGCACACCCCCGGCCTGAAGGTGGTCACCCCGGCGACGGTCGAGGACGCGTACTCGCTGCTGCGCCAGGCGATCGAGGACCCGGACCCGGTCGTGTTCATGGAACCGAAGAAGCTCTACTTCTCCAGCGCCGAGGCGGAGCTTCCCGCGGCCACCGCGCCGATCGGCCGGGCCGTCGTGCGGCGGCCGGGCCGCGACGCCACCCTCGTCGCGTACGGGCCGGCGGTGCCGGTCGCGCTGGAGGCCGCCGAGGCCGCCCGCGAGGAGGGCTGGGACCTGGAGGTGGTGGACGTGCGCAGCATCGTCCCGTTCGACGACGAGACGGTCACCGCCTCGGTCCGCCGCACCGGCCGGTGCGTGGTGATCCAGGAGGCCCAGGGCTTCGCCGGGGTCGGCGCGGAGATCGCCGCCCGGGTGCAGGAGCGTTGCTTCCACGCCCTGCACGCCCCGGTGCTGCGGGTGTCCGGGCTGGACATCCCGTATCCGGCGCCGATGCTGGAGCACACCCACCTGCCGTCGGTGGACCGGGTGCTCGACACGGTGGCCCGGCTCCAGTGGGACGACCAGCCGGACGAGCGCTGGCTGACCCGGGGGAGCGCGGCGTGACCACCGTGGACGGGACGCAGGTCTTCCTCCTGCCCGACCTCGGCGAGGGGCTGAGCGAGGCCGAGATCGTCGAGTGGCGGGTCGCCGTGGGCGACGTGGTCACGGTGGACCAGAGCGTCGTCGAGGTGGAGACCGCCAAGGCCGTCGTCGACGTGCCCTGCCCGTACGCCGGGCGCGTCGTGGCGCTGCACGGCGCGGCGGGTGAGGTCCGCCCGGTCGGCCAGCCGCTGATCACCATCGCGCCGCTGGACGGTGCCGGCGGGACCGCCGACGAGCCCGCCGGGCACGCCACCTACCGCGAGGAGGAGCGCGCCGGCTCCGGCAACGTCCTGATCGGGTACGGCACCGGCCACGGCGGCGCGGGTCGCCGGCGTCGCCGACCCCGCCTCGCGGCCGCCCCGGAGCCCCGGCCGGCCGAGCCCCCGGCGCAGCGGACCGCCCCGGCGGTGGCGACGGACCGCCCGCGCGACGCGGCGCCCCTGGTCATCTCGCCGATCGTGCGCCGGCTGGCCCGCGAGCACGGCCTCGACCTCGCCGCCCTGCGCGGCAGCGGCCCCGGCGGCGTGGTGCGCCGGGCCGACGTGGAGGCCGCCCTGGCCGAGGCGTCCTCGCCGGCCGCCCGGCTCGCCGCGGTGCCGGACCAGCCCGCCGAGCCGGCCGCGCCCGGGGCGGCGGACGTGGTCGTCCCGCTGACCGGCATCCGCAAGGCGATCGCCGACAAGCTCTCCCGCAGCCGGCGGGAGATCCCCGAGGTGACCATCTGGGTGGACGTGGACGCCACCGGGCTGCTGGAGACCCGGGCCGCGATCAACGCGGCGACCCCGGACGCGCCGGTGAGCATCCTGGCCCTGCTGGCCCGCATCTGCCTGTCCGGGCTGCGCCGGTACCCGCAGCTCAACGCCCGCGTCGACACCGAGGGCCAGCGGATCGTCCAGTCGGCCGGCGTACACCTCGGCATCGCCGCCCAGACGGACCGGGGGCTGGTCGTGCCGGTGCTGCGCGACGCGCAGCGGCTCACCACCGCCGAGCTGGCCGCCGAGCTGGCCGCGACCACCACGGCCGCCCGGGCCGGCACGCTGCCCCCGGCCCGCCTCACCGGGGGCACGTTCACGCTCAACAACTACGGCGTCTTCGGCGTCGACGGCTCCACGCCGATCATCAACCACCCGGAGGCGGCGCTGCTCGGGGTGGGACGGATCGTGGACAAGCCGTGGGTGGTGGACGGGCAGCTCGCGGTGCGGAAGGTGACCCAGCTCAGCCTGACCTTCGACCACCGGGTCTGCGACGGGGGCGTGGCCGGCGGCTTCCTGCGGCACGTCGCCGACTGCGTCGAGCAGCCGGCGCTGCTGATCGCCAACGTCTGACCCGCCGCGACGGCCCCGGTCCCGCCTCCCGGCGGCGCCGGGGCCGTCGCCGTCGCGGCGGGCGTTTCCCCCGACGCGGGCCGGGAATGCCGGCCGGGCAGGCTCGCCGAGGGAGGACGAGGTGGCATACCCCGACATGCCCTCCGCCGGTGGCGTACGCCGCCACGCGGTCGCCGGCGCCCCGCTGCTCTGCGACGCCCGGGAGCACGGCCTCGTCGGCGACGGGGCGACCAACGACCAGCCGGCCCTGGCCGCGCTGGTGGACCGCCTCGGCGACGCGTACGCCGCCGACGGCCGTGTCCGGATCATCTACTGCCCGCCCGGGGTGTACTCGATGCGGGACTCCGGCACGGTCTGGCGTTCCGGGGTCTCGCTCATCGGCGCCGGCCCGGGGGCCACCCGCTTCGTGCTCAGCAACTCCGGCAACCGGGCCGACCCCGCGCCGCTGGCGTTCTACACCGAGCAGCAGCACGGGGCCGACCGGGACCGCCACCTGGCGGACTGCACCTTCGCCGATTTCGAGATCGACGGCTCCGGCGTGGCGTCGGCCGACTACAACCCGTTGGCGAAGGGACTCGGCCTGCAGTACGTCGTCCGGGGCATGTTCCGCAACCTGTACATCCACCACACCGCCGCCACCGGCCTGGGCTGCGACTTCCTCCAGGACTGCCTCATCGACGGGGTGCTGGTGGTCGGCTGCGGCCGACTGGACAACGGCACCGAGATGGGCGGCGCGGGCATCGGTATCGGCATCGGCGGCTGGGGCAGCGTCGAGCGGTTCAACATCGTCAACTGCAGCGCGGTGGCCAACGCGACCAACGGGATCTTCCTGGAGCTGCAGAAGGCGAGCCACCTGCGTCCCCGGGGGGTGCGCATCATCGGCTGCCACGCCCAGGGCAACCGCTTCGGCATCTCCGACTGGGGCGCGAACGGCCTGATCGTCTCCGCCTGCACGATGACCGGCAACCTCGAGGCGGGCTTCCACGTCTCGGCGAAGGGCACCACGCACACCGCCGGGCGGGGCGGCCTGCTCACCGACTGCGTGATCGACGGCAACCTGCGCGACGGGGTCAGCATCGGCAACACCCCCGGTCCGTACACGATCCGCGGCAACCGGATCAGCGGCAACGGCCGGCACGGCTACCACCAGCGCAACCTCGGCGGGGTGGAGGAGCAGATCGCCGAGGAGATCGTCATCGAGAGCAACGACTTCTACGGCAACAGCGCCGACGCGATCCGCATCGACCGCCCGCTGCGCGACGTGATCCTGGTCGGTAACCGCATCCGCAACAACGGGCGGCAGTGGGCGCCGGCGATGAGCGGGCACGGCGACTCGGTGCGCTACAGCGAGCGGACGGTGGTGGACCGGCGGGCGACCTGGCCGAACGACGGCCACCGGGGCAAGGTGGTACGCGTCGGCGACCGGATCGCCGTCGTGGCGGCCAACGACGACACCGAACTCACCCTCGCGCCCATCCGGCCCGACGCGTCCAGCGCGTGGAGCGGCGCCACCCCGCAGCCGGGAACGCCGTACGAGCTGCCGGCCGGGCCGCCGGTGCGGGCCGGCATCACGATCAACGCGGCGGTCGACTCGGCCACCATCCGGGGCAACCGGATCTGGGACAACAAGAACCCGAGCACCCAGAACCACGGCCTGTGGATCACCGACGAGGGTAGCTGCGTCGACTGCCGGGTGGAGGACAACGACCTCGCCGGCAACGCCGACTCCGCCATCCGCATGGACACGCCGCCCGTCGGCGGCCGGTGGGAACGCAACCACGGCGACGACGACTGGACGTGAGCCCGCGCGGCGCCCGCCCGACCTCCCGGTCTGCCGGAGCCGTGCGGCGGCGACGGGAGGCTCCTTCCCGGTGCAAGGCGCGCGGGCCGGCGCAACCGGGACAGGCCGGGACTCTCCGCTCCGGCGGTGGCGGGTCGGGCCTATCCCGGACGGACCCGGAAACCGGGCCCAGCCAACCCATTTCGCGCAGTCCGGCAAATGCTTCCCATAATTGATTTCCCATTTCGCCGAAATTGCGCCGGTCTCCGAGTCCGGTGGAGAGAATGTGGCGGAGGGACACCAATTAACGGGGGGACGCATCATGAAGTTGAGGCGGCGACTGACGGTGTTGGCCGTGACCATCGCGGCCACGCCGTTGGCCCTCGGCGGGTGCACCGCCGACCGCAAACCGGGTGACCGGCCGGCCGAGGGCCGGGCGGCGGCGCCGGAGCTGACCGTCACGCCCACCGACCGTGCCCGCGAGGTGCCGGTCAGCGCCGAGGTGGGGACCGCCGTCAGGGGCGGGCGGGTCACCGCCGTGCGGATCATCGACGACAAGGGCGCGCAGGTCGAGGCGGAGCCCCGGGAGGACGGGTCGGCCTGGGTGCCGAGTCGGCCGTTGCAGCCGCGGCGGACCTACACCGCGGAGGTGACCGCCACGGGTGACTCGGGGAAGACCACCACCCGGAAGACCACCTTCACCACGATGCCGGAATCGACGAAGCCGGAAATCACCAGCACGTTGTATTTCGCCGGCAACCGGACGTACGGCACCGCCATGCCGGTGACCGTCGCTTTCGACCCGCCCATTCCGAAAGAGGCCAGGGCGGACGTGCAGCGCCGACTGTTCGTGAAGACCGACCCGCCGCAGCCGGGCGCCTGGTCGTGGGTGTCCGACGGCAGTCAGGTCTACTACCGGGCCCCCGATTTCTGGCGCCCGGGGACAAGGATCAGCGTCCGGGCCGGGCTGGAGGGCCTGCCCATCGGCAAGGACCGCGTCGGCGACTCCGACCGGACCGCCACCTCGAAGATCGGCCAGCAGGTGGCCCTGGAGATCGACAACGCGACCAAGCAGATGTCCGTGCTGCGCGACGGCAAGGTCGTCCGCAAGATCCCGGTCAGCATGGGCAAGCCGAGCACGCCGACCTCCAGCGGCAAGATGGTGATCATGGAGAAGCACGAGTACACGACGTTCGACACCCGGGGATCGGCCGACCCCTACGTGGTCGACGTCGAGGACGCCCAGCGGCTCACCTGGGGCGGTGAGTTCATCCACGCGGCGCCCTGGTCGGTGGGGGACCAGGGCAACACCAACGTCTCGCACGGCTGCACCAACGTCTCCAACGAGGCCGCGGACTGGCTGATGGGCGTCACCCAGGTCGGCGACCTGGTCACCATCAAGGGCACCGAGGTGCAGTTGAACGAGGGCAACGGCTGGACGGCCTGGAACGTCAGCTGGGACGAGTTCGTGAAGGGCAGCGCGCTGCCCGTGCCGGCCGGGCTCCGGCCGGCCCCCTCGCAGGCCCCGCACCCGGGCGCCGTGGCCGGGGGCTCGCCGGTGCCGGCGCCGTCCGTCCGCGGCGGCTGACCCGGCGGTACGCACACCGGGGGACCGGTCCGCCGCCGTGCGGGCCGGTCCCCCCGGCGCCACCTGGCGGCGGACCGGGGCGCTCAGGCCAGCGGCACCCGGGCCACCCCGCGGCCGGTCAGGCTGCCCAGCCAGAGGCGGTCGCCGTGCTGACGCACGCCGGTGATCATGTCGTAGCTCCCACGCGGCCCGTGCAGTGTCCGCAGCACCCGCCCCTCGCCGTCCACCAGCGCGACCAGGCCGTAGCGCAGCGGCTTCGGCTGCACGGCGGCCGGCAGCACCGCCACGAGCTGGCGCAGCCGGGGGTGCGGCAGCAGCCGCTCGACGACCGGCACCCGGGGGCTGGGCAGGGCGATCCAGTACGTCCCGTCGCCGACCGGCGTGAGATTGTCCGGGTACGCCGGCAGGTCGGCCAGCACGGTCACCGCCCCGTCGGGCAGGGTGACCCGCACCAGCCGGTGCGTGGCGGTCTCCACCAGCATCAGCGCCGACTCGTCCGGGGCGAGCGCGATCCCGTTGGGGAAGTAGAGCCCCGCGCAGACGACGTCGGTGCGCCCGCTGCGCGGGTCGTACGCCAGCACCCGCCCGTTGGGCCGGTGCTCCAGCAGGTCCCGCTTCCAGTGCGACAGCGGGAAGCGGTCGGACGAGTCGGTGAAGTAGACGGTGCCGTCGCGGGCGATGGTGGCGTTGTCGACCAGGTGCGCCCGCGCGCCGAGCCCGCCCAGCTCCCGCACCGCCCCGTCGCCGGTCACCCGCAGCAGCCCCCGGTACGCGTCGCACACGACGAGGCTGCCGTCGAGCGGGTCGACCTCCACGCCCAGCGGCCGGCCACCGGTCTCGGCGAGCGGCCGGGGCCGGGTGCCCGGTGGCGCGTCCACCGGCCACCACCAGAGCCGGCCGTCCTCGGCGCCGCTGACCACCCGCCCGGACGGGTCGACCACCACGTCCTCGGGGCCGGCGACGCCGTCGGGCAGGGGCAGCAGCTCGGCGGAGTCGAGCCGACGGTCGCTCGGGGCCCACGGCCCGTCGAGCGGGGGCGGGACGGTGGCGGGCTCGCGGACGGGGCGGATGAGCCGGGGCGCGCGGGCACGGGGAGCGACCATGGCCCATTCTCGCCCGTCGCTGCCGCACCCCGCCGACCCCGGCGCCTCCTCCCTGAGGAGGATCGGGGACGCCCCCGAGGGTGACCCTGGGCGGACCCGGATCCGGTCCCTGGGCAGGGCGGAAATGTCGGTGGTGGGGGCTAGATTCGTCGGCATGAGGCAGCGTGCGGACCGGTTCCACGTCGAGATCAGCGTGGACGACCACGTGGTGGACGTGCGGGCGACCGGCGAGGTCGACATCGCCACGGTCGCCACGTTCCGTTCCGCGCTCTGGGCGGCCCCGGCCCGGCCGGTGCTCCGGCTGGATCTGTCCGGCGTCCGGGTGCTCTCCGCCGCCGGGGTGCGGACGCTGGTCGCCGCGCACCTGCGTGTTCGCGCCCGGGGCGGCGAGCTGGTGCTGCTGCACCCCGACCCGGTGGTCGCGCGGGTGCTGCGGGCCACCGGCCTGCACCGGGTCATCCCGATCGTCGACCCGTGCGCCCCGACCGCCGACCCGCGCTCAGACCGGGAGTTGGTGGCCTGCTGACGCCCTTCGAGGGCGGCGTGCGGGGGCGCGAGCGACCGAATGCCGCCCGGGCCGGCGGCAGCGTCGGGATCGATCAGATGTGGAGCCGGGGCCGACGGCGCCTGGGCGCGTCGACCCCGGTTCGTCGGCTCAGCGGCTCAGCGGACGCCGACCAGGTCGACGACGAAGACCAGGGTCTCGCCCGGCTTGATGACGCCACCGGCGCCCCGGTCGCCGTAGCCCATGTGCGGCGGGATGGTCAGCTTGCGCCGACCGCCGACCCGCATGCCCACCACGCCCCGGTCCCAGCCGGCGATGACCTGCCCGCCGCCGAGCGGGAACTCGAACGTCTCGCCCCGGTTCCAGGAGGAGTCGAACTCGCGGCCGGTGGAGTGCGCGACCCCCACGTAGTGGACGTCGGCCAGCTGTCCCGGCTGGGCCTCCGGCCCCTCGCCGACGGTGATGTCCTCGATGACGAGATCGGCGGGCGGCGCGCCCTCGATCGGGCCCACCTCGGGCTTGCCGGAGCGGGCGCCTGCTGCCTGGTTCATGCGGGAGTCTCCTGCCGTTCGGTCCTGATGTCCCGGTCACCAGAGATCCTGCCGGATGCCCCCCGCCCGGCGCGCGGCGGTCTCCAAAGCCGCCCGTGGGCCCCGGACGGACCCGGCGCGGCCAGGCGGGCGCGCACAGACCAGCGGGCGTCACCGGTGGTGACGCCCGCTGGTGGCGATGCCGGATCAGGTCACCGCAGCCAGGGGAAGCGCTGGACGAGGGGGAGCTTCGCCCACGTCGCGCCCAGGCCCAGGGTGGCGCCGGCGTTGACCAGCGCGAGACCGGCCAGCAGGGCCGCGTTGAGCAGGTGGTCGTCCATGAAGGGGTTGTTCTCGGGAGGCAGGACGACCGTCCACATCATCACGTAGAGCACCGTGCCGGCGACGGCGGCCACGCGCATCCCGATGCCCAGCAGCAGCGCCACGCCGATCGCGGCCAGGCCGGTCATGAAGAGCACGTCCGCCCAGGCGGCTCCGGCGATGCCCTGGTAGAAGCCCTTGAACGGGCCGGCCGCGCCGAAGGTCAGGAAGCCCTTGGTGGGGCTGCCGCCGTTGACCCAGGCGTTCTTCGCCTCGGTGGCGTGTCCCAGACCGAAGACCTTGTCCAGGAACGCCCAGAGGAAGGTCCAGCCGAGGGCGATGCGGATGCCGGCGAAGACGTACCGGGTGGCACGCTCCCGGGCGGTCTCGCCGGTGTACCGGGTCTGCGCCGCCGGTGCGGTGGTCTCTGCGGTGATCCGCTTGGTTGTCGCGGTCATTGTCTCCACGTCCCTTCGTGTGCCTCGCACCGCGCTTCCCGGTGGCATCTCCATTGGACGCCCGTCGGCGGGCGGCGGGCAGGGCCGACCGGGCCCCGTCGGGCCGGGACCTTCGACCTCTTCCACACCGGTCCACCCGGCCGTGCCGACTTGGTCCCGTGGCCCTGCCCCAGGGACCGTCGCGGCCATACCGTCGCAGGTGACAACGGCAGGGAGGTCGTGATGAGGACGTGGCAGGTGAGCGACGTGATGACGCGAGACGTCGCGACGGTGGGGGAGGAGACCCCGTACCGCGAGATCGTCGACGCGCTGGTGCGCCGGGGCATCAGCGGCGTGCCCGTGGTGGACGGGTTCCGCCGGGTGCTCGGTGTGGTGTCCGAGTCGGATCTGCTGCACAAGGTCGAGCGGGCCGGCCACCCCGACGAGCGGCGGATCTTCGAGGGGCGGCGGCGCCGCACCGCCCGGGAGAAGGCCGACGCGCTGCTGGCCCGGGACCTGATGACCGCGCCGCCGGTGACCACCTGGCCGGAGGCGACCGTCTCCGCCGCCGCCCGGCAGTTGGACCGGGAGTCGGTGAAGCGGCTGCCGGTGCTCGACGACCTGGGCCGGCTCGTCGGCATCGTCACCCGGGGCGACCTGCTGCGGGTGCACCTGCGCACGGACGCGGAAATCCGCGAGGACGTCGTGCAGGAGGTGCTGCGCCGGGTGCTCGGGGTGCGGGACGGCCTGGTCACCGTCCAGGTGCGCGACGGTGAGGTGACGCTCGACGGCCGGCTGGACCGGCGCAGCGCGGTCGAGCTGGCGGGCCGGCTGGCCGGGCAGGTCAGCGGCGTGGTACGGGTGACCAGCACCATCGCGTACGACGTCGACGACAGCGCCCTCGCCGGGGTGGACGCGGGCCGGGCCACCCCGGTGGCCTGACCCGTGACGCTCCTCCCGGCCGGCGGCGGCGGCCGACTTGGCCGGACCGCCGTCGGCCGGCGGGCGGCTCGCCTAGGCTCGGGGGCGGACGCGGTCCGGTTCCGCCGCCCGGCCCCGTGTTGAGGTGACCGCGCCCGCGCCGGAGCCGCACGGGCGCCACGTCGCGCGTGGGGAGCGGAACCACCTGTCGTGGATGCGGAGGGCGCCGGGTGGACGAGGCGACGTTCGCGGCGCCGCTGTGGGCCTGGGCGGCGGTGGGCGCGGTCATCGCCGTCATGCTGGCCGTGGACATGCTCTCCCACCGTGACAACCACGTGATCGAGCTGCGCGAGGCGCTGGTGTGGAGCGGCGTCTGGATCACCGCCGGGCTCAGCTTCGGTCTGGTGGTCTGGCTCTGGCGGGGCGGCGAGCCGGCCGTGGCGTACTTCTCCGGCTACCTGCTGGAGAAGGCCCTCTCGGTCGACAACGTCTTCGTCTTCGCGCTGCTGTTCGGCTATTTCCGGGTGCCCGCCGCGTACCAGCACAAGGTGCTCTTCTGGGGGGTCGTCGGGGCGCTCGCGTTCCGGCTGGCGTTCATCTTCGCCGGCGCGGAGCTGCTGGAGCGGCTGGCCTGGGCCGGGGTGGTGCTCGGCGCCTTCCTGATCTGGACCGGGTGGCGACTCGCGGTGCGCGGCGAGCCGGACGTCGCGCCCGACCGCAACGTGGCGGTCCGGTTGTTCCGGCGGATGGTCCCCACCGAGCCCCGCTACCACGGCGGGCGGTTCACCGCCCGGGTCGACGGCCGGCGCAGGGCGACGCTGCTGCTGGTGGCGCTGGTCGCGATCGAGGCCACCGATGTGGTATTCGCGATCGACTCGGTGGCGGCGATCCTGGCCATCACCACCGACACGTTCCTGGTCTGGACGGCGACGGCGTTCGCCGTGCTCGGGCTGCGCAGCCTCTACTTCTGCCTGGCCGGGCTGCTGCGGCACTTCGGCTACCTGCGGTACGGGCTGGCCGTGCTGCTGGCCTTCGCCGGGGCGAAGCTGATCCTGGCCGAGACGCCGGTGGGGAAGCTGCCGGTCTGGCTCACCCTCGTGGTGGTCGTGGTGACCCTGTCGGCCGCGATCGGTTGGAGCGTGCTCGCCGCCCGTAGGGAACGACGCCGGCACGCGGGCGGCTGACCCCACCGTCCCGCGCGTGGGACCGCCGCCCCGGCGGCGGTCAGCCCGGCCGGACGACCGGGTCGGCGAGCTGGGCGGAGAGCACGGCGGGCGCCGCCGCCAGGGACGGGCCGTACCAGGTCAGGTGCCGCCCGGAGAGCAGGGCGCAGGGGACGCCGGGGAACGCCTCCGGCCCGTCGTCGGCGGTGAACCGGTACGGCTCGTCCGGCAGCACCACCAGTTCCGGCTCCCGGGCGCGCAGCTCGTCGAGGTCCGGCCGGGGATAGCGCTCGGCGTCGTCCGCGTACAGGTTGGTGACGCCGAGCCGGCGCAGTACGTCGCCGGCGAAGGTGTCGCCGCCCAGCACCACCCAGGGGCGGCGCCAGACCGGCACCACCGCCCGGCGGGGTGGTCGTGCCGCCGGCACGTCGGCCCATGCCCGGCGGGCCGCCGCCAGCCACTCCGGTTCGGCCGGTGCGCCCAGCTCGCGCAGCAGGTCGGCCAGCTCGGTCAGCGCTCCGTCGACGGTCCGCGGGTAGGTCACCCGCACCGGTACGCCGGCCGCGACGAGGGCGTCGGCGTCGGCGCGGCGGTTCTCCTCGACGTTGAGCAGGACCAGGTCCGGTCGCAGCGCGAGCACCCGGCCGAGGTCGGGGTACTTGCTGCCGCCGACCCGCGCGACGTCCAGCCCCTCCGGGTGGGCGCACCAGTCGGTGGCCCCGACCAGCAGGCCGGGCAGCGTCAGCGCCACGGCCTCGGTCAGCGACGGCACCAGCGACACGACCCGCACCCCACGCACCTCCCGTCGGCCGACCGCCGGCCCGGGTCGATCATGCCTCGGCCGTGGCCCGGTCGGCCGGGCGACCCTTGCGACGTGTGTACAACGTTGTAATACTCGCCTCATCCCCTCAGGAGGTGCGATGAGGTCCCACGCCACGCCGCCCGCGCCGCCCACCGGCCGGCCCCCCGTACCCGCCGACGACGAGGTTCCGGTGGAGGCGCTCGGCGACCTCTACCGCGACGGCATCACCGCCTGCCGCGGCGCCTTCGCCGTGGAGTGGGTAGACCGCGTCGGCGAGGACATCGACGCGGCCTTCCGGGAGGCCCGCTCCCGCCCGGACGGCGCGGTCGGCCGCGGCCCGCAACGGTGGTACGTGGAGATCCACCCCGAGCAGCTGCGCGGCTTCGTCGACCTGGTCACCCACCCGTGGGTGGTCTCGGTGTGCCGGGCCGTGCTCGGCCCCGACTACGAGATCGTCGAGCTGGGTTTCGACATCCCGTTCCCCGGCGCGGCGATGCAGCCGTGGCACCGGGACTTCCCGATGCCGGAGGACACCCGGCGGCAGCGGCGGCTGACCTCGCTGGCGTTCAACCTCACCACGGTCGACACGGTGGAGGAGATGGGGCCGTTCGAGATCGCGCCGGGCACCCAGTGGGACGACGGCCGCGACTTCGACCACGAGATGTTCCCGCCCAGGGAGCGCTACCCCCGCTACGAGCAGCGGGCGGTCCGCAAGTACCCGAGGCGCGGCGACATCTCCGCCCGCTCGGCGCTGACCATCCACCGCGGCACGCCCAACGTCTCCACGCTGGCGCGTCCGGTGCTGGTGCTCGGCGTCGACGCGCCCGGCGCGGGCAACGCCGGCCACCACGACATGGCGGTGACCCGGGGGTACTGGGAGAGCCTGCCCGAGCTGGTGCGCGCGCACCTGCCCTGCCCGGTGGTCGACGCCCTCACCCCGATCCGTCAGAAGCACACCATCGAGGGCCTGGTGATGGGTGCCGGGTGACCGTCAGGCGGGGCGGGGCTCGCGGCGTACGTCGTCGCCGTCCGGCCGCAGCCACTGCTGGCGGGTCAGCGCGTACTCGACCTCGCCGTGCTCCGCCCCGTCGATCATCTCCGGCCAGTCCCCGACGTACGTGCGCACGTAGCGCAGCCCGGCCTTCTCCATCACCCGGCGGGACGGCGTGTTGACGGTCATCGTGTTCGCGGTGACCCGTTCCACGCCCAGCTCGGTGAAGCCCTTGTCGATCAGCGCCCGGCAGCCCTCGGTGGCCAGGCCGCCGCCCCAGGCCGCCCGGCGCAGCCGGTAGCCCAGCTCCACCTCGCGGGCGTCGCCGTCGCGCGTCGGGCGGAACTCGAACCAGCCCAGGAACTCGCCCGACGCGCGGCTCAGCGCCGCCCACCAGCCCAGGCCCGGTGGCCGCCGGTAGTGGGCGAGGATCCGGGGCAGGGTGCGCTCGCGGACCACCTCGGGCGGGGTGGGCCGCCCGCCGGTGAGGTACCGCATCACGTCGGGGTCGCCGTCCAACTCGACGAGCAGGCCCGCGTCGTCGGGGGTGAACTCGCGCAGGACCAGCCGGTCGGTGCTCAGGAAGATCGCCACCGGCCCATCCCAGCGTCGAGATCCGGGCGGCTCAACCGGATTTCCCGCCGCACCACCGCGGCCCCGGCCATGATCGACGGCCTAGACTCGTCCCGGCCGACGGGTCGGCCCGGGTCGACGGCAGGACGGACGGATCAGGCGCATGACGAGCACCGGTGGCGGGGACGGTTCCTGGCTGCGCGCGGTACCGGGGGAGGGCGGGCGGGGCCCGCTGCTCACCCGGGCCGGCCAGCTCGTGCACGGCGCCCGCCGCCTTGGCGAACTCGCGCACCGGCGCCCGACCGGCATCACCGGCCACCAGTGGAGCACGGCCACCCGGGAGGGCTACGACTTCGTCGTCTGCGCCGCCGACACGGCCCGGCCGGTCTTCGCCGTCGAGATCGGCCCGGTCGCGCCCGCCGGGTCCGCCGGGCAGCGCTCCGAACGGATGAAGAACGTGGTCGCCGAGGCGGTCGGCCTGGCGGTGCTGCGGATCGGGTCGCCCACGCTGCGGGCCGAGGAGCACGGGCGGCGGATCGTGGCGTACGTGATCGACGCCCGCGCCTACGCGACGCTCGGCGCGGGGGAGCCGGAGGCGGGGGACGCGCCCGCGGTCGGGTTCCGCGACATCCTCGGCCGGCTTCCCGACGGGCGGACCGGCCACGTCAACGACCTCGGCGCCCTGGCCCGGGCCGCGGCGGTCGACGCGTACGTGTCGCGACGGTTGGTGGACCCCATCGTCCGGGGGCTGCACGTGAGTTGGCGGGGCGGGCCGGCCGAGGGGTGGAGCTGGGTCGAGGTGCGTCCCGGTGCCTGCCTGGTGGAGCGGGTGACGGTACGCGAGGAGCGCCTCTCCGTCGGCGTGGACCCCGCCCGGCTGGCCGAGGACCTGGCGGCGATGGCCGTCGGCGAGCGGCTGCGCCACCTGGAGACGGCCGAGCCGGCCCTGACGCCCCGCGACGAGTTGCTCGCCGACATCCGCCGGCTGGAGTCGCGGCGTGACGAGATGGCGAACGGATTCGCCTTCGCGCACCTCTGCGCGGACTGAGCCGCCGGTCGTCACCGACCGCCACGACTGCCTCGAATTCTCCGGGCCGCGTTGAACCCTCGCGGCCGTCGTCCCGTACTCCTGCGGGAATGGACAGGATCTCCCCGTCCGCGCCCGGCGGCGCGGAAGACGGTGCGGAAAGGGCATCGTCGGTCATCGACGTGCCAACGGTCCGCCGCGACGACCTCCGTCGGGGTGTGCCATCCCAATTCCGTCGGTCCGCCCGAGGTCTCGAATCAACCACCGGATCGAGAAGGAGAGCAATTCGATGCGCAGGTCCACACGGGCGCTCCGGTCATCCGGTAACGCGCGGAGCAAGCGGCTGCTGGCCGTGGTCGGCACCCTCGCGGTCTTCGGCGGAGTCGTCGCCGTCACCCAGATCTCGTCGGCCCAGGACCGCCGGTCGGCCTCCACCCGGCCGGCCGCCGCGGCCTGCGTGGAGCCGAGCCCCGGCGCGACCGCGCCGAGCGGGCGTGGCACCACCCGGACCTGGCAGGACGGCCGGTGGGTGCGCAACCACTGGGGTGACGGGCAGCAGTCGGTCGCCGAGTGCCAGCAGGACCGGGCCGGCGGCGCCGACAACGGCGGCTCGGCGATCGCCTGCCCGGACGTGGCCGGCCGGCTGCCGCGGGTGCCCGACCGCGCGCGGGCCGAGGTCGACCGGAACCTGAGCCTGTTGCAGACCCAGATCGCGGAGGCCGACCGGCGGCTGGCCGCCGAGGGCCGCCGGGGAGATGCCTTCGTCCGCAGCGCGATCCTCCAGCCGCTGGCCGGGAAGCGTCGGGCCACGCTGGAGCGGATCACCATCGCCATCGACCGGGTCGGCCCCCGGCCGCAGGGCCTGGCCCGGCTCGCCGAGTGCCAGGTCGCCCCGACCGGCGGAAACAACAGCGGCGGTGGCAACAACGGTGGGAACAACGGCGGCAACACCGGCGGCGGAAACAACGGCGGTGGCAACAACGGCGGCGGAAACAATGGTGGGCCGGGCGCCGGACTGGGTGTGATAGCGAACGACTGCGACGAGAGCCGGTTGCCGCCGCACGACGGTTTCCAGAACGGCAACCGCTGCGTCAGCACCGCGTTCGGTGAGGTCGGCGCGGCGGCCAACAACCCGTCGCTGCTGATCACCGACTTTCCCGGCGAGGTGAACGCCAACCAGCCGTTCACCCTCCGGGTGGCGACGCGGAACCTGGTCCGGGACCGCTTCCTCGCCGCCGGTCAGGGCGGCTACTACGTGGAGAGTTCCCTGCTCAACGAGCAGGGGTTGGTGCGGGGCCACTTCCACACCGCCTGCCGCATGCTGGACAGCCTCCAGCAGCCGCCGGAGCCCCAGGAGGTCCCGGCGTTCTTCGTCGCCACCGAGGACAGCCGCGGTGGCGCCGAGCCCGACGAGGTGACCATCCAGATCCCCGGGCTGCCCGAATCCGGCGTCGCCCAGTGCGCGGTCTGGGCCGGCGACGGCTCGCACCGGGTGCCGATGATGGAGCGCGCCAACCAGACCCCGGCCTTCGACGTGGTGCGCATCGAGGTGAACTGAACGCGCGCGGGGCCGTCCGGGACGTACCCCGGACGGCCCCGGCCCGGCCCGGCCCGGCCGGGCCGGCCCGGCGGAGGCCGGAGCGGCACCGCGAGCGGTCAGGACGCCCCGGCCGGCGTTGCCGTCAGCGCCGGCGCAGTGGTGCGAGCGCCTCGGCCCACGCGACCACCTCGGTGAAGAGTTGTTGCAACGCGGCGTCCTGGCGCTCCCCGGGCGTGAAGGTCGTAAATGCTTCGAAGTCCGTTCCGAGCGAGAGACTGACCTGCGTGCGAACGCCGGCCAGCTGAAGCGACGCCGCGATGAGCCGGAGATGCTCCACCGCACGGGCGCCGCTCACACTGCTGCCGTAGGAGACGAATCCGGCGGCCTTGTTGTTCCACTCGCCGTAGAGGTAGTCGATGGCGTTCTTCAATGCCGAAGGGATCGACCGGTTGTACTCCGGCGTGACGAAGACGTACCCGTCGAAGTCAGCGATCTTGCTGCTCCACGCCCGCGTGTGGGCGTGCGCGTAGTCGCCGAGCAACGGGGACCGCGGTTCGTCGAACACCGGTAGCCCGTAGTCCTCGATGTCCACCAGTTCGACGTCGATGCCGTCGCGCTTCCTGCCGTGCTCGGCGACCCACTCGGCTACCTGGCGGCCCACCCTGCCGGGACGGGTGCTGCCGACGATGATTCCAATGTCTGTCACGTTGTTCCTCTTCCGCGCTCGTGAGCGCCTGCGGGCCGCTTCGGCGGCCGACCCGATCGTTGTCGAAGGCGGAAACGAACCGCGAACGCGCTCTACTCCCACCTCGCGAAACGCACTTTCGCCGCCGCTACTGACGACGGAGGAAGCGTTGCGAACGCCGACCGGACCCGGCCGGTGGCGTCAGGACCGCGTCGAGACCGTTCAGGCGGAGCCGGGTCGCGCCGCGCAGGTGCGCCAGGTCGGTGTCGCCGTTCCCCGTGTACGCCAGGAACGCCACCTGCTCGGTCCAGTCCAGGCGGGTCCCCTCCGACTCGGCGCGCAGGTGAACCGTCACCAGGGAGGTCCACCGCAGCACCTCGTCGACGATCGCCTTGTAGGCGTAGACGATCCGGTGCGGTGCCGCGATGTCGACGTACCAGGACCGGTACTCCAACCGCTCCGGCGCGGTGTCCAAGGCGGTGAACGTGCTGCGCGCCGTCTCGCCGCCCCCCACCCGGAAGTCGTGGTCGTACGACGCGTCGGCGCCGGGGAGCCGGAACCATCGCCGCCGGAGCGCGGGGTCGCCGAACGCGGCGGCGACATCGACCGGCGGCGCGTCGAGGTGGCGCGAGACCGTGAATGTCTCGTGCCGGACGCCCGGACCGCGTCCCGCCGTACCGTGGTCGTCATTTGCTGTGACCATGCGTCCTCCCATGGCGTCGCGCCACCCGAAGGGGTGGCCGCCCGTCACTTACCATCAGTAAGAAACGTGCGGGGGCGGGGTTTACTCCGGCCCGGCGATACGCACTTTCAGGTCAGCTACGCACGTGGGAGGAAGAAAGAGCATGGACACCGCGCTGCGCGCCGAGCTCGAATCGCGTGGAGTCGCCCCGGACTGCGTGGCAACCATCGTGCTCGTGCGCGACGTGCTCGCTCGCGTGGGTGACAAGTGGACCGTCTTGATCATCACGGCCCTGGCGTCCGGGCCGTTGCGCTTCACCGCCCTGCACGAACAGGTCGTCGGCATATCCCAGCGGATGCTGAGCCAGACGCTGCGCGCCCTGACCCGTGACGGCCTGGTGACGAGGACCGCGTACGCGGAGGTGCCACCCAGGGTCGAGTACGCGCTGACCCCGCTCGGCCGCTCGCTGAGCGAGGCCGTGGACGGCCTCGTGCGCTGGGTCCAGGATCACCAGGCCGACATCGTCGGCAACCGGGACGAGTTCGACCGGGCGCCCACACCGGCAGCAGCCGCGCCACCCGGCGCGTAGACCGGACGGCGTGCGCCCCCACGCGCCGAGCTGTGGTGGCGGGGTGGGTTCGTGCCGCCATCGCAACGTCGTCCGGCAGCCGGTCGACGGCCGGACCGAGGAATGCGTCGGCCGCTGAATGCGCCCGCTGCCGGACGCGGACCGAGGGAATGGCCGGCCGTGGGAAATGACCGGCGGGGCCCCGCTGATACCGCAGCGTGACCCCGCGGGAACGCGAGCGTGAACCGGTCGGCCGGTCAGCGGTTCTTGTAGGCCTCGACGACCTCGACCGGGATGCGACCGCGCTCGGAAATCTTGTAGCCGTTCTTGACGGCCCATTCGCGGATGGCCCGGTTCTGCTCCCGGTCCATTCCCGAGCCGCCCGGGGCGCCCGCCCGACGGGGTGCCCGGGTGGCGTCGATCGCGCCGCGACCGATCCGCCGGCCAGCGCTGATGTACGGGTCGAGGGCCTTGCGCAGCACGCCCGCGTTCTCGTCGGAGACGTCGATGGTGTATGCCACGCCGTCCAGGCTGAACTCGACGGTCCGGTCGGCCTTTCCGCCGTCGAGGTCGTCGGTCAGAACCGTGATTACTTTTCTCGCCATCGCCGATTACTCCCTGTGTGGGGCGGGGTGTGGTCAAAGTTTGACCTATGCCGCAGCAATTGCGCAACAATACGCGTCGTTTTCATTTCGGCGGGTCGCGTTATCGCGGGAAAACCGCGTGGGCGGCGCGCAAAGGCAGGGCAGTTCAGTCGCCCAGCAGGCCGGCCTGGCCGGCGAGCGCCGCGGCCTCGGCCCGGCTGGACACCCGCAGCTTGCGCAGCAGCGCCGCCGTCATCCGCTTCACGGTGCGCTCCGAGACGTGCATCCGCTCGGCGATCTCCACGGTGCTGTGACCTCCGGCGATCGACCGGAGCAGGCGCTGTTCCTCGACGTCGAGGTCGACCGGGCTCGCCCGGCCGGGTCGCAGCAGCGCGCGCAGCAGCTCCGCCGGCAGCACCGCCCAGCCCTCGAGGACGGCCAGCAGCGGAGGCAGCAGCTCCTCCGGCTCGGCGGTCTTCGGCAGGTACGCCTCGGCGCCGGCCCGCAGCGCCTCCAGCGCGGGCTGGGGGTCCGTCCCGCCGGACATCGCCACCACCCGCACCCGGGGCGTGGTCCGGCGGATCGCCGCCACCGCCCGGATCCCGCCCGGCGGGGGCATGTGCAGGTCCACCAGCACCAGGTCGGGCAGGCACCGGCTGACCAGCGAGGCGGCGGACGAGGCGTCGCCGGTGGACCCCACCACCTCCGCCCGCCCGTCCGTCGTGGCCGGCAGCAGCAGCTCCAGCCCGCGGACGAAGAGCGGGTGGTCGTCCACGACGGCCAACCGGACGACGGGGGGAGCGGGCATGTCTGGACCCTTCCCGAGCGGGTACCGATCATGCGGCGACGCGCCGAACGAGGGGGGACGGGCGGATGCGGGGACGGCACGGGTTCCAGGGACCGCGGCGAGGGCTCCGACGGGCGGGGCCGGGCCCGGACGCCGGGGACCCGGCGCTCGCCGACGCCGACCCGGACCTGCTGCTGCGCGTGCTCTGTCACGAGTTCCGCACCCCGGTCGCCACCCTCACCTCGCTCACCCGCGCCCTCGCCGACGACCGGAGCCCGCTGACCGGCGACGACCGGCGGGCCGTCACCGCGCTCGCGCACGACCAGGCCGTACACCTGGCGGACCTGCTCCGGGTCGCGGTGGCCGGCAGCTCGGCCCTCGCGCCGGCCACGCGGCCGGCCGAACCGGCGGCACCACTGGCGGAGATCCTGCGCGCGGCGGCGGTCCTCGTGCCCCGGCACCGGCGCCGGATCCGGGTGACCCGGCGGGCCGGCGGCTGTCCCGTGCCCGAGCGCCGGACCCGGCAGGTGCTGACCAACCTGGTGGAGAACGCGCTGCGCCACGGCCCGCCCGAGGGCCAGGTGGGGATCCACGCCGCGCTGCGCGGCTCCGGCCTGAGCATCCTCGTCGTCGACGAGGGGCGTGTCGACGCGGCGCTGGTCGAGGCGCTGCGCCGGCCCGCTCCCGCCCCGGGGGTGTCCGGCCTCGGGCTCTGGATCGTCCGGCGGCTCCTCGCCGCCGACGGCGGACGGCTGCACCTGCACCGGCTGCGGCCGCGCGGGGTGGCCCTCGAGGCGGTGTTCCCCCGCGCCGCTCCGACAGGTTGACCCCGCCGGGTCACCGGTCGGCCCGGACGGGCCGCCGTCCCCGGGAACCTCCTCGGCGACAGCCGACCAGACCGAGGAGGACAGGTGTTCAGCCACATCAAGGACCTGCAGTTCGAAGCCAAGCCGGACGGCCCCGACGCCGCGTTCGCCCGCCGGCTCCAGGAGATTCTGGGCGGCAAGTGGGGCGAGATGACCGTCGCCAACCAGTACCTCTACCAGGGCTGGAACTGCCGGCTGCCCGGCAAGTACAAGGACCTCTTCCTCGACGTGGGCACCGAGGAGATGGGCCACGTCGAGATGATCGCCACGATGATCACCCGACTGCTGGAGAACGCGCCGCTCTCACTCCAGGAGGCCGCCGACGACAACCCGATGGTCGGGGCGATCTACGGCGGGTCGAACCCGGCGCACTTCATCCACGGCGGCGGCGGGGCGCTGCCGACCGACAGCAACGGCGTGCCGTGGAACGCCGCCTTCATCACCGCCAGCGGCAACCTGATGGCCGACTTCCAGCTCAACGTCACCGCCGAGGCGCAGGGCCGGCTCCAGGTGGCGCGGTTGTTCAACATGACCGACGACCCCGGGGTCAAGAACATGCTGCGCTTCCTGCTGGCCCGCGACACCATGCACCAGAACATGTGGATGGCGGCGATCGAGCAGCTCAAGGAGGACGGCCTGGAGGAGATGCCGGTGCCCGACGCGTTCCCGGACTCCAAGGAGTTCACCGAGAAGTTCAGCTACACGTACCTGGACTTCTCGCCGGGCACGGACGCGTCCGAGGGGCGCTGGGCGTCCGGGCCGGCGCCCGACGGCAAGGGCGAGTTCCGCTACGACCACAGCCCGCGCGCGCACGCGCCCGAGCCGGTCCTGCCGCCCGGCGACCCGCGCCTCTACGGCACGAACCCGAGCCTCGCCGGGGGAGTCGTCAACAAGGTCAAGAGCAAGATCACCTGACGTCCTCGCGCCGGGCCGTCCGCGAGCGGCGGGCGGCCCGGCGACGCCCGTACCCGGAGGAGGTGTGCCGTGACCGAACTCGTGCTCCGCCCGCTCGCGGACGCGTTCATGCAGGTGGGTGTCTACGTCGCCGTCATGGTGGCGCTCTTCGGCTGGCTGCGCTGGCGCTACGGCGACCGGGTCACCGACGGGCTCACCAACCGGCCCCGGCTCGGCCCGCTGGTCGGCGCGCTGCTGGGCGTCAGCCCCGGCTGCGGCGGGGCGATCGTCCTGATGCCGCTCTACGCTCGGGGGAAGGTCTCCTTCGGCACGGTGATCGCCGCCCTGGCGGCCACCATGGGTGACTCGTCCTGGGTGGTGCTCGCCTGGAACCCGCTGTTCGCCCTCCAGATCCACGCGCTGCTCTTCGCGGTGGGCCTGGTGACCGGGTACGTCGTCGACGCGCTCGGCATCGACCCGGCCCGCGCGGCCGACCGGCGGGCAGCCGGCCCCGGCCCCGCGCCGGTCGGCCTGGCCGCCGCCGGCGGGCCGGACCTCGCCGGATCGCGGCGGCTGCTCGGCGGGCTGCCCCGGGTGCCCGCGTCCACGGCGTTCTGGGGGTTGACCACGCCCGCGTTCGCGGTGTCGGTGCCGGTGGTCTTCCAGATGGTCGACCCGGCCGCGCTGACCCGTTCCCTCGGGGGCGTCGACCCGTACCTGGCGCTGGGGATACTCGGCACGCTGACCGCGGCGCTGATCTTCGCGGCCGGCCGGGGACGGCTCGCCGACGACACCCTGGAGACCGCGCAGCCCCGCTCGCTGCGCCAGACGCTGCGGCACAGCGCCCACGAGGCGTCCTTCGTCACCGTCTGGGTCGCCGTGGCGTACCTGGGCTGGCAGGTGGTGACCACCGCGACCGGCTTCGACGGCTCGCAGCTCGCCCTCACCGGCCTCGCCGGCGTGCTCGTCGGCGCGGGGATCGGCCTCATCCCCGGCTGCGCCGTGCAGATCGTCTTCACCGGCCTGTACGTCAGCGGCGGGCTGCCGCTGCCCACGCTGGTCGCCAACGCGATCAGCCAGGACGGCGACGCGCTGATCCCGCTCGCCGCGCTGCGCCGGCACTCGGCGGCGCTGGCCACCGTCATCACCACCGTCCCCGCGGCGGCCGTCGGCGCCGCCCTGCTCGTCCTGCTCTGACGACCGGAGGGAGATCCCGATGTCCGTGGCGGTCCCGATGCCCCGCGTGCGGCGCAAGCTCGTCGTCTTCGCCGCGCTGACCGGTGTCGCGGCGCTGGCCGGGCTGCCCGGCTGGACGGTCGCCGCGCTGGCGCTGACCAGCCTGGCGATCCCGTTCGCCGTGGCGGTCGCCGGGGGCGGCGCCCAGGTGCGTGAGCTGCTGTTTCCCTCGCGGGCCGCGACGCGGCGCAGTGGTGTGGGTCACAGTCCGGAACAAGGGGAACGCTTTGTTACTTGAGTTGGACACGCTCAACTCAACGCGATAGCAGGTGTTCGATGGCAACTCTCCCGGTACTGCCCCTGACCGACGCCGTGCTGCTGCCCGGCATGGTCATCCCGGTGACCCTCGACCCGACCACCCAGGCCGCCGTCGACGCGGCCCGCGCCACGGGTGACCACAAGCTGCTCGCCGTGCCCCGCCTCGACGGCGAGTACGGCCCCGTCGGCGCGGTCGCCACCATCGAGAAGGTCGGCCGGCTGCCCAGCGGCGAGCCGGCCGCCGTCGTGCGCGGCCTGTCCCGCGCCCGGATCGGCTCCGGCGTCCCCGGACCCGGCGCCGCCCTCTGGGTCGAGGCGACCGAACTCGACGAACCCGCCCCCGCCGGCCGCGCCCGCGAGCTCGCCCGCGAGTACCGCGCCCTGATGACGTCCGTGCTCCAGCAGCGCGGCGCCTGGCAGGTCATCGACGCGATCGAGCGGATGACCGACCTCTCCGAGCTCGCCGACTCGGCCGGCTACGTCTCCTGGCTCAGCCTCGCCCAGAAGACCGAGCTGCTCGCCGCGCCGGACGTCACCGCCCGGCTGGAGCTGCTCGTCGGCTGGGTGAAGGACCACCTGGCCGAGCAGGAGGTCGCCGAGCAGATCAGCACCGACGTCCGCGAGGGGCTGGAGAAGTCCCAGCGGGAGTTCCTGCTGCGCCAGCAGCTCGCCGCCATCCGCAAGGAACTCGGCGAGGACGAGCCGGACGGCTCCGCCGACTACCGCGCCCGCGTCGAGGCCGCCGAGCTGCCCGAGAAGGTACGCGAGGCGGCGCTGCGCGAGGTCGGCAAGCTGGAGCGGGCCAGCGACGCCTCCCCGGAGGCGGGCTGGATCCGCACCTGGCTCGACACGGTGCTGGAGATGCCGTGGAGCACCCGTACCGAGGACAACACCGACCTGGCCGCGGCCCGCGCGGTGCTCGACGCCGACCACGCCGGCCTGGCCGACGTGAAGGACCGCATCCTGGAATACCTGGCGGTGCGCAACCGCCGCGCCGAGCGCAACCTCGGCGTCGTCGGCGGTCGCGGCTCCGGCGCGGTGCTCGCCCTCGCCGGCCCGCCCGGCGTCGGCAAGACCAGCCTCGGCGAGTCGGTCGCCCGCGCGCTCGGCCGCAACTTCGTGCGGGTCTCCCTCGGCGGTGTCCGCGACGAGGCCGAGATCCGCGGCCACCGGCGCACCTACGTCGGCGCGCTGCCCGGCCGGATCGTGCGCGCCCTGCGCGAGGCCGGCTCGATGAACCCGGTGGTGCTCCTCGACGAGGTGGACAAGCTGGCCGTCGGCTACTCCGGCGACCCGGCCGCCGCCCTGCTGGAGGTGCTCGACCCGGCGCAGAACCACACCTTCCGCGACCACTACCTGGAGGTCGACCTCGACCTCTCCGACGTGCTCTTCCTGGCCACCGCCAACGTGGTGGAGACCATCCCCGGCCCGCTGCTGGACCGGATGGAGCTGGTCACCCTGGACGGGTACACCGAGGAGGAGAAGGTCGCCATCGCCCGGGACCACCTGCTGCCCCGGCAGCGGGAGCGGGCCGGGCTGACCGCCGAGGAGGTCAGCGTCGACGACGAGGCCCTGGCCCGGATCGCCGGCGAGTACACCCGGGAGGCCGGCGTCCGGCAGCTCGAACGCTCGCTCGCGAAGATCCTCCGCAAGGTCGCCGTGGCCCTGGCCACCGAACCGGGCCCGGTCCGCGTCGACACCGGCAACCTCGCCACCTACCTCGGGCGGCCGAAGTTCACCCCGGAGTCGGCGGAGCGGACGGCCGTGCCCGGCGTGGCCACCGGCCTGGCCGTCACCGGCGCCGGCGGCGACGTGCTCTTCATCGAGGCCACCAGCATGGAGGGCGAGCCGGGGCTGACCCTGACCGGTCAGCTCGGCGACGTGATGAAGGAGTCCGCGCACATCGCGCTGTCGTACCTGCGCTCCAACGGGCGGCGGCTCGGGCTCGACCCGAACGCCCTCGCCGGGCGGCGGATCCACCTGCACGTGCCGGCGGGCGCGGTGCCGAAGGACGGCCCCAGCGCCGGCATCACCATGGTGACCGCGCTCGCGTCGCTGGCCAGCGGTCGGCCGGTGCGGCCCGAGTTCGGGATGACCGGCGAGGTGACCCTCTCCGGTCGGGTGCTGCCCATCGGCGGGGTCAAGCAGAAGCTGCTCGCCGCCCACCGGGCCGGCCTGACCGAAGTGATCATCCCGGCCCGCAACGAGCCGGACCTCGACGACCTGCCCACCGAGGTCCGCGAGGCGCTGACCGTGCACACCCTGGCCGACGTCGCGGACGTGCTCGCCCTGGCACTGCGGCCGGCCGAGGCCGACACCGAGTCGCTGGACGGCCCGGCGCTCGCGGCCGTCTGAGCCTGCCGGGCGCTCCGGCGTGCTGGGGCCCCTGTCGTCGGGACGGACGACAGGGGCCCCGTGCTAGGCGGCGGCGCGGGTGCGGCCGAGCCCGAGCCGGCGCGCACCACGCCCCATGGCCCGCGACAGCCGGGCGGGCGCCGAGCCCGGCGCGGGGATCCGCACCGGCCGGACCCGGCCGTTGTGCAACGCGGTGAACCGCCACCCGTGGGCAGTCCGCACCACGACCAGGGTCTGCCGGGACAGCCGGCGGCGCGGCAGGCGCGAACGCCAGGGCATCAGCACCGAACCGGTGCCGTGCACGATCGCCACGTCGGCGGTCACCGCCCGGATCGACTCCACCTCGCCGACCAGCGCGGAGCCGGCGAGCACGCCCCGGAAGAGCCGGTCGTGCGCGTCCTGCATCGGCGCCCGCCCGGCCGCCCGGGTGCCGTCGTACGACACGTAGTCGGAGTCCTCGGTGAAGCAGGCGCCGTACGCGATCGCGTCGTTGTCGGTCCACGCCCGCAGCAGCCGGTCGAAGAGGTCGCGGATCTCCCTGTGGTCGTTCTCGGTCATGGTCGCCCCCTGCTAAAGTTCGACTGTCGAAATCTAAGCTAGCAGGAAGTTTCGAATGTCGAAAGATGAGCTGATCCGCCAGGTGGCCGGAGAGATCCGGCTGCTGCAGCAGAGCTTCGACGCCTTCGACGAGGCGGCCGCCGGCCGGCTGGGCATCAACCGGACCGACCTGCGGGCGCTGGACGTCGTCCTCGGCCGCGGCCCGGTGACGGCCGGCGAGTTGACGACGGCGCTGCGGCTGAGCCCGGCGGCCACCACGACGGTCATCGACCGGCTGGAGCGGGCCGGCCTGGTGGCGCGCACCCGGGACGCCGCCAACCGGCGTCGGGTGCTGGTCGAGGCGACCGAGGCGGCCCGGGCGGCCGAGCGGAGCATCTACCGGCCCGTCGGGGAGGCCGGCCTGCGCGCCCTGGCCCGCTACGACCAGCGGCAACTCGAAACGATCATCGACTTCCTCGGCACCGCCCGCGCCGTGCAGCAGGAGCACACCGAACGGGTGACCGGGGAGCCGGCCGACTGACTCCCGCCCGGAAACGGGCGTGGCCCCCGCCGCAACGGCGGGGGCCACGTCGGTGCGTCAGCGCCGGTTGCGCCGGTCACCGAAGTCGCGGTCGCGGCGCTCGCGCCGGTCGGCCCCGTCGAAGCGGCGCTCGCCGCCCCCGTCACCGTCACCGTCACGGTCCCGGCGTACGGTCGCCTTGCGGCCCTTGATGGTGCTGCCGCGCAGCCCCGCGATCACCTCGTCGGCGACGCCCTGGGGCACCTCCACCAGCGAGAACCGGTCGGCGATCTCGATCGACCCGATGTCCCGGCCGCTGACGCCGGTCTCGCCGGTGATCGCGCCGACCAGGTCCTGCGGGCGGACCCCGGCGCGCCGGCCCAACCCGATGAAGACCTGGGTGGTGCCGCCGGTACGGGGCCGGGCGCCGCCGCGCCGCTCGCCCCGGCCGCCGCCCTCCGGCCGCCCCTCGCGCGGACCCCGGACCGGGACCTGCGGGATCTCCTCCTCGTCGTCCGAGCCCGGCGAGGTCGCCTCGTGCGCCAGCTTCACCGCCGCGAGCGCCACCTCCACCAGGTCGAACTCGTCGGTCAGCGACTCCACGATCGCCCGGTACGGGTCGAGGTCGTCCTCCAGCAGGCTCTCCCGCAGCGCCCCCTGGGTCAGCTCCAGCCGCCGGGTGCGCATGTCCGCCACCGTCGGGATCTTGTCGATGGTGATCCGCTGGCCGGTGACCCGCTCGATGGTCTTGAGCATCCGGTGCTCGCGCGGCTCGGCGAGGGTGATCGCCACGCCCTCCCGCCCCGCCCGGCCCACCCGGCCGATCCGGTGCACGTACGACTCGGGGGCCGACGGGACGTCGTAGTTGACCACGTGGGTGAGCTGCTCGACGTCCAGCCCGCGGGCGGCCACGTCGGTGGCGACCAACAGGTCGGCGGTGCCCGTGCGCAGCCGGCCCATCACCCGGTCGCGCTGCTCCTGGCTCATCCCGCCGTGCAACGCCTCGGCCCGGTAGCCCCGGCCGTTCATGGTCTCGGTGAGCCGGTCGACCTCCTCCCGGCTGCGGCAGAAGACGATCGCCGCGGTGGGCGACTCGACGTCCAGCACCCGGCCCAGCGCCGCCGGCTTGTGCCCCCGGGCGACGATGTACGCGCTCTGCCGCACCCGGGGCGCCTCGCCGGCGACCGGCTGCTCCCGGGCGATGAGGATGCGCACCGGGTCGGTCAGGTGCTGGCGGGCCAGCCCGTCGATGCGCGCCGGCATCGTCGCCGAGAAGAGCACCGTCTGCCGCTGCGCGGGCGCGTGCTCCAGGATCGCCTCGATGTCCTCGGCGAAGCCCATGTCGAGCATCTCGTCGGCCTCGTCGAGCACGACCGTGGCCAGCGAGCCCAGGTCGAGCGTGCCCCGGGCAATGTGGTCCAGCGCGCGGCCCGGGGTGGCCACCACGACGTCCACCCCCGCGTCCAGGGCGCGCAGCTGCCGGCCGATCGGCTGCCCGCCGTAGATCGGCAGCACCCGCGCGCCGAGGTCCTTGCCGTAGCGGTGGAACGCCTCGGACACCTGCACCGCGAGCTCGCGGGTCGGCACCAGCACCAGCGCCACCGGGGCGCCGGGCCGGTCGTCGGGCATCCGCTGCAGCAGCGGCAGGGCGAATGCGGCCGTCTTGCCCGTACCGGTCGCGGCCTGACCGAGCAGGTCCCGGCCGGCCAGCAGGGGCGGGATCGCCTCCCGCTGGATCGGCGTGGGCTCCTCGTAGCCGAGGGCGGAGAGCGCGCCCAGCAGCTCGGCGCGCAGCCCGAGATCCGCGAAGGCGGTCGCCTCGTCGGGGGCGTCCGGGGAGGGGTCGGTCGGTGGGTCGTGCCGTACGGGTGCGGAACTCATACGACAAGTTTTTCATCACCACCGGCCGGTGGTTTCGCCGACCGGCACAACAGCCCGCCCGGGGTGGGGCGCCGCCCCGTGCCGGCGACCCACCCCGGGCGGGGGTCAGCGGGTCGACAGGGCCAACACGACGGCGAGCCCGATGACCGTGTCGAAGACCGCGCACCACTCGGCGTAGCCGCGCGGGACGACCCTGTCGCCGCGGTGGTGCGCCACGTCCCAGACCGCGTGGCCGAGCCAGCCGGCGGCCACCAGCCAGCCGGCCAACTCACCGTCGACCGTCATGGCGGCCAGGACCAGTGCCGCCCAGGCGACCAGGCCGGCCAGCTGGAGGGCGAGCGTCCGGCGCTCGCCCAGCCGCCCGCGCGCCGCGCCGATGACCAGGTAGGCCGCCGGCAGCGCCAGCAGGAACAGCGCCGGGGGCACCAGCGGGAAGAGGAGCATGTCCAGCGTCATCAGCAGCGCGAGCCCGGTCGGCCAGCGGCGCGCCAGCGCCGCGACCAGCCGGTGACGCCGGACGGCGGGGGCGGCGGCCGGGTGCCGGGCGTACTCGGCCCGCCGGTGCAGCACCGCGAGCGCCATCGCCGGGACCATCAGCAGGTGGCTGCCGAGCAGCAGGGCGTCCGCCCCGAGCAGCCCGGCCTCGAACGGTACGAGCAGCACCAGGACCGGCAGGTACATCGCCGCGGTCATCTCGCCGACGGCGGCCCAGGAGTGGCGCCGATACCGCATCCACACCGCCATGCCGATGCTCATGTCCGTCGCCATCAGCACGGCGTCGACGTCGGCCCGCCCGAGGAGGGCGGACAGGCCGAGCGAGGTGCCCACGTTCGTCCGGAGCGGCCCGAGCAGCAGCATTCCGGCGACCATCGCCAGCGCCATCTCCAGCAGGTGCCGCAGCAGCGCGGCGTGCGGCCGCGCGGTACGGGCGTGGCCGGCGTGCGGCGCCGTAGGGCAGGTGTTCGTCGTCATCTCCGTCATGCGTTCGAGCCTGCTGGCGGGTGGGCGCGGAGAACACCCGCGCGGTGTCACCCGTCGACGGTGCGGAACGCACGGCCGATCCGTGCGTCCGGCGGTACGGCGGTGGGCCGGTGTCGCCCCTACCATTCGGACCGTGGCGTTCGACCCGACGGTGTCCGGACCGGACCGGCACCTGCGTCGGGCCCGGGCCGGCGCGCTGGTGTCCCTGGCGGTCGGGGCGGCCTCCGCCCTGGCCCTGCCGGCGGTCGGGCTGGCCCGGGAGCCGGCGGGCCTGCGGGTGGCGCTCGGTTCGGCGGGGCTCGCCGCGGTCGCCGTGGTGCTGGCCGGGGCGTTGTACGCGGCCGTCACGCCGGACGTGACCGACCGGGTCCGCCGCCGGTGCCGCGTGGCGTTCGCCGTGGTGGCGGTGCTGAGCGTGCCGCTGGTCGCGCCGGTCGCCGCCGGGACGTGGCCGACGTGGGCCTGGCTGGGCGCGTCGATCGTCGGCGCGGTGCCGCTGGTCGCCCGGCTCCGGGCGGTGCTTCCCGTGGCGGCGGCGACCGTGGCCGTCGCCGCGGCGGTGGCGGCGGCCACCGGGACGTCCGTCGGCCGGTCCCTGGTGGTCAGCGGCGGCGTCGGCCTCGGCCTCGCCGCCGTGACCGGGTTCCAGGTGTGGTTCTGGGACCTGCTGGTGCAGGCGGGCCGGGGGCAGGTCGCCCAGGCCCGGCTCGCGGCGGCGCAGGAGCGGCTGCGCTTCGCCGGCGACGTGCACGACCTGCTCGGGCACCATCTCACCGTCATCGCGCTGAAGGCGGAACTCGCCGCCCGGCTCGCGGCTACCGACGCCGAGCGGGCGGGCCGGGAGGCGGCCGAGGCGCAGCGGCTGGCCGCCACCGCGCTGACCGAGCTGCGCCGCACCGTGCACGGCTACCGCCGCGTCGACCTGGCCGAGCAGGTCACCGCCGTCGGGCAGGTGCTGCGCTCCTCCGGGGTGCGCTGCACGGTGGTGCCGCCCGCCGGCGAGCTGCCGGCGGAGGCGGCCGCCCAGCTCGCGGCGGTGCTCCGCGAGGCCGGCACCAACGTGCTGCGGCACAGCCGGGCCGGCTGGTGCCGGATCGAGATCGACCAGGAGGCGGACGTGGCGCGGATGACGGTGACCAACGACGGCGCGGGCGCGGCCACCGCGCCCGACCGGCACAGCCACGGGCTGCGCGGGCTGGCCGAGCGGCTGGCCGTCGTCGGCGGTGAGCTGCGGACCCACCAGGAGGACGGCATCTTCACCGTCGAGGCGACCGTGCCGACGGCGTCATGATCCGGGTCCTGCTCGCCGACGACGAGGAGCTGATCCGGGCCGCCCTCGCCGCCCTGCTGGACCTGGAGGAGGACCTGACGGTGGTGGCGCAGGCGGCCGACGGCGCCGCCGCGGTGACCGCCGCCCTGGCCCACCGCCCCGACGTCGCCGTGGTCGACCTGACGATGCCCGGCCCGGACGGCTTCCAGGTCGCCGCCGAGCTGACCCGGGTGCTGCCGTCCTGCGCGGTGGTGATCCTCACGGGCCAGGGCCGCCCCGCGCACCTGGCCCGTGCGCTCGCCGCCGGGGCCCGTGGGTTCCTGCCCAAGGGCGCGCCCGGCGGGGCCCTGGCCGACGTGATCCGGCGGGTGCACGCCGGCGGCCGGTACGTCGACCCGGCGCTGGCCGCCGACGCGCTGACCATCCCGCCGTGCCCGTTGACCCCGCGCGAGCTGGACACGCTGCGGTTGGCCGAGGACGGCGCCCCGGTGGCGGTGGTCGCCCGCCGGGCCCACCTGTCCAGCGGCACGGTCCGCAACTACCTCGCCGCGGCGGTGCAGAAGCTCGGTGCGACGAGCCGGGCGGAGGCGACGCGGACCGCCCGGGACAACGGCTGGCTCTGACCGGTCCGCGCCCCGACGTGCCCGGGGCGCGGACCGGTCGGGGACGACGGCTGGCGCGGGGCGGGCCAGGCCCGCGCGCCGGGCGCAGACGGCGCCGAGCGGCTCGCGCGGGCAGGCCGCCGGCTAACCTGGCGGCGTGCGTACGGTCGAACTGCTCTGCTCGCCGGGCCTGGACGCGGCGGTACGCGGGGCGTGGGCGCGGCTGGCCGCGGCGGGGCTGCCCAGCCTGGCCCGCAACGCCCACCCGACGAACCGGCCGCACCTGACCCTCGCCTCGGTGGACGAGTTCCCGCCCGGCGCGCGGGAGCGGCTGACGGCCCTCATCGACGCGGCGGTGCCGCTGCCGGTGCGGCTGGACCGGATAGCCGTCCTCGACGGCAGCGCCCCGCTGGTGTGGCTGGTCCACCCGTCGCCGGCGCTGAGGGCGCTGCACGCGGCGGTCTGGGACGTGCTCGCCGGGGCGACGGGGCAGCATCCGTGGCACGCCCCGGGGCGGTGGCTGCCGCACCTGAGCCTGGCGCTGCGCTTCCGCGACGCCGACCGCCGGCTCGCCCGCGCCGTGGCGGGCGTCGACCGCCCGGTCGGCGCCTTCGTGGCCGGGCGCAGCTACGACGGGGAGAGCCGGACGGTCAGCCCGCTCGGCGGCGCCGAGGGGTGACCGGTGGCATCGTCGTGACCGGCGCCGGCGGGTCCACGCTGCTGCCGTCCGACCGCGCGGCATCGGCACCTGGCCCGGCGGCTCCCGTCACCTCGGTCACGGGAGCCGCCGGGCGTCCGGCGCCCTGCCTCGTCGCGGTCTCACCCGTCGGACGGCGGGCAGGCCCTGCTCAGCGGTGGAAGCGGACGTAGTCGAACTGCGCGGTGAGCGCCGGGTCGGCGCCGCCGTGCGCGACCAGCCCGATGCGGGGGGTGGTGTCGGCCGGGAAGGTCCACACCCCGCCCCACGTCCAGTTCCGCCCGTCCCGGCTGGAGCCGGCCCGGAACTCGTGCTCGCCGGTGGCCGGGTCGACCCGGTGCGCCAGCCGCAGCCAGGTGGTGGTCGCCGGGGTGCCGACGATGTTGCCGCCGTACACCGGCTGGCCGGCGAAGGGCAGCTCGTAGCCGTACTCGACCTGCCGGGTGTTCCAGATGGCGACCTGCGCCAGCCGGGCGAAGCGGTCGTCGTCGACGTAGGCGACCAGGCCGGCCTGCTGGTAGTTGCGCACGGTCTCCTCGCCGAGGTCGAGGGTCACCTTCGTCTCCACCACGTAGTCGCCGGTCGGCGCGTCGCGCAGCAGCACGCCGGCGGTGTTGCCGGTGCCGGTCAGGTCGGCGCCCTGCACCGGCCAGCGCAGCGCCCCGCCGGAGACGGTGGCCGCCGGGTCCGGCCGGACCCACCGCCACGCCGGGTCCAGCCCGTCGGTGAACTCGTCGGAGAACGCCGGCAGCAGGCCGCCGGCCCGGGGCCCGGGCACGGTGTGCCGCACGGGCCGGTGCAGCCGGGCGACGCTGACGTTGTCGAACCCGGCGTCCCCGCCGGTGGCGGTCAGCGCGATCCGGCCGACGACCGGCCGCTCCAGCCGCAGCGAGACCACGGCCACCTGGTCACCGAGCCGCGCCGGGCTCAGTTCGGCCGTGAGCTGCCGGCCGCGTACCTCGACGGCGAGGTTGTGTCCGGCCGCCGCGTCGAAGCCGGCGGGCAGCGGCGCGCTCGCCGTGCGGGCGCCGTCCCGGGCGACCAGCCGCCCGGCGGCGGCGTCCACCCGCACCGCGACGCGCTCGCCGAGGGTGAGCCCGGCCGCGCCGGTGGCGGCCGGGCGCAGGTCGGCCTCCGCCCGCACGTCGCCGCCGACGGTGGTACGACCGGACAGCGTGCCGTTGCCGGTGAGCCGGCCGTCGGTGACCCGCCAGTCCCCGGCGGTGCCGTCCCAGCCGGCGAGGCCGGCGTCGAAGCGCTCGTCCACCCGGCCGGTGGTGACCGGTGCGGGCCGTGCGCCGTCCGACGGGCCGGCGCCGGCGTTCACGGTCGGCCAGCCGTCGATCCAGTCGAGGCGGTCCAGCAGCATGGGCCGCTCGTTGATGCCGAACGGCTCGTCCAGGTACGGGTCGGCGCGGTCGATGGCGTGGTAGACGATCCAGTCCTGGCCGGACAGGTCGGTCAGGAAGCCGTTGTGGCCGGTGCCGATCCAGCGGTTGCCGTTCTGGGCGAGCACGGGGGTGCCGCCGGCCCGGGACGCGGTCAGCGGGATGCCGTCGCGGTCGACGAACGGTCCGCGCGGGCTGCGGGACCGGCCGACGTGCACGGAGTAGCCGGTGGCCGGGCCGGCGCAGCAGTTCGCGGTCGACGCGAACAGGTAGTACCAGCCGTCGCGGCGCAGCACGTAGCTGCCCTCGAACTTGTTGTCGATGGCGACCAGGGTCGGCGTGCCGACGGCGCGCAGCCCGTCGGGGGAGAGTTCGGTGACCGAGATGCCGCCGTAGTAGCTGCCGTAGTAGAGGTAGTGCCGGCCGTCGACGTCGGTGAACTGGCTCGGGTCGATGGTCCACAGCCAGCCGCCGCCACCGCCGGGGCGGGGCGCGACGACGGGTTCGTCGGCGAAGGTCCAGGGGCCGGTCGGGGTGGGCGCGGTGGCCGCGCCGACGGCGAAGTCGCCGCCGTCGGGGGAGACGGTGGTGTCGGTGACGGTCACGTACATGACCCAGCGGTCGCCGACCCGGCGTACGTCGGGGGCCCAGAAGCCGGCGCCGGGCGCCGCGTACGCCGGGCGCTGGTCGGCGCCGAAGGCGTCCCCGACGTACGTCCAGTCGACCAGGTCGGCGGAGCGCGCGGTGGGCACCCGGTGGAAGGTGCCCTCGCCCTCGCGCAGCGGGTCGGTGGTGCCGTACGCGTACCAGAAACCGTCCTCACCGCGGACGATGACCGGGTCGGCGAAGGTGTCGGCGAACCCGGCAGAGACCGGGTTGCGGTAGCGGGGGTCGGGGGCGGCGGCGGCCGGCGCGGACGCCGTCCCGGCCAGGACCAGACCGATGACGGCGGCGAGCGCGCCGGCGCGGCGGAGATGTCGCATCAGACCTGCCTCGGGTGGGGGATGTCGACCAGGATCAGTGCGTCCGTTTCTACAACGTTGGATACAACGTTGTAAAGACTCGCTGAACCTTCGGTGGGCGCCGGAGAGTGCCCGTGTCAGCATGGGCCGGTGACTACCGCCGCCACGGATGGCCCGGCTCTGGCCCGGCTCGCCGCCCTGCTCGCCGACGACACCCGAGCCACCATCTGCCTGGCCCTGCTCGACGGCCGGGCGTGGACGGCCGGGGAGCTGGCCCGGCTCGCCGGGGTGGCGGCCTCCACCGCCAGCGACCACCTCACCCGCCTGGTCCGGGGCGGCCTGCTGGTCGAGCAGCGGCAGGGGCGGCACCGCTACGTCCGGCTCGCCGACCCCTCGGTGGCCCAGCTGATCGAGGACCTGGCCGGCCACACGCCGGCGCGGCCCGAGCCGGCCCGGTCACTGCGCGCCGCCCGCGCCGGCGCCGCCCTGGCGTACGCCCGCACCTGCTACGACCACCTGGCCGGCCGCCTCGGGGTGCTGCTGCGCGACGCGATGCTCACCGGCCGGCTGCTCGACGGCGCCGACGGGCTGGCGCTGACGCCGGCGGGGCTCGGCTGGCTGGACGGGCTGGGGGTGCCGGTCGCGCCGCTGCGGGCCGCCCGCCGCCCGCTGGTGCGCGACTGCCTGGACTGGACCGAGCGCCGCCCGCACCTGGCCGGGACGCTGGGTGCGGCGCTGTGCGACCGCTTCTTCGAGGTGGGCTGGCTGACCCGGGGCGGTGGCCGCGCCGTCCGGCTGACCCCGGCCGGCGCTCCCGCGCTGGCCGCCGCGCTCGGCCTCGCCCCGGCCGACCTCGCGCCGGACGCCGCACCGGACACCGGCGGGGGCCGCGCCTGACCCGGCAGCCCGGCATGCCGGCGGTCGTCGGTTCCGATCACCGACGGGTGCGCGGTTGCGCTGCACCGGCCGCCGCCACCGCGACCGACCCCGGCAGGGCCACACCGTCCGGCCGACAGTTCGGCGGGCGCCGAAGGAACCCGGCCCTACCGTCGTGGCGTGACCGTCAACGACCTCGTCATCGCGCCGGCGCCCGGCACGCCGCCCTGCGCCCCGCCCGCCTTCGACCCGGACACCGGCTGGACGGTGACCCGGCACGCCGACGTGCGGGCGGTGCTCGCCGACGCGTCCTGCCAGGTGCCTGTCGCCCCGGACGGAGCGCCGGGCACCCTGGCCTGGCTGCGCGGCTCCGTCAGCCGGTTCAGCGCCCCGCACCGGCACCCGACCCGCCGGGCCGCCGGCGTCGCCGTCCTGGCCGCTCTCGACCCCGACGGGCTGCGCGCCGCGGCGGCCCGGCTGACCGGGGACGCGCTCGACCGGGCCGGTGACCGGCTGGACGTGATGGCGACCCTCGCCCGGCGCGTACCGCTGTCGGTGCTGGCGGCCCGCCTGGGGCTCGCCGACCCGGACGCGGCCGTGCCGGCGGTGACCGCCGTGGCGGCCGCCTACCACCCGGGTGCGGACGCCGCCCGGGTCGCCGTGGCCGACCGGGCGGTGGCGGCGCTGGTGGCGATGACGCCGCCGGGCCCGCCCGAGGAGGTGGCGAACCGGGTCGGCCTGCTGGTCCAGGCGTGCGACGCCACCGCCGGACTGATCGGCGCGGCCACCCGCCACGGACTGCCGCTGCCCTCGACCGTGCCGACCGGCGACCTGCTCGCCGAGGTGCTCCGGCTCGACCCGCCGGTGCGCGGCACCCGGCGGGTCGCGGTCGCGCCGGTCCGGCTCGCGGGCCGCGACCTCGCGCCGGGCGACGAGGTGCTGCTGCGCTTCGACGCGGCCAACCGGGATCCCGCGGCGCACGCCGACCCCGACCGCTTCGCGCCCGGCCGGCCGGGCGTGGCCCTGACCTTCGGCGCGGGACCGCGGGGCTGCCCCGGCGAGCGGCACGCGCTGGCCCTGGCCGCCGGGGTGGTGCAGGTGCTGCGCCACCGCTGCCGGACCGTGCCCGCCCCGGTGACCCACGAACCACACGCGCTGCTGCGCGTCGCCACGAAGATCGAGGTGGAGAACCGATGAACGAACGCCGCGCCGCCTTCCACGCCCTGCACCACACCGGCCGGCCGCTGCTGTTGCCCAACGCCTGGGACCACGCCAGCGCCGCCGCGTACGTCGCGCGGGGATACCGTGCCGTCGGCACCACCAGCCTGGGGGTCGCGGCGGCCGCCGGCCTGCCGGACGCGGCGGCGGCGACCCGGGCGGAGAACGTCCGGCTGGCCCGCGCGCTGCGCGGGCTCCCGGTGCTGCTGACCGTCGACGTGGAGGCGGGCTGCGCCGACGACCCGGCGGCCGTCGCCGACCTGGCCGCCGAGCTGGCGGCGCTCGGGGTGGTCGGGATCAACATCGAGGACGGCCGCGGCGACGGCGACCTCGACCCGCCGGAGCTGACCGCGGCCAAGGTGGCCGCCGTCAAGGCCGCGGTGCCGGACCTGTTCGTCAACGCCCGCACCGACACGTGGTGGCTCGGCGTGCCCGACCCGCTGCCGGAGACGTTGCGCCGCGCCCGCGAGTACCGCAACGCCGGCGCCGACGGGATCTTCGTGCCCGGGACGCCGGACGCCGGCACGATCGCCACCCTCGTCGCCAGGGTCGACGCGCCGCTGAACGTGCTGCACCGGCCCGGCGGGCCCACCCTCGACGAGCTGCGGTCGCTCGGCGTGGCGCGGGTGAGCACGGGCTCGCTGCTGTTCCGGGTCGCGCTCGGCGCCGCCCTGGACGCCCTGGACACCGTCCGGTCGGGTGCCGCGCTGCAGGAACCGCCCTCGTACGCCGAGGTGCAGCGGTTGAGCGGGGAGTCCCGGCCGTAGCGGTTCGTGCCGGCCGCGCTTTCACACGGCCCCTTAGGAGGAGATAAGAGGATTGTTCGGACTCATCCCGTCCCGCCTGATTACGGTGTGCCCAGGGGCGATGCACACAGTGATGTCGTGACGGGAGAGAGGACCCGACCATGCGAGTGCCCAGCCGAAGTCCGGGACAGCAGCCCGGTCCCTCCGTCACTCCCGCGGCCCGCACGCGCCGACGCGTGCCCGGCACGCCGCCCCGTGCGGCCACCGCGCCGGACCTCGACGCCTACCGGGCGGCCGTCGCCGACCTGCTGGTCGAGGTCGGCGCCCTGGCCGGGGCGTCGTGCACGGCAGCCCGGCAGGTGCTGATCGACGACCGGCTGCGCGAGCCCGCGATCGCCGCGGTGCTCGACGCCACCCCACAGGGGCTGATCGGCGCCCGCGAGACGCTGCTGCTGGAGATGGCCCGCTACCAGCCCAACGCGCGCAGCTCTGCCGCCGACCTCACCGCGCTGGTCCGGATCTACCTGCTCTCCCGCGTCGACGTGATGTGGTGGCGCCACGCCCCGACCTTCCTCACCGACGCCCAGGTCGACGCCAGTCCGGACCTGGTGGACCTGGAGTGGCTGCGCCGCCGCGACCTGCTCCGCTTCCGCTACACCGAGCAGCCGGAGACGCTGCTCGGGCGGGGGGTGCGGGCCGTCGGGCGCCGGCTGCGGCCGCACGCCACGCCCCGCACCGCCGGGCTGCGGTTCCGGCGGGCGCGGCGGGAGGTCGTGGCGCTGCTCAACGACATCGGCCGGGAGTTCGCCGCCACCACCCCGCCGGCCACCCCGCCGCTGTGGGTGACCAGCCTGGTCCGCAGCGCCGAGCACCAGCACCGGCTGCGCCGCCTCGGGTACGCCGCGATGGTGCCCAGCGGCCACTGCCTGGGCTGGGCGGTCGACGTCGAGCTGGAGTGGTTCGGCCGCTTCGGTGTCCGGGACACCCTCGCCGAGCTGTTGCTGGCCCGGCAGCGCGCCGGAGAGGTCAACGTGGTCGACGAGGGGCAGGCCTGGCACCTGTGCCTCGCGCCGAGCGCGAGCCGGCGGCTGCGCCGCGCGTACGAAGCCGAGATGGGGGTCTGAGCCGATGTGCGGCATCGCGTTGAGCCTCGGCCCCGAGGCCGACCCGACGACCTTCCGGCGGATGCTCGCCACCCTCGTCCCGCGCGGCGAGGTCACCGAGACCCGCTACGAGAACGGCCTGCTGACCGGCACCCGCCGGCTGCGGGTGGTGGACCGGGACCGGGCCGTGCAGCCCTGGACCTCCGCCGACGAGCGGTGGCTGCTCTGCTACAACGGCGAGGTCTTCAACCACCACGAGCTGCGCGCCGAACTGGTGCGGCTCGGACACCGCTTCCGCACCGCCGGCGACACCGAGGTGGTGCTCGAGGCGTTCCTGCGGTGGGGCGAGGGCATCGTCACCCGGCTGCGCGGCGAGTACGCCTTCGCGGTCGTGGAACGGGCCACGGGCCGGGCCTACCTGGTCCGGGACCCACTCGGCGTGAAGCCCCTCTACTGGGCCCGCACGCCCGGTTGCCTGCACGTCGCCAGCGAGGTGAAGGCGCTGGTCGGGCACGGCGCCCCGATCGCCGAGGTGCCGCCCGGGCACCACGGCTGGGCCGAGCCGGACGGGCAGGTCCGGCTGCGCGCGTACGTCGACCTGCTCGCCCTCGGCGACGGGCTGCCGGTGGTGGACGACCCGGACGAGGCCGCCCTGCTCGTCCGTGCCGCCCTCACCGACAGCATCCGGATGCGGGTGGACACCGACCTGACCGTCGGGGTGGTGCTCTCCGGCGGGCTGGACAGCTCGCTGGCCCTGCTGCACGTACGCGAGATGCACCCCGACTGCGTCGCGGTCACGGTCGGGGTGCCGGACAGCCCCGACGTGGCGTACGCGCGGCGATTGGCGCGGGACCTCGGGGTGCCGCACGAGGTGGTGACGCTGCGCCCGCGCGACATCCGGCTGGCCGACATCCGGGAGGCCATCCGGATCTCGGAGCTGACCGAGTACGGCGACATCATCAACGCCGTGGTCTCCGTGCCGCTCTTTCGTCGGCTGCGTGAGCTGGGCGTCAAGGTGGTGCTCACCGGGGACGGCTCGGACGAGCTGTTCGGCGGCTACCCGATGTACCACGAGGTCGGCCCCGAGGCGTCCCGCCGGCTCTTCCTGCACAAGATCCGCAACCTCTGCCGTACGGAGTTGCAGCGCGTCGACCGGACCAGCATGGGGTACGGGGTCGAGGCCCGCGTGCCGTTCCTCGACCTGAGCCTGGTGGAGCTGGCGATGCGGCTGCCGATCGGGCTGAAGATGCGCGAGGGGCAGGAGAAGTGGATTGTCCGCCGGGCCTTCGCCGACCTGCTGCCCGACTACGTCCGCCGTCGGCCGAAGAACCCGATGTCGTACTCGTCGGGGCTGCACGAGCGCGCCCGGTTGTACCGGCCGTTCTTCGCCCGGCTGCACCGCTCGTTCGGCTACCACCTGCTCGAACCGGTCCGCCGCGACTTCGACAGCGTGCTGACCCGCTGCGACAACGACCTCGACCGGGCGCTGGCGGCCGGCCGGGCCCGGCCCGACTACACCGTCCTGGAGCACGCCCGTGACCTGGTGGGCGCGGCCAGGTGGAACGCCGCGCCGATGGTGCGCCGGCTGGTCGGCCCGCGCCGCACCCGGGGCGACGAGGCGGCGCTGCCGGGGTGAGGCGACGCCCCGGGGTTGACTCTGACACGGTGTCACCGTCGACCGTAGGGGGGCCATGTTCAGTATCGGAGACTTCGCCCGACTGGGCCGGGTGTCGGTGCGGATGCTGCGCCACTGTTCCGCCGGCTGGCCGCCGCCGGGGTCACGCCGAGCGGGCCGGGCATCGCCTGGTACGCCCCGGCGGGGGAGGCCGACGCAGAGGCGGTCGTGGTGCACGCCGGGGTGAGCGTGACGGCCGGTCCCGCTGCGGCTGTCGACTTCGCCGTGGTCGACCTGCCCGCGGTGGACGCCGCGGCGACGATCGTGCACCGCGGCCCGATGGACGAGGTCGAGCGGAGCATGGCGGTGCTGGCCCGCTGGATCGAGGAGCACGGCTACCGGGCGGACGGCTTCGCCCGTGAGGTATACCTCGACTACTGCCAGGACGACCCGGACAACGGCGTCACCGAGCTGCAGCTGCCGGTCCGCCTGGCCTGAGCGTCGACCGTCCACAAGCTCGTACCGCCGGGCGGCGGTGGCCGGGAGGACGTCCGTACCCGCCGTGGGCCGGTGGCCGAACGGGCCGGCCGGGAGCGGGCCGAGGACTGCGCCGCGCCGCCCGGGGTAACACCAGAGCCATGACGGGACTGGACGTGATGGTGGTCGGGCAGGTGGCCCGGGACCTGGTGCTGCTGGTCGACGAGGTGCCGGAGGCCGGCGGCAGCGCGCCGGTGCGCCGCCGCCGCGAGCTGCTCGGCGGCAAGGGGGCCAACCAGGCCGTCGGGCTCGCCCAGCTCGGCGCGTCGGTCGGGCTGCTCGGCGTGGTCGGCGACGACGAGGTGGGGGAGCGGCTGCTGGCGCAGGCGCGGGCCGACGGGATCGACGTCGAGCGGGTGCTGCGCCGGCCCGGCACCCCGACCGGTCTCATCGTCGACGTGGTCGACGCCGACGCCCGCTGGCGCTACCTGGAGGACCTGCCCGAGGCCACCCTGCTCGACCCGGACGACGTGGCGGGGGCCGCCGGCGCGCTGCGCGCCGCGCGAGCCGCCCTGGTGCAGTTGCAGCAGCCCGCGCGGGCCGCCCTGGTCGCGGCCCGGACCGCCCGGGAGGCCGGCCGGCTGGTCGTGCTCGACGGCGCCCCGACCGACCTGGCCGACACCGACGAGCTGCTCGCCCTCGCCGACGTGCTGCGCGCCGACGCGCAGGAGGTCGAGCTGGTCACCGGCGACGCGCCGCGCGACGCCGAGGGCGGCCTCGCCGCCGGGCGCAAGCTGCTGCGGCGCGGCCCGTCCCTGCTGGCGATCGAGGTGGCCGGGGAGGGCAACGCCTTCGTCTGGCCGGACGGCGAGCTGTTCCTGCCGCTGAGCGAGACGCCCACCGTGGACGACACCGGCGCCGGAGACGCGTTCGTCGCCGCGTTGACGCTCGGCCTGCTGCGCGGTGAGCCCCGGGACCGCGTCGCCCGCTACGCCGTGGCGGCCGCCGGCGCTACCGTCGGCCACCCGGGCGGCCGCCCGGCGCTGACCGACGAGGCGATCCGCGAGCAGCTCGCGCGGATCCCCTCCGGCTGACCGTCCCGCCGCCGGTCGCGCGGCGGAGCGGCCGATCGGCCGGTGGACAACCCTCGATTCCTGCCCTAGCGTCCAGAGGATATGCGGAGGACTCTCCTGGGCACCGGTGTCGCCCTGCTGCTCGCTGTGACCGCCTGCTCCAGCGCGGAGCCCGGGCCGCCCGCGTCGCCGGCGACGCCGGCCGGCACGCCGAGCGCCTCCCGGCAGGACCCCGGCCAGGTCGAGAAGACCCTGGCCAGCCTGCGCAGGGTGAACGACCTTCCGCTGTACGAGATGACCTACGTCGGGGCGTACGACGCGACGGTCGGCACCGACGCGCGCCCGGCCAAGGCGTTCGGCTGCTCCCTCTTCGCCGCCACCGGCGACCCGGCCCGGCCGCTGTTCGCCCGCAACTTCGACTGGGACGCCAACCCGGCGCTGGTGCTGCGCACCGACCCTCCGCAGGGGTACGCCTCGATCTCCGTGGTGGACATGTCCTACCTCGGGGTGGGCTCCGACCCGACCGGCGACCGGCGGCTGCTGAACGCGCCGCTGCTGCCGTTCGACGGGATGAACGAGCGGGGCCTGGCGATCGGGCTCGCCGCCGACGACGGCGCGCGGGCCGTCGCCGACCCGGGCAAGGCGACCGTCGGGTCGGTCCGCATCCAGCGTCTGGTGCTCGACCAGGCGGCCACGGTGGACGAGGCGGTGGCCGTCTTCGAGCGGTACAACCTCGACTTCACCGACGGCCCGCCCCTGCACTATCTGCTCGCCGACGCGACCGGGGCCTCCGCGGTGGTCGAGTTCGTCGACGGGAAGATGTCGGTCGACAGGGGACGCGGCGACTGGCGGGCGCTGACCAACGTGCCCGTCGTCGGGGTGGACGAGCAGCGCCGCCGCGCCGACCACCGCTACGGAGTGATCGCCGCCGCGCTCGACAGGACGGGCGGCACGGTGGACGCCCCGGCGGCGTTCGAGATCCTCAACGACGTACGCCAGTCGCACACCCGCTGGTCGGTGACGTACGGCCTGCGCAGCGGCGAGGTCCGGCTGACCACCGCGACCGGCGGCGGCGAGCGGCGCTACCAACTTCCCGTGACCTGACCCACCCCCGTTTCGGCGGCGCGCGCTCCGGCTCGGCGGCGTGGGACCGCGCCTACGGCCGGTCGGTGGAGGCCCGCGTCTGCCGCGCGTCGGCACGCGCCGCCGAAATTGCTTGATCCTCAGACCACCGGCCGGCCATGCTGGCCGCGATGAGGAGCGAGTGGTACGTCCGGCTGCACCGCGCCCTGGTCGACCTTCGTGCGCGAAGAAGCGCCCCAGAGGTAGCCGATCGCCACCTGCGCTCGTGGGGCGGGCTGGACGACGGGCTGCCCCGGCTCGTCGGGGACCCGACATCGGGCGGCGTGGACGGCGGTGCCGGATTCCGCGATGTGGTGCCCATCCTGCTCGCGGCCGGCCGCGACGAGGACGTTCACCGGCTGCTGGCGTGCGAGCGACCCGCCGGGTCGGGACGTCCCGGCATGGTGAACGTGTGGTTCGACGCCCGCCATCGCGTCGGCGACGTCGACGGCTATCTCCGCGACCTCGACGCCGCCCGGCAGCGCGCGCGGGAGGCCACCGACGCCGACGTCGCGGCGGGACGACGGCCCGCGTCTCTCGGGCTCGAGATGCGGTACGCGCTGATGCGGCACTGCGCGAGAGCCGCGGGCGAGCGCGTCCACGACGAACTGGCGGTGCTGCTTGTCGAGACCGGCGTCTGGGACGCCACCCGAGCCGTGTCCAACGCCCGCCGCCACGACGGGAGCGAGGATCGCTGCCGGGCCCTGCTCGCGCTGCTGCCGTACGTGCCCGAGACCCGGAAGCCCGGCGTGGTGCGTGAGGCGATGGTCGCCGCCGTGGTGAAGGCCGGGAACGGCGTGCGGGGCGGTGCGAGCGACCCGCTGGTAGACGAGGTGGCGCCGATGCTGCCCGCGGATGACTGGCCCCGGATCCTGTCCCTGGCCGAGGAGGACGACGAGGGCTGGCCCCCCACCGGGTCGGCCTTGACGGCCCTGGTCCCGCTCCTGCCGGTCGAGCTGATGGGCCGGGCCCTGACGATGGCGGCCACCCTTCCTCCGAGCATCCACCGCGCGATCGCGCTGGAAACGCTCGCGCCACGTCTGCCAGCCGTGCTGGCCGTCCACGCGCTTCCGGCGGCCCGGGAGATCGCTGAACCCGAGTATCGCGCCGACGTACTGATCGCCCTGCTCCCGCGTCTGCCGGACGACGTCGCCGCCCCGGTGCGTGCCGAGGCCCGTGCCGTGGTCGGGGCCGTCAATCCGCCGGTGGAGGGCGAGTATCCGGTCCGGCGCCGGCGCTGGACCGGGCTGATTCCGCTCCTGCCCGTCGAGGAGCGGGCGGCGGCGCTCGCCGAGGCGATCGCGGGGGAACAGGACGCCGAGGGTCACGCTGAGCTGTTGGCGGAGGTGGCCGCCGAGCTGCCCGCCGCGCAACGCGGCCTGCTGCTGGCGGAAGCGTTGAGCGTGGCGGGCCGCATCACCGACGCGTGCGGCAGAGCCCGGACGCTGATCGTCATCGCCGACCTGCTTCCCCCGGCGGCGCAGGCGGCGGCGCTGGCCGAGGCTCTGGCGTCGGCGCGCGCGATCGGCGCATCCGTCGACCGGGCACAGACGCTGATGTCCGTAAGCGAGCGGCTGCCGGCGACGGAGCGGAAGGCCCTGCTGGACGAGGCGCTCGCCGACGCGCGACGCGTCACCGACGATGGCGACCGCGCGTACCTGCTGACCGAGATCGCCGGCCTCCTCCCGATGGACCGGCAGGGACCGCCCCTGGCCGAGGCCGTCCGCGCGGCCCGCGCCGTTGTCGACGACGACCGCCGGATCGAGCTGCTCCTGGCGGCGGCGGAGCTGCTGACCGGACCGGAACGACGCGCGGCCCTGGCCGCCGCGCTGGAGATCAGGCTCGACCACGTCGGCTACGAGACCTTCTTCAACGGCAAGGTGCTGGACGAGCTGGCGCCGGTCCTCCCCGAAGACCTGATGATCGAGATGCTGGAGGCCGTGCGGGACACGGGCCGGCGCGGGTATCTGGCCCGGGTGCTGCACGACCGGGCCGAGCACCTCTCGGGCGCGGCCCTGGAGGCCGGTCTGGCCATGGCGCGGACCATCACCGGCCGCGGGCGGGCCCGTCAGCGCTCGGCTGCGCTGACCGCTCTCTCCGACCAGCTACCCGCGCAACGGCGCACCGCAATCCTGGAGGAGGCACTCGCGGCCGCGCGCGAGGCCGGCAGCGACCTGACCGACATCGCCGCCCGGGACATCCATCGGTGGTGGCCGTGACCAAGGTCGTCACGGCGGGGCGGGTCGTTCTGTCGCACAGGTGGGCCCGGCCCCCGAGGTGAGGGCCGGGCCCGTCGGCGCGGTGTGTGACTACCAGCTCAGGTAGCTGGGCTGCGTCTGCACGTTCAGCTCGCGGTACCGGACGAGGTTCGCCGTCCAGGTCCGCCAGTCGGTCAGCTTCAGGACGTCGAAGCCCTTCTGCATGTCGTTGGAGTAGATGTAGCCGTTGTAGTAGTACGCGGACCAGGAGCCGCCGCCGGTCAGCCGGTCCGCCGACAGCGGGCCCCGCTCCCAGAACGCGATCTCCTCGGGGTTGGCCGAGTCGGTGAAGTCCCAGACCGAGATGCCGCCCTGGTACCACGCCTGGACCATGATGTCGCGCCCGAGCACCGGGATCAGCGAGCCGTTGTGCGCCACGCAGTTCTCGGTGTCGGCGTTGGCCCGGGGGATCTTGTAGTAGCTGCGGAAGACCATCTTGCGGGCGTCACCGCGGCCGGTGATGTCGTAGATGGCGTCCGCACCCCGGTTCGGGCCGATGGCCTCGTTGCAGGTGGCCGCGCCGCCGCCGCCCAGTTCGTCGGTGAAGACCACCTTCGTGCCGGAGTTGTTGAACGTGGCCGAGTGCCAGAACGCGAAGTTGACCGTGTCCCGGACCTGGTGGATGACCCGCGGGGCCTCGCGGTCCGAGATGTCCATCAGGATGCCGTCACCCATGCAGGCGCCGGCGGCGAGGTTCTTCTCCGGGTAGGCGGTGATGTCGTGGCAGCCGGTGGTCGCCGAGCCGCCCGTGCGGCCCTCGTATCCGCCGTCGGGGAAGAGGTTCGGCGTGGCCACGACCGACGCGTCGGTGGGCGTCTTCAGCGGCACCCTGACGATGGAGATCGAGTCGTGCGGCGGCTGGCAGTCGGGGAACTCCGCCCGCGGGCTGTACGAGGAGACGTACAGATAGACCGTCTTGCGGTCCGTCCCCGGCACGAGCGTGTGCGTGTGCGAGCCGCAGGCCGTCTCCACCGCCTTGATGTAGCGCGGGTTGGCCTTGTCGCTGATGTCGAAGACCTTGATGCCCTCCCAGGACTCCTTCAGCGTCGCCGACGCGCCGGCGCTGTTGCAGGAGTCGTCGCTGCGCGGGGAGTCGGTGGAGAGGAACAGCAGGTCGCCGTGGACCGAGATGTCGTTCTGCGACCCGGGGCAGTACACCTGCGACACGACGGTCGGCGCGGTCGGCCGCGAGATGTCGTAGATGACGAACCCGTTGTAGTTGCCGGCGAAGGCGTAGCGGCCCTGGAAGGCGAGGTCGCTGTTCGTGGCGTCCAGCGGGGCCTGCTTCGGCAGGTTGGCGACCTGCCGCAGGTTGGGGCTGCTCACGATCTCGTCGACGCCGGGGATGGTGTTGTTGGTGTCCACCGTGCCGGACGGGGCGAAGCGCGCCGCCACCCCGGCATTCCCCGGCGGGGCGGTGGCGACACTGGCGAGGAGGAGGCCGGCCGCGGCGATGCTCACGGTGGTGAGCCGTCGGGCCCGCGGGGTGCGGAATCTGATCATCGGCGAGGCCCTTCGCAAGGGGGTGACGATTGTCGACACCTTACCGTCCGACGAGAGTCATCGATGTGACCTGGGTCACATGTTGGGCTCTCCGTCAATGGATACGATCGCCATGACCTCTACCGGCGGGAGTGGCCCATGACCAACCGGCGCGCGCGGATCCTGGCCGTCGTCACATCCGTGCTCGTGGTGTCGGTCGGGGCCGTGGTCCTGTCCCGGTCCGGCGAGGAATCGACCCCGCCCGCTGCGCAGCCGGTCGCCGCCTCGGCGTCGGCTCCGGCCCCGGTCGATCCGGGCCGACCCGCCGTGATCGTGCCGGGCCGACCGGGTGAGACCGCCGCGGTCCGCCCCGCCGAGGAGCTGCGCGGCGCCGCCACCTCCCGGCACAACTCGATGGACGTCTGGTTCGTCCGGATGATGATCCCGCATCACGCCCAGGCCCTGGAGATGGCCGAGCTGGCCCCGGACCGCGCCGCCGACCCGGACCTGCGCGCCCTCGCCGAGCGGATCAGGGCCAGCCAGGGCCCGGAGATCGGCATGATGCGGGGCTGGCTGCAGGCCCGGGGGCTCTCCACCGACGTGCCGGGGCACGACCACGGCAGCATGCGGGGCATGCAGTCGCCCGAGGCGATGCGCCAGCTCGCCGCCGCCCGGGGCGCCGAGTTCGACCGGCTCTTCGTCCGGATGATGAGCGAGCACCACCGGGGCGCCGTCCAGATGGCCACCGACCTGCTCAAGGTCGGCGCCGACCTCACCCTGTCCGAGTTCGCCAACTCCGTCGCCACCGAGCAGGCCGTCGAGATCGACCGGATGCGGGACCTGCTAACCTCCTGAGCCGGCGTGCGCCGGCCGCACCTCACCCGCGGCACGTACGCTGGGTGACCGTGAACCGCACGATCTTCGGCCGCCCGCTGCGCAGCGTCGCCTTCGACGTCCTCGTCTCCGCGATGGTGGTGCTCCTCGGCCTCGTCGGTCCGGTGAACCAGCCCGGCGGGTGGAAGGCCACCCTGGTCGGGGTCGCGATGGCGGTGGCGCTGCTGTTCCGCCGCGCCCACCCGTCGGCGGTCGCCGCCGCGGTGGCGGTGCTCGCGCTGATCCAGGTGGCCGCCACCTGGGGCCCGCTGGCCTTCGACGTCGCGGTGCTGGTCGCCCTCTACAGCGTTGTGAAGTACGCCGACCGGCTCCGCGACGGCGTCCTCGCCGGGGCCACCGCCGCCGTCGGGGTGGTGCTCGCCGCCGTCCAGACCCGGGGCGCCGTCGCCTGGTGGGCCACCGCGATCTACTTCGGGCTGGTCACCGGGGCGGTCTGGCTGGTCGGGCTGAACGTGCGGACCCGCCGGCTCTACGTGCTCAGCCTGGAGGAGCGGGCCGCCACCCTGGAGCGGGAACGCGAGGCGGAGGCCCGCGCCGCCGTCGCCGGGGAGCGCACCCGCATCGCCCGCGAACTGCACGACGTGGTGGCGCACAGCATGGCCGTCATGATCGTGCAGGCGGACGGGGCGCGCTTCATGCTCGACCGGGACCCGGAGACCGCCCGGCACGCGGTGAAGGTGGTCGCCGACACCGGCCGGCAGGCGCTGGAGGACATGCGTCGGCTGGTCGGCGTACTGCGCGAGGCGGACCCGCCCGACGCGGCGGCCGCCCCGGGCGCGACGGACGCGCCCGGCGACGCCGGGGTGACCGCCGACCCGGAGCACCGCCGGCTGGTGCTGGCCGAGCTGCCCGCCCTGCTCGACCGCTTCCGCGCCGCCGGCCTGCGGGTGCGCCACACGGTCACCGGCGAGCCGGCGCCGCTGCCACCCGGGCTGGAGCTGACCCTCTACCGGGTGGTGCAGGAAGGGCTGACCAACGCGCTCAAGCACGCCGGCGTCGGCGCCGGCGTCGAGGTCGGCCTCCACCACGGCGGGGACGCCGTCGTGGTCCGGGTGGTCGACGACGGGCGCGGCCGGCCCCCGGTCGGCCCCGCCCCGTCCGGCGGGCACGGCCTGGTGGGCATGCGCGAGCGGGTGAGCGTGTACGACGGCAGCCTGGCCGCCGGCCCGCGACTGGCCGGGGGCTGGCAGGTCGAGGCGCGGCTGCCGCTACCGTCGGCGCCCGGGACGACGGAGGTGAGGGCGGCATGACGGTCCGCGTGGTGATCGTGGACGACCAGGCGCTGGTCCGCGCCGGCTTCCGGATGGTGCTGGACTCCCAGCCCGACCTGGAGGTCGTCGGCGAGGCGATCGACGGCGCGGACGCGCTGCGGGTGCTGGCCCGCATCGAGGCCGACGTCGTGGTGATGGACGTCCGGATGCCGACCATGGACGGCGTGGAGGCCACCCGCCGGATCTGCCAGGACCGGCCCGCCGGGTCGCCCCGCGTGCTGGTGCTCACCACCTTCGACACCGAGGCGGACGCCTTCGCCGCGCTGCAGGCCGGCGCCAGCGGCTTCCTGCTCAAGAACGTGCCGCCGGAGGAACTGCTCGCCGCCATCCGGGTGGTCGCCCGGGGCGACTCGGTGGTCGCCCCGTCGATCACCCGCCGACTGCTCGACCGCTTCGCCGGCCGGCTCGGCCCGGGGCCCGCCGAGGACCCCCGCCTCGCCCAGCTCACCGAGCGCGAGCGCGAGGTCCTCCTGCTGGTGGCGCAGGGGCTCTCCAACGCCGAGATCGCCGCCCGGGTGCACGTCGCCGAGGCGACCGTGAAGACCCACGTCGGGCGGATCCTGGCCAAGCTCCAGCTCCGCGACCGCGTGCAGGCGGTGGTGCTGGCCTACGAGAGCGGCCTCGTCACCCCCGGCGGCTGAGCCGGCGTACGACCCGGGTCGTACGGGTCCGCCCCGTCGGGGGCACCCCTGGTCGCAGCGAGGTCGAGCGCGCGGGTGGACGCCCCCCGGCCACCGCGCCCATAGCGTCGGAGACGTCCCAGTCACGATCTCCACGGGGAGCACCACGTGTCCGTCGCACCTCCCGCGCACGCCACCGCCGGCGTCGCGGTCACCGCCCGCGGCCTGTCCAAGCGGTACGGCGCCGGCCAGGCCGCCGTCGTCGCGCTCGACGACGTCGACGTCGACTTCGCCGCCGGCCGGTTCACCGCCATCATGGGCCCGTCCGGCTCCGGCAAGTCCACCCTGATGCACTGCCTCGCCGGCCTGGACCGCCCCACCGCGGGCAGCGTGCGCATCGGCGACGCCGACCTCTCCCGGCTCGACGACAAGCGGCTCACCCTGCTGCGCCGCGACCGGGTCGGCTTCGTGTTCCAGAAGTTCAACCTACTGCCGGCGCTGACCGCCGAGGAGAACATCGTGCTGCCGCTGGCGATCGCCGGCCGCCGGCCGGAGGCGGCCTGGCTTCGCCAGGTCGTCGCCGCGGTGGGGCTCGCCGACCGGCTGCGCCACCGGCCCGCCGAGCTTTCCGGCGGGCAGCAGCAGCGGGTGGCGGTCGCCCGCGCGCTGATCACCAAGCCGTGGGTGATCTTCGCCGACGAGCCGACCGGCAACCTCGACTCGCGCTCCGGCGCGGAGGTGCTGCGCCTGCTCCGCGAGGCCGTCGACGCCCTCGGCCAGACCGTGATCATGGTTACCCACGACCCGCTGGCCGCCGGGCACGCCGACCGGGTGGTCTTCCTCGCCGACGGCCGGCCCGTGCGGGACCTCACCGCGCCGACCCCCGAGCGGGTGCTGGACACCCTCGCCGGCCTCGACCCGGCGCGCGTGCCGGCCGGCGGACAGGCGGTGGCCCGGTGATCCGGCTGACCCTGCGCCAACTCCGCGCCGAGGCGCTGCGCCTGTTGCTCTCCTCGCTGGCCATCGTGCTCGGCGTCGCCTTCATCGCCGGCACGCTGATCTTCGTCGACGGGATGCGCGCCGGCGCGTACGACCGGGCGGGCACGTTCGACCGGCACACCGACCTCGCCGTGTACTCCGCCACGAAGGACCCGCTGCCGGCCGCGCTGGTCGACCGGGTGCGCGCGCTCGACGGGGTCGCCGCCGCCGAGGGGGAGCTGTTGGGCTCCGGCGGGATCGTCGGCGCCGACGGCCGCCCCGTGCTCGGCTACGCCGTGCTCGCCGCGGTCCCCGTCGACCCGGCCCTGCGCTCGTACGACGTGGTGGCCGGGCGGCTGCCCGACCGCCCCGGCGAGGTGGTGCTGGACGCGCTCACCGTCGCCGAGGAGGGCTTCACCCTCGGCGGGCCGGTACGCGTCGGCGGCAGTCAGGGAGCGGCCCGCCCGTACACCCTGGTCGGCACCGTCGACGTGGCCGACACCTCTCGCGACGTCGGCGGCCCGTTCATCGGCCTGGTCGGCGCGGACGCCCTCGCCGTGACCGGGCAGCGCGGCTACGACCGGATCATGGTGGCCGCCCGTCCCGGGGTCGCGGACGCGGCGCTGGCCGACCGGCTCGTCGAGACCGCCGGAGCCGGCGCGACCGTCAAGACGCGCCAGCGCATCCTCGACGACGCGGTCGAGGACGCGGTCCGCAACCTGGAGCAGTTCAACATGGTGCTGCTGACCTTCGCCGGGGTCGCGGTGGTGGTCGCCGGGTTCGTCATCGCCAACACCTTCGCCATCGTGCTCGCCCAGCGGACCCGGCGCACGGCGCTGCTGCGGCTGGTCGGCGCGACCCGGGGGCAGCTGTTCCGGGCGGCGCTGCTGGAGTCCGCCGTGATCGGCGCGGTCGCCTCCACGGCCGGCGTGCTGCTGGGCGTCGCGCTGGCCGGCGGCATGAACCAGCTCATGACGCGGCTGGACGCGCCGGTCTCCGGCGGGCTCACCCTCACCGCCTCGACCGTGCTGCTCAGCCTGCTGCTGGGTACGGCGATCACGGTGGGCGCCGCCCTGCTGCCCGCGTGGCGGGGCACCCGGGTGCCGCCGGTCGCCGCGCTCACCGACGCGGCGGTCCAGCCCGCGCGCCGTGCCGGCCGGTTCCGGCTCGCCTCCGGTGCGCTGGTCTTCGCCGCCGGGGTCGCCGCGCTGGTCGGCGCCGCGTTCGCCGTCCAGGTGGTGCTTGTGGCGCTCGGGGGGGTGCTGACCTTCTTCGGCATCGTGCTGTTCGGGCCGGTGCTCGTCCCGGCGCTGGTGCGGGTGCTGGGCTGGCCCGCCCGCAAGCTGTTCGGCGCCACCGCCGGCCTGGCCGTCGCCAACGCCGTGCGCAACCCACGCCGGATCGCGGCGACCGCGACCGCCCTGGTCATCGGCATCGGGCTGGTGTCGGCGTTCGTGGTGGGCGCGCGCAGCACCAAGGACGGCATCGAGCGCAGCGTGGACGCCGAGATCGGGGTCGACTGGCTGGTCACCGGGGTCGGCGGGGACCTGCCCGCGCCGCTCGTCGGCGAGCTGCGCGCCCGGCCCGAACTGGCGGTGGTGCACGAGCAACGCAGTGCCGTCACCGCCGACGTCGAGGTCCGGGCCGCCCACCCCGCCCTGGTCGGCCGGACGCTGACCGGGGTCGTGGCCGGCGACGTCGACCGGCTCGCCCCCGGGTCGGTGCTCGTGCACCGGGAGTTGGCGCAGGCGCGGGGCTGGACGACCGACTCCACCGTCACCGTGCGGGGGCGCTCGTTCCGGGTGGCCGCGATCGTCACCGACGACGGGCCGGCCCCGGCCGGCAGCTCCGTCCCGGCCGGTCACGTGATCGACGTGGTGGACGCGGACTTCACCGCGCTCTTCCCCGCCGAGCGGGGCTACCTGGCCGAGATCGACCCCGCCGACGGCGTCACCGCCGACCAGGCCCGGGCCGCCATCGAGGAGGTGGTCGCACGCTATCCGACGGCCAACCTGATGGACCAGGGGGCATACAAGAAGATGCTCACCAGCACGGTCGACATGCTGCTCGCGTTCGTCACCGCGCTGCTCGGCCTGGCCGTGGTGATCGCGTTGGTCGGGGTGGCGAACACGCTGAGCCTGTCGGTGGTGGAGCGGACCCGGGAGAACGCCGTGCTGCGGGCGGTCGGGCTGACCCGGGGCCGGATGCGGGCCATGCTGGCCGTCGAGGCGGTGCTGATGGCGCTGGTCGGCGCGCTGCTGGGGGTCGGCCTCGGCACCGGCGTCAGCGCGGCCGCGATGGCCCTGCTGGCCAGGATCAGCGGGGACTTCGCCGTGGTGCTGCCGCTGGGTCAGCTCGGGCTGATCCTCGGGGTCGCCGTGGTGGCCGCCCTGGTCGCCTCGGTGCTGCCGGCCCGCCGGGCGCTCGCCCGGCCGGTGGTCGAGGCGCTCGGCGACCAGTGACATCCGCCGGCCGGTCCCGTCGCCCTCGTCGGGTGGCGGGACCGGCCAGCGGTGCCGGGTCTACAGCCGCTCCACCAGGGGCGGAGACCGGCCCGTGCTGCCGGGTCTACAGCCGCTCCACCACCGGGCCGGAGCACCGGTTGCGGGTGTCGAAGACGTACCGGGCGTGCCGGACGACCAGGTCGTAGTCGAAGTCGTCGTGGTCGGTGACGACCACCACCGCGTCGGCCGCGCGGACCTCCCGCTCGGTCAGGTCCACCACGAGGACCCCGGCCGGGATGTGGTGCGGTTCCGCGTACGGCTCCACCGCCCGCACGTCCGCCCCGAGGGCCTGCAGGCGGCGGGCGACCTCGACGGCGGGGGAGTCGCGCATGTCGCCGGTGTTCTTCTTGTACGCCAGCCCGAGCAGCAGCAGCCGGGCCCCGCTCACCGTGCGGCCGGTCCGGTTCAGCCCGCCCATGATCCGCTGCGCCACGTGCTCGGGCATCTCGTGGTTGATGTCGTTGGCCAGCTCGATGAACCGGAACTGCCGCCCGAGGCGCCGCTTTACCTGCCACGACAGGTAGCACGGGTCGATCGGCAGGCAGTGCCCGCCCACCCCGGGGCCGGGCCGGAACGGCATGAACCCGAACGGCTTGGTCTCGGCGGCGTCGATCGCCTGCCAGACGTCGATGTCCAGGTGGTGGGAGAGCATGGTCAGCTCGTTGATCAGAGCGATGTTGACCTGGCGGAAGGTGTTCTCGATCAGCTTGGTCAGCTCCGCCACCCGGGTGGAGCCCACCGGCACGGTCCGCTCCACGATCCGCCGGTAGAACCCGTCCACCCGCTCCAGGGAGTCCGCGTCCACGCCGGAGACCACCTTCGGGGTGTTCTCCAGCCGCCACGTGCGGTTGCCCGGGTCGATGCGCTCCGGGCTGTAGCCGAGGTGGAAGTCGCCGGGGCTGCGCAGCCCGCTCGCCGACTCCAGCAGGGGGCGCAGCAACTCCTCGGTGGTGCCGGGGTAGGTGGTCGACTCCAGGATCACCGCGCAGCCCGGCCGGACGTAGGGGCCGATGCCGATGCCGGCCTGCTCCACGAAGCTGAGGTCGGGGGTGCCGTCGCGCAGTGGCGTGGGCACCGTGATCACGCAGATGTCGAAGCCCTCGGCGTCGGCGTACTCGGTGCTCGGGTGGTAACGGCCGCTGCCCAGCGCGCGGCCCAGCCGGTCGGCGGGGATGTCCTCGACGAACGACTCGCCCGACGCGAGCCGCTTGACCCGGTCGGCGTCGACGTCGAGGCCGACCACGTCCAGACCGGCCTCGACGGCCCGCATGGCCAGTGGCAGGCCGACGTACCCCTGGCCGATCACGACCAACTTCTCAACGCTCACCCGGACTCCCGAGGCAGACGGAAACAACGCCGCTTCGGAGCGTAGGGCGATCCGTGTGCCCGTAAGTCCGTTTTGGGATTATCGGTGCTGCTGGGACGCGCGGCGCGTCAGCGGCGCGTCACCCGCGGCGCCCGGACGCCGCCTGGCCGGGGACGGGTCGCCGCGGGCCGTCAGCGCGCGGCGTCCGGCCGGAGACGGGCCGCGAGCCGCGGCACGGGTGTCGACGGGCCGCGAGCCGCGCGGACGCCACGGTCAGGAGGCGCGGTCCGTCGCCGTGCCGCCGCCCCCGCCGGCCGGCGGCGGGTTGCCCCCACCCGGCGGGGTGGTCTGGGTGCTGGACGGCGCCGGGTCCGTGGGCTCCGTCGGCGGGGTGGACGAGGGCTCGCCGGTGGGCTCCGGGTCGGTGCTCCGCGTCGGCTCTGGGGATTCCGGTCTTGCCGACTGGCTCGGCTGCGGCGAGATTGGGGACGCGGTGGCCGACGGCGACCTGCTGGAGGTGGAACCGGCGGGCCGGAACGGCCGACCCGAGTCCGGGTTCTGCTCCACGTCCCCCGCCGGCACCTCGGCGCCCCCGCTCGGAACGGCGGCCGGTGCCGTCGTCGGCACGTTGACCGCGGGCGCGTCGGCCTCGCCCGCCGCGCCCAGCGCCGCGCCGAGCCCGGCCAGCGCCACCAGCACCGCCGCGGCCGCGCCGACCAGGGTGCCGCGGCGCCGCTTCCGCACGGCCCCGGCCGGCACGACCGGCACGTCGGTGCGGGTGCCCGGGTCGGCGCCGCGCAGCGCGGCCACGCCGGGGGCCGCCACCATGGCGGTCGGCGCGGACGGGTCGGAGACGGCGGCGCGGGCGGCCTCGGCCATCGCCGCCCCGCTGCTGAACCGGTCGGCCGGGTCCTTGGCCAGGGCGCGGGAGACCAGCGCGCGCACCGCCTCCGGAATGTCGTGCGGCAGCTCCGGCGGCTCGTCGTCGAGGTGCCGCACCGCGACCTGGAGCGGGTTGTCGCCGGTGAACGGCGGGCTGCCGCTCAGGCAGCAGTAGGCCACGGCGCCGAGGGCGTAGATGTCGGTGGCCCCGGAGACCGGCCGGCCGGCGGCCTGCTCGGGCGCCATGTAGAGCGCGGTGCCGGGCACCGCGTTCGTGCTGGTGATGCTCGTGACGTTCGTCGACCGGGCGACGCCGAAGTCGACCAGCACCACACTGCCGTCCTCCTGCACCAGCAGGTTGCTCGGCTTGACGTCGCGGTGCACGATGCCGCCGAGGTGCGCGGCGTGCAGCGCCTGCGCGACCTGCGCGACGATCGCCATCGTCTCGCCCACGTCGAGTCGGCCGGCGGCCTCGATCCGCTTGGACAGCGGCTGGCCGGTCACGAACTCCATGACCAGGTAGTCGGCCCGGCCGCCGTCGGGCAGGTCGTCCTCGCCGCAGTCGAAGACCTGGACGACGCCGGGGTGCCGCAGGGCGGCCATGATCCGCGCCTCGGCACGGAAGCGGGCGATGAAGTCGGGGTCGGAGACCAGCGCGGGCAGCAGGACCTTGACCGCGACCTGACGGCCGAGGACGAGGTCCTTGGCACGCCAGACGTCGCCCATGCCGCCCGTGGCGACACGCTCGTCCAGGCGGTACCGACCGCTGAGTACGACCTCCGATGACAACACAGCACCACCGTACCCAGAGCGGCGGAGAACGGCGCGTCGTGAGGCCGCCGCCGGACGGGCGCCGCCGGAGCGGCGGGGACAGGGGCCCGCCAGCCGCCTCGGATATGCTGTGACCGGCCGTGGACACGGCGTGACGAGATCCACCCATCGTCGCCGTATGCTGGGCGAACGCCCCTTCCGTCGGTGCCGCGACCGAGCGCAGCGTCGCGGGGCCGCGTCGCGTTACGGCGACTCGCCCCCCATCGGCTAGATAATTCTCACTCTTTTGCCGACCGGGCCTGACTTGTCCGATCGACCCGGCGCTCCTACCGTTAGCCCGACTCGGGCCCGCCCCACGGCGTCGCCGGCGCTGTGTCGTCGGCCCTGCCGCCGTGGCGAGAGTCCAGACATACCGTCCGGGCCGCCGCGGCCCCGGGTGTGACCAGGTCAGCGGGGGGCTGAGGGTGCGGGATCAGGTCCGGTCGTCGGACCGTGCTGACGTCGCGCACGCCCGGATCGGCGTGCGCCGCCCCGGTGTGCCCGGGACGCGGAGGTGGCGGGCACGTGTCCGCTGAGCTCAACGAGGCGGTCGCGGCGGCGCAGGCCGGCGACGAGGACGCCTTCCGTTTCCTCTACCGCAGCCTCCAGCCCGGTCTGCTGCGATACCTGACCGCCCTGGTCGGCGCCGACGCCGAGGACGTCGCCTCGGAGACCTGGCTGCAGATCTCGCGCGACCTGCCGAGCTTCACCGGCGGTGAGTTCCGGGCCTGGACGGTGACGATCGCCCGCAACCGGGCCATGGACCACCTGCGGCGGCAGCGTCGCCGCCCGTCGCTGCCGGTCCCGGTGCAGGCGCTCAGTGAGCTGGCCGGCGACGCCGACACCGCTGAGCGGGCCGGCGAGACGATCGGCACCGAGGCGGCGCTGGCGCTGATCGCCACCCTGCCGCCCCGCGAGGCCGAGGCGGTCCTGCTCCGCGCGGTCATCGGGCTGGACGCCGAGACCGCCGGGCGGGTGCTCGGTCGCCGGCCCGGTGCCGTGCGCACCGCGGCCCACCGGGGGCTGCGCCGGCTCGCCGCCCTGATGGAACGCTACGACCTGTCCCAGCCGCCGACCGCCCCCGAGGGCACCACGCCGCCGCGTCCGCGCGCCGGTCGGCGGCAGGCGCCGCACGCCGAACCGGCGGACGGTTGACGTGAGGGGATTCGGGATGAACTTCCGCCGCCGGAGCGAGCGGCCCGCCGACCGGGCCGAGTCCGACCGGCTGCTCGACGTGGCCCGCGCCGGCTCGCCCGGCGCGGCCGATCCGGAGCCGCTCGCCCGGCTGCTCTCCGCCGCCGCGGCGCCCGCGCGCCCCGGCGAACTGGCCGGCGAGGAGGCCGCGCTGGCGGCCTTCCGGGCCGCCCGCGCCGCCGCGCCCGCCACCGGTGCCGCCGCCGCGCCGCGGACGCCGCGCGGACGCCGGTTCACCGCCGGCGCCGTGGCGTGGGCCGCCGGCGTCGTGGTCACCGCGACGGCGGGCGCCGCCTTCGCGGCCGTCACCCTGGACCGCCCCGACGACCCGGCTCCGCCGCCGCGCCCGACCACCCCGACGCCGGCCACCACGGCGACGGAGCCGGGCGGGTCGACCGGCGCCACCGGCAGCGGGGGCGCCCCCACCGGCACGCCCGGCGACGCCCCGCCCAGCCCGTCCGCCGGCCCCACCCCCGGTGCGGTCACCCCCGGTGGCCCGGCCGGCGGCGGACCGCGCCCGCCGCAGCAGCGCACCGAGCAGTTGCGTGGGCTCTGCCGGGCGTACCTGACCAAGCCGCCCGCCCAGCGGGACAGGACGCTGGACACCGCCGCGTACGCGGGCCTGGTGACGGCGGCGGGCAGCCGGGAGAACGTCGACGACTTCTGCCGCGAGCTGGTGCCCGACGCGGCGCCGAAGAAGGCCGAGCCCACGCCGCGGGCGACCCCGGCGGCGGCCGGCTGATTCCCCCGCCCGTTCCGGCCGGCCACGCGTAATTCGTCTGATAGACAGGATCGGGTGGGCCGTCGGTGCCCTGCCGATGTCGGTGGCCGGCGCTACGGTGGCACGGACCGGAGATCGGCGCGGGGAAGGGAGCCCGTCCTGTGGTGACGTCGCCGGAGCTCGACCGGACCACCGTCCTGCACGAGCGCGCCGCGGCCGCGCGCCACCTCGCGCGGATCTGCTTCAAGACCGGCCCGCCGACCCACATCGGCGTCGAACTCGAATGGACCGTGCACGACGCCGCCGATCCCGCCCGCCCGGTCGACGGCGAGCGGCTCCGGGCGGCCCTGGGGCGGCACTGCCCCCCGACCCTCGATCGCGCGAGCCCCGCCGCACCGCTCCGCCACGGTGGCACCGTGACCGTAGAGCCCGGCGGGCAACTGGAGATCTCCACCGCGCCCCGCACCTCGATCGCCACCCTCGTCCACGCCACCGACGGCGACATGGCCGAGGTGAGCGGCCTGCTCGCCGCCGCCGGGCTGGTTCTCGGACGGAGCGGCATCGATCCCCACCGGCCGCCGCGGCCCGTGGTCGAGACCCCCCGCTACCGCGCCATGCGCCACGTCTTCGACCGGCGCGGCCCGGCCGGGCGGACGATGATGTACAGCACCGCCGGCCTGCAGGTCTGCCTGGACGCCGGGGAGGCGGAGCATCTGCCGGCCCGCTGGGCTGCGGCGCACGCGCTCGGGCCGCCCCTGCTCGCCGCCTTCGCCACGGCCGACCGGCACGCCGGCCGCGCCACCGGCTGGGCGTCCGCGCGGATGGCCGCCTGGTATGCCATCGACCCGGCCCGCACCCGTCCGGTGTGGACGCCGGAGCGGGCCGACGTCGACCCGGTCACCGCCTGGGTCGACTACGTCCTCGCCGCGCCGCTGCTCTGCGTGCGTGCCGCCGGCCCCGACTGGACGCCGCCGCCGGCGGTCACCTTCGCCGACTGGGTCGACGGGGCGCTGCCCCGACCGCCCACCACCGACGACCTCGACTACCACGTGAGCACCCTCTTCCCGCCGGTCCGCCCCCGGGGCTACCTGGAGCTGCGTTACCTCGACGCACAGCCCGGCCGGGACTGGGCGGTCCCGCTTGCGGTGCTCGCGGCCCTGCTCGCCGAGCCCGGCACGGTGCACACGGCCCGGGCCGTCGCCGCGCCGGTGGCGCACCGCTGGCACGCCGCCGCCCGGGACGGCCTGCGCGACCCGGGGTTGGCCGTCGCCGCCGTGGAGCTGTTCGACCTGGCCCTGGCGGCGCTGCCCCGGCTCGACCTGCCGGCGGCCCGGCACGAGGAGATCGACCGAGACGTACGGCGGCGACGGGCCGCCGCGGGGAGGAGGCACCGGTGACCGGAGCGAGCACGCCACGCGCGGGCGCGGAGCAGCTGCGCAGCCGGATCGCGGCGGAGCTGGAACGCACCCGTGCCCGCACGGCGCTGCTGACCGACGCGGTCGACGAGACCGACCTGGTGCGGCAGCACTCGCCGCTGATGTCCCCGCTGGTCTGGGACCTCGCCCACGTCGGCAACCAGGAGGAACTCTGGCTGGTCCGCGACGTGGGCGGCCGCGAGCCGGTCCGGCGGGACATCGACGACCTGTACGACGCGTTCAAACAGCCCCGCCGGGACCGCCCGTCGCTGCCGCTGCTGCCGCCGCGGGAGGCCCGCGCCTACCTGCGCACCGTCCGGGACAAGGTGTTCGACCTGCTGGACCGGGTGGCGTTCACCGACCGCCCGCTGGTCGCCGACGGCTTCGCCTTCGGCATGATCGTGCAGCACGAGCAGCAGCACGACGAGACGATGCTCGCCACCCACCAGCTCCGCGCCGGGCCGGCGGTGCTGCACGCCCCGCCGCCGCCGGAGCCGCGGACCCGGGTCGGCGGCGAGGTGCTGGTGCCGGCCGGTGACTTCACCATGGGCACCGACACCGACCCGTGGGCGCTGGACAACGAGCGCCCCGCCCACCGGGTCCACCTGCCGGCGTACGTCATCGACGCCGCTCCGGTGACCAACGGCCGCTACCGCGAGTTCATCGCCGACGGGGGCTACGACGACCCGCGCTGGTGGAGCCCGGCCGGTTGGCGGCACCGCCGGGAGGCGGGGTTGTCCGCGCCGATGCACTGGCGGCGCGACGGCGACGGCTGGGCCTACCGGCGCTTCGGGCGGTGGGCCCCGGTCCGCGACGACGAGCCGGTGGTGCACGTCTGCTACCACGAGGCGCACGCGTTCGCGGCCTGGGCCGGCAAGCGGCTGCCGACCGAGGTGGAGTGGGAGAAGGCGGCCCGCTGGGACCCGGCCACCGGCCGTTCCCGACGCTACCCCTGGGGCGACGACGACCCCACGGCCGAGCACGCCAACCTGGGGCAACGGCACCTGTGGCCGGCCCCGGTGGGGGCCTACCCGGCGGGCGCCTCGCCACTGGGCGTGCACCAGCTCATCGGTGACGTGTGGGAGTGGACGTCCACGACGTTCCGGGGGCACCCGGGCTTCACGGCCTTTCCCTACCGGGAGTATTCGGAGGTCTTCTTCGGCGACGACTACCAGGTCCTGCGGGGCGGGTCGTTCGGCACCGACCGGGCCGCGTGCCGGGGCACCTTCCGCAACTGGGACTACCCGATCCGGCGACAGATCTTCAGCGGCTTCCGCTGCGCCCGGGACGCCCGGCCGGAGGAGGCGCAGCCGTGAGGACGGGACGACCCCCCGCGTCGCCGGGTGACCCTCTCGCGACCGGCCGCCGGCGCCGGCCGCGCGCCGAGCCGCGTCGACCCTCGCGCCCCGGCCGGGCGGCCGGGCGGGGCGGTGCCGCCTGATGTGCCGTCACCTGGCCTACCTCGGGCCGCCGGTCACCCTGCGGGAACTGCTGTTCGACCCGCCGTACTCCCTGGTGCGGCAGTCCTGGGCGCCCCGTGACATGCGTGGCGGCGGGACGATCAACGCCGACGGCTTCGGCGTCGGGTGGTATCCGGGCGACGGCGAGCCGGTGCGCTACCGGCGGGCCCAGCCGATCTGGAGCGACCCGACCATCGCGCAGCTCGCGGCGGTCACCTCGGCCGGCGCGGTGCTCGCCGCCGTCCGTTCCGCGACGGTCGGCATGGCGGTGCTCGACGGGGCCGCCGCCCCGTTCGCCGAGGGGCGTTGGCTGTTCAGTCACAACGGCATGGTGCGGGGCTGGCCCGACTCGGTGGTCCCGCTCGCCGGCACCCTGCCGGTACGCGACCTGCTCACCCTCGACGCGTCCACCGACGCGGCGCTGCTGTGGGCGCTGGTCCGGCACCGGCTGCGGGCCGGGGTGAAGCCGGCGCGCGCGATCGCCGAGACCGTCACGGCGGTGGCCGCGGCCGCGCCCGGATCCCGGCTCAACCTGCTGCTCACCGACGGGCACACCGTGGTGGCCAGCGTTGCCGGGCACGCGCTGTCGATCCGCGCGACCCCGGCGTCCGTGCTGCTGTCGTCCGAGCCGCACGACGACGACCCCGGCTGGCAGGCGGTGCCGGACGGGCAACTGGTGGAGGCGACCGCGACGGGGGTGCGCGTACGCGCTCTCGCCGAGGTCTGACCGCCGCCCGACAGGGACGTTCCACCCGACGACGAAGGGGAAGACATGAGCGCGGAGCCGCTGGAGATCCACCTCGAGGAGCAGGACCTGGGCCGCAGCCTGCGGGAGGACGTCCGCGCCGGCCTGACCGCCGAGGCGAAGTGGCTGCCACCCAAGTGGTTCTACGACGCCCGTGGCAGTGAGCTGTTCGAGGAGATCACCCGGCTGCCGGAGTACTACCCGACCCGGGCCGAACGCGCCGTGCTGGCCGACCGGGCGGGCGCGATCGCCGAGCTGACCGGGGCGAAGACGCTGATCGAGCTCGGGTCGGGCTCGTCGGAGAAGACCCGGCTGCTGCTGGACGCGCTCACCCGCCGGGGCGGCCTCGGGACGTTCGTGCCGCTGGACGTGTCGGTCAGCGCCCTGCGCCGGTCCACCGCCGAGATCGCCGCCGACTACCCGGGGCTGCGGGTGCGCGGCATCGTGGGGGACTTCACCCGCCACCTGGACCGGTTGCCGGCCGGCGGGCGGCGGCTGGTGCTCTTCCTCGGCGGCACCATCGGCAACCTCCTGCCCGCCGAGCGGGCGCGGTTCCTGGCCGCCATGCGGGCCGCGCTCGAGGCGGGGGACTGGTTGTTGATCGGCACCGACCTGGTCAAGGACCCGGGGGTGGTCGTGCCGGCGTACGACGACGCGGCCGGGGTCACCGCCGAGTTCAACCGCAACGTGCTGCGGGTGATCAACCGGGAGCTGGGCGCCGACTTCGACCCGGAGGGGTTCGCCCACGTCGCCCTGTGGGACCCGGAGCGGGAGTGGATCGAGATGCGACTGCGCGCGCTGCGGCCGATGCGGGTGCGGGTGCTCGACCTGGAGGTCACCTTCGCCGAGGGCGAGGAGCTGCGCACCGAGGTGTCCGCGAAGTTCCGGCCGGAGGGCATCGCCGCCGAGCTGGCGGCGGCCCGCTTCGCCGCCCACGACTTCTGGACCGACCCGGACGGCCTGTTCGGCGTCACCCTGGCCCGCGCCGAGTGACCGGAGCCGGGTAGTCCCGGGGGACGGGCCGGCGACCACGGCGCGACCCACGGCGGGCGGACCGTGGGCCGGGCGGTGGCGCGTGACGATCTTCACCCGCCGCGTCCCGCCCGGTCGGTGGTCGGCTAGGCTGGGCGGCGCGAAGGGGAGTAGCCCCCAATGTCGTGGTCGACACACTGGTGCGTTCCGCATCCGGCCACGCGGCCTCGGTCTCCGGGGCGGGCGAGACCTTCGACCCAGGCTGTCGTAGCCGGGTCGAGGGCGCCCCGTACCTCCTCCCGGCGTGATCCGGAAGGATGTCATGGAAGGTTTCCTCGTCGCGCTGGTGGTCAGCTTCGGCGTCATCTTCGTCGCCGAGCTGGGGGACAAGTCCCAGCTGATGGCGCTGACCTTCGCCACTCGTTTCAAGCCCGTGCCGGTCCTGATCGGCATCACCGTCGCCACCGCCGTGGTGCACCTGGCCTCGGTGGCGATCGGCTACGGCCTCGGCGCCGCGCTGCCGACGGAGTGGATCTCGCTCGTCGCGGGTCTGGCCTTCCTCGGCTTCGGTGCGTGGACCCTGCGCGGGGACACCCTCACCGAGGAGGAGAAGCGCAAGGCCGAGAAGACCAGCAAGTCCGCCATCGTGGCGGTGTCGGTCGCGTTCTTCCTGGCCGAGCTGGGCGACAAGACGATGCTCGCCACCATCACCCTGGCCACCCAGTACGGCTGGTTCGGCACCTGGCTCGGCTCGACCGTCGGCATGGTGGCCGCGGACGCGCTGGCCATCCTGGTCGGGCGGATGCTGGGCCGGAGGCTGCCGGAGAAGACCATCAAGTACGGCGCCGCGGTGCTCTTCGCGATCTGCGGGCTCTGGCTGATCCTGGAGGCGGTCGCGCAGCTCACCTGACGCCGACTAGCGCCCGACGGGCCGGGTAAGGCCAGCGGGTGGGCGTCGAGGAGGTGCTGCGGCACGGCTACCAGGCTCTGGTCACCGCGGTGGAGGTGGCCGGCGCGGTGGTCATCTTCGTTGGGGCGGCCTGGGCGGCGCTGCGGTTCGCGGTCGAAGGGCTGCGGCACCGCAGCGCCGCCGTGTTCACCCCGATCCGGCTCTCCCTGGGGCGGTTCCTCACCCTCGGGCTGGAGTTCCAGCTCGCGGCGGACATTCTGCGTACGGCGGTCTCGCCGACCTTCACCCAGATCGGCCAGTTGGCGGCGATCGCCACCATCCGGACCGCGCTGAACTACTTCCTCGGCCGGGAGATCCGCCAGGAGCAGCGGCAGGTTGGGGAGACGGGGCGGGGCGGGTGATGCGTGCCCTGGTCACCGCCACCACCGCGTTGGCCACGGTCGCCGGGCTGGCGGTGCTGGTCTGCACGGGCTCCTGGCGGTGCGCGCTGCGGGTGCTGTTGGACCTGCTCACCGCCGCCGGCCTGCTGCGGCTGGCCGGCGACCAGGGGTGGGCGGAGCTGGCCGCGGCGGCGGCGATCATCCTGCTGCGCCGGCTGCTGTGGGCCGCGCTCGCCGCGACGCCGGCGCGACTATCGGCGGCCTCCAGCGGGCAAGAGGATCACCACCTACCGTTGGCGGTAGGAGGCGAAACCGGAGAAAGCGGGAGGACTGCCACATGAGCAAGCACGACGAACCGAACGAGTACGGATTCGCCGGGGGCGCCACCGCCCCGCAGCCGCCGGCCGGCGGGCGCGTCGACGAGCAGGACCGGGCGGAGGAGGTGGCGGTGCCGGGCGACGACCTGATGGAGCCGGTCAGCGACGCCCTCGCCGACGAGCAGGAGGAGCGCCGGGCGGCCGAGCGGCGCCGCTGACGGTCAGCCGTCGCCGCGTTGGTAGACGTCCGGCACGCCGTCGCGGTCGGCGTCCACCCGCTCCGCCTCGGCGATGCGCCGATAGGCGGCGTTGCGCCGGACCAGCACGACCGTGGCGAGCAGCGCGGAGATCACGGAGCCGGTGAGCACCGCCGTCTTGACGTTGTCGTCGGCGGTGCTGCCGGCGCCGAACGCGAGTTCACCGATCAGCAGCGAGACGGTGAATCCGATTCCGGCGAGCAGCGCCACCCCGAGCAGGTCGGACCAGGTGATGTCCTCGTCGAGCCGGGCCCGGGTGAATCGCGCGAGCAGGAACGTCGAGCCGAAGATCCCGACGGCCTTGCCGAGCACCAGGCCCGCGACCACGCCGAGCACGATCGGGTCCGTGGCGACCGCACCCAGGTCGGTGCCCCGCAGCGAGACCCCGGCCGCGAAGAACGCGAAGACCGGCACCGCGAACCCGGCCGAGATCGGGCGCCAGCGGTGCTCCAGGTGCTCGGCGAGCCCGTGCCCGTCGCCGTCGCGGCCGCGCAGGACGGGCACGGTGAAGCCCAGCAGGACGCCCGCCACGGTGGCGTGCACCCCGGAGGCGTGCATGAGGCCCCACGCGGTCGCCGCGAGTGGGATCAGCGCCCACCACCAGGTCCTGCGGCGCTGCACGAGAACGCCGAACAGCGCGATCGGGGCCAGGGCGGCGAGCAGTGGCAGCGGGCTGAAGTCGTCGGTGTAGAACACGGCGATGACGGTGATCGCGAGCAGGTCGTCGACCACCGCGAGGGTGAGCAGAAAGGCCCGTAGGCCCTGCGGCAGGTGGGAGCCGATGAGGGCCAGCACGGCCAGGGCGAACGCGATGTCCGTCGCGGTGGGGATGGCCCAGCCCCGCAGCCCGTCCCCGCCGGCGACCAGGTTGACCGCGACGTAGATCAGCGCGGGTAGCACCATGCCGCCGACGGCGGCGATCACCGGCAGGGCCGCCCGGCCCGGGTCCCGCAGCTCACCGGCGACGAACTCGCGCTTGAGTTCCAGCCCGACCACGAAGAAGAAGACGGCCAGCAGGCCGTCGGCGGCCCAGGCCGCCAGGCTCAGGTCGAGGTGCAGGGCCGCCCCACCGGACCACGGCACCCAGTCACCGAGAGCCTCGTAGGAGGAACCCCAGGGCGAATTCGCCCAGATCAGCGCGATCACCGCGCCGACCAGGAGGAGGGCGCCGCCGACGGTCTCGGTCCGCAGCACGTCGGCCAGGAACCGGGCCTCCGGCCAGGACGTACGCGAGAAGAGCCGGCGGGGCGCGCGGGACGGGTCGGTGTGCGGGGCGCGGTCGCTCATGCGCGAGGTCCACCTCGTTGTCTGGGCAGCAGGGGGTCAACTGCCGACCAGGCTTCCCGGCACACCGTTTCCGACCCTATCCATCGGCGGCCTGGCCGGCGAGTCGGGACGGGTCGCCGGTCGGCAACGTCACGCCCGTTCGCTTCTCCCCGCTACCCGGGACGCCGCCCACCCGTTTGTCGGTTGGCGGGTCGGGCGCAGATGTCAAGGGGCGAAAATACGTAACTCGGGACATAAGTCGTATGAGTCGCTTTAATGGTTTCACGAGATTAAGTCGACCTTGGGGGTTTTCGTGAAGTTCTTTGGCGTTACCGGCCTGGTACGGAGGCGCGCCTGATGGACCTGTACCGCCAACTCCGCCTCGTGCGCCAGCACTGGTGGATCGTGCTCCTCACCGTCATGGTCGCCCTCGGGATCACCGCCCTCGTCACCGTCCGGGCCCAGCCCCGGTACGTCGCCTCGGTGACCTTCTTCGTCACCACGCCCAGTCAGGGCGTCACGGACGCCTACCAGGGCGGCCTCTTCCTCCAGCAGCGCGTCAAGTCGTACGCCGAGCTGCTGACCAGCGACCGCCTCGCGCAGAGCGTGGTGGCCGAGAACCCCATCGGGCTCACCGCCGAGGAGGTTCAGCGCCGGGTCAGCACCTCGACCGAGACAGGCACCGTCCTGCTGCGCGCCTCGGTGACCGACACGGACCAGAACCGCGCGCTGAAGGTCACCGAACTGCTCTCCGCGAAGTTTGTGGAGCTGGTGCAGAAGGTGGAGACGACCCAGGACGGCAAGGCCGGCCCGATCAAGATCGAGGTGGTCAGCGGGCCGCGGGTCAGCCCCACCCCCGTGTCGCCGCAGCCGGTCCGCAACTTCGTGATCGGCACGCTGCTGGGATTGCTCGCCGGCGTCGGCCTGGCGATCCTGCGCGGGCTGGCCGACGTGCGGCTGCGCGACGCCGCCGGCCTCCAGCGCACCACCGGCAGCCCGCTGCTCGGTGAGATCCCGTTCGAGAGCACCGCGAAGTCGGAGCCGTTGATCGTCGGCGAGGCGGCGAACTCCGCCCGGGCCGAGGCGGTCCGCAAGCTGCGGACGAATCTGCGCTTCGTCGACGTGCACGAGCCCGCCCGGGTCATCGCGGTCACCAGCGCCCTGCAGGGCGAGGGCAAGACCACGCTCTCCTGCAACCTGGCCATCGCCCTGGCGGAGGCCGGCTGGCGGGTGCTGCTGGTCGACGCCGACCTGCGCCGCCCGAAGGTCGCCGACTACCTGGGGCTCGACGCCGGCATCGGACTCACCGACGTGCTCGTCGGTGACGTCCAGGTCGGCGACGTGGTGCAGCGCTGGGGCGACAAGTCCCTGCTGGTGCTCCCGAGTGGCTCGGCGCCGCCGAACCCCAGCGAGCTGCTCGGCTCCAAGGCGATGGCGGACCTGCTGCTCGCCCTGCGGGAGTCGGCGGACATCGTCATCATCGACACCGCGCCGCTGCTGGCGGTGACCGACGGCGTGGTGGTGGCCGTGCAGGCCGACGGCGCGCTCCTGGTCTCGCAGCAGGGCCGCACCTCGCGGACCCAGGTGGCCGCCGCCGCGCGCTCCCTGCACTCGGTCTCCGTGCGGCTGCTCGGCTGCGTGCTGAACATGGCCAAGGTGGCCAAGGCCGAGGCGTACCAGTACGAGGCCTACCGGGTGGTGACGGCCGGGGCCACGGACGTGCCGGCGGACCGGGCCACGCCCGCCCGGCACGCGGATCGGATCGACGGCCTCAGCGACCGGACGCAGGAACTCACCCGGCTGTCCCGATGAGCGCCGCGAGGGGTCGCAGCGACCGTTCGATCTCCTCGGCGCAGCGTCGGAAGTCGGCGGCGGTGCCGCCGATCGGGTCCACCAGGTCGTCCGCGTCGGGGGTGGCGGGTTGCAGCCATCCCCGGGCGCGGGCGGCCGCCCGGACCGCGGCCCGCAGGGGCCCGTCGACCGGACCCGCCGCCGCGTCGTCCGCCGCATCCGTCGCCGCGTCGGCGGCCTCGGCCAGCCGGCCGAACTGGCGGAGGGTGAACGTCCGGTGCAGCGCCGCCGGCGCCAGCGCGGTGCAGACCGACCGCTGGCGCCGGGTCGCCGTCAGCACCAGCGTCGCCCCGACCAGGAGTTCTCCGCGCAACCGGCGGCTGCGGAATTCGGCCGGTTCACCGCCGGCCTCCGCCGCCACCTCCGCTGCGTACGGGTGCATCGGCAGGTCGTCGACGGCGTCGGTGCCCGCGCTGGACACCAGGACCGGCTGCCCGGCCAGCAGGCGGCGCGCGAGGTACTCGGCCATCGGCGACCGGCACAGGTTGGCGTGGCAGACGAACAGCACCCGGTCGACCATGTGGACCCCTCTCGTCGGTGCCGTCGCGGGCAACGCCGCGACGGCGGTCGGCCGACGGTGCCGGCCGGACGCGGAGGGGATGCGGGCATCGTACGCGGGCCCGGGCCGTCAACGGGGCCATGCCGCGCCGCGCCGCGCCGTCCGGACGGAGGCGCGCCGGTGAGGATCGGGATCCTGACGTACCACTTCCCGCCCGAGCCGGCGTTCATCCCGGGCAGCCTCGCCGAGGAACTCGCGGTGCGAGGACACGAGGTGAAGGTGCTGACCGGCTTCCCCGACTATCCCGGCGGACACGTCTATCCGGGGTGGCGGCAGCGGTGGCGGCACGAGACCCGCAGCGAGCGGCTGACCGTCCGGCGGGTCCCGCGCTACAGCGGCGGCGACGGGTCGGCGCGCACCCGGATGGCCGGCTACCTGTCCTTCGCCGGGAGCGCCACCCTGACCGGGCGGTCGTTCCTCGCCGACGTCGACGCGCTCTACGTGCACCTGCCCCCGGCGACCGCGTTCGCCGCGGCGGGCCTGCTGCGCCTGCTGGGTCGGGTGCCGACCGTCGTGCACGTGCAGGACGTCTGGGCGGCGGACGAGCCGGCCGACGCGGAGCACGGGCGGTGGGCCGGGCGGCTCGGCGCGGCCATGACCCGGGCGTACCGGGCCGCCGACCGGATCGCGGTCGCCGCGCCGTCGCTGCGGGACCGGGTCGTGGCCGCCGGCGCCGACCCGGCCCGGGTGCAGGTGGTGCTCAACTGGACGGACGAGCGGATCTTCCAGCCCGCGCGGCCCAGCCGGGCGGCGCGGAGGCTGGTGCGCCGCGACGACCGCTGCGTGGTGATGCACGCCGGGACCATCGGGGCCCGGCAGGGTCTGGAGACGGCGGTACGGGCGGCGGCGGCGCTGGACCGCACCATGGACCTCGTCCTGGTGGGTTCGGGCGCGCAGGAGCGGCGGGTGCGGGGGCTCGCCGCCGAGCTGCGGGCCGACAACGTGCGCTTCGTCGAGCGCCGTTCCCCGTTGGACATGCCGGAGCTGTACGCCGCCGCCGACTACCAGCTCGTCATGCTGCGCGACCTGCCCGAGCTGCGCAGCACCCTGCCGGCGAAGCTCCAGGCCGCGTTCTCCTGCGCCGCGCCCGTGGTGGCCTCCGCGGGCGGCGACACCGCGGAGCTGGTGGAGCGGGCCCGCGCGGGCCTCTCCTGCCCGCCGGAGGACTGGGCGAGCCTGGCCGACCGGTTCTGGCTGGCCGCCACGATCCCGCCGTCCGCCCGGGCGGACATGGGCCGGCGCGGCCGGGAGGCGTACCTGAGGGAGATGTCGATGCCGGCGGGCGTGGACCGCGTCGAGCGGCTGCTGTACGACGCGGCGGCCGGTCGCACGGGCCGCTGAGCCGCGAGCAATCCTCGCGTATTGCCCAATACCGTCATCTAGCGGTGTAAACGATCGTTACCTGGTAGGAACAGGCGGAGGAATCGGGCCATCTGTCCGTTTCGGGAAGGACGTGTGGTGTGACGGAGAGCCAGAGACCGCGCCGACGGCGTAGTCGGTCCCGCCGGCGGCGACAGCTTCGGCGTGCCCTGCTCGCCTCCCTCGTGGTGGGCTCGCTGCTGCTGTTGACGGGGGGCTGGGTGGGCTTCCGGGGCTGGCAGGCCCGCGCCCACCTGCTCAACGCCGCCGGGCTGGCCCGCGAGCTGAGCGCCCAGGTGGTCGGCGGCGACACGGCCCGGGCGCAACGCACCCTCGCCGCGTTGCAGGAGCAGGCGGGCAAGGCCCGGGCCGCGACCGGCGACCCCGGCTGGTGGCTCGGCCGGCACACCCCGTACGCCGGGGACAACCTGGCCGCCGTGCGGCAGATCGCGGTCGCGATCGACGATCTCGCCCGGCAGGCGTTCCCGTTGCTGCTGCGTACCGATCTGACCAGCCTGGTGCCCGCGGGCGGGCGGCTGGACGTGGCCGGGCTGCGGACGGTCTCGGCGGAGCTGACCACAGTCAACTCGGCGGTGCAGGGCACCCGGAGCAGCCTCGCCGTGGTGCCCACCGACGGGCTGGTGAGCCAGGTCCGGCAGGCGCTCGTCGACCTGCGGGGCGAGATCGACCGGCTGGCCAACCTCACCGCCGCCGCGGACCAGGCCAGTCGGCTGCTCCCGGCCCTGCTGGGCGCCGACGGCCCCCGCACCTATCTCGTCGTGTCGCAGAATCCGGCCGAACTGCGCGCCACCGGCGGCATGATCGGCGCGTACGCCGTGATCCACGCCGACGCCGGCCGGGTCCGGATGGGACAACAGGGGACCAGCAGCGCGCTCGGCCGGTTCCAGCCGCCGCTGAAGGTGCCCGCGGAGGTGCGCCGCCTCTGGGCCGACCTGCCCGGGATCTATCCGGCCGACGTCAACCTCACCCCGCACTTCCCGACCGCCGCCGCGCTCTACCGCGAGATGTTCCGACGGCGTACGAAGACCACGGTGGACGGTGTACTCGCCGTAGACCCGGTGGTGTTGTCGTACCTGCTGAAGGCCACCGGCCCGGTGATGGTGCCCGGCGGCGTCCCGCTGGCCGCGGAGAAGGTCGTGCAGACCGTGCTCAGCGACAGCTACCAGCGGATGGAGAACGACGAGCAGGACGCCTTCTTCGCTTCCTCCGCCGCCGCCGTGTTCAACGCGCTGGTTACGAAGAAAGTCGACCCGAAGGGTTTATTGTCCGCATTCGACCGTGCTGTCACTGAACGCCGGATATTGTTCTGGAGTGCCCGACCTGAGGAACAGCGGACAATCGGCGACAGCCGAATGGCCGGGGTTCTCCCGGAGAAGGACACCGTGCCGACCGTCGGTGTGTTCCTCAACGACGGCAGCGGCGCGAAGCTCGGCTACTACCTCCGGCCGGCGGCGACCCTCACGGTCGGCGACTGCCGGGCCGACGGCCGTCGGGAGATCCGGCTCCGGGTCACCCTCCGCTCGTCGGCGCCGAGGTCGGGCCTCAGCAAGTCGGTCCTCGGCCTCGGCCTGGCCGGCGACCCGTACACCATCCGCACCCTGGTGTCGGTGCACAGCCCGGCCGGCGGGGCCGTGCTCACCACCCGTCTCGACGGCGTCGAGACGGCGGTGGGCAGCGGCACCGAGCGGCGCCGTCAGGTGACCACGGCGAACGTCGAGGTCAGCCCGGGAACCTCCCGCACCTTGGAGGTCACCGTGCTCACCGCGAAGACCGGCGCCGGCACGGCCGAGCTGTGGCTGACCCCCACCGCCACCCCATGGACCACCCAAGTTGTTTCCGCACCAAGCTGTGACCAGTAGGAGGGAACCAATCATGCGGCTATCCCGCATCATCATGGCGCTCACGGTCGGTATGGCCGTGCTGGCCGCGCCGACCGCAGCGGGGGCGGCGCAGCCGCAGCCGGCGCCCGGCACCGGTACGCCACAGCCACCGGTCTACCCGCCCGGCCCCGCGACGCTCGCGGTGAGCCCGACGACCGTCGTGGTCGGCCAGACCGCCACCCTGATCGGCACCGGCTGGGCCGACTTCGAGACGGTCGTGATCACCGTCAGCACCTCGCCGCTCGCCGCCGCCGTTCCGGGCGCCGAGCAGGCGCGGCGCAGCACCGGCGAGACCATCGCGATGGCGCCGGTCTCGTTCCAGCAGGCCCCCCAGCCCAGCCCCCGGACCATCGTCGTCACGGCGGACGACAACGGCGAGTTCCGCACCACCTACACGCCGCGTCACCCGGGCACCTACACCTTCCGGGCGGAGGGCCAGACGTCGCGGCAGGTGGCGACGGCGACGCTCATCGTGCTCAAGAAGCACGCGCCGCCGCTGCCCGTCACGGGTGACAGCCTGAGCACCCCGATGAAGTTCGGCGGCGGCCTCGTCGGCGCCGGCGCGGTGCTCCTGCTCCTGTCGCTGGTCTGGCGCAAGCGTCACCGCTTCGGCATGGGAGCCGCGCGCTGACGGTGAGCACCCTCCGGGCAGTGCCCGGCACCGCGAAAGGCTGACGCCCGTCGGGAGGTTCCCGGCGGGCGTCAGCCCGTTTCGGCGTTTCTTCCCTTGTGGGTTGCTTGGTCTGCTTGGCTCTTGCCCTGTTTGGCTTGCTGCGCGTCGGGGTGGGGTGTGGGGTTGGGTTGCGGTGCGTGGTGGTGGGGGTGTGGGGCGCGGGGGGGGGGGGCCGCGCCGGGGGCGGGTATTACCAACCAGCCCCCCCCCGGCCCCAC
>NZ_JBIDDA010000008.1:326746-326955 GCF_043204915.1 Micromonospora sp. NPDC047670
CCGTGCCCGGCTCCGGGCGGTCAGGCTTGATCCCTGCGCCGGGCACGGCGGGCCACACCCCGTCGGTGGTCGGGCGCCGTGGGTGCCTGGATGTCTGGTTGGCGGTACGGCGGTCGCGTCGGCCGGTCCCGGGTGGGTGCGGTCGGGCTGTCCCGTCTGTGGGGGCGCTCGTGGCAACCGGCGGGGCACGGGGGTGTCGTCCCATCTGC